>JAHZIG010000009.1 GCA_019419865.1 Clostridiales bacterium | reverse complement strand
GAACATGAATGTTTTTGTTATTTCATGTGTCTACTCTAAGGGGATTATACCAAAACCTCGTCTTTTTAAATATCGTGATTTAATTGTTTGCCGTCGATGTATAAAAGTTAAGGCGACAAATATATTGATTTAACTGGCGCGCCCGGAGGGATTCGAACCCCCGACCTAACGGTTCGTAGCCGTTCACTCTATCCAGCTGAGCTACGGGCGCGTAACTTACAACTTTGATATTATAGCACAAAAATACGGATTATGCAAGAGTTTTTTTAAAAATTAGAAATTTTAATAATAATTCAATTATAATTAATAGCGTGTTCATTGATTATTAATAAAAAGGCGCTATACTAAGCCTGTAAACAAAAAACGCTGAGGATAATGTTTAGATCGATCTAATACAGTCGGCGGTTTACATAGTAGGAATATTAGTATGATTTCAAGCATAACGTTAAATGGTTGTGTTTTCGCATCGACATAAGATATTTTATACTGATATAAAATAACGCCGTAAGCGGAGAGTTTAAGCGTGTGTGTTACTTTAGGGTTTAGAGCTTTTCGGCGGAGACGGAAAGGAGGCGAATGTTGATGTTGTGCGAGGTCGGCAGCGGTAACGTTGTATTATTGATATCGTTAATAACCGGCGCGCCGCAGTCGGATATCGAGGACATGATAATGTGCGGAATATCCCCTTGGGCTGTGGCGGATTACTTCGGAAAGCTTGACGAATTCCAAAGTATATTATATAATAACATGGAAGAAACTCTTACGGCTTTGGTTGAAAGCGGAGAAATGACCGAACAGATGGCTGATATATACAGACAACAGTTCAGCGTCAACGCATATGAATAGCCTATAGAAATAAGTTACAATGACAGTCGGATAAAATAATTATGAACAAAGTTAATTACCAAAAATTATTGGATAAAATTATAGATGAGATAAAAATAGAAAATGAAAAACAGTTTTTTTCTCCCTCCTTATTATTGCATAGCTGCTGCGCGCCTTGCAGCAGCTATGTTTTGTCTTATTTGAGCGATTATTTCGATATAAGCGTTTTATATTATAATCCCAACATAACCGAGGACGCCGAGTACCAAAAGCGCAAGGCGGAGCAGCTAAGGTTTATTTCGGCTTTCAACGAAAAATATGCCGGGATCAAAAATCCGGTCAAGTATATAGACTGCTACGGGGAGCCGAAAGAGTTTTTGGATATTGCCAAAGGGCTCGAGAAAGAGCCGGAGGGCGGAGAAAGATGCTTTAAATGCTATGAACTGCGGCTTAGGAAGACGGCCGCGGTCGCCAAGGAGCGAGGGTTTGATTATTTTGGAACGACGCTCAGCATAAGCCCCTATAAAAACGCCCCAAAGCTCAATGAAATAGGAGAAGCTATGGCGGCGGAATACGGAGTTAAACATTTGCCGGCCGATTTCAAAAAGAAGAACGGCTATAAGATATCTATTCAGTTGTCGAACGAGTACGGCCTATACAGACAGGATTATTGCGGCTGTTATTTTAGCAAACTCGAGCGCGACGCCAAGATCGCCGCGGAATAATAGTCGAATAATAGAAAACTCCGCTTTGGGCGGTTTAAGGTAAAAAATATCCGGGGCGGAAAAACGATTCCGCCCCGGTTTTAAGTTATATTATAAAGAAAATTAATCCTCAAAATCAAATTTGTCCAGATTACGGCGTTTAAATTCGTCGTATATGCGGGAGGCGAGCTCGTCGTCAGTGACTTGAGACAGGCAATCCTCGCTGTTTTTATCCTTGTCGATCTTAAATATAGCTATCTCAGTGACTTCTTCTTCGTCGTCGTCGAACGGTATGCAGATTATATATTCGCCTCCGCCGACCTTGACGGTGTCGAGGTGCTCAAAGGTAACGGTATTCCCGTCTTCGTCGATCAGATCGATCAAGTGTTGATTGTTATTATCCGAATTACTCATTTTAAAGACCTCCGTTTTATAAGTTCTTATTTTAGATTTTAATAAAAACCGAC
This sequence comes from Clostridiales bacterium, assembly GCA_019419865.1. Lineage (GTDB taxonomy): Bacteria > Bacillota > Clostridia > Monoglobales > Monoglobaceae > Roslinia. Next base: position 111,820 of record JAHZIG010000009.1, on the reverse strand, counting down.
TATATTCGCGCCGCCGCTCTCATGGCGCGATCGCTGCGGTAAATTATATATTTGGTTCATAATAATTTTTCAAATACGCCGTCAGCGCTTACTGTCCAGGTAAGACTGGAGTATATACGCGGCTGAGACGCTGTCTACGCTGTTTTTGCGTTTTTTGCCGCGAACGTTTGTGACGTTCATCAGATTGTGCGCCGAGACGGTAGTGAGCCGCTCGTCCCAGAGCAGAACAGGGATATCCGTGAGTTCTTCAAGGAGTTTTTTGAATATCTCGGTCTTTTCGCCTCTCGGCCCGACGCTCCCGTTCATGTTCTTGGGATAGCCGAGAACTATTTGAGATACGTTATATTCCTCCGCGACGCGGACTGAATGTTCCGCTATTTTATGAAGTCCTTTTTCGTTAAGCTGAGGCAGGGTGGAAACGCCGAAGCCCAGCTCGTCTGATACGGCGTAACCGGTACGCGAATCGCCAAGATCTATTCCTAAAGCTCTCATAATTATTCTCCGATCTTATTCTTCTTAAACGTTCTCGGCGGCTATTGCTAAAAAACGCCGGAGCCGCGAGTTCGTTAGTTTTGCTTATAATCATGAATTATAACATTAATCCGCGGATATTACAACCCTTATATTTATCGGCGCCAAATAAATCCGACCGGGCGCCCGTATCGCGATACCGCCCTGTTCGAGCAAGCCGATCCCCAAGATCACGGCTCGGTCGATTTGGGAAGAGCTTTTTACTGTTTCGGCCGCTATCAAGTCGATATTACAGAAGTATTTCTAAACTGGTTCCGCACAGCGAAAATAAAAAACCGCCGACAGTCTAAACCGCCGGCGGCTAAATGTTATTAGTGGGTAATTATTTTTTCCGTATCTTTATCAAAGAGATGAATCTTGTTAGCGTCCAGTCCGATCTCGATATGATCGCCGTGTTTAGCGGTCGAACGCGGATTAACTCTTGCTGTGAAGTCGATATCGCCGACCTTGAAGTACAGATACGTCTCAGCGCCCATCATCTCAACGAGCTGAATATCTACGCTGGTCGTGCAGCCCTTAGCCGTCGAAATAAACGCCTGGTCGTCGTAAATGTCCTCGGGTCTGATACCCATGATAACTTCCTTGCCGTTGTACGCCTTGATCTCAGCGCGGCTGCCTTTGCCTTCGGGCAGTTTGATCGAGAACGAACCGGACTTAAGATATGTGCCGTCGCTCTTGCAATCTACCGTAACGTTGATGAAGTTCATCTGAGGCGAACCGATAAATCCTGCAACGAACATGTTACATGGATAGTTGTAAAGATTTGTCGGGGTGTCGACCTGCTGGATGATACCGTCTTTCATAACAACGATTCTGGTACCCATCGTCATAGCTTCCGTCTGGTCGTGCGTAACGTAGATGAACGTCGTCTGCAGTTTCTTATGGAGTTTACCGATCTCGGTTCTCATCTGAACTCTGAGCTTTGCGTCCAAGTTGGAGAGAGGCTCATCCATCAAGAATACCTTAGGATTACGAACGATAGCGCGGCCCAATGCGACACGCTGTCTCTGACCGCCTGACAAAGCCTTCGGCTTTCTGTCGAGCAGGTGCTCTATACCAAGTATCTGAGCGGCTTCCATAACCTTTTTCTTGATCTCGTCTTTCGGAACCTTTCTGAGCTTAAGACCAAAAGCCATGTTCTCGTAAACAGTCATATGAGGATATAAAGCATAGTTCTGGAAAACCATCGCGATATCTCTGTCCTTCGGAACGACGTCGTTCATGAGCTGTCCGCCTATGTAGAGTTCGCCCTCCGTGATTTCTTCGAGACCTGCGATCATTCTCAGAGTGGTGGACTTACCGCAGCCTGAAGGACCTACGAAGATTATGAATTCTTTATCTTCGATCTCAAGAGTAAAGTCTTTAACAGCCGTAAATCCGCCCTGATATGTTTTATAAATGCCTCTAAGACTTAAATTTGCCATTTTTAATAACCTCCTATAATAATTCATTTAAAAATTTGCAAATATAATTTAACAGCATATTTTATTCTAACTTAGATCCGGAATGGTGGACGAGGTCTCGCCGCGCGATCCGCGATCGTAGTTTGAATAAGGAGCGCCGGTCTTTATCGCGTTTTTTATCTTAAGAAATATCGCCTACCGGAGTTAAAATACGGAAATAATTTCGACGCCGGATATTTATAGACGGTATAGATCTCTTGTGAGATAAAAAACAAAAATACAATAAAAACCAATTGATTTTATGCAATATAAAATTCGCTGTCCGCCCTTTATTTTTATGTAATAAATGTAACATACCGCTTATTACGTTTACTATTTTAACACAAATGCTCGCAGAATGTTAGAGCCTATTTAGACAAACTTTATTTATATAATTTAGTAAATTTGCATAGGTGAAATTTTGCAGAATTGAGATTACTGTAATATTGTACAAAAATATATTTGCGACTTGAATAATTTTTTATTTAATAGTATAATCAGACTGTTAAATTTTAAAATAGGGATTTTTTCTGTAACATAAATTTAACATAGCAATATATCGGAAAAATTTACCGTTTTAGGCGGCGGGGCCGGATTACAAATACAGACCCGACGCATTGTTAGACCGGTAAGATCAAAATTAGTTTTCTTTAGATGGAGTTGATGGATATGATAAAAGTTGGAGTTTTGGGAGCGACCGGATACGCGGGGATAGAGACCGTAAGACTTCTTCTCAGGCGTTCGGACGTCAAAATCGAGAGGGTCGTGTCGAAGTCGTTCGCGGGCAAAAAATTAGACGAAATTTACCCGAATTTTTTGGGCGCTTTTGATATAGTTTGTTCGGATCTCGACGTAGACGATATAGCCGAAAGCTGCGACTTGGTATTTACCGCGCTGCCGCACGGAGCGTCTAAGACGATAATACCCGAGCTGTACGAGAGAGGTCTTAAGATAATAGACTTAAGCGGCGATTTCAGATACGACGATCCTAAGGTATACGAGGCCTGGTACGGAGAGCCTCATTCGGCGCCAGAACTTCTCAAGGAGGCGGTGTACGGGCTTTGCGAGCTGCACCGCGGCGAGATCGCTAAGAGCCGGCTGATCGGGAACCCGGGCTGTTATACGACCTGTTCCATACTGGGCTTAGCGCCAGCGGTCAAGGCCGGGATATTGGATAATTCGAGCATAATAATAGACGCGAAGTCGGGAGTTACCGGCGCCGGCAGAGGGACGAGCATACCCAACCTCTACAGCGAGGTCAACGAATCGGTGAAGGCGTATAAGATAGCGACTCACAGACACACCTCCGAGATCGAGCAGGAGCTTTCAAAGCTTGCGGGCGAGGAGATAAAGCTCTCGTTTACGCCGCATCTTGTACCGCTCCAGCGCGGCATATTCTCGACCGAGTATGCAAATCTCAAGAAAGACGTATCAGCGGAGGAGCTGTATAAGATATATTGCGAGTTTTACGAGGGCGAGGAGTTCGTTAAGGTATACGAGCCGGGAAGACTGCCCGAACTTAAGCACGTCAGAGGCTCGAATTACGCGGGCATAGGTTTTGTTATAGACGAACGGCTTAAGCGGTTGATAGTCGTATCCTGTATAGACAATCTCGTGAAAGGCGCCGCGGGGCAGGCGATACAGAATATGAATATCGTGTGCGGATTAGAGGAGAATACGGGGCTTACGGATATAGGAACGTATCTATAAGCCGGGTGAAAGATAATTTTAGATAGGGCGGCCGAGCGCCGCCGGCGTTAAGGAGGAGATTTCTGTGCAGGAGCTTATTAACAAGGCCGGGATCCTGGTCGAGGCGCTGCCGTATATACAAAAGTTCTACGGTAAGACGGTGGTAATAAAGTACGGCGGAAACGCTATGATAAACGACGAACTTAAAAATAAGGTCATGGAGGATATAACGCTGCTTAAATATATCGGGATACACCCGATATTGGTCCACGGCGGCGGCCCGGATATATCGGCCGCGCTGAATGATTTTGGGATAAAGAGCGAGTTCGTAAACGGGCTTAGGGTCACCGACGAGGAGACGATGCGGATAGCGCAGATGGTTTTGATCGGAAAGACTAACAAGGAAATCGTTTCGCTTATCTGTAATAAAGGCGGAAACGCTATGGGGGTTTCGGGCATAGACGGCAGGCTTATCGAATGTGAAAAGCAGCTTGCGGACGTAGACGGCAAGAAGGTGGATATAGGCTACGTTGGAAAGATAATAAAGATCAATCAAAAAATGCTGGAGCTTCTCGCAAACGACGACTATATCCCTGTCGTCGCGCCGATAGGCGTGGACGAAGACGGCAGAAGCTATAATATAAACGCTGATACCGTAGCGGGAGCCGTAGCGGCTGCGCTCAAGGCTGAAAAACTGATGCTTTTGACCGATACCGAGGGGGTAAAGACCTCGGCGGATTCGGACGAGATAATATATGAGATAGGCAGGGACGAGATATACGACATGATAAACAAGGGCGCGATAGCCGGAGGAATGATACCGAAGGTAAAAGGCGGACTCGAGGCTATAGACGCGGGGGTAAAGAACGTGCATATAATCGACGGCCGCATACCGCACTGCCTGCTGCTTGAAATATTTACCAATACCGGAATAGGAACCATGATAAAGGGATAAGATTTCAAACGTATGCAGCATATACTTTAAGGCGCGGAGGATACGCGCCGCAGGGTAAAAGCCTGAGATAAACGGCGTAACTCGACGGCGAGACGGCTGTTCGGGGCGTTTCCGAATGAATTGAATACGCAAAGAGGAACCGGATGTGAAGCAGTTCGGTTCCTCTTGAATTATATGGAAAAATTTATTCGCCTTCGGTCGGGATATCTGCGTTTTTTACCGCGTCTTTGGGCAGAGATCTCAAAAACGCAAGGACCATCGGAACGGAAATTATAAAAGCTAAGACGTCCGAGATAGGCTGCGCGACTTGGATCCCCGTGAGACCCAATACGCGCGGCAGGATTATTATCAGCGGTATAAAGAAGAGTCCGCTTCTGAGCGATGAAAGGAAAGACGCCCTTCCGCTTTTGCCGACGCTCTGGAACAGCATATTCGAGCACACCGAGAGCGGCTGGAAGAAGCAGGCGACGCACTGGCATTGAAGCGCGAATATGCCTACGTTTATGACCGCAGGATCGTCTCTGAACCAACCGATTATATCCTGCGATACGATCAGACCGATTATTGCGAAGCAACCCAGCATCGCCTCTCCGAACGACACGGTAAACCAGAAGCCCTTTTTGACCCGCGAATATTTTTCCGCGCCGTAGTTAAAGCCGGCGACCGGCTGAAAGCCCTGGCCTATACCAAGTCCGACCGAGAAGATGAACATGCTGATCCGGTTTACTATGCTCATAGCGGCGACCGCCGCGTCTCCGTACATCGCGGCCTGATGGTTGAGCGTCATGGTCGAAAAACTGTTAAGCCCCTGTCTTATCAGGCTGGGGAAGCCGCAAAGGACGATCGACATCACCTCGCGTATGTTCTTGGTCACAAGCTTTATGGATAGCTTGCTCTCGGTCTTGCCGGACAAGAACATGAAGAGAAGTATAAAAAAGCTGATGATCTGTGAAAACGCGGTTGCGATCCCGGCGCCGGCGACGCCCCAGCCGAACACGAACATGAATATCGGGTCGAATATGATATTCAGGAGTCCGCCGGCGGTAAGCCCTATCATCGCGTACATGGCCATGCCTTCGTAGCGAAGGATATTATTCAGGACGCATGAACTGGTCATAAACGGAGCGGCTATAAGTATGTACAGCCCGTATTCCTTGGCGTAGGGGAGTATGGTGTCGGTACTGCCCAGCGTATACATCAGTTTGTCTATAAAAATTATTCCTATTACGCCGATCAGAGCGCCGAAGAGCAGAGAGAGGAAAAAGCCCGTAGAGGCGAACCGGCTCGCGCTTTTCGAGTCGTTCTGGCCGAGTTTTCTTGAGATGATGCTGCCAGAGCCGTGTCCGAACATAAACCCGAACGCCTGGAATATAGCCATAAGGCTGAACAGAACTCCGACGGCTCCGCTGGCGCTCGTGCCCAGCTTACTTACAAAATACGTGTCTGCGGTATTGTATATATTGGTGATAAGCATACTTATCGTTGTCGGTATGCCGAGACGTATTATCAGTTTAGAAACCGGGGTCTCGGTCATCATCTTATATTTTACCGCATGATCAGATAGGTTGTTAGCCAAAATAATTCGCCTCCGATTGTTTTATTTAACAGCGTCTTGTATCAGCGTTCCGCTTCAACAAGCGAGATTAATTTTTTTATCATATGTTCGTAGCTCTCATCAGGAGAGGGCCCTTTCGTGAAAAATCCGGAATTCTGCAGCGAGATGAATCCGTGCATACAGCTCCTAAAACATCTGCTGTAATGGTATATCTCCTCTTCGCTGAGGCCGTATTGCTCTAATACCTGCCTGAACGCGCCGATAACGGTCATACCGTGCCGCTTCAGGCTTTCGTCCTCCCATACCGGCATGTGTATTATGGCGTTGTAAAGCTCCGGATTCTCCGACGCGTATTCTCGGTACGCCAGAGACAGCGCGAGCAGCGCCTCGCCCCGCTTCTTTCCTTTTACAGCCGCCTTCAGCGCGGAGTCGAGCCGCTCTAAAGCCAAACGGTTTATGCCGCCGATAAGGTCGTTCTTACCCGATATATGTTTATACAAAGACGAAGTCTTGACCCCGAGCCTCTCGGCGAGCTTATGCAGAGACAGATCGTTAAATCCCGTCTCCTTTATCAATTCGACGGCTTCCGATAAAATAATATCGTATGAAAGCCCTTTCCTTGCCATGATATCCAGTCCTTTAGAAGAAATTTATTGTAAAGTCTCGTTAGCCGCGCCGCGTACGCGCAGATAAATCGCGCGGCTAACACTGTTAGCTAAATCTATTATAAAGCGCGGCGCGGTAAATGTCAATAAATGCGTTAACGAAAATTTAACTTATTTTAATGAAAGATTAAGCTGAAAAAGGCGCCGAAAACCGGCGCCTTATACGAGAATCTTAAAATCCGATCGAATTATTTCGTCTTAGTCTTGAGCAGAGTCGCGGAGTTTAGGATGACCAGCACGGAGCCGGCGTTATGTACCAGCGCGCCCACGACCGGATTTAAAACGCCGGTTATCGCGAGAACGATAGCCGCGAAGTTTAGCGCCATCGAGAAAGTAAGGTTCAGCTTTATCGTGGTCATCATCCTTTTTGACAGACGCAGAAGATGCGGGATCTCTTTGATATCGTCGTTTATCAGCGCGATATCCGCGGCGTCTACGGCTATATCGCTCCCTACGCCGCCCATCGCTATACCGGCGAACGCCTTCTTGAGCGCGGGCGCGTCGTTGATCCCGTCGCCTATCATACAGAACTTTTCGCCTTTATCGGCGTAGTCGTCGATAATCTTCAACTTATCCTCGGGCATACAGTTCGCGTATAACTCGTCGATGCCGACCGCTTTGGCGATATGCCCCGCGGAATTTTCGTTGTCCCCGGTCATAAGAACCGGTGTTATCCCGCCCCGCTTGATACGCGCTACCGTCTCCGGGGCGTTCTCTCTCAGCGTATCGGATAGCGCGATCAACCCTACGGCCTCGCCGTCCGAGGCGAGGTATATCAGCGCGCAGCCCTCGTTTACATATTCGGCGGCGGCGCCCTCGATACTCCGCCCTACGGAGATATTATTTTGCTTTAAAAGTTTAAGGTTTCCGGCTAATATATGCCGTCCGTCTATTTTGGACGAAATTCCAAGACCCGGCAGAGCTTCGAAGGCGTCCGGGCGTTTGGGGGCGGCGCCGTATTTTTTCTTGTATCCGTCCGCGACCGCCTTTCCCAAAGGGTGTTCGGACAACAGCTCCGCGCGAGCAGCCGTCTCATAGAGAAGCTTTTCGGTATATTTATCGGACGCGCTTACGACCGCGGCGACCTCGGGTTTTCCGTATGTGAGAGTTCCCGTTTTGTCAAAGGCTATATGGGATATATAAGCGAGTCTCTCGAGAGCGTCGCCCTCTTTGACTAAAAAACCATGCTTTGCGGCGTTTCCTATCGCGGCCATTACGGCGGTCGGAGTCGCCAACACGAGAGCGCAGGGACAGAATACGACGAGAATCGTGACCGCGCGTATTATTTCGCCGGTGACGATCCAGGTTATCGCCGCGGCGGAAAGCGCGATAACGACTATCCATGTCGCCCATCTGTCGGCCAGACCGACTATCTTGGCCTTTCCCGCGTCGGCCGACTGAACGAGACGTATCATGCGCTGGATACAGCTGTCCTCTCCGACGCGCGTCGCCTTCATCTCGAACGCGCCGAACCGGTTTATGGTCCCGCTCGACACTTCGTCGCCGACTCCCTTATCGACCGGCAAGGACTCGCCGGTGACCGCCGCCTGATCTATCGAGGTCCGCCCCGAGACTATCGTCCCGTCGACCGGTACGGTCTCGCCCGGCAACACTCTCAGCGCGTCGCCTATCTCCACTTTTTCAGCCGGAACGATCTCCTCGGCGCCGTTCGTTATCCGCCTCGCGGTCGTGGGGGTGAGAAGCGCCAGCTTCTCGATACCCGCTCTCGCTTTCGCGACGGTAAGCTCTTCCAAAAGCGCGCCGAGCTGCATTATAAACGCTATCTCTCCGGCGGCGAATATCTCGCCTATTATCACCGAGGCGATAAGCGCTATAGAGACGAGCACGTCGGCCTTGATATCAAAGCTCGCGATAAGCCCTTTTACCGCGTCGATTATTATGGGTATACCGCATAGGACTATAGCTATCCACGCGACGTCGATTACGTATATTTTCAGATCGAAAAAACTGAAAACCAAAGAGACCGCCGACAAGACCAAGAATAATATATCGCGCTTGGTCTCGTCTGAAAAGAACTCGCAGACTTTTTTAAACATTTTGAACTCTCCTTGTAAGTTTATTCCCAATATACATATGGGGGTATATGTATATTATACATACGCGGGTATACGGAGTCAAGAGGGGAAGCGAAATTTTTAATGAAATATATCTATAAAGCGGCGGATACAAAATAAAGGCGGCGCCCGTTTTAAGAGCGCGGCGCCGCGGAATAGAAGTTTATTTAAAAGCTCTAAGCTAAGTATTACGACATTCTTGAGAAATGTTCTATCGCCTTGGCGAATTCGGCTATGGTCTTATCTGCGTCGCCGTGTTCGATGCCGTCGCGGACGCAGTGGTTCAGATGACCTTCGAGGACGATCTGCCCGACCTTGTGGAGCGCCTTTTTCGCGGCGTTTATCTGGATCAAAATATCCTCGCAGGGGATATCCTCATCCACCATTTTATTGATCGCGTTTATTTGACCGATTATTTTACTGAGCCGCCTGTGCAGATTATCGGAGTCCATACACTGTTTCACATACTCACCTTCTTCAGCAATAAGATTATTTATTATACTAACATACGGCGGGAGGTTTGTCAAAAGCAGGGCGGGCGTTCCCGCTCTCTCAGCGGCCGCGATACGAAGCGGAGACGCTTAGAAAAGCCCCGATTTCGCCCGGAGAAGAGTTTGATTTTTAATAAATCTGTTTTAATATTAAATTTTTCTATATTAAATCAAGTTTTTCAAGATTGCGCGTTCGCAGTATGGGGGCATATAATTAATACGTATTAATAACAATTTGATCGGAAGCGGAGGGCGAAGGCATGGGTTCTGACAAGAGAAAAATAACCTCTAAGGACGTGGCGAGAGAAGCCGGGGTGTCGCAGACGCTGGTGTCGTTTGTACTCAATAACGCGCAGGACAAAAAAATAAATCCGGCGACGAGGGAAAAGGTGATAGAGACGGCGCGCAGGCTTGGATACCGGGTGAATATAAACGCCAGAAATATGAGGACTTCTAAGGCCGAGGCGATAGGCTTTTTATCCGAATGGGATCTTACGTCGTTCGCGGCGGCGCCGGTGTTGAAAGGGATCCAGAATGTGCTCGGCGGCTTAAATCTCTCGCTGATAATGTTTTCAAATTCTAAGGAGGACAAACTGCTTTTTAAAGAATATTATCTGCAAAACAGGATAGACGGATTGATATACTTATCCTACGTCGGGATAGGCGAGAACGAGGTCATAAAGACGCTTAAGAAGCTGGATATCCCGTTTATGTGCGTCGTGGGCGCGCAGGATATAGAGGGCGTGAGCAGTATAGATATCGATTATGAAAAGAGCGGCTACATCGCCGCGGAGTATTTGATAGAGCGCGGATATAAAAAAATAGTCTATCTCGTAAAGGACTGGGAGGACAGACTCAACTGCGCAGAGCTGGACAGGATCAAGGGCTGCGAGAGGGCCGCGAAGGACTTAGGCGGAGCGAGCGGGGTCGAATTTATAAGGTATTACGGATTTGTCGGAGCCGGTAATAAGGACGGCTATTATAAAGCCGCAGCCCGGCTGCTCGACGAGATGGAGTTCGACGCCGTGGTTTCGACGTCGTTCGAGTGCTACTCGGTAATTAGGGAGGCGAACATACGGGGAATACGTCTTCCGGACGCGTTCGGGGTTATCTCGCTCGACAACGAGAGATACGCGCCGTACGTATTTCCGCCGCTCACGTCCGTATGCCAGCCGTTTGAGAGATTCGGAGAGATCGCGGCGGAGGAGCTTGTCAAAAAGATCTCGGGAGATACGGATAGGATAGAGAGCGTAGAAATGGAGCCGTTTATTATCAAGCGGGGTTCCGTGAAATAGATATTCGCCGTCTGCGGGCGGGAAGAAAAAGACGCTTTTCGGAGTAAAATATAAAATTCACGTATATAGAATTGGAGGTAAAAATATGAGAAGCGGAAAAAATAGGATAATTTCGTTGGGGATCGCGGCGGCGCTACTTTTTAGCTCGTCCTCGGCCGCGGTTTTTGCGGATGAGAACACGGAGGAAAAACTGATGGTAAAGACAGTCGATTCACAGACGCTCGAACTTGCGGAGACCGACGTGAGCGTTGAAGAGCTGACCGAATGGTCGAACGTACAGAGCCTTATAGGTCAATATTACGGGAGTTGGAGCGCGCCGCCCACTAACGTGGTAACGTCGAATATGACGCAGGGGCCGATACTCGGCAACGGCGATATGGCGGTCGTTATGGGCGGAGATTATAACAGCGAGACGTATTACGTCTCAAAGTCGGATTTTTGGAGTTATATCAATTCGGACGGCGGCGACGGTTCGCCGAAGACGGTCGGCGGTATCGATATAAAGAATAAGAACGCCGACTCGAACGCGGACTCAAGAGAATACGGCGCGGTCCAGGATATTTTAAACGCGGAAGTCAGAACGAGTCTGCCTTTCGGCGGAGCGCCGGTTAGCACGAGAGCGTGGATGGCGCCCAATGAAAACGTGCTTGTTGTGGAAATATCGCCCGATATGCCGGGACAGAGCGTGGATATACAGGCGGATATATGGACTAAGATAAATACCGATTATATAACCTCCGCGGGAGTGCGCGGCGGCGCGGTATGGGCGGCCAGAGTTTCGCCTATAAGGGGCGAATGGGTATGCTACGCCGCTATGGGCGCCAAGGTATTGGGCGCGGAGAACGTAAGCATGACGAGCGACGGCACGAGCGTTTCTACGATCGAATTTACGGTCCCGGCGGACGGCAAGGCTTATCTTACGGTCAGCTTAGAGGGCGGTAAGGAAGTCGGAACGGCTATCCCGGACGCGCTGAGCGCGGCGGAAGCGATCGACGAAGTAAGAGTGAGCGAGCTGGACGCGGACCGCGCGGCGTGGTGGAAGGATTATTGGCTCAAGGAATACGTGACATTAGACGACAGCCAGCTGGAGGAGTACTATTACGGAGCGCTCTACAGTATGGGAGCCTCGGCGAGAACCGGCAAGACGCCTCCGGGTCTGTTCGGAAACTGGATAACGACCGATTCTCCTGCGTGGAGCGGCGACTATACTTTGGATTATAACTATTACGGTCCGTTTAATGGAATGTCTTCGTCCAACAGACTGGATCAGATATATCCGATGTTCCAGCCGATATTGGATTTCATTCCCGCCGGCAGGGAGCGCGCTAAGAATATAAAGAGCGTCAACGGCGTTGAATATCCGAACGGACTGCCGGGCGTGCAGTATCCGACGCATATAGGACCGTGGGGGATGGAGACCTACTTCGACTGCGGAATGAAAGCTAACGCGGCGTTCGCGGCGCTCCCGTTCCTGTGGTATTACGATTATACCAAGGACGAGGATTTTCTGCGCGACGTAGCTTATCCCTACCTGCGCGAGGTCGTGGATTTCTGGGACGAATACTTACAGATAAATCCGGAGACGGGGAAATATACGGTATATGAGAGCAGCGCGCGAGAGAGCTGGAGCGGTTCCAACGATATAAACCCGGTATTGGACGTGGCGTTCGTCACAAGAATATATCAGGAAATAATACCTATGAGCGAGACGCTCGGCGTGGACGAGGACAAACGCGAGAAGTGGAACGATATACTCGAGAACATGAGCCCGCTCCCGACTACGGAATATAACGGCAAGACCGTTTTCAAAGAGGCGGACAACCGGCCTGAGATGGCGACGGAGGGCGTAGGCGACAACCCGGTAAATATGCAGTCGATATACCCTGGCGGTCTGATCGGACTCGATTCCGATCCGGAGCTTTTGCAAACTGCGAGAAATTCGCTCGAGGTTATGGATTCCTGGAATCAGGGCAACGCGTTCGCGAATATTTTCGTAATGGGCGCAAGGGTCGGCTGGCCGGCGTCCGATCTGATGAATAAGCTCAAGGAGCGTTTAGACGCGATAAAGGCGCCGAATCTCACATATCAGAGCGACGGACACGGACTCGAGGGCGCGGGCGCGATAGAGGCGATAAACTCCATGCTCATGCAGAGTACGGAGGGCGTTTTGAGATTCTTCCCGGTTTGGCCGGCGGATCGCGAGGCGAGCTTTACCCGTATGCGCGCGGTCGGAGCGTTCTTGGTAAACGCCGCTCAGAAGGACGGAGTTACCCAGTACGTAGAGATATACAGCGAAAAAGGCGAGACGTGTACGGTAGAGAATCCATGGGACGGAAAGAGACTGCTCGTTTATTCGGACGGCGAAGAAGTCGCGGCTGTTGCAGACGGCGACAGATATACGTTCGAGACCGAGGCGGGCAAAACGTATACGCTCGAACCTCAGGGCGGACTGCCCGAGCCGCCGGAGTATACCGAAGAGCCGATAGCGTCTTCTCAGGAACAGCCGCTTACGCTGCCGGACGTCGCGTATTGGAGACTCGACGATACCGAGAATAATATCGCGGTCGATTCTTCCGGCAACGGGTACGACGCCCCGATAATAAACGCGACGGCGGCCGAGGGCTATAAGGGCGGAGCGCTCGAGTTCAATGGAAGGAACAGCTACGTACTGCTCAGCGACTATGAAAAGCCTAAATACACGGCCACTTATTCGGCGTGGGTCAAGGCCGACAGTTTGACCGAATGGGGAACCGTTATCAAGAATTGGGGCGGTAACAACAAGGGGCAGATGCAGCTCGGCCTTAACTATCAAAGCGGACAATTATGTATAATCGCGGCGCAGGCGAACGGGAACGAGGTGAGTTGTACCGAATCCGCGGTATTCCCGACCGGCGTTTGGCAGCATGTCGCCGCGGTCGCGGACGGTTCGAGGATCCGTCTGTACAGAAACGGTATCGAGGTCGCCAATACAAAATACAACGGAACGCTTAAGACCGATTTCGCGCCGCTGGGAATAGGCGCGAAGCCGAACGATACCGGAACAGGCTATCAGGAGGGCAGCGCCGGTTTTTGGGACGGAATGATCGACGACGTGAGAATATATTCCAAAGCTCTCAGCGCGTCGGACATAGAGAGCCTTGCGACCGGGCGCAGGTTCAGTTCGGAATATAAAGAAGATTTTGAAAAGCTCTCCGTTTTGACCGACGTAATGTCGGGCGCGGACGGCTGGGAACTTACGGGAGACCCTGATAAAATGATAGTTCAGCGCGGCTCGGATCTCGGAATAAGCAGCAACGCTTTAAGATTTGGAACCGGTTCGAGCTGGGGCGACGACTTGCAGCTCGCTCTGAATATAGACGAGAACGCGAAATCCAAGCTGGTCTCAAAGGGCGCGGACGAGTCGGATGCGGAAGCGGCCGTAAAAGAGCTTTTGGGCGACGATATGAGCTTTAGATTCAAGTCGTACTTTAAATGCGACGACGCCGAATCGACGGGCGCGTATTATTACATAAAGCTCAGAGATTCAAACGACACGCCTTTCGCCACGCTTAAGCTGACCGTTGATATGAGAGGTAACTCTACGCTTTCGCTCATAGCGCTGGGCGAAGACGGAAACGAAAACGTTGAGTATGAGATATTGCGAGGAAACTCCATAATATTCCAGCAGACGACGACCTTTGATTTTGAGTTTGACAGACAAAATAATAAGTATAAGCTGAGTATAAACGGCACGGACGTTGAAACTCCCGGAGGATTATGGCTCAGCCCGTCGAGCTCCGACGCTGTGGGAAGCGCGTCCGAGGCTCAGTTTGGAGAACTTATGCTGAGCCGTATAGAATTTATATGCGAGGACGGCGGCTGGTGGCAGGTAATCACGCTCGACGACTTTGAGATAAGAGTCCCGGACGAGTCGAGGATTATAGACGCTTCGGTAAAAGACGCGGTTTGGTCGGACGGAGTCTGCGAGACGACGATCCAGCTCGTAAACGGCGGACTTGAGGACAGAAGCGGTCAGGCGGTAATCGCAGTATACGACGCGAACGATTCGTTGATAGGCTCGTATATCGCGGACGCTGCGGTCGAGGCCGGAGACGGTATCGAGATTATTCAAGACATAGACTGCGCCGCGGAGCCAGAGAAAGTCAAAGTATTTATCTGGGATTCGGTCGAAGCCCAGCGTCCGCTCAGTCCCATAGTCGACGTCTTTGAAATTTGAGCGGTAGACTGCGCGGGAGCTGAAATTTAATATAGAACGAACTGCGCCGGAGCCGCATATCACGCAGTCTCCGGCGCATTATTTGCGAATCTTTGAGTTTATATGAATTGTTTATCTTTACATCTAAAAATCTATATGCTATAATTATAAAAAATATATTTTTAAGCGCGATAAATTTGTTGATTTTTAACATTTTTTGCGTCTTTGGATTAAATTTTATGAAATATGAAAATAAATAAAATTTAAATAAATACATAAAAAGGGGTTGGAGTTTATGAAAAGACTCATAAGCTATGCGTTGGTTATAGTAATGGTTTTGACCATGGCGCCGGCGGGACTTGTATTCGCGCAGAGCGAGCCGAGCGATTGGGCATATGAAGAGGTTCAGCGCGCTAAGGCAAACGGTCTTGTGACCGATTCGCTGACTGCGGATTACGCAAAGAACGTGACGCGCGAGGAGTTCTGCGAGTTGGTCGTCAGGCTCTACGTGAAGATAACCGGGATCGGGCTGGAGCCGGCTCCGGAGATCTTTGATGACACTGAGAACGCGGAGATATTAAAGGCGTATAACGCCGGGATCGTGCGCGGCGTGTCGTCGACTATGTTCGATCCGTACAGTCCGATCTCGCGTCAGGAAATATGCGTGATGATGACGAGGTGCATCGAGCGGGCTATTCCGACTTCGACGGTATATACGTATAACATAAACAGCTTCGCCGACGGCGGACTGATAGACGACTGGGCTTTCGCGGCGGTCAACTATTCGTACGACCACGGGGTTATCCACGGAGTTGGAGACGACATGATCGATCCGCTGGGGCCGGTTACCAGCGAAGCGGCGATCCTGCTTGTAAACCGTATGTATGAGAATAGGGATTCGTATGTAGGCGAGACGGTCGAGACCGAGGGCTACGTCGAGTTTGGAGCGTCGTCTTCAGGTCCGGTCGAGAGCGTCGAGGTGGTCTGCCGGTCTCCGTACAGTTTGGGCGGAATAGTCGCGGCGGACGTTACCGAGTACGATCAATACGCCGCGTCGGCCGCGGGTTCGGCCGGACAGGTCATAAACATAAGCGGCAAGTATGGAATGAACACGATAAAGAGCGCGGATATAACTATCGGTTACGACGGCGCGTCGATCGGGATCGACGAGGATAATATAGGAGTCGCGAGATACGACGAAGAGCTTGGGCGAATGGTTCTTTTAGACGACGTCGAGGTGGACGTTTCGGACGATAAAGTTTCTTTCGAGGACACGGCTCTGGGCGAATACGTGATTGTGGACGAAGAAGAGTGGTATAACGAATGGCGGGAGGCTCAGACCGAGGTGCGCGACGAGCAGCCTCAGGATACTATGCAGTACTACGACGTGGTTTTCCTGGTAGACGACTCAGGCAGTATGGTGGATAACGACCCGGATAACGTGCGCGCGACCGCGGTATATAACTTTATCCGTTCCCTTGCGGCTTCGGACGGATTCCAGATGACGACCTTCACCGATTCGACGTCGGAGAAGGTGGAATATACAACGGTCGGCGAGATCGCCGACTGGGCGGAGCTGCAGAAGCAAATATCCAATCTCGGCTCAAACGGCGGCACGGATATAAGCGGCGCGATAAGACAGGGGATATCCATTTTGGACGCGATAGAGAGAGACACTCAGAAGATGATAGTCATGCTCACCGACGGTAAGCAGGATTCAAAGACCGCTTCGTACGACGAGGACGCGATGTATGAAGCCGCGGAGAGAGGCTATGTAATAAACACGGTCAGCCTCGGCGCGGATACCGACGAAGAAGTCCTGCGCTCGATAGCCGAGACGACCGGAGGAGAGTATTATACTTCGGACACCGCCGACGAACTTATTGGCATATATAAGGAAATAAAAGGCGAGAGCATAGGCTGGGACGGCGAGGATACGGACGCGGATACGCTGCCGGATATAATCGAGACCAGGGGTATGAGGAACCAGTACGGAATATTTATTAAGACGGACAGCTCAAAGTACGACACCGATACCGATACCTTAAACGACGGCGAGGAAATGGGCGAGAAGGTCGTCGATAACACCAACGTGTCCGTCAAGGATATCCAGAACGGAGTTACGGCTTACGTGTATTATATAATGAAATCGGATCCTAACTTCAAAGACAGCGATAACGACGGTATCCCGGACGCGGACGATCAATTCCCGCTAAGAGCCGACACGGTTTCGTGGGAGGAGGCGACCGGAGTGGTCGACCGCTCGTACGACTCGAACAACGACGGCATAAGCGATTACTATACCGAACTGATCTACAGCGGCGAGCTTTTAACTACCGACGGAAAATCCTTTGAGGGCTATCATTTTGGGAGCTCGGCGGACTACGACGGAGACGGGCTGTTAAACGGCGAGGAGCTGGTCATAACCGAGGCGGACAACAGAATATACATGCAGATGGTATCGGATCCGACGCTTGTAAATTCGGACGGCGACCAGTACGACGACTACCAAGAGGTAGAGGTATATAACACCGACCCGTTCGCCGTATCGCTGACCAATTCGGAAGTAAACTACGCGGCTCAGTCAGAGCTTTATCTTGCGTATAACTTTACGATAGATATGCAAAACGACGAGGCGGCGCAGCTCGCGCTTTTTACCGCCAACTTTGTGCTCGGATCCAACTACGATCAGGTAGCGGTCTTTAAGGACGCGCTTACCAAGATGTTCGACAATATACGCGAAGCCGAAGAGGAGGCGCGGACGGTGGATAAGGGCGTCGAGATAATAAAGGATATATCCGGCAGTCTGAAAAAAGCGATACGCGCGACGGAGGCGACGGACTTCGAAAACGCTCCCGACAAGATCAAGGAGCTTGAGGAGATGTACCAAGACCTGCTCGATATAGAGACTCAGGCGCTTGAGGCGGGGGATCTTGATAAGGTCGACGAGCTTACGCTTGAGCTTATAGACGTTGGAGAAAGCATAAGCAAGCAGGAGAATATAGTAAATAAGGTCGAAGATACTCCGATAGACATCCCGACTACGGGCGAGAAGATAAGCGGAGCGCTTGACTTTATTGGGGTTTTGACCGACGCGTACGATTTTATCACTACTATGGCGTCGCTTCAGGCCAACGCCGAAATAATAAGCGAGAATATATACATACTCGAACTGCTCGAGGGTTCGGACGATCCGATTCTTGCGGCCGCCGCTAAGGAGCTTAAGCTTACGGCCGAGAGCGAACTTGGAACGATACTCAATCCGCTTGCCGATCTGGTCGCGAATAAAACGATCTCCGCGGGAGTAGACGCGGTCATATCGGCCGCGGCGAAGGCGGTAGGATCGTCGGTAGTATTCTGGGTAACTCTTGCAGTTACGGTGATTGACGCGGTGTTCGGCGTCTCCGAGACGGGAGCGGAGGCCATTAAGACTATGGTCATGGCGGAGACGGCGGAGATACTGAAAGGTCAGGTCTTATACAGCTTCGACAGGGATACGGCGATATTCAGATCGGTCGGCGAGGAGGATTTAAAGCTGTATACCAACCTGCTGAATGCGAGAAAGACCGGGGAACAGTTGTATATAGCCGTTCAGACCTTGACGCCTGTCGCCGATTTCCTTATCGGCTGGACGACGGACAGCGAGACCGCTATCTCGATGTGCAACGATAATATAAGCAAAATTGACGATCTGCTCGACTTGTATTCGATAAGCTCGGTTACAAGACGTAAGATTTAATGTATACGACTTATACCGGACGGCTTCCGCGCCGTCCGGATTTTGTGTTTGCGGAGCGGGCGGCTCTTAAACTCGGGTTTTGCGGCGGGATGAGATCCTATTTTCCTTTACACGGGTTCAAAGATGAAGTATAATAAAATCAATGGATAAGCCGAAAGTTGCATAAAAGGAGGCGGCGTCGTGATAGTTTTCGGAGCGCCGACGATCGAGCCTTAAATGTATAGTGAGGAACGAAGCTATGAGAAAAGTAATATTGTTTATCGCGGCGAGTCTTGACGGATATATCGCCGATAATAACGGCAAGGTGGATTGGATTGTCGGTCAGAGCTCGAGCGAGGAAAATATCGATACCTATTCCATATTCATAAAAGACGTCGATACGGTAGTTATGGGCTGGAATACTTATTATCAAATCATAACTGAATTGTCTCCGTCGGAATGGGTTTACGCCGATTTAAAAAGCTACGTGATCACGCACAGGCAAGAGCCGTCGACGGATAGAATAATATTTACGCAAAAAAATCCCTGCGACGTCGTTAATACATTGAAAAAGAGGCCGGGTAAAAATATATGGATCTGCGGAGGAGCAAATATTGCGCGGCAGCTTATGCGCTCCGATCTGATCGACGTTTATCATATCGCTATAATACCGACGATTTTAGGCTCCGGCGCGCGCCTGTTTGAAGAGATAGAAAAATAGATTAAACTTAAACTGATCGATACCCAAATTTATAATGGAATAACCGAGCTGGTTTACGAGCGCAGATAGACCTTATCCGGAGCGGTTCCGGAGGGCGATAAACAGCCGTGCGGTCGCGTTAATAAGTGAAAATATATTTGAATTTGAGGCGAAACGAATGAAGAAAAATATTGTCGCTATAGTCCTTGCTCTTGCGGTAATTACGCTGAGCTGCGTTTGCGCAAAGCTGTATCATGACAGGTATTATCTGCAAAGTGAAATAGACGGCAGGTTCAGATACAGCTATAGCGAATTGATCCTAAACTTATGGAATATGACCAAATTGTCATACGAAGGCGATTATCTTGATCGCTTAAATACCGAAAACACAAAACACGGCGCCCTGCTGACGACTCTTCAGCCGTATACGTCGTACAGAGACAACCATTATCTGGACGAAATAGTCGCATATCTCGACCAGGCGTCGGGAGCGGACGCGCTTATGAGCGTCGCCGTATACGACGAGCTTTATCGAAAGCTTATGGAACTTAGCGGCGATTTTTATTCTACGGAGCTGGCGGAGGAAATATATAATATGCTTTCAGCCGCCGTCGGGCGTTCGGATATGCGGGAACCGACGGCGTGATATTAAGGCGGATTTTGAATCTACAGCGGAGTTTATAGCCGGAAAAATCAAAGCGCGGATCTATTATAACGATCCGGCTGAAAATACATAACATAAGGAGTCGTTATGACCAAGAAACTAACCAAAAAACGATTAATAATTCTAATAACCGCGGCGGCCGCGATCGTTCTACTCGCCGCGGCGGCGCCGGTTTTAAAAGTCGGTTTTTTCTATAAGGTAGAGCCCGTTTTGGACAAAAACGAAATAAGCGAGATTTTTTCTCAGGCGGCGGCAGATGACAGACGGATTCTTCTGAGCGCGGACGGAGAGGGGTTTATATACGATAATAATTTATATTGCGAGGACTCCGTTCGTCCGTTTTTTGACGAGGAGGGTTTCGCGTATTATCCGCTTAACCTTTTAGCCGACGTTTACGGCGCGGAGATAAAAAGGTCGAGCAAATATCCGCTGATCAGGATCGCGGACAGAAACGGAGCGGATTCATATTTGGTTTTAAACACGAACCTTGCGGTCGTCGACGCCGAGGTCGTCTTCGCCGAGCGTAAGATCGTCGAAAGAGACGGGATATATTACGCCGATCCGGAGCTGGCCGCGAAGACTTTAGGGATAATATGCGCGGCCGACTATAAATACGGCATAGTTAAGTTTAACTCAACGTCTGTATCGAGCGGCGACGCCGCGGCAGCGGTGACTCTGTGGCGAGCCGAGCCTTATGCGGATTCGATCGAGGAAATAGCTTCAGCCGCGGCGGCGCTCGATATGGAGTACGACGACGCTTTTGTATACGCTCGCGAAGGGAAGCTATATTATTCGGATGCGGAAGGAAGGACGGCGGCATATATAGTAAACGATAAGAACGAGCTGATCGAAAACGAGCCGGGCGCGTGGTTTAGTCTCGCTCCGGATACCTTTTATATAAAAGGTTACGGCGGGGACGACGAAGGGCTTTATACGTATACAGATGGCGGCATGCTGCGCGTTTCGAACTCGCCGGAGATAGCCCAAGAAAATCTGGTAAATGAAATGAAAGCCGCGTATTGGCGCTGTAAGTATGATACCGACGTTCTCGGTTTGGATCTTGGCGAAAGGGAGACGGCGCTCCGTGAAGCTATCGAGGATATAAGCAAATACGACGCGGCGCTGCTTAGCGGAATACCGGAGCCGGAGGCGGCCGGCAGCCGTAGCGGGTGGTCCGCGCTCTACGCCGAAGCCGAGCCGGGCGACGTGATATTATGCAACCGCGCCGACAACACGCTGTACGGATATAACAATCATTCGGCGGTCGTGATCGAGAAGCTGAGCGGCGAGACCTTACGTCTGGTTCACGCCAGAAGCGCGGAGTACGGAGTCGGCTCAGGCGACGAGGAGCTTGACTATTTGAACTATGAAACGCTTATGTCCAACGAGTACTGGCGGAAGACGGACAGGATAACGCTGTATAAGTACAACGGCATGACCGACGCGCAGCGAGAAGAGATCGCCGGACGCGGCGAGAATGAATTTAACGGCTACGATTTTGGGTATTATAACATCTTGGGCGCTAAGGAGGTCACCTGCGCCGAACTGGTCAAAATCTTATACGGCGAGGCCGGGATAGAAATAGGCCCTTCCAAAGAGGAGGCGCTGAGAGCCTTGTTTACAAACGACGTAGAGGGCGCCGTATATCTTCCGGACAATATAATGCTGTCGGACGATTTTATCACGCGCGCTTTTTGGAAGAGATGAGGTTTTAAAATACGGGCGGCGATGCAGTAAGATCGCCGTCCGTTTTGGCAGTATTAAACTTGATCAAAAAACGAACTGCACGAGCGCCATATAGCAGATCGTTCCGCCCGCGATGGAGAGTAACATATTCCTCTTCCACAGGTGGAGCGCCGCGACCAGCGCCACGGAGATCGCTTCGGGAACGCCGTGAGAGCCTGCGAAAAGGTTGACGTCCTTCAAGCTGTAGACCACTAAGAGTCCGAATACGGCGGGAGGAAGGACTTTCCCCAGATATCGGATATATTTAGGGGTCGGTTTGCCCGCCGGGAACAGTAGGAACGGCAGGAAGCGCGTCAGCGCCGTTCCGAGTACTACCATGGCTATAGTTATGATCTGCTGAGAGCTCGTCATTATTCATCGCCGCCTTTCTCAAGAGGTTTGCGAAGCAGGGTCAGGACCCCGATCATAGCGAGCATAGCGGGGATGATGAAATCCTCGGAGCCGAACGCGATAAGGCAGAGCGCCGAAATAGAGATACCTATCAGCGCGCTCGCGCGGCGTTTTTCCTTCAACCAGCTCTCCAAAAAGATCACCACGAACATCGCGGTCATGACAAATTCCAGACCCTCGGTACTAAAATTTATCAGGGAACCAAAGATCCCGCCAAGCGTCGCGCCGGTGAACCAGTACAGATGATTCAGCGCCGTCACAAAAAACATGAACCAGCCGCGGTCGACGTATTTGGGGATATCGGCGGTATAGTTGATAGAAAAGCTCTCGTCGCACATACCGAAGATCAGATATAGCTTTTTGACGCCGGTTCCCCGGTATTTATCCAGCATGGAGAGACCGTAAAACAGGTGTCTGGCGTTTATCATAAGAGTCATGGCCAGCGCCTGAAGCGGGTTAAAAGCCCCGAGCAGCATATTTACCGCGACGAACTCCACAGAGCCCGCGAATATGGTCAGGCTCATGAGCATGGGATACCAAAAGCTGAAACCGGATACGTTCATATATATCCCGTAGGTCAGTCCCAAAAACCAAAACCCCGCGAATATGGGTATGGTATAGGGAAAAGCGCATTTAAACGCTTTGGACAGTATTTTTATTTTGTCTTTCATATCGATCTCCTCGCCGTTTGCAAGATTATAGTTTGGCGGTCGCGTATCGGCGGCCGTTATAGTCTAAAAATTTGATAAAGTCGTCGTAACGCACCGCGAGCGTCGCTGTGTTTACGTTTGGGTGCAGCAGGAGCGTTTTGCCTTCAAGATCGGAGTCTATGATTATTCTAACCCGGTTTTCTCTATCGTAAATTATCCCAAAAGGGGAGACGGCGCCCGGATAGAGGCGGAGAATCTCATATAATTCGTCGCGTCCGGCAAAGGACAGGCGCGAGACGTTGGCGAGCCGCGCGAGCAGCCGCAGATCGGCCCGTTTTCTCTCGTCTAAAACAACAAGTATGTAATCTTCGACGCGCCCGGCTTTTAAGAATAGATTTTTGCAGCCGACGCCGCTAAGCTTGTCTTTTATTATCCGAGCGTCTTCTACGGTAAAGACGGGTTCATGTTCGATCCGCTCGTACGATATATTCAGCTCGTCCAAAATAGAATATAAGCTCATATTAAAAACCTCCCTTGCGACCGATCGTTTAAAAATCGGCGTCAAAATAATCGATACGCATGGCCGAACGAACCTCGTGAAGCGTCTCTTCGGCTTTGAGTCTCGCCGCCTTGCCGCCGCGTTTTAGGATCTCCCAGACTTCGGGGATATTTTTCTCCCACTTTTTTCTTCTCTCTCTGATCGGCGAAAGCTCGGCCTGTATGATATTATTCAGGAACTTCTTAACCTTTACGTCGCCTAAGCCGCCCCGCGTATAATGCGCTTTCAGCTCGTCGAGATTTTCGTATTCGGGCATGAACTCCGCGAAATGTTCGGGACGGCAGAATGCGTCTAAATAGATAAAAACCGGATTTCCCTCGACTTTTCCCGGATCGTTTACGGATATGTGTCCGGGATCTGTGAACATAGACATGATCTTTTGTCTAACGATCTCCGGCTCGTCCGAAAGATAGACGCAGTTGCCGAGCGACTTACTCATTTTAGCTTTGCCGTCAAGTCCCGGTAATCTCAGACACGCGGCGTTTTTGGGCAGTACGATCTCAGGTTCGGTCAACGTCTTTCCGTAGACGGAGTTAAATTTATGCACGATCTCCCGGCACTGCTCGAGCATAGGCTCCTGATCTTCGCCCGCCGGAACGGCGGTTGCGTGAAACGCAGTAATATCCGCCGCCTGACTTATAGGATATGTGAAGAAGCCGACGGGGATACTGGCCTCGAAGCCCCGCTGTTTGATCTCGGCCTTGACCGTAGGATTCCTCCGCAGACGCGAGACCGTGACCAGATTCATATAGTAAAACGTCAGTTCTGTCAGCTGCGGTATCGCCGACTGGATAAATATAGTCGATTTGGCGGGATTGATCCCGCATGAAAGATAATCGAGCGCGACCTCGATAATGTTTTCCCTTATTTTTTCGGGATGTTCCGCGTTATCGGTAAGCGCCTGCGCGTCGGCGATCATGATGTATATCTCGTCGTATTTCCCGGAGTTTTGCAGCGCGACGCGCTCCTTGAGCGATCCGACATAATGTCCTACATGTAACCTGCCGGTCGGTCGGTCGCCTGTTAAAATTACGTTTTTCATAAAACAAGAGCCTCCTTAAAGCTGAGCAAATTATTTTTATGAATATAACAGATATAAACCGCGCCCGCGCCGCCGCTTTTAAGCCGGGAAAAAATAAAAACCTCCGCCCCAAAAGGACAGAAGTTCAAATAATCCATATGCTGCCTAATGAGTACGCACCATCATGCGTTTCCCGTGTAACGGCCGGGATCTTCCGTCGACGCCTACTAAATTGCTTTTTCGGGCCGCCCTCCTAAGTCCATTCACTATAGCTTGAAATACTGCGATCGCACCATCCGCAGCTCTCTTGGATTTCGCTGTTATAGCTACTACTCTTAATCAACGGTTTATATTATTCAATTGCGCTATATAATAGCATAAACAGAACGATGTGTCAAGCGGGTTTTAAACTTTTATTTTTGAGCGGTCGCCGCTCGACGAGAGCGGATATTGATTTAATACTCAAAGGATGGTATAATCGGCGTATGAACAGCATAGAAATCAATAATATAAACAAATACTACGCGGCTTCAAAGAACAACTTCCTGACCTTTAAGGCGAACCTGACGGGCATGAGAAAGTCCGAGGAAAACGGCTTCACGGCCGCGCTGAAAGACGTAAGCCTGACGGTTGAAAAGGGCGAATGCGTCGGTATAATAGGCGGGAACGGCTCTGGGAAATCCACCCTGCTCAAGATCGCGGCGGGGATAACCGCGCCCGATTCGGGAACGGTCGCCGTACATGGCAGGGTCGCCGCGCTGATCGAGCTTGGAGCGGGGTTCAATCCCGAATATACGGGAAGGGAGAATATATATCTCAGCGGCGCCATGAGCGGAGCGCCCAGATCCGAGACCGCAAAGACCATCGGCGGGATAATAGATTTTTCGGAGCTTGGCGAATATATAGACATGCCGGTCAAGACCTATTCGTCGGGCATGTTGGTGCGGCTCGCGTTCGCGGCGGCGGTAGATTCGGAGCCGGACGTCCTGCTCGTAGACGAGGCGCTCGCCGTGGGCGACTACAGGTTTCAGGCCAAGTGCTTCAGGCGGCTTGAAGAGCTAAAGCGCAGGGGAGTTACCATTATTTTCGTCACGCACGATCTGGACGCGGCGCGCAGGTTCTGCGAACGCTGTATTTGGCTCGAAAAAGGACGGATAGTCATGGACGGCGCGACCAACAAAGTCACCGCCGAGTATATAGAACACGAGCTGAGAGGAACGGGAACCGAGGACGAAACGCGCGATAAAGGTACGCTCAACCGGTTCGGCAGCGGAGTCGGAGCTATCGTCTCAGTAATACCGGACAGAGCCGGGTATCTGCCGAACGAGACCATAACTGTCGATATGGCGCTGAATATCCCCGAAAGCGCCCCGCTCGATAAACTGGCCGCGTCGCTGGCGGTAAAGGATCGGACGGGTCTCGACCTGTTCGTCATGTCCGACGCCGAATATATGGCGCCGGGAGGGAAGTTCCGCGGTTCGGGGCTTTTAAGTCCCGGGGCGAATAGGATACGGTTCAAGTTTAAGAACGTCTTAAACTCGGGTAAATATTTTATTGCGGCGGGCTTGGAGATACGCGACGAATATCCTATAAAATATATCGATTATGCCGAAAATATAGCCGAGTTTGAATCTGTCGGGGAAATAGGCAGGGAGCGCTACGGGCTGGTCGCGGTAGACACGAAGGTCGAGGCTTTAAAGATCGAAGACGCGGAGACTGCGGAGAGCTCCTTTAAGGATCAGGAGCGGGGAGTATTTTGAAAGGATCGGATATGAGAAACAAGGGAAATATTTCGCTGACAAACGCGGTCGACCTCGGCCGGTCGGGGCTAAGGCTGGCGCTGAAAAAGGGAGTTTGCGAGATTAAGAACTATACCCATTTTAAAGGCGGGCTAAGACGCCGGAGAAAGCGCGGCGCATCCGAACAATGCCGGGAAGCGCTGCCGCTGTCGGTCGTTATATGCACATATGAGCGAAAAGAACAGGCGCTCGAGGCGATCAGATCGGCGGCGAACCAGTCCTTGAACTCGAGCGAGTATGAGATCGTAGTCGTAAATAACGGCAAGGCCGACCCGGGCTTTGAAGAGGAACTTTTAGTAGCTTATTCGGGCGTGGAGAT
This sequence comes from Clostridiales bacterium, assembly GCA_019419865.1. Classification (GTDB taxonomy): domain Bacteria; phylum Bacillota; class Clostridia; order Monoglobales; family Monoglobaceae; genus Roslinia. The sequence goes on along the minus strand of JAHZIG010000009.1, from coordinate 85,361 downwards.
AAGGGTGATCGATGAGCCGGAGATAGGGCTGTCGAGAGCCAGAAACACAGGAGCGGAAAATGCGAGGGGCGAGTATCTGCTGTATATAGACGACGACGCGGTCTGCGACTTTAACTGTCTGGCGTATATGCTGGAAGCGTTCAGAAAACATCCGGACGCGGCGATAATAGGCGGAGTAATAGAGCTTAAGCCGCCCGAGCCGAGACCGGATATAGTACTTAAAGGGCGCGAATCGGTATGGAGCGCTTATACGGTGAATTATAAAAAGTACCGGACGGTCTCAAAGCAGTATGAGTTTCCGTACGGGGCGAATTTCGGGGTCAGAAGATCGGCGCTTTTAGAGCTGGGCGGGTTCGATCTGAGCTACGGAAGACGCGGCGGCGACTATGCGGGCGGCGAGGAGACCGCGCTCTGTTTTAAGGCGATCGGCGCCGGCTGGAGGGTCGGAATCGAGCCGAATTCGGTCGTTATCCACAACGTAAGCCTGGATCGCTACACCGAGGAGCATGTCAAAAACACGCTCAGAGCCGGGATATTGACCATGTATAAGCTCTACGCCGACGGATATTCAAGCTCGAAGATAACGGCGGAGTACGCGGCTGAGAGAGCCGAGATAGCCGAGAGCGAGATCCTGCGGCTGAAGAAACGAGCGCGCGGAGACGACGGTTTATATTATGAGATCTTCTATAAGGAATGTGAGAGGGATGCGTATAGGGAGCTTTGCGAAAAGATCAAAAGCGGATAAGAGATCGAAGTTTGGATATTTTATATCCGGCGCGGCGAGGACGCTTAAAGAGCGGATATTAGCCGCGCTTAGATCGCGTGGCGGCGGAGAGTTCGCCGAGTACAAAAAAGCGTTCGGGCGAAAGTATCGTATCAAAGCGAGCGAGCTTACGCCCAAGGGCGAGCGCGGACTTGTGTCGGTCGTTCTGCCTGTGTATAATGGGGATAAATACCTAATAGGCGCGATAGAATCGGTACTATCGCAGACGTATAAAAATATCGAGCTTATCATAGTAGACGACGGCTCGACCGACCTTAGCGGCGAGATCGCCGACGCGTACGCAAGACTGAATCCGCATGTCAAAGTCGCGCGTCAGTCTAATCTCAGGCTGCCCGCCGCTCTAAACAGGGGCTTCGAGATAGCCGGGGGCGAATTTTTTACATGGATAAGCGCGGATAATATCATGCGCCGCGAATTTATCGCCGAGATGGTAGAAGAGTTGAATAGGGATAAAGAGGCGGCGATGGTATATTCAAATATGAGACTGATCGATCATGGCGGGGATATACTTCGCGGCTTCGGCTGGTACGAATACCCGCCGGGGAGCGGGAACGTGATCCTGCCGACTTCGACCTTGAATTTGAACACGAAAGCCAACAACACGATAGGCGCGGCTTTTATGTACAGAGCGTCGGCCGCGGATATAATAGGCGGCTACGACGGCGATATGTTCGGCTTTGAGGATTACGATTACTGGATGCGTATGAACGAGGTCTTTAAGATAAAACATTCGGATTTCAAAAAGCCGCTGTACTATTACAGAATGCACGACGGTTCACTGACGGCCAAAGACGAGGAGCTGAGGATCACCGAGCGCAGGGAAGGGCTTATGGAGTTCGATAAGACAAGAAGAGCGGCGATACTCAAACAGCCGCTCGAGTATACCGGAGAGACAGGAAATCTATATCTGGATACGCTTAAGACGGCCTTCAGGGAAGCCGATAAGCTTAAGAGGCGGTATATAAGACCGCTTTGATATATTGAAATAAGAAACCGGCGGAGCGCTCCGCCGGGAAAGTATAATTGCGATTTAATTGGGAATAATTTTTTGCTTTTGCTATGCGGCGGGCGGACGATCTTTTGGCGTTCGCCCGCTTATTTTGTCTTAATCTATGTCCTGCGCCGCAAGTTCCGCGCCGCTGTATGCGAATTTCCTGTTTCGGTCGAAGTTTTGGGTTATCCTCTCGGCCTACTCCGCGTCCAGCGAAATCTCCTTCGCATCCGTCAGCGGCTGCATATCCCGCCACAGGAACATCTTTACGGTATTCGCCGGATCCGTCTCAAGCCCTACGACAACCGAACTTTCGCCGCTTCTCTCGACCTCGCTCTGGACGAATCCGACCAAAACGCCCTCGTCGTTGTAGGCCGCGGTGTAGAGCGTTACGTTCTCCGCGTCCTCTGCGCGCACGTTAGCGCTTTCGACAACGGCCGTCTCGCCGTCGTTGGTTACCGAATACGAGATTATCTCATACGCCTCCGGAGCCTGAGTCGGAGTTGCGGTTGGCGCAGCCGTTGGAGTCGTTGTTGGAGCGGCTGTTGGGGCCTGAGTCGGCGCGATCGTGGCCGTCGGAGTCGGCGCTGAAGTCGGGGGCGCCGTCGGCGGCGGGGTTTCCCCGCTGGAGCCGTATATCTCTCCGGTCGCGAGCAGCGCGATAAAGTTGGGCGCCGCTTCGCCTTCGGGGGCCTGGATACGCAGTACGTTTTCGCCTCTTTCGAGTCTGAGCTCTACGCTGAACACCCGCATATAATTTGACGTGGAATATTCCGTAAGCTCGGAAGACTGCGCGGATACCGCGCTCTCGTCCGTCGTTTCGTTCGTTATCTCGATCGATCTGTTGGTCGCGTTGGTGTTGCCGAGCGCGTATATCGTATAATCTCCGGCGCCTTCCGCGTCTATCGTCTTTGTAACGTATCCTCTCCAGCCGGCGCTCGAACCGTTGTCGATACCGTTGATCCTATCGAGCGAGCCTATCGACGCGCCGTCTTCCGCGTCCGGGAAGAATACTTTTATCGTATCGTCTACGTTCTTAAAGTCTCCGAAATCGTTTTCCGCAACGTCGCCGCTCGAGCCCTGACGGTTCTCGACCTCGTCCGCCCAGTAGGGGCCGTATGTCACGGTCTTGACCTGCGAGGTATCTACTATGTACGAGAAGTTTATCGCAGGCGCGGTGTTCTCGTCGCCCGATTCGCGCGAGTACCAGAAAGTGCGCACTCCGGGAGCGTCCGGCGAGTCGATAAGCAGAGTTACGGTCTTGCCGGAATTATTCTTTATATAATCCGCCGGGAGAGCGAAGCGCATTTGCTTGGTTTCGCGGTCGTATACGCCCTCGGCTATCGCATCTCCCTTGTCGTAACTATCCCCGTTTATGGAGTTCCAGGTCGCGGAACTCTCGTCCCAGTCGCCGGTATACTCGTATGCGTAATAGTTCACTCCGTCCGGCTCGGTCTGCTCCATGTAGGTCAGAACAAGCTCGGAAGAGAGTTCTTCCTTAACCTCGGCGCCGAGAGTCGGTATGTCGAATTTTATAAGCGTATATTTTTTGTCCGTGTTTTTAGTGTTCGTCGTGGTGAGGTAGTCGTGCGAGTCGTCGCCGTAGTTGGTATTCTTGTCGCCGCTCCATCCGCTTACAAAAACGTCCTGAACGGGCGAGAATTTAAGTTCGTCCTGCACGGTGTCGCTAACCGTTATCCTAAGTTCGTTCGATACGCAGGCGCCGTCCTCGGACTGAGCCGTTACGATAAGCGTCTTAGACAGCGCGTCCGTTCCGATCCTCAGCGTGTTGTCGGTAAACTGTGTTCTCGTAAGCTGAGTTCCGTCCTCGGCTCTTACGTTCCAGACGATCGTTTTGCTCTCCGCCGCCGCGGGAGTAACTTCTGCGGTAAAGTCTATTCTCGTACCGGGATTAACGGGCTGCGAAGTATCGCCTTCGGCCGAGATTGTTATAGAATCCGCGCTGTACTGCGTAAGCGTTTCCGGTTCCGCGGTAAACGTAAATACCGCTCCGTCCGTCCCGAGCGTGAGCGCGCCGTTTTCAAGGCTCAGATATTGCCCGTTTACTGCCGAGATATATCCGCTTTCGTCGAGGCGCCAGTACATACTCTCGTCTTGTCCGGGCGCGCGCTTCATATATACGTCCGAACCGTTGTTTACAAGGTATCTGCCGTGCAGCGCGCTCTCGATCGTATAAGTTCCGTCGGCTTTGCGCTCTATGTTCCATTTTGCCGCCTCGCCCGCGTTCTCTTCGGTTACGACCGCGCTCGCGTCGATAGAGGTCTGAGGCATGACGCCGCCGCTTTCGGTAGAGATCGTATAAGTTCCGTTATTTATTTCTGCAAAGCTGAATACTATCTTTACGTTTTCGCCGCTTACCTTAACGTACGGCTCGCCGTTGTCGTCGGCTGCAAGCTCGGCGGGTTCGCCGTTTATTGTTACGCTCTCTACGGCTCTGCCGCATTTTAGATCTATCTCTTCAGCGCTCGTAATTGTCAGCTCCGCGCCGTCCGAAGTCCATTTAAGCTCGGATACGTCGCCGCCCGAGCGGGTCTTAAGACCGGTAACGGTTCCGCCCGCCTTGAACATCTCGTCTATAACGGCGGGGAGTATCTCGACCGTTTGGTCGTCGGAGTAGAGCAGAGATTCTATCAGGATCGCGGGCGGGGTTATCGTTCCGTCGGTGCAGTACGCCTGGTTTCCGCTCGTGTTATGCGCCGTCATCATCGAGTTATAGTGCATCTCCTGCGATACGATGGGCAGCAGCGCGTCTTTAACGCCCTCGCTCGACTTGGCGCGGGCGGAGATAAGACCCTTGTGGACCCAGCTGTGTCCGGCCACGTTGTCGTTAGACGGGTATGAATTCTTTGTCGCTATAAGCGCCTTGGCTCCGTCGAAGAGCGCGGGGTCGTTGTTCGCCTCGTAGCCCGGCCAGAGCCCGTAGAGCTGGGATATATGACGGTGCGCGTAGTTCTCGCCGTAGTCGCTTATCGCCCACTCTTTTAGCTCGCCGGTCGGCTCGTAGAGATAGGGCGGCAGTTTTTCCTTATAACTTTGCCACTTCTGCGGATCGGCGGTAATGACGTTGCCGTCTATATTCTCTCCGCCAACCGCGGCTACGATTTCCTGAGCCATATTAAAGCAGTCGCGCGCCGCGGCTATATCCATAGACGCGTTCATCTGCAGATAGCTCTGAGAGCTATAACCCTCCGGGCAGTTCTCGGGCGAATAGCTCGGCACGAACATATAGTATTCGTCTTCGGCCAATTCCGTCTTGCCCTCCTCGTAATAGCCCTTGCCGTCCTTTGTATAGTATTCCGGCGTGAGAAGTCCGGTATAGAAGTTGCAGGTCTTGGTAAGGAGCGGGAAGAGGATGTCCTTTTCAAGGTCGAAATAACCCTGCTCGAGTATCTGTTCCGCCCTCTCGTCGGTAAGTCCGAGCGTGTTTCTGAGATTATATACCGTGTCGTTGACCTTAGCGGGTTCCTCGTCCGAATACCACTGAGTCGCCATGTTGTATGTATTCTCCGTGACTTCGAGCAGTTCGCGCGCGTCGTCGGCTAACGGTATCCGTTGGTTCCCGTAGCACTGCCAGTACTCGTATACCGGGAGCAGCATCCAGCTCGCGCCGCTGTTCCAGATATGTCCGGGAAAGCTCATACTGAAGTGGACGACCATCGCCCTGTCGCCGTCTATACGCGTGGGGATGAATATCGCGTCGTCTATCCCGTATACCTGCTTCGCGTTGATCTCCCAGTCGGACGCCGTCCTCAGCAGGAAGTTTATAAATCCCTGCGACGACTCCGGCATAGCTCCGATGTTGTTCCCGGCCACTTGAAGGTTTATATTCGCGTCGGTCGTGTAGTCGCCCGACCATTCTACCTTCCACGCGCCCGTCCACATACCGCCGAGACGCGGAACTTGATAGCCGCTGCAGCAGACGTTCGCGTATCTGCCGTTATAGTACATACGCTCGAGCATTGCGAGGTTCAGCGTTCCGCTCTCGCCCTCGGTCTTAGCCTTTGCGATCAGATCCTCGTTTGCGAGCGCGCGGTCGGCTTCGCTCGCGTTTAAGTTAAGCTCCGCGCGGCCGAATATTTCGCCGTGTTCCGCGGCGTGCGGAGCCAGAGCCGCGTCGTAGTTGAATACGCCGTCCGTCGTATACTTAGCGGCGGCGGAGTTGGTATCCGCGACTAACTCGTCTACAAGAGCGTACGACGTAGCGCCCGCGAAATCGGCGAACGCGCCCATCTCTTTATCCCGGGCGGATTTGGTTATGACGATTATCTCCTCCGCGTTCGTAACCGATACGGTCGGGTCGGCGTTGAACGTATAGTTGCTTCCGACCGACGAACCGCTGACGTTTATCACGGTCTCGTTAGGAACGCCGTTGTTTTTCTGTTCGTCCGTCCTGTCGTCTACGGGAGCCGCGCCTTCGGTAATATTGATTTCCGCGCCCTCGCCCTTTACGATTATCTTAGAGACTCCGGCAAAGCCGCCGTCTTTCAGCTCGCTGTTTTCGTAGTTCGGATAGTGAGCGACCGAGCCTATGTACAGCTCGCCGTCCGAATTCTTATAGAATTTCTTGTATCTTAGATCCTCGACCGAGCCGCTCATCTTGTTTTCGGACGACATATCCGAGATGTCGTCGATAGACAGATCCATCGAGAACGCCTTATTTCCGTCGGTCGCCTTTACCGAGGTGATCGTTACGTTGTCCTCTCTTGAGGAGAACGACTTTCTCTCCCATTCTCCGTTTTCGTCCGACCACACCGCGCCGATTTCCGCCGTCTCGTAGTTGGTATAGCGGTAGAAGCTGTCCTCGGCGCCGTTTGCAAGCCCGTTCATCTTAAGCCGAAGCTGCATGCCTGGGTGGAAGGTGTAGGTGTTCTTGAGCTGCCACGAACTTCCGCTTGTAAGACCGTTTTCATAGCTCCACTCTCCGGCGCGGGAGTTCAGTATGCTCGACGCGCTCGTAGACGACGCGGACGACGGGGAGCCGCCGTTTACTATCGTCTGCTTGACCTCGTCCATTACGCTCGCCAGCTCGGGAGTCTCGCGCTGGTCGTTGGACGGGAAGTTGAACTGCATGTTCTGGTAGATAAGCGTTCCGTTTTCGGGCGCGCCGTCGTCTATGAGTCCGTTCTGTCCGTTGCCGGTCACAAGTCCGTTTCGCCACGGGTCGTTACCGCTTCCGTTTCTGCCGTCGGTCCCGGGGCGTATCCATCTTATAGGATCGTATGTGTCGCTGTAGGATATTTTACCCGGTTCGCTGTCCGGGATGTCGCTCCCATCTACGCTCACGCCGGAGTCGCTGAGCGAGGCCATGGCCGAGATTCCCGGCAGCGCTGAGACCATCAGCAGACCCATGAGAAGCGAGATAGTTCTTTTCAGTTTTTTCATAATTGTCCTCCTTGCTTTTTGGATAGTTTGTATATGCGTTTTGTTTTATATTGAGAATATTTTAGCGCTTTGGCATAAAAATAGAAACCTTTTAGATAACACAAAAGGTTCCCTAATATTATCAATATCAAATATGGGAACCTTTAGGCATATTTGTTGAACCTATATTGATTTTAGATTAAAAAAACTTATTTTCCGGCGATCTGTTTTCGGTATTGAGTCGGGGTCATGCCGGTTCGTCTCTTAAAGAACTTGGAGAAATATTTGGGGTTTGAAAAGTGCATATTCTCGGCGATAGCGGCTATTGACAGAGCGGGATTCTCAAGCTGTCTCTTGGCCGAGGCTACGCGCTCGTCAAGCACGTATTGCATCGGCGATTTTCCGTAATGTTTTTTAAATTCCCTGGCGAAGTAACTCGGGTGGACGTGCGCCATATCCGCGAGAAAGCGCAGAGTGATCAGGTCGGTAGAGTTTGCGTTTCTGCGTATAAAGTCGGCGATACCGGCAAAATCGATCTTTGAGCTTTCTTTTTCGGTCGCGATCTTGAAATTTGCTCCGTCCATGAACTCGGCGAGGAGGGAGACCAAGCATAACTTTTTCTCGACGAAATCGCGGATCAGATTATCGTTATCGGTCGCGTTGAAGCGTTTAAATAGATCGATCGTCCGCTCGGGATCGGCGACGGTAATCACCCAGTCGCCTTCTAAGTAGTCGAATATGCTCTTATTTCCGAAAGCGGCGTTAAAGTTGCAAAATCTGAGATGAACGAGCTTGTCTTTTGAGACGCCGAATTTAACGTGACGGTTTTCGGGGATCAGAGCGAGTTGGTTCTTGGAAACTACGTAGTTCTTGCCCTCTATCTTGTAATACATCTCTCCGTCCTGGACGAAAAATAATCTTGACTGAGTCTCCAGCGGCGCGTCCGAACGCCAGGAGCTGTCAAAAAAGTATTCTCCGTGCGATTTGAGAATAAGAGCGGTTTGTCTTAAGTTTATTTCCGACAGTTCCATATGCGGGTCTCTCCTTTTTATATTATAAGAAAATTATAACACAGCGCGTTGGTTATATCAATAAGAACGGCGGATAATCGAGGGAAATTTAAGCCGGCGCAAGGGTTTGCTTCACTGGTTGACGGCGGAGTCGGTATCGGCTATAATATTCTACGGAAAAATCGGAATTTGAGGGGGATATGCGTATGACCGGCGATCTGACTCGCGGACCCGTGGTCAAGACCATTCTGCTCTTCGCGGCGCCAATGATACTTGGGAATCTGCTTCAGCAGTGTTATAATATAGCGGATACGCTGATAGTCGGACGGTTCATAGGTCCGAACGCTTTGGCGGCCGTCGGCTCGGCTTATACTCTTATGACGTTCTTGACGTCGATTCTGCTCGGTCTGTGTATGGGAAGCGGCGCGGTATTTTCTATCCATTTCGGACAGAGGGACGAGCGGGGACTGAAGGAATGTATCTTCACATCGTTTATATTCGTCGCCGCGTTTACGCTTGTCTTAAACATAGCCGTGTTTGCGTTTATCGACCGGATCTTGACATTTATGAATATACCCTCCGATGTGAGAGGGGATATGCGCGAATATATCGAGATAATATTCTTCGGTTTGGCCGCGACTTTTTTATATAACTATTTCGCGTCTCTGCTCAGGGCGGTCGGGAATTCGGTGACGCCGTTGATATTTCTGGCGGTCTCGGCGGTGATGAATATCGTTTTGGATCTGTGGTTCGTTATAGGGCTGGGGCGCGGAGTCGGCGGCGCGGCCGAGGCTACGGTCATATCCCAGTACGCCGCGGGGATAGGCATCGCGGTATACGCATGGGCAAAACGCCCGGATCTTAGGGTCGATCGCCAGAGCCGCCGCATAAGAGCGGAGAGGATCAAGGAGATCGCAGGATTCTCCGTGCTGACCTGCGTTCAGCAGTCGGTGATGAACCTCGGCATATTATTGGTGCAGGGATTGGTTAACAGCTTCGGCGCCACGGTCATGGCGGCTTTTGCGGCGGCGGTCAAAATAGATTCGTTCGCGTATATGCCGGTCCAGGATTTCGGGAACGCGTTTTCGACATTCATAGCTCAGAACTACGGCGCGAAAAAGGAGAGGCGAATCCGCGAAGGGCTTAAGGGCGCGGTTCTTACGGCGGCGGTCTTTTGCGTGATAATATCCGCCGCGGTGTGGATCTTTGCGCGCCCGCTCATGCTGATGTTTGTGAGCGGAGAGGAGACCGCGATCATAGCCGAAGGCGTGCGCTATCTCAGGATAGAAGGAGCTTTCTACTGCGGGATAGGCTGTCTGTTCCTGCTGTACGGGCTGTACAGAGCGCTGGGCAAACCGGGTATGTCGGTCGTTCTTACGGCTGTATCTCTCGGGACGCGGGTCGCGCTTGCGTACGCGCTGTCGGCTATAGACGCGATCGGAGTCTGGGGAATATGGTGGTCGGTTCCGATAGGCTGGGCGTTGGCCGATATTGTAGGACTCGTCTATTACAGGATAAGAAGAAAGAAACTGTTTTATTGGCTGAGCGGAACGGACTGACAGATAGGTAAATAATACCAATATAAATAAGTCTTAAAAGGTATTTTATTCAAGTCGCTTACGCAAACTATAATGAGAAAATACATTATAACGAACCGATGATATTCAGATATATCGGTTTTAAGAGGAGCTTAGGGCGCAGCGTATGGGCCGCGCGTATCACGCTCGAAGAGGATTTGATTTTTTCATTATGAACAATTATAAACTAAAGGAATTTACGCTTAATATATTGGCCGATATAGTCGGAGCTTTCGCTTTGGCGATCGGGATATACTGCTTTTCGGAAAAGGTAAATATAGCGCCCGGCGGCGTCTCGGGCGTTTCTATAATGATAAAATATCTGACCGGGGCGCCGGTCGGACTTTTGAGCGCGGTCATAAATATCCCGCTCGTTATCCTGGCGTACAGGCTTATAGGAAAGAGGTTTGCGCTAAGAACGGTCAGGACGATTATTATTTGCAGCGCCGTACTCGACTTGATAGTATCGAGGTATTTTCCCCAGTATTCGGGGGATAGGATGCTGGGCGCCGTCTTTGCGGGAGTGTTTATGGGGATCGGGCTGGGAACGATATTCCTGCGCGGCTCTACGACCGGCGGCACGGATATAATCTCGTGTCTTACCGAGCGCCGCTTTCCGCATATCCAGATCGGCAAGGCGCTTATGCTGATAGACGGGGTCGTGCTGGCCGCGTCCGTCGTTGTGTTCAGAAATATCGAATCGGGAATGTTCGGCATAGTCGCCCTGTTTTGTCAGACGCGTATAATCGACGGCATCGTCTACGGCGTCGATAAGGGTAAAAACGTTTTGATCGTATCCGAAAAAAATAAACGGATCGCGGAGCTTATACTCGAGCGGATGGAGAGGGGCGCGACCTTCCTTAAAGCCGAGGGCGCGTACTTCGGAAAGGATATGAAGGTCTTGATGTGCGTCGTTCGGGCGCCGGAGTATCATATCCTGCGCGAGATAGTATATAACGAGGACCCCCGCGCTTTTATAATAGTCTCTGACGTAAGCCAGATCATGGGCGAAGGCTTCGCCCCGGTCAAACTGTCAAAGATGGGATAATACAAAAACGCCGCCGGAGCCGAATACAAGGGCGCCGGCGCTGAATTTTATCCGAGTTTATATCTGAACCTCAAAGTACGTGGGGCGTGAACGAAACAGTCCGCCGAGCCGCGAGTCGGTTTTAAAGCCGTAATAAAGCGCGGTGAGCTCGCTTATATCCAGCTCTATATCGGCCGGAGCGTCGGTAACCTCCAAGCGCTTTTGGCTTATCCGAAAAGTTTTGTTGTTTTCAGCTATCATGTCGTCGCGGATCTTAAGCGTCATATCCCCGTCGAACCTTTGCGCGGACAGCGCTAAGATCTTCTTCGCGTCCACAACTCTCGCCATACACGGCGGCCTGTCGCCCGCCTCGAGCATTTCGGTTCCTAAATCGCCGTGAAATTCCAATATCTCGCCGCCTTCGGACATTATATATCCGTTTTCGTTTTGGGCGAGCGCGACCGCGCCGCTTTCGGATACGGTAAGCGCGCCGAGCAGCCTGTTCCAGTTATCCCGCGTCCTTAAAATATAACCGTTTTTGCCTTTTAGATCGGAGCGGTATATCCTGTCGAGAGTATCGATCAATTTCTCCTTAGCCGCGCCGTCTATGTCGGATCTTTTATATATCTTCGCGTCCTGCGGCGCTGTTTCGGGTTTGAATTTATGCCGTTCGTATACTACCGTATACCCGAATTTCTCGTAAAATTCCTTTTTGAAGGGTATCAGCGTGGTCACGGCCGCGCCGAGTTTTAACATTTCGGGCAAGGCGAACTCGAACTGAGCGCGCACAAGTCCCCTCATCCTGAATTCGGGCAGGGTCGCGACGCCGCTTATATAAAACGAACGTATGCTTTCGCCGTTTATGCAAAGGTCGTAGGGGACGAGCTGCATGTTCGACGCGAACTTTCCGCCGCATTCCGCCACTACGGTAGTTTTGAAGTCGTAGTTATATTTAAAGTTCCAGTCCACGTAGTCCTTGGGATCGTCGAAACATACGTTCCACGCGTTCTTGACGTTTTCAAGATCGGACGGTTCGGCAAAACGAACATTATTCACGAAATCAGCTCCTTATTCAAAGTCAGATATATTATAACACGGCCTGCGTAAAAAATCCATATTATTAAATCGCCCGAGTAAAACATATAAAATATCCAGGTTTGGGCGCAATACGGCGCTTTAAATACCGAACTCTCTCGCGTATTCGATCTCGCCGCTTATGGGCTCCGCGTCCTCGCGCAGTTTGACCGCCATGAAATTTTCGGGCGGGATCCCCGCCGGAGCGGATACGCCGAGGTTTTTTGCCGGAACGTAGCCGAATCGCGGATAGTATTTTTCGCTGCCCAAGACTATGGAGTAGTTATACCCCAGCTTTTTCGCCGTTTCGTGTCCGGCCTCGACCAGCGCCGAGCCGACGCCCCGGTTTTGAAACTCGGGGAGTACGGACAGCGGAGCGAGCGCGAGTACGGTCGAGCCGCCGACCTTCGCTTCGGTAAACAGAATGTGTCCCGCTATTTTACCCCCTATTTGAGCGACTAAGGAGAGTTCGGGAACGAACGCGGAGCTTTTTCTAAGCGATACTACCAGATCCTGTTCGTTTCCGTCGCTGTGTTCGGCGGACCCAAACGCCGAGGTTACGAGCGCGTATACTTCGTCAAAATCGTCGGGAGTCTCTTTTCTTATCAGCATATTTGCCTCCTGTTATGATTGATCTTAAATTATATATAGCGCCCTATTTGAGCGTTGTCAAGGCGAAAGACGCGGTTTTAAAGCCGAGCGCGGTTTTCGAGCCGGGCGCATAGTATAACCGCGGCCAAAATGGCAATAATATTTTTGTTCGATTCTCGGATCCGGCGCCGCCGCAGAGGTAAGAAACGATATGAAATTTGTATGAAATGTTGATTTAAGAGCCGAATGTTTAGTTATTGTGTACAAGTTTTATTTATTAGTTAATAATGCACAAAAACATACTTGACGGCGCCAAAAATTTACTATATAATTTACATTAGCCTTAAGCGGGTTTAAATAGTTTTATTATATATAAAATATCCAAGGAGTGATAAAGATGATTTCAAAAAATATAGTGGTTACCAACAGCGAAGGACTGCATATGCGTCCGGCGGGTCTGTTTACAAAGGCTATGGCTCAGTTCGACTCGGAGGTTACTATTAAATTTAACGATAAAAGCTATAACGGCAAGAGCATAATGAACGTTATCGCGGCTTGTATAAAATGCGGCAGCGAGATAACGGTAGAATGCGACGGCCCGGACGAGAACGAGGCTATGGCGAAGGCTGAGGAGATGCTCAAGGAAGCGTAGGTCTTTCGATCCGGCCTGAGCCTAGATAAGCTAAAATAAGACGTATAACGCCCTGCTCAATCTGAAACGATATGGGCAGGGTTTTTATTATAGCGACCGCAGACCGCGCCCGAGCCTAAACGGCGGCGGGGCGTATCGACTCCGGCGCGCCGTTTCTTGAATAAGCTTTGGCCGGGTTACCCGGCGGTCGGCGTATATGGCGTGTATATTGAAGTAAAATTTTAATTCGGATGAGGTGGAAATTATGTATAAAGGAATAGCCGGTTCGGAGGGAATAGGAATCGGGGACGTGGTCTTGGTAAAAAGTCAGGAGATCGCGTATGAAGAAAGCTCGGAGCTTAGCACAGAAGAGGAGAAGAAGCGTTTCGAGGAGGCCGTGGATAAGTTTGTAGAGGATACCACGCGTATGGCCGAGGATATGCGGGAGAGGATAGGCGAGAAGGAGTCCGAGATCTTGATGGGACACACGCTCATGATACAGGATCCCTCGATAGCCGACGAGATAAAAGGTCAGATAGATACCGGACTTACCGCCGAAGCGGCGACCGCCGCGGTTCTCGATATGTTCGCCGGGATATTCGCGGCGACCGACGACGAACTGACCAAACAGCGCGCCGCGGACATAGGGGATATAAAGGTAAGACTGCTTAAGATCATGCTCGGCATATCCGACGTCGATCTCAGCGCGCTGCCGCCGAACAGCGTGATAGCGGCGAACGATCTGACGCCGTCCATGACCTCGGGGATCAATAAGGATAACATAGTAGGGATACTGACCGAGACCGGCGGCAGGACGTCTCACTCGGCAATACTTGCGAGAGCGCTCGAGATACCGGCGGTACTCAGCATCGAAAACGTGACCGAACTCCTAAGCGACGGGGATAAGGTAATAGTCGACGGGATCAAGGGCGAATGTATAGCGGATCCGACCGACGATGAGATAAAGACGTATACTCTTAAGATGGAAGAGTACAACGAGCAAAAGCGCGAACTGCTCAAATACGCGGGGAAGCCGACCGCGACCGGCGACGGAAGAGTCGTGGAACTGGTCGGAAATATAGGCACGGCGGACGAAGCGAAACCCGCAGCGGAGCGCGACGCCGAGGGTATAGGTTTGTTCAGAACCGAGTTTTTGTACATGGACAACGACGCCCTGCCGTCCGAGGACGAGCAGTTTGAGGCGTATAAAAAGGCGGCGCTGACGTTTGGAGACAAGCCGGTGATAATCCGCACGCTGGACGTCGGCGGAGACAAGGACATACCCTATTTGGGACTTGAAAAGGACGAGAATCCGTTTTTGGGCTTCAGAGCCGTCAGATTCTGCCTTGCAAGAGAGGACGTGTATAAGCCGCAGCTTAGGGCGCTGCTCAGAGCGAGCGCGTTCGGAAACATAAAGATAATGATCCCGCTCGTGACCTGCGTCGACGAGGTGAGAGCGGTAAAAGAGCTGGTACGTTCGATCATGGCCGAGCTGGACGCCGAGGGCGTGGAATATAACCGCGACATACAGATAGGCGTTATGATAGAGACTGCGGCCGCGAGCCTGATAGCCGATCTTTTGGCGAAGGAGGCGGACTTCTTCAGTATAGGCACGAACGACCTCACGCAGTATACGATGTCGGTAGACAGGGGCAACGCCAAGGTCGCGTATCTGTACTCGGTATACAATCCGGCCGTCCTGCGCAGTATAAAGCGCGTAATAGAATGCGGCTCCGAGGCCGGGATAACGGTCGGAATGTGCGGCGAGGCCGCGGCCGATCCGCTGCTCGCTCCGTTGCTAATATCCTTCGGGCTTGACGAGTACAGCGTAAACCCGGTATCCATACTTAAAACGCGTAAGAATATCTCGCTCTGGACAAAGGCGGAAGCAGACAAGGTAGCGGCCGAGGCGATGTTCTGCGCGACCGAATCGGAGGTCAAGGCGGTTCTTGAAAAAGCGGCCGAGAGCAAGTACGGCGCGTAGACAAGAGATATATGCGAGAACGGTTAAATTTATTTGATTAAATTTAAATATATGCGGTTATGTTTCGGCCGCAACTATAGGTTCCGTATGGCGCGTAGCTTTACGGAGCTTTTTTTGCGCGTATACGCGCGGCTTTTAAGTTGTTTTTTAATAAAGCGTAAACAGAAATTACCGATGCAAACTTAATTATAGGTATAAAAATCAAATAGCTGCAAATCATAGAAGTAACCGTAACAATATATGATTGCGGAAAATTTTGCAGAAGCGCTAACGTGAAAGTATCTTTCACGTTAGACTCCGGCAGGATTAGAGCGCCCGCGCGAAATTTTCCTCGCATATAGCGCTCGGAAACGCGCATGGGCGAAATAATCTCTTATCATTCCTTGCCCTGCGGATAAGAGAAATATTAATACTATATTTATGCCAACGCAGGGCGGCGGAATGGAGATTATTATGCATATTTACAAAAACGCGGTGATCGAAAGAATAGAGGCGAGAGAAATAATCGACTCGAGGGGAAATCCCACGGTCGAGGCGGAGGTTCATTTAAGCGATTCGTCGGTCGGTTTCGGAGCGGCGCCGAGCGGCGCGTCCACCGGAGAATTCGAGGCGCTCGAGCTGAGAGACGGGGATAGTAAGAGATACGGAGGCAAGGGCGTCTTAAAGGCGGTCAAGAATATAACCGAGGTCATAGCCCCGGCGCTCTACGGCAGGAGTCCGTACGATATTTATAATATAGACAACCTGATGAAAGCGGAGGACGGAACAAAGGATAAGTCGAACTTAGGCGCGAACGCGACGCTCGCCGTATCCATAGCGGCGGCTCGGGCGGCGGCGGCTTCGCTCGGACTCGAGCTGTTCCAGTTCATAGGCGGAATATCGGGCAGGGCGCTGCCCATCCCGATGATGAATATATTAAACGGCGGCGCCCACGCGTCGAATAACATAGATATCCAGGAATTTATGATAACGCCGTCCGGAGCGTGTTGCTTCAGCGAAGGGCTGCGCGGCTGCTGCGAGGTGTTCCACGCCCTGTCCGGGATATTAAAGAGCGAGGGGCTGAGTACGGGAGTCGGCGACGAGGGCGGTTTCGCTCCCGATCTGGATTCGGCCGAGCGGGTCTTGGAGCTTATACTAAAAGCCATAGAGACGGCCGGGTATGTTCCCGGCAAGGATTTTGTCCTGGCGATCGACGCCGCGTCGAGCGAATGGAAAAGCGGAGAAACAGGCCGGTATACTATGCCAAAGGCGGGTAAAGACCTGAGTTCGTCGGAGCTTATAGATTACTGGGAAAAGCTGGTCGGCGCATACCCGATAGTTTCGATAGAGGATCCTTTGGACGAGGAGGACTGGAGAGGTTGGAGCGAGATAACAAAGAGGCTCGGCGGCAGGATCCAGCTTGTCGGCGACGATCTGTTCGTTACGAACACCGAGCGGCTCAGGAGAGGGATCGACGAGGGCTGCGCCAATTCGATATTGATAAAGCTGAACCAGATAGGAACGGTGTCCGAGACCATCGAGGCCGTCAAGCTCGCCAAGGGCGCGGGATATACGGCGGTGTCGTCGCACAGATCGGGCGAGACGCCGGATACGACTATCGCGGACATGGCGGTGGCCTTGAATATGGGACAGATAAAAACCGGCGCGCCGTCGCGCGGAGAGAGAACGGCGAAGTATAACAGGCTCTTGCAGATAGAGGACGTCCTGGGCGATAATATGAGCTACGGCTTCGGCAGGAGCAAGATAAGAAAATAGCCGGTTTCAGGCGCTTAAATATTGAAAAAACTTTGATATATGGTATAATTAAAGCGTAAGAATTATTAAAGAATCAGACCTTTTAATTCTCCGATAACTCGCGTCCGGCGCGGCGATGTTCGCGCCGGACGGAATAAAAACTTAGCGGATATCGATAAAATTTACGGACGAAGGAGGCGCAGAAATTGAAGCTTAAAACTTTTAGATTGATCTCGCAGTTCGACAGCTTATCGCTCGGACTTATGACGCTAATCCCGGACGTCCGGCCGGTCGGGATTTTGCAGTTCTCGCACGGTATGACCGAGAGGAAGGAGCGGTATCTGGAGATAATGAAGCGTTTTGCCGAGAAGGGATACGTCTGCATAATCAACGACCACAGAGGTCACGGCGAGAGCGTGAAATCGGAGAACGACTTCGGATACTTCTATGAAAACGGCGCTAAGGCCGTGGTCGAGGATCTTCGCCAGATAACGCTGTATATAAAAAAGGAGTTGCCCGATCTCCCGTGTTTTATGATCGCGCACAGCATGGGAACGATGGTCGCGAGGTCGTATATAAAGAAATACGATTCGGAGATAGACGGGCTCATACTCTGCGGCGCGCCGAGCTGGAACGACGCCGTTACCCTTTTAAGACCGGTCGCGGAGAATTACGCGAAGTACGGCGACGACCATATGCGCGACAGCCGGCTCAACGATATGTTCATAAACGTGTTCAACTACAGCTTTAAGGGCGAGAACAACCTGAACGCGTGGCTTTGCAGCGACAAGGAGGTAGTGCGCGCCTTTACCGAGGACGAAAAGTGCGGCTTTCCGTTTACGCTTAACGGGTATCTCTGTCTGCTCGATCTGATGAACGACATATACCAGGACAAAAACGCCGCGGCGGGCAACCCGGATCTGCCGATCGTATTTTTGGCGGGCGAAGAGGACGCGTGCGTCGGCTCGAAAAAGCGGCTTTTAGGTTCGGTAAACAGGCTCCAGGAGACCGGATACAGATGGGTGGGGTATAAGATATATCCCAAAATGAGACATGAGATAATGAACGAGAAGGGGAAGGAGCGGGTGTTTGAGGATATGTTTGGGATATTGGAGGTATTTAGGTTTGTCGCGGGGGAGCAATAATATTTTGTACAATATATTAAAAGCGACGAAACCTATCTGCTTGGCAATAAATTACATAGCGAATAAATAAAGCATAAAACGGTTATAGTATAAACATAGGACGATCGTTTATAGAAAAGAAAAATTGATATGAAAAAACGGAGCGCCAAAGCAGGGCTCCGTTTTTGGTTCATACTTGAATTATTCAGCAGCGGGAGCGTCTACGGGGCAGACGTTCGCGCAGTTGCCGCACTCTATGCACTGATCAGCGTCTATAACGTACTGACCGTCGCCCTCTGAAATACATGATACGGGACATTCAGCAGCGCAAGCTCCGCATGAAATACAAGCGTCGGAAATCTTATATGCCATTCTTTTCACCTTCCTATAGTTTATTCTTTTGCTAATCGACCGGGGTCGATTAAATTTAATTTCATTTTCAATATGATAATACTTCATTTTATCGATTTTGTCAAGTCCGGGACGGTCAAAACAGACTTCTAAAATGCAAAAAATATTGACAAAAAAAACAAGATACGGTATCATTTTTATTATGAACAGAGATATATTTTTAAACGGACTCAAACAACTTAATATCGAGATAACGGACGGCGCGCTCGAAAAATTCGCCGAATATTCCCGGCTTTTGAAGGAGTGGAACGAGAAGCTCAATCTGACCGCGATAACCGACGACGAGGGGATATCGGTCAAGCATTTTTTGGACTCCGCGCTCCCGCTCGGCTTTATCCGGGCAGAAAAGGGCGCTAAAATAATCGACGTCGGAACGGGCGCCGGGTTCCCGGGTCTGCCGATAAAGATCCTGCGCGAGGATGTCGATCTGACTTTGGTCGATTCCCTGAACAAGCGGGTCAATTTCCTAAACGCGGTGAAAGACGAACTCGGACTTGAAAACGTGAGCTGTATTCACGCCCGCGCGGAGGAGCTGGGACGGAAGCCGGGCTATCGCGAAGCCTACGATCTCGCGGTCTCGAGAGCCGTCGCCAATATGACCGTGTTATGCGAATATTGTCTGCCGTATGTAAAAGTCGGCGGAAAGTTTATAGCGCTCAAGGCGGAAAACGTCGAGGAGGAGCTCGATCAGGCCAAGCCGACGATAGGAAATCTGGGCGGCAGGGTCGCGGATACGATCGCCGCAAAACTTCCGTGCAGCGATATAGTGAGAAAGCTGGTCGTGATAGAAAAGATAAAATCAACTCCGCCCGCGTATCCGAGGAACGCGAAAAAGATAAATAAGAACAAGAAATAATAACATAGCAACATAGGGATTAGAGATTAGGAAATAGCGATTAGGGGAGTAAAATTTGCTCGTGTAACGCCTGACGTAACAGTAAGCGGAAATGAAATACTTTGTATTCCCATCACGTTACAACCGCCGCTTCCACGCAGCAGAAGCGTATTATGTTCCTAATCTCTAATCCCTAATCCCTAATCTCTATGTTGTCTTCAAAATTTAATTTAAATTTAATATTACAAAAATAATAAATGATTGACTTTAAATTTCATAGGTGTTATAATTGACAGCATTATAAAGTAAACTGTAAACTGGCGTACTATGTGATTAACGTTTTTTTGATATAAAAAATAAAACATGATACGCGCGGATAGAAGGACGCGGGCGTAAAGCGTCCGAGCGGACAAGGCGTTGTTTCGGCGCTGAGCTGTTGGTTTGAGAAAGGAGCCGAAGGGATCATGGTTTTTTCCAGTCTGTTGTTTTTGGGAATATTCTTCCCGATCGTACTGGTATTGTATTTTATAAATAAAAACACTACGTACAGAAACGTAGTTCTTGTAATCGCTTCGCTGATATTCTACGCGTGGGGCGAGCCGGTATGGGTGCTCGGTATGCTCTTCAGCTCGTTTGTCGGCTGGTTCTTTGGATTGTTTATAGATAAATATTCCGGAAGGTGGCAGGCCAAGGCCTCGCTGATCATGGCGCTGGTGATAAATCTGGGTATGCTCGGCGTGTTCAAGTATTCGGGCTGGATAGTTGGGAATATCAACGCTCTGCTCGGGACGAACATCCCGTTTTACGGATTCTCGCTGCCGCTCGGTATCTCGTTCTACACGTTTCAGATACTCACGTACGACATAGATATGTATAGGGGCGAGGTCGAGGTTCAGAAGAATCCCGTGAACTTCCTCTGCTACGTATCGCTGTTCCCTCAGCTTGTAGCGGGGCCTATAGTTCGCTATATAGACATACAAAAGCAGATAGACCACAGGGTCGTGACCGCCAAGGCGTTCGGCTATGGCATACTGAGGTTCACTCAGGGTATGGTCAAAAAGGTCGTCTTAGCTAACGGCATGGGCGCTATCGCGACGTCGATGCTGGACGGGAACCTGCTCGAATCGTCCGCGCTCTCGGCCTGGGTCGGTATACTCGCGTATACCTTCCAGATATACTTCGACTTTTCGGGGTATTCGGACATGGCTATCGGTATGGGCAGGATGTTCGGGTTCAACTTCCTTGAAAACTTCAACTACCCGTATATATCAAAGAATATAACCGACTTCTGGAGAAGATGGCATATCTCGCTGAGCACGTTCTTCAGAGATTACGTATATATCCCGCTCGGCGGCAACAGAAAACATCAGCTGTTTAACATAATGGTCGTATGGATGCTGACGGGTCTGTGGCACGGCGCGAGCTGGAACTTTGTGTTCTGGGGTCTGTACTACGGAATACTGCTGATAATCGAGAAGAAGGCGTTCAGAGGCGGTCTGATGAATCTGCCGCCGGTCATAAACCATATATATACGATGCTGATAGTAATAGTCGGCTGGGCGCTCTTCTACTATACGGATACCGAGTCGCTTAAAAACTGGTTTATATGCGCCTTCGGCGGAACCGGAGAGCTGTACGATTTCGCGGGGCTTTCGACGCTGCTGTCAAATCTGTGGCTGTTCCTGCTCTGCGCTGTGGCCTCTACTCCGGTCTTAAGAGCCGGATACCGGTTCATGGAAGCGAAGATGAAACCGGTCGCGCTTGTCGTAGCTCCGGTTTTGGTAGTGGTTCTGCTGGCGTTCTGCTTTACCATGCTCGTCGGCGAATCGTATAACCCGTTCCTGTACTTTAGATTTTAGACGTACGTAGACCGAATAATGGGCTAAGCGCTTATCGCGCCGTCCTTTATGGGTTAGGCGCCGCGGGCGTTTAACGCGGCGGAAATAGCGGACTTTGTCTAAGCGCGGAGAGACCTTAAAAATTTTTCGACTGCGAAAAGAGTTTTCCGCGATTTATAAGGAGATGTTACAATTGAAACAATCCCAATCGAATAGATCGATATTTAAACAGACGCAGCCTCAAAAGAAAATTACATTCGCGGGAGTGCGCAACTGTATATTGATAGTTATATTCGCGCTCTATCTCGCGGCGGCGTTCGTGTTCGTCGTTGTCCTGCCGAGGGACGAGTCGAGCGGACAGAAGGAAAACCGTACTCTGGCGTCGTTTCCGGAGTTTAGCTTTCAGAGGCTGTTCGACGGCGAGTTCACCTCGGAGTTTGAGACCTATCTCTCGGACAACGTGGGTTACAGAAGCGTGTTTACGGATATAGCTTCGGTGTATAACAGCAATAAGGGAATAAGCTCGTTCGGTAAGATCGTCGAGACTCAGGGCGACCTGGGCACCGGCTCCACTACGGACAGCAGGCTTGTCGTGACCGAGGACAAGGTCATGGAGGTATACGACCTAAACGAGGAGGCGAGGGAGAAGTATATCGAGATGGTAAACTTCTACGCCGAGAAACTTCCGCAGGAGATAAACCTGTACGCGATGCTCATGCCGACCCAGATCGACTTTTTGCCGATGTATAACACCGTCGGAGACAGCGAGAGGGAGAGCATAAACTACTTCTATGAGAATTTCAGCGACAGAGTGCATAATATAGACGTATACGACACGCTTAAGGAACACTATGACAACGGCGAGTACGTCTATTTCAGGACGGATCACCACTGGACGACCCTCGGCGCGTATTACGCTTATAATAAGATGAGCGAGGAGATGGGGATCCCGTCTTTGGATATAAACAACTTCGAGCAGTGCGAGAGCGACGACTTCCTTGGCTATCTCTATAATCAGGCTCAGGAGCCGAGGCTTGCGAACCATAAGGATATAATCTATTATTATAAGAATTTTATGAACGACATACCTTTTAGCTGCGTGACGTATTCTTATGTTCCGGGCGAGAGGTTCGACTACAGCGGCAAGATCTTCAACCCCGAACTCGGCGCGACCTATAACCTGTTTATGGGCGGAGACCAGCCGTTTATCGATATATCCACGGCGGCGGGAACGAATAAGACGCTGCTTATGATAAAGGATTCGTATTCCAACGCGCTGATACCCTGGCTCGCCTGCGGTTACAGCAAGATACTCGTGATAGACGCGAGAACGTTCGATCAGAAGATAACCGATATCCTCGCGCAGTACCCGGTGGACGACTTCCTTATCACTAATTATATAATAGGAACCAACTTCACCGATTATATCGAGCTTTGCCACGAGATATACGAATAAACAGCGAAATATATAAAAAATTTTTAGAGGAGCCGACGCGTTTTCGGCTCCTCTTTTGAGTTTATGGCTAAATCTTAATCAAATCTTAAGAATTTCCTATAGAAAAAGCTAATAATTTCATGCTATGATTTAAGTACAGGATAAGAGATAAGCGGCGCGGCGCGATCGGTCTGTTCCTGAAGCTGTACAGTATAATAACGGGAGGGAAGCGGTTTGAATAATTCAGAGCTTACGGTATTGGTGGTAGACGACGACAAGGAGATAACAAGAAGCATAGGGATATTTTTGAGCTCGGAGGGCTATAGAGTGTTGGAGGCCGCGAACGGTCTCGAGGCCGTGGATATTGCAATGAACGAGACGGTCCATCTCATGCTCCTCGATATAATGATGCCCGAACTGGACGGGATATCCACGCTTTTAAAGATACGCGAGACGAAGAACATACCGATAATACTGATCTCGGCGAAGTCGGAGGACGCGGACAAAATACTCGGTCTTACCGCGGGCGCGGACGACTACATAACAAAGCCGTTCAATCCGTCCGAGATGGTCGCGCGGGTAAGATCCCAGCTCAGACGCTATACGACGCTCGGCGGGCTGGAGAAGCCGACCGAATCGACGATAACGATAGGCGGGTTGTCCGTGGACACGGAAGCGAAGACCGTGAGCCGGGACGGGATAAACGTAAAGCTCACGCCTATAGAGTATAAAATACTCGAGCTGTTCGTTAAAAATCCCAACAAGGTGTTTTCGGCCGACGAGATCTACAGAAGGGTATGGAACGAAGACGCAGTGGTCAGCGACAATACCATCGCCGTGCATATACGGCATATCCGAGAAAAGATCGAGATCAACCCCAAACAGCCAAGATATATAAAGGTGATGTGGGGGATCGGGTATAAGCTGGAGAAGTAGCGGCGGCGAATTATTTGAAGAGACAGTATTCGATATTTATAGGAAAGCGATTTACCAATCAACTGCATCCTCGACAGCGCGGCGCGTGTCCTTGGAGAGGGACGCTAAAAACTACTACTCTATAATACAAGGATGGATTAAAATGAGAAAGATCGTATATTCTTTTTGGTTTAAAAGCTTAGCGTTCGCGCTCTGTCTGGCGGCGGCGTGTACGGCCGCGTTTATAGCCGCGGACGATATATTCTACGACGCCTTGAGCGGCGGGGCGTACCGCTTCGAGACCAGGTTCGAAAACAGCGAGACGGTATTGGAAAATCTGCACGGCGCGGACGGTTATCTCTCCAAACTCAGGAGCGATATAGACGACGGCAGGCTCCCCGACGCGACGGATTACGCGGTGATGGAGCAGTATAACGTCGAGTATTATATGTTCTATCAGGGCGTGGTCGTGACTAACAACTCGATAAGCGACCCGGGATATTATTTGGGCTCGGAGCTTTCGATAGTGGATAACGGAAGTTCTCCCAACTACGCCCCGTACGAAAGCGCGGACACGTATTACGAATCCTACAGCGACTATACTGTAATGGTAAAGCTAAACGACGGCTTCGCGGCGGAGCAAAGAGCGCTCTGGGAAGCGGGCAGAGACGGCTTTATCAGGAGCTTCGGTATTGTTTTGATTCTGCTGGTCGTCGGATTTTTGGCGTATATATACCTGCTCTTCGCGGCCGGACGCAGGAGCGGCGACGACAAGACGCATCGTCTGCTTGTAGACAGGGTATGGGTCGAGCTGAACCTTGCCGCGGCGATATTGTCGGCGGTCCTCTATATATGCGGCTGCTTGATATGTTTGGATATGGCGGCGGGCATGGACAATCCGTTCGAGCCGGATATCCTTATAGTCCTGCTCACGGCGATAGAGACGGCTATTTTGATAACGCTTTCGCAGTCGATAGTCAGAAACGCAAAGAGCGGCATGTTTTTAAAGACCTCTGCAATAGCGATAATATGCCGCTGGTTGTGGAGAACCTGCGTAAAGATCTTAAAATGGATATTCAAATGTGTAAAATCAGCCTGCGCATGGACGGTCGGACTGTTTACAAAGAGTTATTCGGGCAAGAGGATAATAATCGCGCTCGTATTATATTCGCTGACGCTGATAATTTTGGCGCTGATAGCCGGAGCGGGCGGATGGTTCGCGTTTATGCTGGCGATCGCGGCGACGGCGCTCTGCGCGTACCTGATACTTAAATATTTAAACGGCTTTGAGAATTTGAGACAGGGGATAAAAAGGATACGCGGCGGCGAGCTCGGCTACAGGATAACCGGCTGTCCGGACGGCTTTTTGAGCGAGGTCGCGGACGACGTGAACGAGATAGGCGACGGGCTTAAGAAGTCGGTCGAGACCGCGGTGAAATCGGAGCGGATGAAGTCGGAGCTGATAACCAACGTCAGCCACGACCTTAAAACTCCGCTGACCTCGATAATAAACTACGCCGATCTCCTCTCCAAGGAGAAGCTGACCCCCGCCGAAGCGAACGACTACGTCAAGATAATCTGCCAAAAGAGCGCGCGGCTTAAGAATCTGACCTCGGATCTGTTCGATATATCCAAAGCGCAGAGCGGCGCGGAGAAGGTCGAGCTTGAAGACATCGACGTAAAGCTGCTGCTTAAACAGTCGCTCGCCGAGCTGGACAGCGAGATAAAGAAGTCGGGGCTTGAATTCGTCCTGAATATGCCAGAGTACGACCTTGAGGCCTCGGCGGACGGAAAGAAACTGTCGAGGGCGTTCGACAACCTTATAAGCAACGCGGTAAAATACTCCATGAAGGGAACGCGGGTCTATATAACCCAGGCTATAGACGAACGCGGACTTGTTACGGAGTTTAAAAATATATCCGCGTCGCCGATGAATTTCTCAGAAGATGAGATAACCGAAAGATTCGTCCGCGGCGACAAGTCCAGAAGCGGCGGGGGATCTGGTCTCGGTCTGGCGATAGCGAAAAGCTATGTCGAACTGATGGGCGGAAGGCTCGAGATAAAAACCGACGGCGACCTGTTCAAAGCGAGCGTGATACTAAGGCCGAAGCGGACTAAGGATTTTAATATAAAACTGAACGGATAGAATAGCGCGGAGCGGCGAATAAAACCGGCTCCGCGTTTTTGCGCGGCGGCAGGGGAGAAACGTTAAGTATCGATCGCGGGCGTATTATAAAATTCATTCCTGTAATAATCCCTGTATATACGCCTGAACCAGCGCCTTTTGTTTCGCGTCGAGTCTGTGAAAATCTTTAATTACGTACGTTTCTTCCTTAGTCATATCAGAGGGTGAAAAATTAAGCGGATTATTCGAATAACCTATGAGATAGTCTACGGACACGTTGAAATAGTTTGCCAATTTCTTAAGCATTGCAATGTCGGGTTCGTTTACTCCACGTTCATATTTGCTTATGGCCGCTTGAGTCGTGTTAAGAGCAACCGCCAATTTTTGCTGATTCATATGTTTTGACTTCCTTAGGTCGCTTAGCCTTAGCATATTTATTCACCTCAAATTTGAATAATACAAACAAAATGATCGCAATCAATATTTTTAATCTTTTGTATACGCTATTATATCGGATATATCGCAGTTCAAATAATTACAGATTTTATTCAAAATATAACTGTCGTACCGCACGACCTTATTTTTATAGTAATTATCAATTATTTGATATGTTATCCCGGTATGTTTGGCAAGCTCATACCTGCTTATATTCATTTGGCTCAGCGTTTTGTCTAATATAAGTTTCACAGCCATAATAACACCTCATATCAGCCGTATTGTTCAGAGACAACGAATTATTCGTCTGTAAAAATAAACAGCTCGTTCGGCGTACACTCTAATATTTGACATAAGGCGTCGATCATTTCATATTTTATTGATTTGGTTCTATTGGTTATCATATTGTTAAAATTTTGATAACTCATTCCAAGCTGTTTGTAGAGCCAGTATTTAGTTTTATGTCTCTCTTCCAATAATGTTAATACATTTAATTTAACCATAGCGCCCGCTCCGTATCTAATATAATAATATTATATTAATATATAAGATATAAATTCATATAGACTATTGAATTATATAATGTAAATAGTGTATAATGTAAAAATAAGATAATTTGGAGGATGATATTATGGTAGTTACATTTTGCGGACATGGGAAAATATCTTACGGACCGAGGGTCGAGGAGGACCTTAGATATTGGCTTGAGATACTGATCGAGGGCGGCGCGAACAGATTTCTGCTCGGCGGGTACGGCAACTTCGACCTGATGGCGGCGAGAGTCGTTAAGGACCTCAAGGACCAGTTCCCGTTTATACGTTCCACGATTGTTCTTCCCTATTTGGATAAAAAATATAACAAAGAGCTCTACGACGATTCGATATACCCCGAACTTGAAAACGTTCCCAAAAGATTGGCCATAATCAAGAGGAACGAGTATATGGTCGATATGTCAAACGCCGTTATCGCCTATACCGAATACGATTTTGGAGGAGCGGCCGCGACGCTTAGATACGCTTATAAAAAGGATAAATTTATTATAAAGCTGAACGCGCAGAGACCGCATGAAGTCGTAGGTTAAGATTTTTGCTAACTCGCCAAAATTTATATAAGGGGCGCCGGATATTTGCTTCCGGACGCCCCTGTTAGGCGCTAATTATCTTTAACCAGCGGATTATAATAGAAAAATATTATTCTCTAAAACCTAAGTATGAACTAAATCCCAACATATAGACGGCTAATGCAACGGCTAAGTTATCGTTATCGGTATTTTGAGTTTCAGCTATTGATCTTAATTCGTCGATAACCGTATCGTGAGGAATTACGGCGGAGCCTAATTTAGACACGGCCTTTTTTATTATGTCCGGCAGAACCATACATATTTGATAAAACGCGTCTTCTTGGCCGGTAACTAATTCATAAAATTTATCTATGCTTACCCTGCGAATAAGTTTATGCTCTACCTTCATCTTATCTACCGTTGTTTTCCATTTTATATTTTGAGATCTTCGGGCAATAGCTTCAACTAAAAAGCACGCGCAGTCGTCGTCTTTTAATAACTGGTTTTGCATTTTCATGAACGTTTTAGCGGCTGAAGTAGAATTCATGGTATTATGCTTGTTCTTCATTTCTACATAAACAGTTTTAACCGTAATACCGTCGGCTATTTCTATTCGATTTTTGTTCTCATATATAACGTCCCATCCGCCTTCCTGTCCGTTTGGCGGAACATGGCAATTATCTATATATTGAAAGATTCTTTGATGAAAATATCCTATATCGTTGTTATTAGATTTGTCTCTTTGTCGAAAAATTTCATTACTGATTATTTCTTCCCAAGTAGAGCCATATATAGTTTTATCAAAAATAAGTTTGATTGGATCGATTATATTTTTGTTAAAACGCTTTAAGTCGAATGAAATTAACTTCTCGCCATATTTCTTGATAGTATCTTCGACATGAGAAGTAAAATCATCCTCACTTATAAAGCTCAAATTCCACATCATAAACACTCCAATCCTTCTTTGATTTTCACGCCAATTTCATAAGCTAAACTTACCGGAACGGCGTTTCCCACTTGTTTATACTGCTGTCCTACGCTGCCGCAGAATTTCCAGCTATCCGGAAAGGTCTGACATCTTGCGTTCTCCCTTACGGTAAACGGTCTTGCTTCCAACGGGTGACATCTATCCGTTTGTTTTTGACTGGGCGACGTTAAAACGGTGAGGGAAGGTTCGTCCAGACTAAGCCGTCTTAATATGCCGGTTCTGCCGCCGCCCATATACCAACAGCTTTTCATATATTCCTTTGCAATATCTTCCGGAATATCCTTCCAATAACCGCCGGGCGGAACCAGCTCAAAAATCTTTCTTTTATACTCGGAATACTCTACGCCGTCGCTTTTTGGACAATCAAGTAAAACGTCACGTAATACAGGCTTGTATTTATGAGGCGTGGGGAATTCAAACTTGATCTTATCAAAGAGATCGCTTCTTATTCCAATAGTGATTAAACGTTCTCGTTTTTGCGGCGCCCCATAATCCCAAGCGTTTAAGACCGCAATTTGTTTTTTTGTAATAACATATCCGGCTTGTTTAAATATGTCCAAGATAGTTTTATATGTTTTACCCTTATCATGAGTGAGCAGACCACGCACGTTTTCAAATAAAAACATTTTTGGCTGCAATTGTTCTAAAAACTTTGCATAATGATAAAACAATGTGCCTCGAGCGTCTTCCAGCCCCAGTCGTTTACCCGCATAGGAAAAGCTTTGGCAGGGAGCTCCGCCTGACAGCAGATCGAGTTCGCCTTTGGAAATATTAAAATATTCCTCTAAATTCAGGCATGAAATGTTTGCAATATCGTCGCATATCACGTTCCAGTTTGGTCGGTTATATTTCAAGGTACTTGCCGCAACGGAATCTATTTCGATAAGCGCCTTAGTATCAAACCCGGCTTCTTCGATTCCCAGCGCCAAACCGCCCGCGCCGGCGAATAATTCAATAGTGGTCGGCTTTTTATTTCGCTTTTCTTCAGGAATAAATTCCATAATATCGCCAATGTCGCATTTTAGAGCCGAACAAATTTTTTCGATACTCTCCATGGAAACGGTTTCGTTTTTTCCCATTCGCGCAAGAACGTTAAAACTGATCCCGGCATATTCTTTTAGATCGGTCTTATTCAGATTTCTATCTATAAGCGTTTTCCATAATTTGTTGTAGCATATCGCCATGATCGCACCTCTTATTTCTAAATCAGATAACAATGGTTTATCTAAATTATAATATATTTATGCGTTTATGTCAACAAATCTCACGATATCGTTAGAAAATCTTAATAAACGAGCGACTTGTATAAATCATTAAAGGCGCCGGATATTTGATTCCGGACGCCCCTGTTGTGTTTGAGCTAATATTTTAGTGAGTTACCATATTAAATTATTCCGCTTGGATCTTAGCGATCTTCTTGAACTGATCCTTAACGCCCGCGTATACGCCGCGGTATACTTCGAAGTATTTGTTGTAGATCTCGGCGTTGTCCGCGATCGGGTCGGTCGTATCCTTGACCGATATAGCGATCTCGCACGCTTCGGGAACGCTGTTATATATCCCCGCGCCGACTCCCGCAAGGAGCGCGACGCCGAGCGCCGGACCTTCGGATGCGTTTATCGTATTTATCGGGCAGTTGTACATATCCGCCTGCATCTGTCTCCAGAGCTTGCTCTTTCCGCCGCCGCCCGAAGCTCTAACTTCGGACGCGTCTATGCCCATGTCCTTGATAACGTCGTAGCAGTCCTTAAGGCTGTAAGCCACGCCTTCCATTACCGCTCTCAGCATATCGTATTTCGTGTGCTTAGCGCTGAGTCCGAAGAATATGCCTTTAGCGTTAGGGTCTAAGATAGGGCTTCTCTCGCCCATCATGTAGGGCAGATATATAAGACCCTCGCAGCCCGCTTCGACCTTCTCCGCCTGCTGATCCATCAGATAGTACGGATCTACGCCCAGACCGTCGGCCGCGTCCATCTCCGCATGGCAGAAGTTGTCTCTGAACCACTTGAGCGATAGTCCCGCGCCCTGAGTTACGCCCATCACGTGCCATTTTCCGGGGATCGCGTGGCAGAGCGTGTGGACTCGTCCGCCCTTGTCTATCTCTATATTCTCCATATGCGCGAAAACGACGCCGGAAGTGCCTATCGTGGAGGAGATTATTCCGGGTTTAACTATGCCGTTGCCGACCGCGCCCGCGGCCTGGTCGCCCGCGCCGCCGACCACTATCGTACCGGGATTGAGTCCGGTCAGCTCCGCGGCTTCGTTTGTAAGACCGCCGGTTACCTCGCAGGATTCGTACATCTTGCCCAGCTTGCTCTTGGGGATACCGAGCTTATCCAAAACTTCGTCCGACCAACAACGGTTTTTGATGTCCATGAGCTGCATGCCGCTCGCGTCCGAGACCTCGGTCGCAAATTCGCCTGTGAGTCTGAGTCTTACGTAGTCCTTGGGCAGGAGTATCTTCTCCGCTTTCTCGAAAAGTTCCGGCTCGTTGTTCTTGACCCATAATATCTTAGCGGCCGTGAAGCCGGTGAGCGCCGGGTTGCCGGTGATCTCTATAAGTCTTTCGCGTCCTATCAGCTCGGTCAGCTGATCCGCCTCCGCGGTCGTCCTCTGGTCGCACCAGATTATGGAGCGGCGCAGGACTTTATCGTCCTTGTCCAGAAGAACGAGGCCGTGCATTTGCCCCGAGAGACCTATGCCTTTAACGTCCGACGGCGAAACGCCGGATTTTTCTACAACAGCCTTAATGCTTGAATATGTAGCCTGCCACCAGTCTTCGGGATCCTGCTCCGCCCAGCCGATCTTCGGCTGATACATGGGATATTCCACGAGATGGCTCGCTATAGAGTTCCCCTTATCGTCAAAAAGCACGGTCTTGGTGCCGCTTGTGCCGATATCAACGCCTATCAAATAATTCATTTTAACTTCGTCCCTTCTTTGCGTATAGTGATATATCAACATTATAGCATAACTGCATGAAGAATACAACCGCTAATATGTAATATTAATAAAAACTATACAAAAACGTATTGGAGAATATATGAAAAATTCCCTGTTGTGCTTTGTCGAAAATGATGTTAATATATAATTAGGTTAAATTGGCGTTAAATTTCTTAACATAAATTTAACGCGGCCTGTACGGCGCTAAACTATAATATCGGTCGGCCTATAGAGACGGGTCGATCCGCAGTATGCTTTACGGGGAATAGGCGGAGCGTTTGCGTTTAGATTTAGGCTTATAGTTTTGACAAGGTGAATTTATTATATGCGCTTAAAAATAAATGAGGAGGAGCTGTTTTATGGAAATAGCAATTCAGTTTTTAAGTCTGCTCGGCGGTTTGGGAATGTTCCTTTTCGGAATGAATACGATGAGCAGCGGATTGGAACACGCGGCCGGTGAGAAGCTCAAAACTATAATCGACAAGGTCACGGGAAATTTGTTTAAGTCGGTTCTTTTGGGTACTGTAGTCGCCGGGGTCACCCAGTCGTCGTCGGCCACGACGGTCATGGTCGTGGGCTTCGTGAACGCGGGCATACTGTCGCTGAATCAGGCGGTAGGAATAATCATGGGCGCGAACATAGGAACGACGGTCACCGCGTGGATCGTGTCTTTAGGCGATCTGCCGGGCGGAGTATGGTATTTAGAGCTTTTAAAACCATCGACGATAGCTCCCGCGGCGCTCATTGTCGGAGCCTGTCTGTTGTTTTTCTGCAATACCAAGAAGCTGAAGATCGCGGGAGAATTTTTAGTAGGTTTAGGTATATTATTCATCGGTATGGAATATATGTCGGGCGCGATGGAGGTCGTGTTTGAAGAGATCCCGGCGTTGTCGCAGTTGTTTGCGACCGACAGCAATCCGTTCGTCGGGATACTCATAGGCGCGGGCGTTACGGCCGTTATCCAGTCGAGTTCCGCTTCGGTGGCTATGCTCCAGGCGGTGGCGTCGTCTACGACGGTCGCGTTCTCGTCGGCGTTCCCGATAATAATGGGTCAGAATATAGGCACGTGTATAACCGCAGTCTTATCGGCTATAGGCACGAACAAAAACGCGAAGCGCGCGGCGGCGATACATCTGTATTTTAATATTATAGGAACGATCATATTCCTGACGGTGATCTATCTGGTAAACGCGCTGGTCGGGATCTCGTTTTGGGATACTCCGGTCGGGGCGACGCAGATATCGATATTCCATTCGGTATTTAATATAACCGTAACTATTATACTGCTGCCGTTTACCAAGTTCCTGGTATTCTTGGCTAACAAGACCATCAGAGACAAGGCTGGAGACGAGAAAGGCGAAACCGGGGATCCGTTCGCTCTGCTCGACCGCAGATTTTTATCGACTCCGTCCATAGCGGTCAATAACGTGCAGACTACTATGTCGGATATGTTCGCGGTCTCTAAGAAGAACGTACAGCTTTGTCATAAAGCGTTTAAGACCGGCAACGACATACTCTTTACCGAGATATATGAAAACGAAAAGTTGCTTGACGATTACGAAATAAGGCTGACCGATTATTTGACTCAGATATCGGACACTCAGCTAAGTCATTCGGATAATATAACCGTGGCGGCGTATTTCCATATCGTAAATAATATAGAGCGCATTGGCGATTACTGCATAAACCTTTGCGAGAATATGCGTTCGTATACAGACGCCGGAAATAAATTCTCGCAGGACGCGGAACAGGGTCTTAATACTATGTTCAGCGCGCTTGAGAATATCGTCGAGATAAGTATGCAGGCGTTTAAGTGGAACGATACTTCCTTAGTTTGCAAGATCGAGCCGCTTGAGGAGGTAATAGACGGCATACAGGAAAAGCTTGAGCGGATGCATATGGAAAGGCTGAAGAAGAAACAGTGCGCGGTCGAGATAGGCGTCATATATATGGAGATGATAAGCAATATGGAGCGTATAGCCGACCATTGTTCTAACATAGGAGTGTCCATACTCCAGGCGAACGACGACGCAAGAGCCGAGGACAGACACGCGTATAAGAAACAGCTGCATCTTCAAATGCCGGGCGACTATAAAGAAAACTACGAGCATTATATGGAAAAATACAGCGTGTAAAATTTAAAATTGCAGTATTAAAGCGCCGCCGCGTGTTATTTACGCGGGGCGCTTATTGTATTTGCGTCGATGTTACGTTTGGTTTTCATCTGATTTTAATCTACATAAACAGATGTTCTATAAGGACTTTTATTCCGATTATTATAAGTATAACTCCGCCGGCGATCTCAGCTTTCTTCTGAAACATACTGCCGAACTTATTGCCTATCGCGACGCCTATAAATGACAGCGCGAAAGTTATAGCTGCGATCAGAAGCGCCGAGCTTACGATCTCCACGCCCAAAAACGCGAAGGATATGCCTACGGCCAACGCGTCTATGCTCGTCGCTATCGCGAGCAGGAACAGCTCCTTTATATCGAGAACCGACGTACAGGCCTCAAGTTGTTCCTCGTCCTCGTGCAAAGCCTCGTATATCATCTTTCCGCCTATGAACGCCAGCAGGATAAACACGATCCAGTGGTCGATATTGCTTATGTAGTCGGCGAACTGTCTGCCGAGCGCCCAGCCTATGGTCGGCATGATCCCCTGAAAGGCTCCGAAGAAGAGCGCTATTATAAAAGTGTGTTTGTAATTGATCCTGTTCATGGACAGCCCCTTACAGACCGCCACCGCGAAGGCGTCCATCGAGAGGCCTACGGCTATCAGTATCAGTTCGGTGATTCCCATTTGAATTTCTCTCCCCGTTGATTTATTCCGTTCGCCGCAGTTTTCAGCCATACGAGACCGCCTCCCGCTCAAACGGACGCGGCGGATCTTCAAGAGTAAGCCCGATAAGATCGGTCGGGCGAACTGTTATAATGTATCATATGCGCGCATATTTTGTCAAGAGTATCGCCGCTTCAAGTCGAGGGCTGTGAGCAAAGCCGCCGCGCGCGGCCTACATATCGAGCAGACCGTATTTGATCACTCTGCCGGAGCGCAGCAGTCCCAGCATCCCCCAGTACAGGACGAGCAGACGCGGCGACATCATAGCCGACTCGAAGAGGGTCGAGACGGATATGCCGATCAGCGACGCCAGACCGGCGGCGAAGATTATCCTCTGTTTTTGGGTGGACATGAACAACGAGGTCAGCGAGCTGTGAGCCAGCCTGACCGTGTACCACATGAACAGGAGCATGAATATCGCGCCGACCTCTATAAGTATATTAAAATAGACGGCGTTTATATGCATTATGGGCGCCTGAAGCGTCGCCTCCGCGGTATTCCGCACCGCGGTCGTAGTGTTGTAGATCTCCACAAATTTCTGGGTGTTTACGCCGAAACCGTTATTCCAAAAATCCAAAAGCGAGTTATATATATTCTCGAATATGTTTCCGTATCTCGCCTGAGTCTGCCACGACCTGACGATATTGCTTATGATAAGGCTGTTGATCGACGGCAGCAGAAACAGCAGCGCCACGATGTATCTCTTGCCGATCAGAAAGACCACTATTATAAGCTCTACCAGAAAAATAATATAAGCCGTCCTGGACAGGGTCGCGGTCACGACGAAGAAGGAGAAGGTTATGAGTATCAGCGAGTACAACATACTCCTCGGCTTGGATTCGAGAGTGAGCGGATACGCGAACGCGAACGGGAACATGAGCAGCATTACCTCTGAAAATACCGTGCTGTCTAAGTAGACCGCGCGGACCCCGTTTAAGTAGCCGAACATATGGAACCTGTGCTGAAGTACGGCGATAAAGCTGATTATAATAACCGATACGAATATGCACATCAGCACGTCGTTCAGATCCTCCTGAGAGCGTATGGAGAACGGGACCAGAAAGAAGAAGTCGATGGCTATTATCAAAAAGCATATCGATTTAAACGCCGAAAAAGGCACGGCGAAAGCCAGCGCCGCCACGAACACCGCGAGCATGACGTTTATGGTCGCGAACAGGATCCCGGTATGGGTAGTCTTATGGTGCGAAATAAACAACAACGCGATAAAGGCGAAAGCCGGTATTATCATGACGTTATACCAGACCGCCTCGGGAACCAGCATGATAAACATGAAGAAGTAGCCGACGTATATGTTTTTGTAGCGAATGGTCGATCTCGGTATATGAAGCGCTATTTTCCGCGTCAAATAGGTCGTACTCTTGTAGAACATGCTCGAATACCAGCCGTTTAAAAGCTGCTGCGGGTTCAAAAACATCTGTACGTATTTGTTTTTTCTGATGAATTGATATATCTTGATATACAGGTAGAAAACATAGCTGTTCTTGAACAGCCGCCTAACGCGCGGCAGGACGCGCTTAATAAACCCGATCAGCTTGCCTGTCAGGTAACGCAGATAGCTGTTTAGCCATATAAGTTTGAGTTCGCTCAGCACGTCCTATCCCTCCTTTAAAGACGCCGCGCCGAGCTATTCGGAAGGCGCCGCCTCGATACTTGAGATATAAGATTCAAAGATCGCGTCTCCGATAACTAAGTTCACCTGTTTGCCGAGCACGTAGATCGAATCTTCTATATATATGCCGTGATCGTACTTGTACGCCTCCACCTCGGTCGTAAAGACCGCTCTCATCTTGCCGGGCGCGGCGTTTTCGTTCTCGACGCCCGCCGCGTCGGCGCTGCCGTTTTCGTCGCCTTCGTCGTTTGAGGAGTTTTCCTCGTCGCCCGTAGTCGCGGTAGGCGGCGCGGGCGTAGCTATAGGTTCGGAGCTCGACTCGGTAAGAACTCCGAGCGAGATATTGCTGTCGCCGTCCATACAGCCATCTCCCGTTTTTATACTTCCTACGACTTCGGGCGGAGTCGATTCGCAGACGTAGGTCACATAAAACGTCTGCAGCTGCGCGTCCGAGCTTCCAAACGTCGATTTATATATCAATGAGATTATACTTACTAAAACTATTAATATGAGAAGTATATCTATTATATTAAATTTCCAAACGATCTTTTTGCTGAGCAATTTCCAAAGCCCCCTTTCAGAGCGCGCCGCCTTCCGACTGCGGTTCAATTTAAACGCCGCCGAAGCCCGCGGCGATCCCGATAAATATTAGTCTGTCCACAAAACGCCGGGTTAAAAATATTTATAAATAAATTATATTACATATTTACGCCCCGCGCAAGCCTAAATGCCCAATAGTAGACAATTATTTAGCTTCGAATATAATAATTTTTGTAGAAAAAAGAGAAGCAAAAATGATTGACAAAAAATTAACAAGCGTGTATAATAACAAGTGTTAAAAATTTAACAAACACAAATCTTCGGCGCCGAGGCGGCGGAGATCGGTCTGAAAATATATCCGAAGAAATCGATATTTAATATTGATTTAAACTAAATTTTAGGTTATATTTAACTAAAAGGATATATACTACAATAAGGCCTGTCCGGATACGCGGCGGCTTAATAATCGATTGAAAATTATTACTAAGAATATATAACCATCTGAGAGGAGAGATTTTTCTTATGGTAACTAATGTAGAAGAACTGGCTTTGGAACTCAAAAAGGTCAGAGCCGCTCAGCAGAAATACGCTGAGTTCACGCAGGAGCAGGTCGATAAGATCTTCAAGGCGGCGGCGATAGCCGCGAACAAGGCGAGGATCCCGCTCGCAAAGCAGGCCGTTGAAGAGACGGGCATGGGCGTAGTAGAGGATAAGGTCATAAAGAACAACTACGCGGCGGAGTATATTTATAATAAGTATAAAAACGACAAGACCTGCGGCGTTATAGAGGAAGATCCGGCGTTTGGGATCAAGAAGATAGCGGAGCCGCTCGGAGTTATCGCGGCGGTCATACCGACTACGAACCCGACTTCGACCGCGATATTCAAGACGCTTATTTCTCTTAAGACGAGAAACGGTATCATAATCAGCCCTCACCCGAGAGCTAAGCAGTCCACTATAGCGGCGGCTAAGATAGTTCTTGACGCGGCGGTAGAGGCCGGCGCGCCTGAAAATATAATATCATGGATAGATATCCCCTCGCTTGAGCTTACGAATATGGTAATGAAGGAATGCGACACGATCCTGGCGACGGGCGGACCCGGTATGGTCACGGCCGCGTATTCGTCGGGTAAGCCGGCTCTGGGCGTCGGCGCGGGCAACACTCCCGCGATCATCGACGACACCGCCGACATCCTTCTGGCAGTAAGTTCGATAATACATTCTAAGACGTTCGACAACGGCATGATCTGCGCGTCCGAGCAGAGCGTTATAGTTTTGGACAGCGTATACGATAAGGTAAAGGCCGAGTTCGAAGCTCGCGGCTGCTACTTCTTAAAGGGCGACGAGATAGACAAGGTAAGAAAGACGATGATAATCAACGGCGCGCTGAACAGCAAGATAGTCGGTCAGAAAGCGCATACTATAGCCGAGCTGGCGGGAGTTAACGTTCCCGAGACGACCAAGGTCTTAATCGGCGAGGTAGAGAGCGTCGATATCAGCGAGGAATTCGCTCACGAGAAACTGTCTCCGGTGCTCGCTATGTACAGAGCCGAGAGCTTCTCGGACGCGTGCGATAAGGCTGAACACCTGATAGCGGACGGCGGATACGGCCATACTTCGTCTGTATACCTGAACGCCGTTACCGAGAAAGAGAAGCTTGCCGAATTCGGCGAGAGAATGAAGACCTGCCGTATTTTGGTGAACACGCCTTCGTCTCACGGCGGTATAGGCGATCTATACAACTTCAAGCTCAACCCGTCGCTGACGCTGGGCTGCGGTTCCTGGGGCGGAAACTCGGTATCCGAGAACGTTGGGATTAAGCATCTTATCAATATTAAAACAGTCGCTGAGAGGAGAGAGAACATGCTTTGGTTCAGAGCGCCTGAAAAGGTTTATTTTAAGAAAGGTTGTCTGCCCGTAGCTTTAGACGAGCTGGGAACAGTAATGAATAAGAAAAAGGCGTTTATCGTTACCGACTCCTTCCTTTACAACAACGGCTACACCAAACCTATCACCGATAAGCTGGACGAGATGGGTATAAAATACACGGTATTCTCAGACGTCGCTCCGGACCCGTCGCTCGAGTGCGCGATGGAGGGAGCTAAGGCGATGACCGCGTTCGAGCCCGACTGCATAATCGCTCTCGGCGGCGGTTCGGCAATGGACGCCGGCAAGATCATGTGGGTACTGTACGAGCATCCAGAGGCTGACTTCATGGATATGGCAATGAGATTTATCGATATCCGTAAGCGCGTATACACATTCCCGAAGATGGGCGAGAAGGCTTACTTCGTAGCAATCCCGACTTCCGCGGGTACCGGTTCGGAGGTTACGCCGTTCGCGGTTATTACCGACGAGAAGTCCGGCGTTAAGTATCCGCTCGCGGACTACGAGCTCATGCCGAACATGGCTATAGTAGACGCGGATATGATGATGACCATGCCCAAGGGCTTGACCGCGGCGACCGGTATAGACGCGATGACTCACGCGCTCGAGGCTTACGCTTCGGTAATGGCGACGGATTACACGGACGGTATCGCGATAACCGCGCTCAGAAACATCTTCACCTACCTGCCGCGCGCTTATAACGACGGAGCTAACGATCCGAAGGCGAGAGAGAAGATGGCTAACGCTTCCACAATGGCCGGTATGGCGTTCGCTAACGCGTTCCTCGGCGTTTGCCACTCTATGGCTCATAAGCTGGGCGCGTTCCATCACCTGCCGCACGGTATCGCAAACGCGCTGATGATCGACGAGGTCTTAAGATTCAACGCGGCCGAGGTTCCGACAAAGATGGGCACCTTCCCGCAGTACGACCATCCGCACACGCTCGCAAGATACGCGGAGATCGCGGAGGCGCTGGGTATCGACGGCAAGGACGACGAAGAGAAGCTTGAAAACCTCATCGCTAAGATCGACGACCTTAAAGAGGCGGTCGGTATCAAGAAGACGATCAAGGACTACGGCGTAGACGAGCAGTACTTCCTCGATACGCTCGACGAGATGACCGAGCAGGCGTTCGACGATCAGTGTACCGGAGCTAACCCGAGATACCCGCTGATGAGCGAGATCAAGGAGATGTACCTGAAGGCGTACTACGGCGAATAAGGCGTATTTGTTTAGATAATAACCGGCGGAGAGAGCCGGAGAATAAGTTCTATCCCGCACGGTTCGGTTTGAAAGACGCGCCGCGCGGGTATGAGCGTATATAAAACGAATGTTTATTTCAGAAATATAAAAATATATGTAAAGGAGAGTGCAAGCATGAGTTTTGAGAAAGAACTGGCGGTAAGACCTAATAAAGTCATATACAAAGACGGCGATATGGTACTGAAGGTATTCGGCGAGAATTTTTCCAAGGCGGATATCCTCAACGAAGCGCTTAATCAGGCCAGAGTCGAGGAGACCGGTCTTAATATCCCGGCTTTGAACGAGGTCACAAAGATAGACGGCAAATGGGTCATCAAGATAGACTATATCGAGGGCAAGACCTTAGCCGAGCTGATGGAGGAGAACCCGGACAAAGAGGACGAATACCTCGAAATGTTCGTCGATCTTCAGATGGAGGTTCAGGGTCATAAGGCGCCGCTGCTCAATAAGCTTAAGGACAAGATGAACAGAAAGATAAGCGAGTCGAAATTCGACGCTACCACGAGGTACGAGCTGCACACCAGACTCGAGGGTATGCCAAAGCACAACAAGCTCTGCCACGGCGATTTCAACCCGAGCAACATCATAATCAAGGAAGACGGAACGCCGTACGTCATCGACTGGTCGCACGCTACGCAGGGTAACGCGAGCGCGGACGTCGCGAGAACCTACCTGCTGTTCTGCCTCGAGGGCAAGGAAAAGCTGGCCGACAAGTACCTCGACCTGTTCTGCAAGAAGAGCGACACCGCTAAGCAGTACGTACAGAAGTGGATGCCTATCGTAGCGGCTTCGCAGTCGGTAAAGGGCAAGGAAGAGGAGAAGGAATTCCTCAGCAGATGGGTCAACGTTGTAGACTACGAATAATATTTAACCGTTATGGTCTTAAGGGGGCGCTTAGAGCGTCCTCTTTTTTCATGTGCGTTGACGCAAGAAAAAAGACGCCCAACAGACGCCTTTTAATTGGGAAGAAATCTATAATAATTTAAAATTATTAACGTTAAAGCCGGGAAAATACGGTTTGTTAGGCCGCCTTTCCGCCTTTAGCTTTATTATACAAATACATTTTTTATAAGACAATGACCGGATCATGCTTTTTTGGTAATGCCAATTTTAACATTATATTCATATTTAAACGGGCGATATATTAAACAAGGCGCCCGCTTAAAGGCGCCTTGCAATTGGAAAGAAATCTATAAATAATTCTAAAAATTATTTCTTATTCAAATACGGCGTATCTAATCGTGATATCCTTGATAACGAACTCGTTCGCGCCCGCCGTGCCCGGATAAACCGCCATGCTCAATGATGATTTATCGGGATTTGCCGGGAAGCCCGTAAACGCGTCGTATGAATTCCACTCTTCCGCGCCTGCGACTTTCGCCCTTGCGCTCATCTTCGAATTTTTATAATCGATCGTAATTTCGGCGGTCTGGGTCTTGGCGTCGCTGTTGGTGAATTTAGCGTTTGCGCAGTTGAGCCACTGGTGCTCGGTCGCGTTCGTACCGCTTCTTCCGCCTACCGCGGCGTCGAACATATTAAGTTGCTGATAACGACCCGTATTGGTACGGTTGTATCTGTTGGGGTTGACGCTTGAGTTATATTCGCCCGGAGTACCGGTGACTAAATCTACCGTTCCAACATTGTCGTTATCCGCGACCGTATCGATTTGGATGGAGTATTCCACTACCACTGTGTCGGATACTTCGAGGTCGGTAATCAGCTCCGAAAGATCCCAATACGCGCCGCCATTACTGCCGTTTCCGTTTACTGTAAAGGAGCCGTCGCCGTTATTTGTAACGCTCGCGCCCGAACCGATCGAGGTCGGAGACGACGTAACGCCAAACTCCTTATTTACAAGACGTCTTACCGTCGCGTCTATCGTGTTCGAGCCGCCCGCCGTACCGGTAACGGTCGTAGCGCCGTCGGTCGGAGCGAGGACTTTATACTCGTCTACCAACGAATTAAATACTACGTCGTACGAACCCGCGGGTATTCCGGCAGCCTCGTACTGCGCCGAAGAGCTTCCCTGGGGTATGGTAGTCTCGACCTGTTTGATGAGCGCGCCGCCTAAGTAGAAGCCCACGTGAACGGTTACGTCCTGGATTGCCGCCGCGCCGTCTACCGAGATCGTTCCGTTTACCGTAAATACGTTTTCGGTATCGGTGGTCGGACTGATCACGACGGGTATGGTCGATCTTGTTCCGATCGAATTATCGCCCGTCTCGCGAACGTAGAGGGTGATGGTGGTGCTGATAGGCTCCTCGCCGTTTGCCGGTCTGATCACGCTGACCGTAGCTCCGTCGTCGCTTACTACCGCGTATTCGGTGTTGGACTCCCATCTAAACTCATAACCGGACGGAGCCGCGGGAAGGTCTACTTGGTTGCTCGTTCCTTCGGGGATCTCGAGCGTAGTTTCGGCCGCCGTCGTATTAACGCCCGCGTATTCGCCTGCGAGGTCTAACGGATCCCAGCCGTCGTTTCCGTCTAAGTAGTTATACGGATTGTGTTCTAAGACTGACCAGTCGTTAAGGATCGTGCCGTCGAGGCGTCCGCTGAGGTTCGCGTTAGCGCCGGTTGCGAGTTTGGTTCCGTATTCTCTGAAGAACGCGTCCTCTCTTCTGTTGCCGCTCATATCCGCCCAGCCGATAGCTACGACGGTGTCGCTGGCTTGAAGTACGCAGTTCTTATAGGTTACGTGAGCGTCCTGAGCCCAGGGTCTGCCGAGCGTAGCTCCGCTGACTCCGGATTTGGTATGACCTAAGTAACACTCGTTGAATAAATAGCCGTAGTCGTCGTCCACGTACGGGCTTTGCGCCGCGGTGAACGTGCCCGAACCGTTAGTGTCGCTGTAGCCGTATACCATAAGGTCGCAGTTGTTGTATACGACCGTGCCGCCGCCGCACATGTAGTCGGTCCTGCCTTCTATATAGCAGTCGTCGAACAGCATTCTGGCGCCCGTACCCATGGTATCCTGCGAGCTTAAGAACTTACAGCCCAGCATCTGGACGCGGTCCGCGCCGCGAGAGTATAACGCCGCCGCGCGCTCGTTATAATCATAAGAGGCTACGTTGCTGTTTGCTCTGCGTACGGGTTTGGTTCCGCCCGGTTCTACGGTCACATAGTCGTCGAGCTCTTCCTGGGTCATATATCTGTTGAAGGAGTTCTCAAATACTATATCCTCGGCTGTAAAGTCGTGGGCGCCGCTGTTGAGCAGTACCGTCGCGCCCCAGCGCTGAACCGCGTTGCCCGAAGCGCCCGTAGCGGAGCTTGCCGCTAAGTCCGCGTCGTATCTGCCGTCCGCGCCTACGCTCTTATACTGATAGCCTATGCCGTAGTACCAGGTTATGATAACCTCCTGAGAATCGTCGGGCAGGTACGTGCCGGTAGTCGGATCCTTCTCGCCGTCTTCGAGCGCGTCTATATTGTGTACGGCCGCGCTGTCGGCCTTTTTAAACGTTATATACGGCGTGTCTATAGTGAGCTGTTCTCTGTACGTTCCCGGAAGCATCGAGATCACGACGCGCTCGTCTTCCGACGCCGGGCTCAGCTCCGCCGCTCTGTTTAAAGCCTCGGTTATCGTATCAAAGCTCTCTCTCGTTCCGCTGCTCTCTTGAGTTAAAACGACTCTGTCGGTCTGAGGCGCGTCTCCGACCTCTTTCTCCTCGCTGAGCGGCTGCATATCCTCCATATTGTTCCAGATATAGAGTTTGACGGAACCGCCGACGGGATTGGTTATATCCGCCTCGTTAACGGTTTGAGAACCGTTTATATCAAACGCAGCCATGTCGGTCATTATGCCGCTTTGGTCATACGAAGCCGCGATAAGCGTAGCCGCGGGAGCGGTATCCTCGCCGATATATTCGATATCCGCGTAGAGGGAGCCGTTTTCGTCAAAGTACGCGCTGTTTATCCGGTATACCACATTTTCCGGTTCGGGCGCGGGAGCCTGACCTTCCGCAAACGCCGCGCTGACGCTTACGTTGGATTCGGGCATCGTGAAGCTGTACGCGTTAGCGCCGTCGCTGACGACCGTAACGTTGTCGCCGTCGGCGGTGGTAGCCGTCACCTCTTCAGTGAAGAAACCTTCGTTCGGCGTCGCGGTAACTACGACCGTATCGCCCGAGTACGCCGTCGTCGTTACGACCGGCGCGCCCACTGTGAACGAAACGCCTACGAATCTGCCCCTTGAACCGGCGATCGTTATCAGATACGATTTGCCCGCCTCGACAGGAGCGCTTATGCTCTGGTCTCTGCCGGACGTTCCGGTGGTCTGGGTAATGATCGTACTTGTCTCCTCGTCGCCGATCAGGAAGTTCTTTGTATTTCCGATGTTTACGGCGTAAGCCGTGAGGACGCCGTCGGACGGAGCGACGAATCTGAGCGCGGTCTTTCTGCTCGAATCGTACGGGAACGCGCCGTTTTCATCCGCGTGGGTTATATATCCCGAGAAATTTTCTCCGTCGATAGTCGCGGAATTTCTTGTATACGTCAAGTCGTTGAGCGAGGTGAGACCTTCCATCAGGACTTCGTTTGTGGAAACGCTCTCGCTCGCCTTCCACCAGGTCGTAGCGTCGGCTGAGAGTTCCGCGGTCTCCGCGCCCAGTACCGAGAGCGCCAATGTTCCGTTCTGGATCCCCGCGACTGTGGAGACGATATATTCCTTAGCCGGTATTTCCTGATACGTAGCCGTTCTGTCGGCGCTCAGCTTTGTCGTATCCGAATCGCTCTTTTGAACGTACATCGTAACCGTGTCGCCCACGCCGAGCCGAGCGTCTATGCCCTGGACTTCGCCCGAGCCGGTAACGTCGTAGTACTGTATCTCGCCGTCGTTTACCTGTACCGCGAGCTTGTTCGTCTCCTGAGCCGAACCGTTGTACTTAAGCGTAACGGATACGGCGCCGTCGAAGGCTATATGCACGCTCTCAAATTCATAGTCGGGAGCCGCGTAGTCTATCGGCGTATATACAACGTCGTATTCGGCCGCGCCGCCGTAGTTTTCGGGAACTTGCGTAACCTGGTTCTCGGTCTTTATGTTTTGAACGAGTCCGAATAAGAAGTACAGTTCCTTAGCCGCCTTTTCTCTTGTGACGTAGGCTTTCGGTTCAAGCTCGGCGCCGTTTATCATCTGTACGCGGCTCAGATCCTTCTCGCTTCTCATAAGACCTAAGTTATATACCTCCATAAAGTCGGCCGCGTATTCCTTGGATATTTCGTTCGTATCCTCTAAAACGCCCCAGCCTACCAGCGGGTAATACTGCGAACTCTGTCCGGTGAGGTTAGGATCGTAGTTCGGGTCGTCGGGCGAGAGGTTCGTTCCGTTGTAGTCGGTCATGTAGGCGGGTTTGTTCCATGTTCCGTCCTCAGCCTTGCCGAATTTTAATTCGTAAGCGTCTAAAATAATAGCCGCCATGACCTCGCGCGTCAGATCGCCGCTGCCGTAGAATTCGCTGAACTCGGCGGTATCGAGTCTCCAGATAGCGCAGAGCGCCGCGATGAAGTCGTTCGTCTTCATGTTGTCCGTGGGATTGAACATGTCGTTCTCGTCGGTGTCCATGATCCCGAGCTGAAGCGCTTTCTCTATCTGATTTCTGTAGTACGAACTCGAGCCTTCAGGGTTTCCGTTTAGAGCGACCTCGGTTACGTCCTTAGCCCTCTGTTCGGGGAATACGTTATCCCAATTCCCG
Source organism: Clostridiales bacterium (assembly GCA_019419865.1). GTDB lineage: Bacteria > Bacillota > Clostridia > Monoglobales > Monoglobaceae > Roslinia. Next base: position 40,622 of record JAHZIG010000009.1, on the reverse strand, counting down.
GCCTGAACGTCGTCCGTGAGATAGCTCGCCAGCGTATCCATAACGACGCTGTCCGTCTCGCTCGCCTGTCTTACTATATCTTCGCCTATGAGCTTGCTGTACGCCTTGCCCGCGGCTTCTTTATAATGCGTGCCGTCTATCTTGTCGTCCGGGTGTCCGTTAGCGTACGAACCGCTGTTGGTCTTACCCGGGGATTCGCCGGCTTCGAGGCTCAGATAGATGTTCTTGGTCTCGTCGGAGCCTATTTTCTCCAAATAATCCTTAGCGAGATGGAACAGATCTACATATTCTATGGTATCGGACGCGTTCTCCGCGGCCTTGTTCTTCATGAAAGTAGGCGAATCCGGATCGAAACCGTTAGGTTTAGCGGAGTTCGTTATCGGAACGCCGTCGTTAGTCCTCGGCATACCCGATACGAGCACGGTGTTTAGTCCTCTTGCGGTCGCGGCGTCGCAGTACATATCCAGCCACTGCGGATAGAGCTCGTCGTTTGAGCCGCCGCCGAATCTCTGGTTTATCTCGGTCGGTCTCTCGTCGTTATGCGCCGAGTGGATAAGTATGTAGTCGCCTTCCTTAGCGGTCATAAGCACGTCGTTGAGCCTGCCCTCGGTGTAGCTCGAACGCATGCAGCGTCCGCCCATCGAGTAGTTGACGACGTTGACCTCGTCTAAGTCAAACAGTCTGTATATCGTCTGTCCCCACGAGCTCATGCCGTCCTCTTCAAAGGTGTAGGTCTTCTGCGTGGAGTCGCCGAGTATGAATATCGTCGGCTTGCCGTCGGCCGGATTGTTGGCTATAGGCTCTACGACTATCGACTCTATGCCGACCGTCGTTCCGGACGAATTCGGTCTCGCGTTCGGCTCCACCTCGACCTCTATATATCCGTCCGCGGATACGTAGTTATAGCTCCACGAATTACCGCTCCATACGGCTACCGTGTTGCGCGCTACAAGCCCCGCCGCGTCCCACGCGCCGGTACCCGTGATCCTTCTCGCTTCCATGCCCGACACGGCTATCTGCGTGTTTTCGGAGGTCGTTCCTTCGGTCGTATTTACGGTGATCTTATAAGCTCCGGGTTCGTCCGCGTCGAATCCGAATATGATACCGCCGTAGTTGTAGTCCGAAGAACTGCTGTACGAGGTCGTAGCCTCGGTCTCGGTTATACTAACGCCGCTCTCGTTCTGAACGATCCTGTCGGGATCCACCGACCTCGGCGAACCCGCGGGGATCGACTGAGCGGTCTCGACAAAGCCGTATCCGCTTTGGCTCGAGTATATGTCGGCGGCTTTGACGTTGACCGCGTCCGCTTGATCCGTCGAGCTGAAGTTATACACAACGGCGCCTTCGGCCAAGACCGCGGCGTCGTCTTCCGCTGCTGAAACAAAAGTGAACGAGCCTGCGAAACATGTGCATATCAAAGCAAACGCCAGAACCAGACTAACAATTTTTTGCTTTCTCATGTTTTTGATCTCTCTCCTTTTCTGTATTTTGAAAAATTTGATTTATATAATTTTAATATATTTTTTAAAATTATGTTGATATACTTATATTGATATTATACAAAAATATATGATAAAAAGCAATACCTTAATTTATATTTTAAAATAATAATTATCAAAAATTCTGTGAAAGTTAATATTTTATAATATTTTTTGCTTTAGGAGAAAAAATAAGCGTTTTTATGCTGAGACAAGCGTGACAGCCAAAGCGACAGACCGTTATTCGCCAAACCTTGAGATTTATACGCAGACCCTTGCGCGTTTGGGTCGTACAAGCTCAAATTTGTCCATGTTATTGAAAATACGGTTCGGCGCCGCCGCGCGTCGTCGGGGCGGAATAAGAACGCTAAGGCTGAACGTTAAATATAAAAATAACGCCGAAGCGTAGTCTCCGGCGTTTAGACGACGGGCAGAGCCGCCGTCATCTCCTCGAGCGTCGAGGCGGAGTTTATGCGTTCTCTGAGTTTCGCGCCGCCGGGAAAGCCTTTGAAGTACCAGGCCATATGTTTGCGCGCCTCTAATACGCCCCTATGCTCGCCCTTGTATTTTACCAATAGCTCAAGATGTTTTTTTGCGGTCTGCGCGCGCTCTTCGAGCGTCGGTTTGGGCAGGAGCTCGCCGGTCTTTAGATAATGGTTTACCCGGCTGAATATCCACGGATTGCCCTGAGCGGCTCTGCCTATCATTATCCCGTCGCAGCCGGTGTATTTGAGCATATGCTCGGCGGATCTTTCGTCCGTAACGTCGCCGTTTCCGACGACCGGGATGCTTACCGCCCGTTTTACATCACGGATTATATCGAGGTCGGCGGTCCCGCTGTAGAACTGCTCTCTCGTGCGGCCGTGGACGGTTACGCAGGCCGCGCCGTTTTCCTCGGCTATCTTGGCGAATTCGACCGCGTTTACCGAGCTATCGTCCCAGCCCTTGCGGAATTTTACGCTGACCGGAACGTCCACGGCGCTCGATACCGCCTTAATGATTTTTCCGGCGAGTTCGGGGTCCTTCATCAAAGCGGAGCCGTCTCCGTTATTTACGATCTTCGGAGCCGGACAGCCCATGTTTATATCCAACATCTTAACGTTGAATTCGAGCGTCTTGACGGCTATCGACGCTAAGACGTCGGGGTCGCGGCCGAATATCTGGGCGCAGAGCGGCTGTTCTTCGTCCGACGCGTCGAGCAGTTCGGCTGTCTTCTTGCTCTTATACCACAGCCCTGCGCCCGAGACCATCTCGGTGTACATGAGCGCGGGGCCGAACGGCTTTGTTATCAACCGAAACGCCTTGTCCGTGACCCCCGCCATCGGAGCGAGAAAGACGTTTCCGCTTAGTTTTAACGTTCCAATATTCATAACATTGTTCCTTTATACACAGTTAATCGCGGCGCTATATCGGCGCCAAGTTTATAATAAGCGCGGCATAAGCCGCATTCAAAGCGCAGCCGGCGGTTTTGCCCGTAGCGCCCAGAGCTCGGACGCGGTTTAGCCGTCAGATACGCTTTGTAAGATATACCATATCCCTGAGCCGGACGCCGGCTTCAAAAATCGGCCGGTCGTAGTTGTCGGTAAAGAAATCCTTGACGACGCCCGAGCGCTTAAAGCCGTATTTTTCGTAAAACGGGATCGTCAACGGCGAATCTCCGGTACCGACCTGCAATATATCGTAGGAATCCTTGTAGGTATCCTCTATAAACTCAATCAACGCCCCGCCCAAGCCTGTTCGCTGAAACTCGGGGCGCGTCGCTATATTTTTTATCTCCAAAACGCCGTCCTCGTCCGTTACGACGCAGACCCCCGCCGCGTCGCCGCCGTCCGTTTTCAGAACGTACATATCGCCCCGCTCGAGGTAGCGGTCTATCATGGACTCCTGCTCGTCCGCGAGCAAGAGCAGATCGAGATAGCGTTTTTTGTCGTCCGTTACTTTTTCGATCCATAGATCCATATTTTTATCCCTCGCGATCTTTACAGATTGTATCATTATATAATACAAGCGCTTGATTTGCAAGAGCCGTTATAGTTTTTTAGAAAAGCCTTTATAAAGAGCCGGAGCGCTAAGCTCAAACAACGCCGTAATTCCCGAGCAGAATATCAACGTAGCGATTAGGGATTAGAGAATAGCGAATAGGAAGGCAAAACGCTTCTGTAGCCGATTAAACGGCGGCTGCAGCCGCATAGCAACGTAGGGATTAGCGATTAGCGAATAGCGATTAGGAGCGTAAAGGGCTTCTATAGCGTGGATACGGCCTCTGTAGCCGCATAGGAAAACAGAGTATTCCGTTTCCGTATACGTTTACGTTTGGCGTTAAAACGGCAACTTTCACCCCTATTCGCTATTCTCTAATCGCTAATCGCTACGTTCGCTCCCCATTTCTTCCCCATAACTCCCCATGAAAAACAGCGTTTTTACGGCGTTTGAGCTGTTCGTGGTGAAAGTGGGGTGGGGTTTTCCTATTCCTTTATAATATTTTTATTTATATTATATATTTATACATTTTTTATTTTTTACGTTAACTATTTTAAAAAAACTCCCCATACTCACCATAACGCCAGCAAAATACCGTGAAAACGTTATTTTTTGTGGGGACTTTTTCAAAAAAAGACTCCCCATTTACTCCCCATAACGGCTTAAAAACTCCCCATTTTACAAAGCGCGTCGCTCTTGAATCGGACATTTAATGCATTTGTAATAATCTGTAAGAAAACGAAACTCCCCATTTTTGACCCTAAAACGGCGCAAAGCCCGTAAAAACGTCGCCAATAATGGGGAGTTCTATTTTTGTGATAATATTTCGTATAGGGAAAACTTTAAGTAAAAGTATAAAAATGGGGAAAATACCCACGTGGGGTATATTGGCGAGAACTATCGCGGGGGTAGTTTTCCCGGACAAATAAAAACGGAGCGAGTCGGCCGCTCCTATAATTCGATCTCCTCGCCCGTATCGGCTTTAATTTTAGCCTGTAGGGCTTTTTTGGTGTATCCGTTAAGACTTTCCCCTTGCTGTTCGGCAATAGCTTTTAAAATATCCCTTTTTCCTTTTTGTACTATTATCCTTAGACTGTCATAATTTTTAGCGTTATACTTATTTTTGGCTCTTGTTTGCGAATTTCCGGCCGTCACAAAACCACCCCTTGACGCCTAATGATTTAAGCGCTATAATAGATATAACAAGGAAACGGTAAACAGCTGTTTCTCCGAATAGTATAACTAATATTAATAGTCGTCCTGTATCAGAGGGCGGCTATTTTTTTATGTATTTTATTATATCCAGAAGTACAATCAAAGCAATTAGCCCGATTATTAAATCTAAATTCATAATCTACATCACCCCCTTTTTTCGGGAGTGAGAAACAACCGCCGCCGTTTCCTTGCTACTTAAATAGTATAACGCATATCTATTTGGTGTACAAGTAGAAAAAATATATAATGTTGTACAAGTATATTTGTGAAATCTATATATTGACATATAGGCGTACAAGCATTGTAATAAGCCCATAAGATAAATCAACGTAGAGATTAGAGATTAGCGAATAGCGAATAGGCGCCTAATACGCTTCTGTAGCGTCAAAACGGCCTCTGTAGCCGCATAGGAAAACAAAGTATTCCATTTCCGCAAACAAAGCCGTCAGGCGTTACACGAGCAAATTTCACTCCCTATTCTCTATTCGCTAATCTCTAATCTCTACGTTGTCCGTTTTCACCTGTTTACTATTGAATAGAGCGTAAAATTTTATAATAATTTAATCTTGAATATTCGACTAAAAAAGCGTATACTGGTCTGTGGATAAATTCGCGAAAGAGTCGAACGTTTATCCAAAACAGCAAATTTAATTCTCGACGCGTTTTGGCGAGGTTGGGCGGATCGGGCAAAAATAGGGCTTGATTTTGGCTTAGCGGAGCGAAATGCGGGAAAAATAGATTCCGGGAGGAAAGAACACAATGATAACGCTGGATAAAGTATATCACGCGGCGCATATATTGAAGCAGGTCGCAAGACCTACCGATATGATAAAGTCGAATCTTTGCCGCGACTGCGATTTGTATTTGAAGACCGAGAACCTGCAGGTGACCGGTTCGTTTAAGGTCAGAGGGGCGTATTATAAGATCTCTCAGCTGACCGAAGAGGAGAAGGCGCGGGGCGTAATAGCCTGCTCCGCGGGCAACCACGCTCAGGGAGTTGCTCTGGCGGCCGCGAGAAACGGTATAAAGGCTAAGATATGTATCCCCGACAACGCGCCGATATCCAAAGTGGAAGCCACTAAGAGCTACGGCGCCGAGGTCGTTCTCGTCAAGGGCACGTACGACGACGCTTATGAAAAGGCTTTGGAACTGGTTGAGGAGACAGGAGCTACGTTCATCCACCCGTTCGACGACGAGATGGTCATAGCCGGACAGGGCTCTATCGGTCTGGAGATAATCGATCAGCTCCCCGACGTCGAGGCGGTCATAGTGCCGGTCGGCGGCGGCGGACTTATAAGCGGCGTGGGTTTCGCGCTCAAGACTCTGAATCCCGATATAAAGGTGTACGGCGTTCAGGCGACGGGCGCGCCGTCGATGGCCAGGGCTTTAAAGGACGGTAAGATAGAGACGCTCGATACAGTTAAGACGATAGCCGACGGCATCGCGGTAAAGACTCCGGGCGAAAATACCTTCGAGTGCTGCAGCAAGTACGTCGACGAGATAGTAACCGTGTCGGACGACGAGATCTCCACCGCCATACTCGAGCTGATAGAACAGCAGAAGCTGATCGCCGAGGGCGCGGGCGCCGTTTCGGTAGCGGCGGCCATATTCAACAAGCTGCCTATAGAGGGCAAGAAAGTCGTGGCGCTGGTGTCGGGCGGAAACATCGACGTTACTATCCTCTCGAGGGTCATAAACAGAGGTCTCCAGAAGGCCGGACGTCTTGCGGAACTGGTGATAGAGCTTGTAGACAAGCCGGGACAACTGCTCGACGTCTCGAAGATAATAGCCGACCTGGGCGGAAACGTCGTCTCGCTCGAACATAACAGAGGAGACGAGAAGCTCGATATCAACGCGTGCGTGCTCAGGATCTCTATGGAGACGCGCGATCAGCAGCATCTGGATACGATCAAGAACGCGTTGCTCGACGCGGGATTTAAGCTGACGTAGGATCGAGATTTAAGGTAGAGAAAGATAAGATCTGATAGAAACGGAGGAATATAACAATGGAAAAGATATATACGAAAAACGCGCCTGAGGCGATAGGTCCGTACAGCCAGGCGGTAAAGGTAGGAGACATGGTATACACGTCGGGACAGATCGCGATCGACCCGGCGGTCGGAGACGTCGTAGCAGAGGGGATAGAGGCGCAGACCGAGCAGGTCATGAAGAACCTCGACGCGGTCCTCAAGGCGGCCGGAAGCTCGATGGAGAACGCTATAAAGACGACCTGCTTTTTAGCCGATATGAACGACTTCGGCGCGTTCAACGAAGTATACGCGAAATACTTCACACAGAAGCCCGCGCGCTCCTGCGTGGCGGTAAAATCCCTGCCCAAGAACGTTCTGGTAGAGGTAGAGGTAATAGCGACAACGTAGCGATTAGCGATTAGAGAATAGCGAATAGGAGCCCAAAAGGCTCCTATTTCCGTTTTTACGGCGGCTGCAGCCGCATAGTAAAACGGAGTATTTCTTTTCCGCATACGCTTGCGTTCGGCAACGTAGAGAATAGCGATTAGAGAATAGAGAATAGGAGTCCAACACGCTTCTGTAACGCTTAAACGGCTTCTGTAGCCGTATAGAAAAACAATGTATTCCAATTCCGCATACGTTTGCGTTCGGCGTTACACAGGCAAATTTCCCCCTATTCGCTATTCGCTAATCTCTAATCTCTACGTTAGGTTTGGTGACGTTTTTCTCTATTCTTTTATATATATTTTTTTATTATATATTTATTTATTTTTTTATTTTATTTTACGATATTAAAAAAAATATCACTTATATCACCACGGAGCTTGCAAACTACCGTGAAAACGTTGTTTTTCCTAGTGACTTTTGCCAAAAAAACATCACTAAACAGTCACTAAAACCGTCTGAAAACTCACTAGAGAATTTTACGCGTCACTGACATATGCGACCTTTAATGCAATTGTAATAATGGAAAATTTTAGAAAAGTCACTAGAAATCCTGAAAGCCCGTGAAAACGTTGTTTTTCTAGTGACTTTTATTTTGTGATAGTATTCGGAACGCAAAAGAGCGACAACTAAATCATATAACATAAAAGAGCGGCTGAGACGCCGCTCTAATATATATGTATAATACTATTTATACAAACTCAATAAATAAACGCGCGTAATACCGAATTGCGGTCTATGCGCCTTTGAGCTTTACGCATAAATTTATTTCTTCATCGCGATCGCGGCTTTGGCTTTTGCGGCGATGGTCTTAGCGTCCAAGCCGTACATCTCAAGGAGCGGATACGGCTTGCCGGAACGTCCGAATACGTCCTGCGTTCCCACTCTCTGCATCGGTACAGGGGCGTTTTCTACGAGGACTTCCGCGACTGCGGAGCCGAGACCGCCGATTATGTTGTGCTCCTCCGCCGTGACTATCGCGCCGGTCTCCTTAGCGGCCTTTACGATTATATCCTTATCTATAGGCTTGATCGTGGCCATGTTGATAACGCGGGCGCTTATGCCTTCGCCGGCTAAGATCTTCTTGGCTTCGATACAGTCGGGAACCATGAGACCGGTTCCGATAAGGGTCACGTCGGTTCCGTCTTCGAGCTCGACGCCCTTGCCTATCTCGAATTTATAACTTTCGTCGAATATTGTCGGAACGGCAAGACGTCCGAATCTCAGATATACCGGACCTTCGTAGTCTATAGCCGCCTTTACCGCGAGGTTGGATTCGACCGCGTCGGCGGGGTTGAGTATTACCATGCCCGGGATCGTTCTCATAAGACCTAAGTCCTCGAGACACTGGTGGGACGCGCCGTCCTCGCCTACCGAGATGCCCGCGTGGGTCGCGCCTATCTTAACGTTGAGGTGCGGATAGGCGATAGAGTTTCTTATCTGCTCGAAGGCTCTGCCCGCGGCGAACATCGCGAAAGAGCTTGCGAACACTATCTTGCCGCAGGTGGCGATGCCGGCCGCGACAGCCATCATGTTGCCCTCGGCGATACCGGTGTTTATGAATCTTTCGGGATAGGTCTTTTTAAAGCCGTCGGTCTTTGTGGATTTTGAAAGATCGGCGTCCATAACGACTATCCTCGGATCGGCGCCGTACTCGACCAGAGCGTCGCCGTATGCCTGTCTTGTTGCAACCTTACTGCCTTTTTCATATTTAATCATTATTCGTTACCTCCCAGACTCTCAAGATATGCGTCCAGCTCAGATATCGCCTGAGCGTACTGCTCGTCGTTCGGCGCGGTTCCGTGCCATGCCGCCTGACCTTCCATAAACGAAACGCCCTTGCCCTTTATGGATTTGCCGATTATGATGGTCGGCCGATCCTTGGTGGCCTTAGCCTCGTTCACCGCCGCTTCTATCTGGTTGAAATCGTGCGCGTCGATGTTTATTACGTGCCAGTTAAACGCTTCAAACTTCTTGTCGATCGGCAGCGAGTTCATGACCTTTGTGATGTCGCCGTCTATCTGAAGCCCGTTGAAGTCGAGGTAAGCCGTGAGATTGTCGAGCTTATAGTGAGCCGCGAACATCGCCGCTTCCCATACCTGGCCTTCCTCGATCTCGCCGTCGCCGAGCGCGGTGTAGACGCGGTAATCCTTGCCGTCCAGCTTGCCCGCGAGCGCCATGCCGCAGGCCGCGCTTATGCCCTGACCGAGCGAGCCGGTGGACATGTCCACGCCGTTTATCTTCTTCATGTCGGGGTGACCCTGAAGGTAGCTGTCGATGCTTCTGAAGCCCTTTATGTCCTCCTTGGGGATAAATCCCGCCTCTGCCAGTACGCCGTAGAGAGCGGGCGAGCAGTGACCCTTAGACAGAACGAATCTGTCCCTGTCGGGATTCTTCGCGTCCCGGGGATTTACGTTCATCTCTACCATGTACAGGTAGGTCAGGTAGTCCGCCAGAGACAGCGAGCCGCCCGGATGTCCCGCGCCCGCGCTATGTACCGCTTCGAGAGCCATTTTACGGACGTGAGTCGCGTTGATCTGAAGTTCTCTTACTTTTTGTGAATCCATTTCATTTCCTCCTAAATGTATAGAATATATAAAATCTTTTTTACTGTTTTAAATACGGAAAATCTCCGCTAAGCAAATTAAGATAAAAATTATATTCGGACTTAGTTATATATGTTTATCTCTCATATTCTCTAAAATATATTTAAAATTTAGCTATCTACCTCTATACGAATACAACTAAAAATCAAATATGATTCGATCGTCTGTAATTTAATTATCGGCGCGAACCGCCGGGCGCGTTAAACAAACAAATACCCGGTAAGTTCGCTTATTCTGCCGTATTTCCCGCTTAAGTATAAATACCCTATCAGCGCCTCGATCCCGGTGGCGTTTCTGTAGTCGCTCATCTCGGAATTCTTCGGCACGTGCGATTTGGTGTTCCTGCCGCGCTTGAACACGGCGGTCTCCTCCTCGGTCAGGAGAGGCTCTATCCTATGATAAAGCTGCGACTGCGCGGCGCAGCGCACGTATTTCGTCGCGGTCTTGTGCAGGGAGTTTACGTTGTTGTTCCCCGCCTTCAGAAGATGAGTCCTGACGTATAATTCGTACACGCAGTCGCCTATGTACGCCAGCGCCAGCGCCGAATATTCGGCGGGGCGTATCGGGAGATCCCCCGAGTTCGCGTTCTTAAGCAGTTCTTCCGTAAGCGTTTCATTCTTGTCCATATTCTACCTCTTGTCGCTTTATAGCCGGGGCGCCGCCGCTTCGGTCGATATAGTTGTTTATGACCCGGCGTTAACGCGCCCCGTCGGCAGAGCCGCTTTAAGCTTTAGTAAGCTGCTGACCCTGCTTTGTATCCTTGACTATATAGCCCAGCTCCTTGAGCTTATCTCTGAGTTCGTCCGACTTGCCCCAGTTCTTCTCGGCTCTCGCCGCCGCGCGTTCGTCGAGTATGCTCTGTATCTCGGCGGGAACGTCGCTTTTGGATTTCTGGAGCAGTCCGAGGATATTCCCGAGCTCTTTTATAGTAGCGATATATTTTTCTATCAGCTCTTTTGAAGAGTCGGAATCTATGTTTTTGTTTGCGTACGAGACTATCTCGAATATGGCTGATATCGCGTCGGCGGTGTTGAGATCGTCGTCCATAGCCGCGATAAATTTGTCCTTGTAGCCGCCGAGCGCCTTAACGCTTTCAGCTTCGGCGTCTTTAAGACCCGCGTCCTGCGCGTTCTGCGATAAAAATTCCAGATTCTCTATACAGGTGTATATCCTGCCAAGGCTGGACTTTGCGGATTCCATCAAGTCCTTGCTGAAGTTTATCGGGCTTCTGTAATGAGCCGACAGCATGAAGAATCTTATCACCTCGTAGTCGAACTCCTTGGCCACGTCTCTGACCGTGAAGAAGTTGCCGAGGGATTTGGACATCTTTTTGTTGTCCACGTTTATATATCCGTTGTGCACCCAGTAGTTGGCGAATGTGCAGCCGTTGGCGGCTTCGCTCTGCGCTATCTCGTTTTCGTGGTGCGGGAAGATCAAGTCCTGACCGCCGCTGTGTATGTCTATCGATTTGTCGAGGTATTTATTCGCCATAGCGCTGCATTCGATATGCCAGCCCGGACGACCCATTCCCCACGGACTCTCCCAGGCCGGTTCGCCCGGTTTCTGCTTTTTCCAGAGCGCAAAGTCCATCGGGTCGCGTTTGTCCTCGCTGACGTCTATCCTCGCGCCGCTCTCAAGCTCCTCGAGAGGCTGATGCGAGAGCTTGCCGTATTCGGAGAACTTCTTCGTGCTGTAATACACGTCGCCGTCTACGTTGTAGGCGTAGCCGCTCTCGACCAGTTTTGAGATGATCTCGATTATCGCGTCTATGTTTTCGGTGGCTCTCGGGTGAACCGTGGCTCTGTGGATACCAAGCCCCTCCGCGTCCTTGAAGTATTCGGCTATATACTTATCAGCCAGCTCGCGGACGGTTATGCCCAGCTCGTTAGCCTTGTTTATCATTTTATCGTCTATATCTGTGAAGTTCTGGACGAATTTGACCTTATACCCCGAGTATTCCAGATACCTGCGCAGCGTGTCGAAGATGATGAACGGCCTCGCGTTTCCTATATGGAAATAGTTGTACACTGTGGGGCCGCAGGAGTACATCTTGACCTCGCCCGGAGTTATCGGGACGAATTCTTCCTTCTTGGCTGTTAAACTGTTAAAAAGCTTCATACGGTTTCCATGACCTTTCCGCCCACATTCTGTGTCTTTATATATAACTTAACCGCGTCTCCCGTGGGCAGAGCAAACGAGTCTTTAGAAATATCTATGTTTTAATAATATATCGATCGCGCCGCGCGCGCCCCCCGTTTATCGAGACTTTGCGCGCCGCCGGATAGCGTTTTTATCGATCGTCTTATATTTATATCTATTTTTATGTCTATCGTCGTAGAACGTCCTCGTCCTGTTATTTGCCGAACTCCATCGCCGGTTTCTATTCGTCCGAACCTTCGCCGCGTCTGTCCTTAAAATGCGGACAGTCGGGGCCGTGGCTCTCCTCGCATTCCTTGAGCTGCTCGGTGAGGCGTTTTACGTTTTGGCGCAGAGTATCGAGCTCGGAAGCGACCGGATCGGGAATGTGTATCTGGTCGAGATCCGCGACGTAGCGCGCGGTCGGTTTGGCCGGAGCGACTCTGACGTTATCCCGCTTGACGATGTGCGCGGGAACGCCTACGCAGGTGCTGTTGGGCGGGACCTCTTTGAGGACCACCGCGTTGGCGGCTATCTTGGAGTTGTCGCCGACCTTGAACGGTCCGAGCACTTTCGCGCCGGCGCCGATGGTCACGTTGGCGCCTATCGTGGGATGGCGCTTGCCTTTGTCCTTACCCGTGCCGCCGAGGGTCACGCCCTGATATATGGTGCAGTTGTCCCCGACTTCTGCGGTCTCGCCGATCACGACGCCCATGCCGTGGTCGATAAAGACGTTCTGTCCTATCTTCGCCGCGGGGTGGATCTCTATGCCCGTCTTTCTGCGGGTGCGCTTGGAGATCCAGTCGGCGAGAAAATAATGGCCTCTGTTGTGGAGCCTGTGCGCCACTCTGTAGTTGATTATGGCGCGGACTCCGGGGTAGAGCAAGAGAACCTGGGCTTTTGAACGCGCCGCCGGGTCGCGCTCGAACGTCAAAGCTATTTCGTTTTTGATTGTTTTAAATATTCCCATATCCTCTATGCTCCCAATATCTGCTAAAATACATATGCGATCCGATACGAATAATACGTTGCGGTTTCGCGCTCTGAGCGGCCTGTATGAGCGGATGAGCACCCCTGCCGCGCCGCCGCGTCCGCGAAGGACAATTATTCAGTATGGCGTCCGCCTGCAAACACATATATTATAACCTATTTTACGCGGTAACACAAGAGTTAAATTACATATTTAGGTTTGAGTTTAACCAAATATTTATCCTATTTTAGAAAAAGCGTATTTTAGGGAGCATACGACTAATAATCTCAGAAAAGTATTAAAATAGCGCTTATTCTCGGCGAGGTAGTCAATAGTTACAAAATTGCGGGTCAAAAATTAATAAATTGTTTAAATATAAGAATTGACTTTTTTAATTTAAACGGGGTATAATAACATCGGTTAAGCAGATAGTCATATAATTTTTGATTAAGTAAAAGCTATATAGTACGTTTGTTTTTTCCAAAAATTTTTAGGGGATGATAGCGATGGTTAATGATAGCAACAGTCAGTATCAGGAATTCCGTGGTATCGTTCAGGATTTGATGGATAACGAGGCGTTTTTACGCCTTGAAAATTGTTCCCATCATTACGGCGTAAGCAGAAAACAGCATTGCATAAACGTGGCGTACTATAGCTATTTGATGTGCAAGAGAATGGGTCTTAACTACGAGGCGGCGGCGAGAGCCGGACTCCTTCACGACTTGTTCTACTATGACTGGTCGGACGCGGGTCTCGGAGCCGTAAAGCACGCGTTGCTGCATTCGAGGATCGCGCTTAAAAACGCGCAGAAGATAACCGAGCTGAGCGAGCTTGAAAAGGACATCATCAAAAACCATATGTGGCTGTGCGGAATGATTTGGCCGAGACATAAGGAGGCGTACGTGGTCTCGATGGTGGATAAGATATGCGCCGTCTGGGAAGCGAGCTACGGGATTTACGCGCAGATGCGGCTCAAATTGGCGTTTGAGAGATATTGATCGGCGCGGGATAAGGCGCGGGGCGTCTAAGCGTTTCGCTTGGGGCGTCTGCGATACTGAGAGGAATTTTTAAAAAGAAAAGGAGAGTTTAAATTGGATTTTAAGAAGGTAACAGCGGTCGCGCTTGCGGGAGTTCTGTCCGCGGGCATACTTGTAGGGTGTAGCGATTCGGCGACGCCGAGCGCGGGAACGGATACGGAGAGCGTAGCTACCGAAAGACCGGCGGCGACGGCGGAGAGGGAAGAAGCGGAGGCTACTCCGGCTGAAGATACGGAGAGCGCGAGCGAGAGCGGAGCGACGACGGAGAGAACGACGAACGCCGCTCAGACGGACGACGAAGAGGGCGTTTCGGCTAAGGCCGACGACATGACTCCGACCGAGGAGCCGGAGAGAATGACCGCCGAGGAAGCGGCCGCGGATACGGTCTCCATCGAGGCTGATCTTAACAGTATCAGAGAGCTTATCGACGAGGAACTCTACGACGACGCGCTCATGACGATAAATTCGCTGCTGACCAAGGATCTCAGCGACGAGCAGAGAAGTCAGGTCGAGGCGCTCAAAGAAGAGGTAGAAGGCCTGATGTAATCGGTTAGGCGATATCGATAGAGTAGATCGGTTAAAAAGTACATAGACGCCCCGTCCGCGGCTTAGTCTCGCGGCGGGGCGTTTTTGATTTGCGCGTCAAGCGCGGCGCAGCCCGGCGGCGAAGATCCGAAACCGGTATCGACGATAGGAGTTGCAGGGCGAGCGTAGACCTTGGCGGTAATTAAACGGAGCCGCGTCGTCTCACGCCAAAAACGCCGCGAGCTTAGCTCGGCGGCGTTTGATCGACTTCGGGAAGCTCGCTTTACGTCCGCGAAAACGTGGCTTTTTTGAGCGGGCTTTTTTGGGGCAGTTTGATGAAGCAGGCGATAAGTATGGCCGCGGCCGCAACGACGACCAGGATCGGAAGGTTTTCGACGTTTAGAACCGGCAGCTTAAGCAGCGAACGGAATAAGATCAGCGCCGCGAAGAAGCCTGCGGCGGTAGTCGCCGCCAAAAACGCTCTCAGCTTGTTAAACGGCATGCACGCTTTTATCACGCCTATGATCCCGGTGATCCCCACGATCAGGTACATTATCAGCGTAGTTTGCTCGGGAGCTATATTAAGGATATTAGACGCCGGGTACATGACGCAGAATGAGAGCGTAACCGCTATGGCGTTAGGCGCCGCCGTCCTAAGAGCCGTATTCAGGAACCTGCCTCTGACCTTGACGTCGTTCGGCTCGAACGACATGATAAACGCCGGGTAGCCCTCGATTATCGCGTCTATCAGGGTTATCTGTATCGGTATGAGTGGGAATGGGCAGTTGAATATTATACATAACATCGTTATCAGTATCGAGTATATCGTTTTAATAAAGAATACTCCGGCCGATTTGGTTATGTTGTTGACCACCCGCCTGCCTTCGGACAGCACGTCCCTGAGCTTGGAAAAGTCCGAGTCCAGGAGAACGATCTGAGCCGTCTGCCGCGCCGCGTCGGTTCCCTGGCCTACGGCTATCGAGCAGTCGGCCTGCTTCATGGCGAGCAGGTCGTTTACGCCGTCGCCGGTCATGGCTACGTTATGCCCCTCGGCCTGCATGGACGATACTATCGTTCGCTTCTGTTCGGGTCTTACGCGGCCGAATACGGTATATTCTCTGGCTACCTGCGGTATGTCTTCGTCGGATATCATGGACATATCTATATATTTGTCGGCGTTTCTGATACCCGCCTTCCGCGCGACCGCCGATACGGTCAGCGGATTGTCGCCGGAGATAACTTTTACGTCCACGTCTTCGTTTCGGAAGTATGAGACGGCTTTGACGGCGTTTTCTCTGATGGGATCGGTTATAACGATCGCGGCGAGGAGCCGGAATTTTTGGGGATCTATCCGCTTGTCCCGGATCTCGTCCGCAAGACCCGCGGCGAGAACGCGCTTTCCGTCCCGCAGTTCGTTTTCTATCTCGGGCGGGAGAGCGGAGGCGCAGAGCTTTTCGGGGGCGCCGAGTACGAAGCTCCCGCCGTCCGAGAAGGTCACTCCGCTCCATTTCCTCTCGGATGAGAACGGAACGTCGGAGACGATCTCTATATCGTCGTTTGCCGGGAAGAAGGCCTTCATCGCCTGAAATGTGGCGTTGTTGTCGGTGGAGGCGCCGAGAAACGCGCCTATCAGCTTTTTAAACTCGGCTTCGTATTTGTTATCCGCCATGTATACGCTCTCGACCTTCATCTTGCCCTCGGTCAGCGTTCCTGTTTTATCGAGACAGATCACGTCTACGTGGGCGAGGTTTTCGAGGGAATACAGGTCGTGAACCAGCACGTCCCGCTTCGACAGGCGTATTATACCGGTCGCGAGACCTATGCCTATCATGAGGACGAGACCCTTGGGCAGCATGCCCAAAAGCCCGGCCGAGGTCGAGACTACCGCGTCGTGGACGGAGGCGTCTCTTAAAAAGTAGGCCTGCAAAAACAGGATAACGCCGAGCGGAACGATCAGCCAGCCGGTAAACTTGGTGACTCTGCGCATCGAACGCAGCAGATCGGAGTTTAAGCCCTTGGACTTTTTCACTTCGTTTACTATCTGGGAGGCGTAGTTCTCGTCGCCCGTATGAACGATTTCGGCTTCGCATTTTCCGCTTATTACCGAACTGCCCGAGAGCAGAGAGTCGCCCGGCTTTTTGATCACCGGGTCGGATTCGCCGGTAAGCAGGGACTCGTTGACCTCGAGCTCGCCGCTCCGTACGACGCTGTCGGCGCAGATCGTGTTTCCGCTCTCGAGGAAGAGTATGTCGCCCTTGAGTACCTCGCCGATCCCAACGGTCAATCTCTCGCCGTTTCTGCCGATGTTAGCCGTCGGTTCGGAGAGCAGGGAAAGCTTTTCGACCAGCTTTTTCGCTTTTATCTCCTGAGCGATCCCTATCGCCGTGTTCGTTATAATTACCAGGATAAACAGCATATTCGTCCAGGCTCCGACGCAGGCGAGAGCTATGGCTATCATAAAATTCAGAAAATTGAACGCGGTGCAGATATTGTCCTTTAATATCCGCCCGACGCTTTTGGTTATGTTATTTTGCGGGTTCACGCGTTTAACGCTCCTTTCGATTTACCTTACTACTTCGATACGATTTATATTATACGTCTTGAGCGCGCGGCTCGTTAAGCCGCCGCCGTATGTTTAGGCTTTGCCTAATGCGATTTGCTGAAGTTATTCGACCGATCCGTTTAGTTTTTCGCCGCAGTCCGGGCAGAAATTTACGTTTCTATATAGAGTCCGTCCGCAGTTTGGACAGGTAAACCCTATTTTTTCTCCGCAGTTTACGCAAAATTGGTTTTCCCTGTTCTGAACCGCGCCGCAGCTTCGGCAGACCGCGTTGGTATACTTGTAGATCAAATACACGGCGACCGCCGCCAGGTTTGTAAGCAGCGCCGCGCAGCCCCAGAGAAGCGCGGGCAGACGCGCCGCCAGGGCGTTTTGGTATATCCACAGGGCGGTTATGACCCAGTACAGCATAAAGAAGAACATGGCGATCGTGAGCGTAAGCTTGATCGCTAAGTTTCCGCCCGGCGCGTGGGAGATGTTGTTTATAACATAGACTCTGTCGCCGTTTGCGTCTCTGCCCATAAAGCCAAGCAGATACACGGTTTTGTTCTGAAGCTCGTATTGGTATATGTTTTCCTCGTCGCGGCCCTCGCTCAGTTCGGTAAAGGCGGAGGCGAAGACTGAGGACAGCATGAATTCCTCTTTCTTTACAAATTTAAACACGGCGTTCGGGGCGCTTTCGGATACCATGAAGGTGGTCCCGATCTCTCCGGCGTTCAGTTCGAGCCGGTCGTCCCAGGCGAGCCTTGAGTCGGAGGCCGAGTAGACGATACGGTTTGAATCGTCTAAAACGAGCGCGTCCACGACGTCGGGTATGGAAGCGGCCAGGTCGGACAGATCCGCCTCGATCTCGTCGGAGGTCGCCGAGCCGCGCTCGATCTTTTCGCCGAGCCGGGAGAAGGTCAGCGCGAAACATATCCTGTCGTGGTATATCGATTCTATTACGCACGTGCAGACGATCGCGGCTATAAGCGCTGCGATTATATAAAGGATCGCGAGCTTCTTAAAGTTAATTTTGTTTATAAACGAGTCGAATCTATTCACAGACTGAGCCTCCCATATTGATCAAAATTGGCGATAATACTATAAAGCCTACGGCCAAAAACGCGAAAGGCGTTAAGACCGCGAACCAAGTCGCTCCGGCAAAGATCAATAACGCCGGAACGATCAGCGCCGCTATCAAGCCTAAAATAAATATCCTGAGCGCCGCGCGTTCCTTTCGCTTCTGTCTGAGCTGCCGGCATTTTGCTTCTATCTCCGGCTCTAACGTCTGAATAATCTTATCTGCGCTTTTATCCATTGTCGATCCTTCCTTTCCGTGATAATCTTTTTCTGAGCTTTTTCACGCCCTCGTGGATACGGCTCTTGACCGTCTTCGCAGGAACGCCGGTCAGTTCGGCTATCTCCTTAAGAGTCAGCTCGTCTATATATTTCAGCTTTATCGCCGCGCTCTGATCCGGCGGCAGGTCGTTTATGTAGCCGAGTACGCTCTCGTAGTCGAGCTTTCTTAAAACGTCTTCTTCAAAGTTCGACGATCCCGGCGGCTCCGTCCCGCTCAAGTCCTCGATATTATCATAGAGTTCGGCCTTGTTCTTTCTGCAAAAATCGATGTAGCTGTTTTTGGCGATCGTGATGATATAGGTGCCGAAGCCGGCGGAGCCGCCGGGGTCGTAGCGGTCTATCGAGCGGATAACCTTTAAAAACGTCTCCTGAGTCAGATCTTCGGTCAGCTTCTCGTCGCAGGTGAGCCGCGTAAGATATTTTGAGACGTACGGATAAAAGAAACGGATCAGCTCGTCGAACGCGAGTTTGTCGCCGTTTTGGCATCTTTTTATTACGGCTTTTTCATTCACTGCTCCGTTCCTCCTTATGTTTCTCATTATGTTACACGGCGGTATTTGAAAAAGGTTGGTATTATTTTAAAAAATTTATATAAATAAAAACGCCTCAGAATAAAAAATCCTGACTGCGGCGCGTTCGGCCGCAATCAGCGCGATCATACGTTATTGATATTTTTGTACTCTCCGGGCGTCATGCCGGTCTCGGCCTTAAAACGTCTGATAAAGTTCGAGTAGTCGTTGAAACCTGAGAGGTAGCAGGTCTCGGTCACGTTCTTGCCTTCGAGCAGAAGCGCCTTCGCGCAGGAGATCCGTTTCAGCGAAATATAGTTGTGTATGGTGCTGCCGGTGACCTGTTTGAATATATGGCTTATGGTGTATTTATTCATGCCGAGCGCGTTGGCTATATTCTCCAGAGATAGATTTTCGGCGTAATGGTCGTCTATATAACTTATTATCGGATAGATCCTGTTAAGATAAGAACTCTGCTGCTTCGACGTGATCCCGTTTTCAAACGTGGTGGTCGAATATATGCGATTTATCAAAACAAGGAGCCTTATCAGAGCTATCAGCGCTTTTGTTCCGTCCGCGTAGGCGGTAGAATTTTGATATTTCACCATATCGTCTATATATTCTACCACAACCCCCAGCTGCTCCTCGTCGAGAACGATCAGGTTCTTCTTGCCGATGGGGTGCTTAAAACAGCTCAGCAGGTCGGTGTTTGAATATATGCTTATGTTGTTCATATACGTCGGATTGAAGTACACGGTCGCGCGGCGAAAGTTCATGTCGCCGACGTTAGGACACTTATGTATCTCGTTGTTGTTTATTATAAGCATATATCCGCGCTTTAGATGGTAGCAGGTAGGACCTATATAGTAATTCGACTCCTTTTCCAACTGGAGATACAGCTCGTACTCATTATGGGTATGATAGTCTGAATTAACGGGGTTTAAGCCTACGTCGTACTGAGCTTGAAACAGGCTGAAGTTATTTTTTACCATAAGTCGAATCCTCCGTTTCATAATGCTATACAATATAAGATCGTTTAACCGGTATATAAGTTTGCGTCTATAGATATTTATAAGCGAACCGATATATATCAACTATATAGTACAAAATGACGAAAATGGATATTTATTAATATAATAAAATAAAACTCGCAAATTTGCAAGCGTTATTTGCAAAAAAGCGGATAAAACAGAAAATTTTTTGCGGGCTGGGCGCTTTGCCCCGGCGGCGCATACCGGCCGAACGCGGGTATAAAGAGAATACCGGTCTCAGACCCGGCCAAAACGCTTAAATCCGCCGGAGCCGGAGCCGTTATGAAAAGCGGCGCATATATGTAAAATTAAATATATACGCCGCAGATCGTCGTTATTGTTGAGAGAAAGCGGAAAAGCGATCCTTCCGCGCTCGGCTTCGAATATGCGGCGCGGCTCCGCCGAATCCAAGGACTCGCCGCGGTTTAGAGCGAAAAGCGTTTTTTCGGTTCCGCCCGCGCGAAAGTTTCCCGCGAAAAATCAGTCTATGCAGTCGAGCGCCTGTTGTATGTCCGCGATTATGTCGTCGGCGTTTTCGATACCGACAGAGAACCTTATAAGGTCGGGCGTAACTCCGGCGGCC
The DNA here is from genome assembly GCA_019419865.1 of Clostridiales bacterium. Lineage (GTDB taxonomy): Bacteria > Bacillota > Clostridia > Monoglobales > Monoglobaceae > Roslinia. The sequence continues at coordinate 20,237 of JAHZIG010000009.1, read as the reverse complement.
TTGAGTTCCTCGTCGTTTAGCTGTCTGTGGGTGTGGCTCGCGGGGTGGAGCACCGATGTGCGCGCGTCGGCCACGTGAGTGACTATAGCCGCGAGCTTCAGGCTGTCCATAAACTTGACTGCGTTTTCTCTGCCGCCCTTGACTCCGAACGAGATAACGCCGCAGGAGCCGTTGGGGAGATATTTCTGAGCCAGCTCGTAGTACTTATCGCCCGGGAGACCGCAGTAGCTCACCCACGAGATCTTCTCGTTTTTGCTCAGATACTCGGCGACCGCCTGCGCGTTGGCGCAGTGCTGTTTCATTCTGAGCGGCAGGGTCTCGAGACCGATATTGAGCAGGAACGAATTATGCGGCGAGGGGATCGAGCCGAGGTCTCTCATGACCTGAGCCGTAGCCTTGGTGATATACGCGGCCTTGCCGAACTTTTTCGTATAGGTTATGCCGTGATACGACTCGTCGGGGGTGGTAAGACCCGGGAACTTCCCGGCCGCTTCCCAGTCGAAGTTACCGCTGTCGATTATGGCGCCGCCGACGCTCGTCGCGTGGCCGTCCATGTATTTTGTGGTGGAGTGAACCACGATGTCCGCGCCCCATTCAAACGGGCGGCAGTTTACCGGGGTCGCAAAGGTGTTGTCCACTATGAGCGGAACGTTGTGCGCGTGCGCTACCTTCGCGAATTTCTCGATATCGAGCACGGTCAGCGCGGGGTTGGCTATCGTCTCGCCGAACATCGCCTTTGTGTTCTCCTTAAACGCATTATTCAGTTCTTCTTCGCTCGCGTCGGGGTCTACGAAGGTAACGTCTATGCCCAGCTTCTTCATCGTAACGCCGAAGAGGTTGAACGTTCCGCCGTAGATGTTCGACGAGCAGACGAAGTGGTCGCCCGCCTCGCATATGTTGAATATCGAGTAGAAGCAGGCCGCCTGTCCCGAAGAGGTCAGCATACCGGCTACGCCGCCCTCGAGCGCGGTTATCTTGGCCGCGACCGCGTCGTTGGTGGGGTTTGCGAGCCTGGTGTAGAAATAGCCGCTCTCCTCGAGGTCGAAGAGCCTGCCCATCTGCTCGGTAGAAGAATATTTCCAGGTCGTGCTCTGGTATATCGGCAGAACTCTCGGCTCGCCGTTTTGGGGGTCGTAGCCCGCCTGCACGCATTTGGTCTCAATTTTCATATCGTTTATGTTCATCTGTTAACGTCCTCCTGTTAGTTAAGTTGATCTTTGGCGCGGAAAATTTAAAGGCGCGCCTTAAGCCTTCGCTTTTATCTGATCTGGCCGTCGCCGCGGATTATATACTTGGTCGAAGTCAGCTCGCTGAGTCCCATGGGTCCGCGCGCGTGGATCTTCTGGGTGCTGATGCCGATCTCCGCGCCGAAACCGAATTCAAAGCCGTCGGTGAATCTTGTGGACGCGTTTACGTATACCGCCGCCGCGTCGATCTCGTCCAAGAATTTCTGCGACGCCTCGTAGCTCCTCGTCACGATCGCCTCCGAATGTCCGCTGTTGTACTTGTTGATGTGAGCTATAGCCTCGTCAATAGAGCCGACTACCTTTATAGCTATCTTGAGGTCTAAGTATTCTGTATACCAATCCTCCTCGGTTGCTGGCGTCGCGTCCGGATATACTTTTAGGACCTCTTCGTCGCCGACGATCTCGACGCCTTTCTCTACCAGCGCGGATATGATCTCGGGCAGGAAAGCCGCCGCTATATCTTTATGGACGAGCAGTTTTTCTTCGGCGTTGCAGACCGACGGACGCTGCGTCTTCGCGTTTATTACGATAGCCTTGGCCATATCGAGGTCGGCGCTCTCGTCCACGTACACGTGGCAGTTGCCGGTCCCGGTTTCGATAGCGGGAACGGTAGCGTTCTCGACCACGGCTTTTATAAGTCCGGCGCCGCCGCGGGGGATTATCACGTCGAGATAGTCGCTAAGGCGCATCAGCGCGGTGGAGCTCTCCCTCGTCGTGTTCTCGACTAAGTTTATCGAACCCTCGGGCAGACCGTTTGAATACGCGGCGCTCTGCATCACCTTCACGATCGCCATGTTGGAACTGAACGCCTCCTTGCCGCCGCGGAGTATGACCGCGTTGCCGGTCTTTATGCAGAGCCCCGCCGCGTCCGCGGTGACGTTTGGGCGAGATTCGTATATGATCCCTACCACTCCGAGCGGGACGCGTATCTTGCTTATCTGAAGTCCGTTGGGTCTTTTGGTATGGGAGACCGCCTCGCCTATGGGGTCGGGCAGCGCCGCTATCTGGCGTATCCCCTCGGCCATGCCCTCGATCCTCTCCTTCGTCAGTCTGAGCCTGTCTATGAGGCCGGGATTCATTCCGTTCTTCTCTCCGGCTTCGATATCCTTGGCGTTTTCGCTTAAAATATAATCGGCTTCGCTTATAAGCGCGTCGGCTATCGCGTTAAGCGCCGCGTTTTTCACGTTGGTGGAAAGATTTGCGAGCTTATACGACGCCTGCTTTGCGAGTTTGCCTTTATCTATCAATTCTTGCATTCTCTATCACCTCTCAGCGTTATTTTTATTGATTATAACATATCTTTGTGATATAATCAATAAGCCTGTTACCAAGTTTAGAGGGTAAATCGGCTAAATTTTAAGCGGGAGATGACGACATTGCTATTTGACACCCACGCCCACCTTAACGATAAAAGCTTCGACAAGGACAGAGACGCGCTTATCGAAGAGATACGCGGATCGGGCGTTACAAATATAATGGATATAGGCGCGGATATCGAAAGCTCGAAAAAGGCTTTGTCTATCGCTAAAAAATACGATTTCATATACGCGGCGGTCGGGGTCCATCCGAGCGACGTTAGCGGTATGACCGACGCCGATCTGGATATAATAAGAGATCTTGCAAAGGACGAGAAGGTCAAGGCGATAGGCGAGATAGGTCTGGACTACCACTACGACGACGCGGACCGGGAGGAGCAGAAGAAATGGTTTATAAAACAGCTTAATCTGGCGGACGAGCTGGGGCTTCCGGTCGTTATCCACGACAGAGACTCTAAGGGCGACTGTATAAATATTTTAAAAGAGATGAAAGTTAAAAACGCGGTCATGCACTGCTTCTCGGGCAGCGCGGAGACGGCGCGGCGCCTTGTTAAGATGGGGCTTATGATCTCGTTTACCGGCGTTTTGACGTTTAAAAACGCGAGGCGGGCGGTCGAGGCGTGCAAAGAGATACCGCTCGAGAGGCTTATGATCGAGACCGATTGCCCGTATATGGCGCCCGAACCGCATCGCGGCGAGCGCAACCACAGCGGTTACGTAAGGTTCGTGGCCGAGAAGATGGCGGCCGTAAAGGGCGTTAGCTACGACGAGATATGCCGGATAACATACGAGAACGGAAGACGGTTTTTTAATATTTAAGGCTTGGACGGAAGGCTGAGCTTAAGCGGTAAGAACGAAATATTCAGAAAGGAACGGCGGCTCGATCGCCGCCGGTATTTGTATTATGCCAAAATTTATATCATGGAACGTAAACGGGCTCAGAGCCTGCGTGCAAAAGGGATTTATGGATTATTTCAAAGCGGCGGACGCGGATATATTCTGCGTTCAGGAGACCAAGCTCCAGGAGGGTCAGATAGACTTCGACGCGCCGGGCTATTATGCGTATTGGAACTACGCCGATAAAAAGGGCTACTCGGGCGCGGCGCTCTTTACCAAGCGCGAGCCTTTAGCCGTGACCTACGGCTTCGGGGCGGACGAGCACAACCACGAGGGCAGGGTGATAACGGCCGAGTTCGAGGACTATTATTTTGTGACCTGCTATACTCCAAATTCCCAGAACGAACTGAGGCGTCTGGATTACAGAGTAAGATGGGAGCAGGATTTCAGGGAATACCTAATAGAACTCGATAAGAAAAAGCCGGTGATACTCTGCGGCGACCTCAACGTTGCGCACGAGGAGATAGACCTTAAGAACCCCAAGACGAACAGAAGAAACGCCGGGTTCACCGACGAGGAGAGAGAACAGATGACCCTGTTGCTGGATAGCGGGTTTATCGATACGTTCAGATACTTCTATCCCGAAGCGGAGGGCGAGTATTCCTGGTGGTCGTACAGGTTCAAGGCGCGGGAGAAGAACGCGGGGTGGCGGATCGACTATTTTATCGTATCCCGCTCGCTCGAGCCGAGACTCAAATCGGCCGCTATCCATCAGGAGATCATGGGCTCCGACCATTGCCCGGTCGAGCTTGTTATCGAGTAAAGATAAAAAATTACGGGGACGGCCGCAGATCGGACGTCCCTTAGTTTATATATTCAGCTTTTATTTCAGTTTTTCCAGAGTTAAGATCACCGCTTTGATATTATTCTTCACCGAATCGAGGTATAGCGTCTCGCCGACGCTGTGCGCTCCGGTTATGGTGGGTCCCACTGAGATTATATCGAGATCCGGGTTCTTCTTGCAGAAGTAACAGCACTCGACCGAGGCGTGTATCGGCGCGGTCTCGGCCGTCCGTCCGCTCGACGCGTTATAGCAGCCCTTGTACAGTTCCGCGAGCTTACCGTATGGATTAAGCGGCCAGGACGGACTCGAGGACAAGATCTCTAAGTCGAAGCCGGTCAGCCTTGCGGCGGTCTTTATCCTCATATCCAGGACCTCCGAGAAAGTATCGACCGAACTTCTGGTGGACGCCCCGATATTTATCATATCCGGCTCTATCCGTATTATCCCGATGTTGGCCGAGCTTTCGACGAGATTCTCCGCCGCCGGGCTCATGGTGTTTACTCCGTTTGGCAGAGACGACAAAAGATCTATCAGCTTCGCGGAATCATCCGCGGACACTACCGGCGTCGGCACATAGTCGAGTTTTTGACAGCTCAGATCAAAGTTAGGCTCCGTGTAGCAGTACGCGTCCGACAGACTGCGAAGCATACCCTTCAGTATCGCCGTAAACCTCTCGCTCCGCTCCTCGTTTATTACTACCACGGCGGACGCGGACGCGGGTATCGCGTTGGTCGCCGTTCCGCCCTCGAGAGAGGAGAACTCTAAGTCTATTCCCGCCTGTTTAACGCAGGATAGGACGTAGGCGAGCGCGGAGACCGCGTTCATCGCCCCGGAGTTTATATCCATGCCCGAATGACCGCCCCTCAGGCCGCAGAGCTTTATCTCGTACGCCGCGTCGCCCGACGGCTCGACTCTCTCTATATCCTTTGTTATCGAGTAGACGGCGTTGTTCGAGCAGGAGTTGCATATCTGCCCTTCGTCCTCGTTGTCGATATTTATCATATAGTCGGCGTCCAGATATTTCTCGTCTATATTGGCGGCGCCGTACATGTCGGTCTCCTCGGATACGGTGAATATCGCGCGGATGGGTCCGTGCTTGATAAGACCGCTGTTTAGAATATAGAGTATCTCGGCTATGCCTATGCCGTCGTCGGCGCCGAGCGTAGTCCCGTGCGCGGTTATCATCTCGGCCGTCTTGATCGGTTTTATCGGATCGCTGAGCGGATCGTATTCGTCCTCGCCGTCCGAGAGGCATACCATGTCCATATGCGCCTGAAGTATCACGGTCGGGGCTTTTTCGTGCCCGGCGGACGCGTCCTTTTCTATGATCACGTTCCCGTATTCGTCCTTGATATGTTTCAGCTCCCGGCGCTCCGCCCAGCTCAGAAGATATTCGGCTATCTTATCCTCATGCCCCGACTTTCTCGGTATCTTGGTGAGCTTTAAAAACTCGCCGATAACCGCTTCGAGGACGCCGTCGCTCGAACCGTCCGGAGCCGCCTGAGGCCGAGGCTTGGACTTCAGCAGTCCGTTTATATACTTTCCCGCGGCGAACGCCGCCGTTCCCGCTATCCCCGCGGCTATCCCGTATTTTAAAAGCGCGCCCCCAAGCTTTGATTTTTTATTGGAACGCGCGGGATTCGATCTATTCGATCTATTTTTATTCATAATATATACCTCCGCATATTTAAATTCTGCTTTCGCTTGATCTTACCTGTTTCGCTCGGATCGTTATCCCGAATACGGAACTTTTACAGTTGGATCCGATATTCGGGTCTTCGCCGCCGCGCGGCTAAACAAAACGCGGCCGGACGCGCCGAGCGTATATCTTTTATTATAACACAAGTAAATCAAAAATAAAGTAAATAGACGGCGAAACAGCCGAATGTTAACAAAAGTTTAAAATTTTAAGATCCGCGTAAAGCGCGGAGACATTAAAAATGCGCCGCGGTCGGCGGCGCGTATATCACGATTCTTCGGTCTTCGATCTCGCTATCTTTTCAGCGTGCGCGGCTCTGGCCTTCGCCAGCTCGAGCGCGGTCTGTTTTCTCTCCTTCGCTCTGCTTGAACCCGCGGAAGCCGACGTTTTTTGGTTCTTCGAGCCGCCGCCTTTCGGTTTCCTCGGCTCTTTCTTAAACAGCGCTCTGTTGCTCGCCTCGACTCGGGAGTTGGCTATCTCCTCGGCGTGGGCGCGTTTTGCGAGAGCCAGCTCGAGCGCGCTCGGCTTTGCGTTTTGAGCGGAAGATCTGCGCTTGTCGCCGTCGTCCGCTTTGGACTCGCCGCCCGCCTTCTTTTCGCTTTTGGCCTTGGACGTATTCGAAGCGGCGGACTTTTTCGCCTTTTTGGTTTCGCTGTTTCTGATTGATTTAGGTTCGTCGAACGATTGGTATTTTCTCCTCTTGAGCGGCGTCGTCGCCCGGAACTTGTCCTCGGTCGGATCGGTCTTTTTGAACGTGGCCGTAAAGTTAAAAGGACTGAAGGCGCAGCCCATCGCTTTAAAGAATCTGCCCTCCGCGAATACGTACTTCGGCATTTTCACAAACGCGTATGTAAAGATAAAGCCTGTCAGCGAAAACAGCGCCGGCAGAAACGCCGTGAAGTATACGGAGTATTCCATTATCCTGTTCCGCTCGGAGACGGAGTTTTGCTCGCCCGCGTATACGTACAGCAGTATCCCGAACGCTAAACTTACCAGAAAGCTTAGAAACGTTACGAATACATTTACGATCTGGACGCGGCGATACGAAAAAAACGAAAGTATCAGCGCCGCCAGACCGAGAACGAGCATGGCGATCGCCGCGATCTGCAGGTAGAGCGTGAAATCGGGGAGCGGAACCGCGAAATAATCATAGAACTTGTCCAGGCCGCCGAAGCAGATATCCGAAACGCTGAAAACGTCGGTCGCGTCGAGCAGCTCCAGCTCGGTCAGCCTTAATACCCGGACCCTCTCGAATACGAACAGAAGTATATATGATAAAACAGCGATAAGCTTGAAACCCGTTTTATTGAATATGATAAACGGGAGCCGTCTTATTTTCATTAAGCATCTCTCCTTAATTTTATAAATAAAACTCAGCGTATATTCTGTTCATCATTATATAGGAAAAAGCAAAATTCGTCAAGCGGGAGAAGCCCTAATAACGGTTTTATTTGATCCGCGGCTGCGCGGCTGCGGACGTTTTGCGTATCGATAAGCGTTCGGCGCGGTAACCCGGCTCTCCCGAGCGCCAAGCGGCGGCGCGTCGGTATACGGATTTGGCGGAGCGAAGGGAAGACCTTCGCCCCGCCGCGTCGCGCAGTAAAATTTGTTGGAGGTATGGTTTTTAGGTTACGAGGTTTTGTGAAGCGCGTTTAGAGCGCTCAGGGTTTGATTTTGGATATAATTTATATTTATTGCATATTGTTGTTACATTATGGCTGCGAATGTTACGGAAATATGACGCGAATGTTTCAAAAACAACACAATCCACATACTCCACAAAGTTTTCCACAGTTATAACATGCGTATATGTGCGGAGTTAAGGCTTTATCCACATTACCATACAGGGCCGCGTGTTGATAATCGAAAGGGCTGTGCGTTATGTGGATTAAGTAAGCGATCGCCGCGCCTAAGTATAAAATATAACGGATATTGCGGTTTGGTTTTGACCTAATTATTATAACGGCTTAATATTTGACTGAGGAATTTATCTCAGACGCATATTTTTATTTTGTCGCCGATAGAGAGATTGTCGTCGCGCAGATCGTTTTCTTTCATTATATTTTTGACAGTGGCGCCGTATCTTTTCGCTATATCCCACAGCGTGTCGCCCTCCTGGACGAAGTAGATTATGTAGCTCGCGCAGTCCTTGGGGGCGGACTCGTTTTGCAGCTCCAGTTCGGTTACCAGCTCGATGTTGGAGGTCGAGACGGCTTTTACGTTTATGCCTATCACGAAGCGAAGTTCCACGTCGTTTACGCCGGTTATTATGTAACCGGTATGGTTTACGAAAACTCTGGCGTCGCAGGCCGTGTTGGAGTCGATATTTTTTATGTCCAGCGGATGCTCGAACGCGGAAGTTGAGTTCATGCTCGCTATAGGGACGTTGGGCGAGTCGGTCAGATATATGATATGCGACTTTACCGTTCCCTTAGCTACCAGTCTTCCGTCTCGGGCTTCTATGTTATCGATCGAGGCGGTCGCGGAGGCGTTTAGGATCTGGGATATACCGGGCGACGCCGGATTATGTCCGGCCGTGGCGGTATGGCTTATCTGGGCGGTTACGTTGTCGAGCAGATGTTCTATATTAAACGGCTGTTTTTTTATGCTAAGCTCGCCAGCCGTCGAATACGCATCCTCGATCGCGGAGATCTCGGTTATTTGGTTGAGTTTCAGGTTGGGGTTTAAGAGGACTTCCACTCCTACGACCCGGTTTTCGCCGTCCGCGTTCTCGCGGACTTCGCAGTAGACGTTACCCACCTTGCAGTCGTATTCGCATTCCATATCGTCCACCGCGTTCTGCGCCGCGAGCTGTTCGTTGAATTGGGCGATGTGTTCGACAAATCCGGGCGCCGCGTTTTCGCCCTCGGGGTTATAGAGCGCGCATATTTTGAGCTGGCCGGATATATTGACGAAGCCGTTCGTGGCCGTCGCCTTGACGTTTTCGGGTATTACGTCGGTCAGAAGCAATTCCTTGGCGGAGGGTTTTCCGGCGGGAAGTTCGAACTGTTCGCGGACGATAATGTCGCCTCGTTCGCAGGGGACGGAGCTGCAGACGCGGATGCGTTTTTTCTTTATCTGTATGGTAGAATTATCCGCCGCGTCCGTGGCGATTTCCATAGACGCGCGTTCGGAGACCTTTACGCTTAAGTCGATCGTGCAGCGCGCGTTTATTTTTCTTGAATTGATGAGCGAGTAGTCGAGCGAAGATATGTCGGAGTCTACCGAAACGTCCATGTCGGGCGCGATCTTCGGCATGTCTACGGTATGCCCGAATTCCTGGCTGTAGCTTATCCCGGCCGCCGTCGTCTTGCTTTCTCCGTCCGGAGCGTAGACTATGTAGACGCTCAATATTCCCTGAATATGGACCTTGTCGTTTTGGATCTGCACGTCGGTCACGTTCATATTTCCGGACAGCTCCATAACGCGTCCGATATCCGGTTTGTTATCCGGAACGATCATCGTGTTTTTTACCATCGTCTGCGAAAACTTCGACGCCGCGACGCGGTTTAGATCGAGGGTCTGCTTTTTAAGTTCCAATACGCTTGACATTATTTATTACCTCTCTTTATGTGAAAATTTTATTTATTTCTGCGTTAGATCCGGATTCGTTTAAATGTATGCAGTAAATTGTATGCGTACAAGGAGGGAAATATTCATTATTATATCCGGCTCGGATCATAGCGTCCGCCGGGCGCGGCGAAAATTTACAGGTCAAGCGGTATTGACTCGGAGGCGTTTTGGCGCTTAAATAAAAATAATAAAAAACGGGAAAATTGATAGAAAACGAGTCCTTGGCGTGTAATATATATTAGAAGCGCTTCAAAAGCAAAAAAAGGAGGGGATCGTTTCATGGACATAAACGACGCCGAACTTGCGCGCAGGATCGTCCGCAGGGACAAGGAGGCGTTCGAGGAGCTTATAAGGCGGCACGGCGGTCTCATAAAGGCTATCGTGCGGTATCATCTTAAGGATTTGCCGGCTCTGTGCGAGGATTGCGTAAACGATATACTTTTTTCGGTCTGGCGGAACATTAACAGGTTCGACGCCGAGAAGAACTCTCTGAAGAACTGGCTCGGCGCGGTCGCGAAATACCGCGCGCTGAACTATAAACGGAAGTTTTACAGAGACCTTACGGCGGGAGAACTTGACGAGAACATAGCGGACGAAAAAGAGATCGACGCCGATATCCTCAGAAGAGAGATAGAGGAGGAGACGATGTCGCTTCTATCGGGTCTGTGCGAGGAGGACAGAGAGCTGTTTATAAGGCGGTACATAATGGATCAGTCGATAGAGGTCATATCCGAGGCGGCGGATAAAAAGCCGTCCTGGGTGTATAACAGACTGTCGAGAGGCAGGAGAAAGCTGCGCCGGATCTACGGCGGGAAATGGAGCGGTTGCCATGGCGAAAAATGAATTTGATTATTTAAACGACGTTAAAATGGATTTTAGCGTCTATGAAAACGGATCGATATCCGAGGAGGAGATAAGGCGTATGAGAAAAAATGCGGTAAATAAAAGAAGAAAGTTGAAGGTAGTATATTCCCTCGCGGCCTGCGTCGCGATAGTGGCGGTCGCGGGAACGGCGTTCGCGTCCGGGTACTTAGACAACATCATAAAGACGCTCTCTACCGGGCATAACCAATTTATTCAGACGGACGCGTCCGCGCCGATCGAGCTGCCGGACGAGCTGAAAGGAAAGATCTTCGACGAGAACGGGAACGCGGTAGAGTATTTATATAAGGAAGATATAGGCAATATTTACGACGAGAACGGCGAGAGGATAAACGACGTTAATTTAGTTTCCATGTATGAAGAGGCGACGGACGGAAGCGTCGAGGTATACTCGGTCACGGACGACGGCGACGCCGAAGCGTTTACGCAAAACTATGCGACGATAGACGAGGCTCAGGCGGAGGCGGAGTTCGACATAAAAACGCCCGAGTACCTGCCCGAGGGCTACAGCCTGAGCCGAACCTACGCTTATGAGAACGAAGACGGGAGCGTAAGCGGCAAGTATAGAAACATCGAGTATAAAAACGAAGACGGCGACGAGATAATCGTAATGGAGCGGCTTATAGACGATACCACCGCTTATACGTATTCGACCGACGGGACCGTTGAGGAGACGACCATAAACGGCAGGACCGCCGCGGTCACGGACGGAAACTGCATAGACTGGGAGACCGAGGACGGCGTGTCCGTCAGCATAAACGGCGGACATAGTCTGAGCGTGGACGAACTGATAAAGATCGCCGAGAGCGTGAAATAAGGATCGCTATAATAATTGGGACGGAGAACTAACGCTCCGTCCCTTGCGCTTTATTGAAGTTTTATCAATCGCGGATTTTATGAGAAACGCTCTTAAACGGCCGCGGATCAAGCGTACAGCTCGCTGCGTTTGGATCTTTGTCTGCGGTCGCTTTCTTTCCGCTCGTAGAATTCTTTCTTGGCGGCGTACATCTTTTTCTCCGCCTCTTTTATCAGCGCTTCCATGGAGGTAACTCTGGTTTCATATTGGATACCCATGGAAACGTAAATGTCTTTAGTCTCGAGCGCGTTTTTAAAATCGCGGCTGCGGCGGTATACTTCCCCGATCGGCATGTCGGCGAGAAATACCAAAAATTCGTCGCCGCCTGTGCGGTATGAAGTTTCGCCTCCGAAACTTGTCTTGATTTGCTCCGCTACCTCTCTGAGCGCCTGGTCGCCCGCGTCGTGTCCTTTGGCGTTATTTAGCTCGTGCAGACCGTTTAGGTCGATATAGATACAGCACAGCGAAACGTTGTAGGACTCCAGATAGCCGTTAAGATCCGTTTCGTACCGGTTCCTGTTATAGAGTCCGGTCAGAGAATCCCTTTCCCCGCGTTCTTTGATCGTATTATAATAACGCATGTTATGGCACAGCATATTGAAACTGAAACAAACGCTTTTCAGCAGCGTCGGATCGGTATTTTCATCTTTTAAATTAAACGCCGTCAAAATGCCGCGGATCGCGCCTTCCATGTTCGCGACCGGAACAGCCATGATATTTTTGGCCGGAACCGATATACCGACGGGGGTAATGGAGCGTATCGTATTCGGATCGCGCGTCTTAAAGACGTCGCCCCCGTCCTGGAAGTACGCCAGGAGACGATAGACCATGTTCTTGTTGTCCCTGTATTCGTCGATAGATCCCTCGGATGAAAAAGAAATATCGCCGTCGGGCTGACCTATCATCCAGAATGTGATCTTTTCGGCCGACGTTATGTCCGCCACCTTTTTAAGAGCCAAGCAGATGTTTTCGCGCCGCTCATGGGCGGCGAACAGCAGTTTTTCCACGTCGTATATGTAATTGAGCAGATCGAGCTGACGCTGCTTCTGAGCCGTTTCGCTGAGTATATAGCGTATAGTCCAAATGGAGTAGACGATGAAACACGACACCTCGAATAAGAGGAATATGTTCAGGATGATTTTTATAGCGTTGGCGCTGGCGAATACCGTGGCTTCAGGAACCGAGAGAGCTACCCTCCAATCGTTAACGCCCATCGGCGCAAAACATAAGTAAAGATTTTCGGCGGTCGTCTCGGACTTAAATACTACGTATCCGGTTTCTCCGTCAGTCAAGCCTTTCCTAAGTTGTTCCTGACTGTAGCCGGGCGCCATTTCTCTGCTTCCGAGTTCCCATATATTGTCCGGGGAGTCGTCGTTGTGCCATGTGTCTATCAGAAAATCGCCCGTGCCGCCGTCTATTATATATACCGCCGCCTCGCCGCCGTAGGGCTTCGACAAAACTTTGTTCATCAAATTGTCGAGATCGATGACCCCGTACAGCATAGCGATGGTCTCGCCGTTTCTGACGATAGGAACATAGTGGCGGACGACGGTTTTGTTCGGATCGAGAACGTCGGCTTCGTTGTTTGTGATATGATGGCCGAGCGCCGCCGCTTCAGAAAAGGACAGCGTTCCGTTTGAATCAACTCGACGGCCGCCTTTGACAACGACGGAGTTGTCGGGAAGAAGTATTTCAAGTTTGGATATCATACCTACTGTGGAATATGTGTCGAGAACTTCCCAAAGCTCCGCGGAGTCCGGCTCCGTATGTCTTGCGATAACTTCGGCGAACATATGGAGCTGAGCTTCGTCGTTACTTGAATGAAGCGTGATCTCGTCGGATAGTTTTTTCGCTTCCTCGTAGAGCGTTTCGATACTTCTCGACTCCTCTCTATAATTTATCCTGGCTGTTACTATAAAGGAGCCTATAGTTATAAGCAAAATTAAAGTAGTCATAACAAGCATCGACTTTTGCCAGTGTATCCCTTTAAGTTTACTTAGCATTGCCTTCACCTCGGAAAAGTCTTTTAAGTTTATTGTAGCCTGTTCTGTTTTAAGCCGCTTGGTAGACGTATGCGTTAATTTAAAAGCCGTGATGCAGAGCGATGATGTCGATGATTTCTAAAATTTCACACAAGCGGTAATGCAGCGGTCTAAGATCTCTGTTCTGATTTTATGCCGCGCGCGTATTTAGCGTATGCGCAAGGTTATATTGAGCGGGAAGTTTTATTCTCGCCTTGGTATAGTTTGCGCCGAATATCCCCTCTTATAAAAAGCAAATAAAATCATATTTATTATGATAAAAAGGGATGCAGCGCCGCGGTTTATAGCGCGCGTCGCGTATAAACGTTTAAAAATCGGCGGCGCGCCGGAGCTAAGCTTTTGCGCATCGGACGCGCTTAAAGACGCGGCCGTACTTTGAGCGGCGAAAGCCGCCTTAAGAATTTACGGCCGACGTTAAAGCCGGATAAGCGCTATTCGCCCTTATCGAGCTTTAAATATATATCGTAAACCTCCCGTTTGGGCAGTTTGAGTTCGTCGGCGACGAGCCTGACAAGTTCTTTGCCCCTGCGTCCGTCCTTATAGTATTTTTTGAGTAATTCGGACGGAGCGGGCAGATCCCGCCTCAGCGCCTCTTCGGCCTCCTCGGGCTTAGCGCCGTGCAGGATAAGAACGTATTCGCCGCGCGGCGAAACGTTTTCGTATCGCTCGATCGCGCCGCTCAGCGTCGTTCGTATATATTCCTCGAACTTTTTCGTTATCTCGCGCGCCAATACTATTTCGCGGTCTCCGAATACGGAGTACATATCTTTAAGCGTATGCGGCAGTTTATGAGGCGCCTCGTAGAATATCATTGTGCGGGTCTCGAACTTCAGGCTCTCGAGATGTTTTATTCTATTTCTTTTATTTACGGTCAAGAAACCCTCGAATGTGAATCTTCCGGTCGGCATACCGGACGCGGTCAGCGCCGTTACGAACGCGCACGGTCCCGGCAGCGCCTCGACCTCTATATCGTTTTGTACGCAGAGCCGCACCAGATCTTCGCCCGGGTCCGATATGCCGGGAGCCCCGGCGTCGGTAACTACGGCGATATCCGTCCCGCCGAGCAGTTTGCCTATCAGATAGGAGCCCTTTTCGCGTTTGTTATGTTCGTAATAGCTGGTCAGCGGCTTGTCGATACCGAAATGGTTGAGCAGTTTCAGGCTGACCCGCGTATCCTCCGCCGCGATCAGATCGACGCTTTTCAGAGTTTCAAGAGTTCGGTATGTTATATCTTCTAAATTCCCTATCGGGGTAGGGCATAAGTATAATTTTCCTTTTCTTTTCGCTTCTTTCGCTTCCATAATTTTACTCAAATTTCCTTCTGTTCGCATGAATATCGATATTCAGACAGCTTTTCAGCGAACGCGTAAGCGCGGTAAATTAACCTTATTCTAAAGATCGGCATACCTTTAAGGTAATCTAAACCCAAAGGCAAACCGGTAGTTTATATATAAAAAGTTAGGCTTTTATTACCTATATATTAAAGTATGTTAAAAATAAAACACGCTGTCTAACTTCATTTTAACACAAATCGCGTCTATGTCAACGAAAAATTTAGACCTCTTTTGCATATATTTTATCTATTTCATCGGTGTAGTTTCCTTTTTCATCATATATATATAAAGGCGGATCGAGAAATAGTTTCGGTCTGCCGCCGCGGGCCGCTTCGATCAGTATCATGGTCGCGGTCTTGTTATACGACGGATGCACGAATCTGAGTTTTTTGGGTTCGAGCTTATATTTCCTCATCAGGCAGCATAGGTCGATAAGCCTGTCCGGCCTATGTACCATCGTAAGTTTGCCGCCGGGTTTTAAAAGCGCCGCGCTCACGCTGATTATATCCTCCAGATCGCATAGTATTTCATGACGCGCTATAGCCGTGGAATCAGTTTCATTTATCTGACCCGAGCCGCGTTCTTTATAAGGCGGATTGCATGTAATATTATCGAAAGAACTCCTTTTAAATATTTCAGTTCCGTCTTTGAGATCGCCGCATAAGATATCGACCTTATCCTCGAGCGAGTTCAGACGTACCGAACGTCCCGCCATTTCCGCGACGTCTTTCTGGATCTCCAGCCCGACGATCCGCGCCGCGCCGCACTTAGCGGTCAGCAAAATAGGAATCACGCCGTTGCCGGCGCATAAGTCGAGGACCTCGGCTCCCGGCTTTATGCTGAGCGAAGCGTAATACGACAGAAGTACCGCGTCCACCCCAAAACAGAATTGATTTGGATTCTGGATCAATCTTAAACCGGATATCTGCAGATCGTCTACGCGTTCTCCATCGCGTACATATGTATTAATAAGTTGGTTTATATTTTTTTCATTATTGTGCATATATTGCGCTCCTTTCGCAAAAGAATAATTCGATAATGATTATTATTTTTGTTCACAGTATTTTAATAAAGAGTAATGTTTAATAATAATATTATTAACTCTTTGTTGAAAATGCACAAACCACGGTAAGCGTCGGTCGCCATGCGATTAAAAGAGCGACGTTTTAACGGCGTTTTTGAAACATTTTTGAGTAATGTTACAAAAGATTACGTTAGTGTTACAAAACTGTTACAACGGCGGGTTTCGCATAATTTTTCAAATAAAATCGCATATAATTCACATAAAAAAGTATACCAAAAAATTTTAATCAGCACAATAACTAAAATATTAAAGCTAAAGCACAAAAAGCTTAAAAATCAAAGAAAATAAGAAAAAACATGAGAAATTTAATAAAAACATATAATTTGACGACGATATAAAATGTGGTTGAGAATAAAAAAGACTAAGTCCATTTTAAAAATTTGACTGAAAAGCAAAAAGATTATATAATGAACGTGTTGTGTGAAATTACAGTATTTTCCAGCAGCTATGCGCTGCAGTCATTTAAAAAATAAAATTTTTCGTTTTATGATGAATTGATTTGATGCGAAATGGATTTGAATGATATGGAACAAAACATTTTTGGAACAAAAATTTTCGAGGTGATTTGATGTTTAAAAGACTGATGAGAAGGAAAAACTTATCAGCCAGAAACTGTGTGGCGGCGACTCTGTGCTCTGCTTTTATAGTAACGGCGTGCTCGGGTTTTGCATACGCTACGCCTAATGTGGTAACGATCCAGGACGCCGGTAAGGCGCCGGTTACGGTCAAGACCGCAAGCACGGATGTCGGCAAGGTATTGTCCAGACAAGGGATAGTATTAAACGACGGCGATAAGCTGAATATATCGTTAAACGATAACATAACTCAGGATACCTATATTGAGATCTACAGAGCTATGCCGGTAAACGTCACTGTAAACGGTAAGACGACCGAGTACCAGACGACTAAAAAGATAGTTTCAGATATATTAAAGGAACTCGGTATAGAGATAAGCTCTGAAGACAGCGTTTCTCCGCGTTTGACCGACGCGGTCGAGTCGGGCGGCGAGATAGTTATAACAAGCGCCGCGCCGCAGAACGTAACGGTTCAGGAAGAGATAGCGTATAATACTCAGGAGGTTGAGAATACCAGTCTTGCCGCGGGAACCAGACAGGTAGTCCAGGAAGGCAAAACCGGCGTTAAGGAGATAACCTACAGTATTAAATATGAAGACGGAATAGAGGTCTCGCGCGAGATCGTAAACGAGATAGTTTTATCCCAGCCTCAGGACGAGATAATCGAATACTCGCCGGAGGAGGAATTTGAGGTAGGTAAGATCCCCGCGAATCCGCCGACGAATTATACAAGGATGGAGATATTCGAGGCGACCGCGTACGACAGTTCTGTAGCGGACAACGGTCCGTGGGCCGGCGTTACGTCGACGGGTATGCAGATGGGGTACGGCGTTATCGCGGTAGACCCGACGGTAATACCCTACGGAACGAGGATGTACATCGAGTCGGTAGACGGTAAGTATAAGTACGGCTACGCTATAGCGGGCGACTGCGGCGGAGCTATAAAGGGCAAAAAGGTAGATCTGTTCTACTGGTCGAGAACCGATTGTCTCAACTTCGGAAGAAGAGACGTTAAAATTTACTTCCTTGACTAATTTGAGATAAAGTTAATATTTTAATGAAGCCCCGTCTTCGCTCGAAGACGGGGCGTTGTTGTATTCGAAACCGGTTTTGGAGTTTTTAACGTTTGGGCGGTTGACAACCACGCTTGAAATGATATAATTAATTTAATATATTATTTGGAGTCGATCGATATGAAAAAAGCATTAATATTATTATTGGAGATAGTCGTTTTATACATTGTCGTTTGCGCGGGATCCGCAGTCTCGGCATACGAAAGGGTCTATGAAAATTACTGTTATAAATTCTCCGGAGACGGAATAAAGATAACCGGGATAGTAGATACGAATATCGTCGAGGCTGTGATACCTGCCGAGATAGAAGGCCGTCCGGTCACAAGTATAGGTATGCGCGCTTTCGCCAATACGCGGGAGCTTAAGACGGCGATAATCCCGGAGAATGTAAAGGTTATTGAGTATCAGGCCTTTGATACATCGAATATTGAATCGCTTTCCCTGCCGAGCAGTTTGGGGATCATAGGCGGATCTGCGTTTATGAATTGCGACAAGCTTGTTGAAGTAAGACTTCCCGACGGACTGACCGCTATAGGCGATAATGCTTTTAATAACTGCAGGTCGCTGGAATATATTGATATTCCGGATAGCGTCTCCATTGTAGGAGAGGATGCTTTTTCTTATTGTTATTCTTTGGAGCGGGCCAAGTTATCAAACAGTTTAACGG
Source organism: Clostridiales bacterium (assembly GCA_019419865.1). Classification (GTDB taxonomy): domain Bacteria; phylum Bacillota; class Clostridia; order Monoglobales; family Monoglobaceae; genus Roslinia. The sequence goes on along the minus strand of JAHZIG010000009.1, from coordinate 2,208 downwards.
AACTAAACTACACGTTTAGAGCTTGTCCGCTGATAGACGATATTGAAATACCCGAGGGCGTAACGGCGCTGAGGGGAACGTTTATCGGTTGCGCCAGTCTTACTAACGTAACCGTGCCGGACAGCGTAGAGATTATGGACGAATATGCTTTTTCGGGTTGCATTAGCTTAGAGTATGTGAATATACCATATGGAATAATAGAGATCGGGAAAGGATGTTTTTCAGGCTGCGCGTCATTAAAGAGTATAGACATACCCGACAGCGTTACTAAAATAGGGGTGAATGCGTTTGAAGAGTGCGGCAGCGTTGAGACTGTGATCATACCCGACAGCGTTGTTGAGATCGGGAGCGGCGCGTTTCAAAGCTGCGGCGGACTCCGAGAATTGAAAATATCGAATAATATCGAGATCATTGAAGAAAGCGTTTTCAGTAGGTGCGGCGCCATTACAGAACTAAATATACCGGATAAAGTCAAAACGATAGAAACGAGAGCGTTTAGCGAATGCAGCGGGATTACCGAGCTGAATATACCGCCGAGCGTAGAGAGCTTGGGTCAGCTGGCATTTTGCGACTGCGACGGATTGACGAGCGTAACTGTTCCCGATACGGTAAAAGAGATCGAAGACAGAGTTTTTGCGGGCTGCAAAAACTTGACGTACGCGTCTATCCCGGATCATATAACCAAGCTTGACGGAACGTTTAGCGGCTGCGTTTCACTTGCCGAGTTTACGATATCGAACAAAACCACTGAGATTGGAAGCAATACGTTTTCAGGCTGCGCTTTCAGAGATATTGTCATACCGGAGAGCGTTACCCGAATAGGCGACGGCGCGTTCGGCGATTGCAAGAATTTAGAATCGATCGTCATACCCGACAGCGTTACTGAGATAGGCGATTACGTTTTCTCAGGCTGCGAGTCGCTGCGAAATATACGTCTGTCACAGGCGTTAGACTCCTTTAGCTTGGGAATGTTTAAAGACTGCGTCTCTTTAGAGGAATATGATATACCGATCAATATAACAAAAATATCCGGAGACATGTTTTCGGGCTGCACTGCTCTGAGAAGAGTCGGCATACACGACCGGGTTGCCTCGATCGGCGTCCGAGCGTTTGACGGCTGCGCTAATTTGGAGAATATATATATACCCGACGGGGTCTCGAGTCTCGGATGGGCGGCCTTTAGAGGTTGTGAAAGGCTCAGAGACATAAATATTCCGGAATCTGTGACAGAAATAAGTCAGAACATGTTTGAAGGATGCATAGGAATAGAAGTCATCTCGATGCCCGACAGTATAGAACAAATAGACAAGGAGACTTTTAAGGGCTGTACCTCGCTCAGATCCGTGCGGCTGCCGGAGAATCTTAGGATAATATCGTCCGGGTTGTTTGAAAACTGCGCGTCGCTCAAAGAGATAACCGTTCCGGCCGGCGTCGTAGGGATCATGAGCAGAGCGTTTAAGGATTGCGATAGTCTCGAACGCGTAGATATTTTGGGCGAGGTCAAAAGCTTAGGAGAAAAGACGTTTGAAAATTGCAAAAATTTAACTTACATTGAATTGCCCGAATCGGTCGAGTCGATCTATAACACCACTTTCGACGGATGCGATCGAATACCTGATATATATGAAAGGTTTGAAAAATTTAAGGGCGAGGAATTGACCTTGACGCTTACCGCGGGCGTCCAATCCGCGGTGGTCTCAGACGAACGCGGGAATAATATGAAGATTAACTGCGACGCGGCTCCGGAAATTGCATACGACAGTTTTATGACGCCCGTGAGGATAGCGGCGGAGTTTTTAGGAGCCGAGGTTATTTGGGACGAAGTCGAGCAGTCGGCGACCATTATAGGAAACGATAAGAATATTAAACTTATTATAGACTCGGATATCGCGCAAGTGAACGGAGTAGAGAAGAAAATAAATTCCCCGGCTTATATGAAAAACGATCGCACCTACATTCCGCTTAGGTTCATAGTGGAAGAGCTTGGCGGAAATATCGATTGGATCGAAGGCGAAGACGCCGCGGTGATAAGCGGCTGATATTCGACGCGGGTTGTATAAAACGCCTACCGCATAAAGCGCCAAATAGCCCTGTGTTAGTAAAAATAACTAAAAAGGCAAAAAAGGCGAAAAACATCTTGACAGGAAGTGAGTAAAGGTAGTATAATAGCGGAGTTGTCGCAAAGACAGGGTTAAAAAAGCGAGTCGG
>JAHZIG010000008.1 GCA_019419865.1 Clostridiales bacterium | reverse complement strand
CTCACGGCACGCGGTTTTGGAGACCGCTGCTCTACCAACTGAGCTATACCCCTATACATATTATTAACATAGCGTTAATAATTTATTAATATTTTGAACTCTGCCATTATAGCACGGTTTTATGCCCCTGTCAAGCGCTTTTATTTACTTTTTCCCTATTTTTGTGCATGTTTTCAGCGGATACGGTAAATTATGCGGCGCTTTTTAATAAGCCTGTCGAATAACAAGATTATATGCCGCGAAACCGGCGCGCAAATTTGATTTTTTTGCTTGCGCGGCGGCAAAACGGGCGAAGAATAAGCTCTCCGTTTTGTTTAGAGGCGCCGCTACATTTAAGATAAAGTATTAATCGGCGTTATATTAAAATCAGTTTACACTTATAGAGTAATATGTTACTATATTTGTTGGCGGATCATGCGCTTTATGACGATCGCTTTATCTGAGCGGACGCGGTTTTGGTTTATTCGGAGCGTTTTGCCGCTTAAATCTATACGGACTTAAGTTGAGCGCCCGCCCGGTCGGAGAAAACGCGCGCCGGACTCAAAGCCGAATTGTTATATAATCGCTATATAATATGAAGAAAAGCGTACTATTAGACCCGGATCCGCTTAAAACTTATTGCCGGAGGAGATCAAATGCAGTATATATACAAATATCGATCGCCGCTCGGCGGCGTAACAATGGCCGCCGACGGTTTGAATCTGACTGGCCTGTGGTTCGACGGCCAGAAATACTTCGCCCGTACTTTATCCGAAGAGTTTGAGGAAAAAGCGCTGAACGTGTTCGAGGAGGCGAAACGATGGCTGGATCTTTATTTTAGCGGAGAGATCCCCGATTTTCAGCCGCCGGTCTCGCTTCGCGGAACGCCGTTCCAGCTTGTTGTCTGGGAGATACTGAGACGGATCCCATACGGAAAAACTACGACCTATGGCGCCATAGCGGAGTTGGCGGCCGCAAAATTGGGAAGAAGTTCAATGTCGGCCCAAGCGGTCGGCGGAGCCGTGGGGCGCAATCCGATATCTATTATCGTTCCGTGTCATAGAGTCGTAGGCGCCGACGGTTCCCTTACCGGATATGCCGGAGGTATCGACAAAAAGATCCGGCTCCTTGAGATCGAAGGCGCCTACAAAAAATAATATTTTCTAATTAGCCTTATTTTTTCAAAATATAAATAAAAACGCTCGGATCTCCATTTGAAGCGAACCCGAGCGTTTTCTATATAGAAATAGTTTGTATATCTTTATATCCATCTACGGCGGCCGTCAGCCGACCATAGACGCTGTCTTTATTTATATGATGAATTTCTAAATTTATAGGCGATCTCTAATCTTTATCTTGATTAACAGCTATTTTGCCGTCGATAATCACCATGCGCGGCTTGCCGAGCGGCGCGTCGGTGGGGATCGCGTCCCATACGACCATATCCGCGTCCATTCCCGGCTTTATAGCGCCTATGCGGTCGTCTAAGCCTAAAATATGCGCCGGAGCCGTAGTTAAGGCTTTAAGCGCCTGCGCTCCGCTAAGTCCTTCGGCCGCTGTCGCGCTCAGGAGAAGGTACCTTTCGGGCGTTTCAGGATGATCGCTGACTATTGCGAACTCCACTCCGGCGCTCTGCAGAGCGGCCGCCGTTTTAACTGTCTGATTTTTGAGCTCCGGCTTGCTCCTGTCCGTCATTATAGGACCGATAAGAGCCGGATAACCGTCCTCTTTGAGCTCGTCGGCGATAAGACGCCCCTCGGTGCAGTGGACTATGACCAGATCCAAGTCGAATTCCTTGGCGATCCTTATCGCGGTAAAAATATCGTCGCAGCGGTGAGCGTGGGCGTGCAGCGGTATTTTTTTCTCGAGTACGGGAAGCAGAGCCGCAAGTTTCATGTCGAAATCGGGCTTGTCCTCCTCGTCCGGCTTGTCGTTGTATTTCTTTAAATTCTCCATGTACTCTTTCGCCTTAAAAAGCTCTTCGCGGATAATGGCGGCAGTAGCCATTCGGGTCATTGGGGTCTGATTTTTATCATTATATACCGTCTTGGGATTCTCTCCGAACGCGACCTTTAAGGCCAGCGGCGCCTTAACTATCATCTTGTCTATTCTCTTTCCGTATGTTTTGACCGCGGCGAGCTGCCCGCCTATCGGGTTCGCGCTGCCCGGACCTGTGACCACGGTCGTCACGCCGTATGTATACGCTTCTTTGAATGCCGGGTCTGCGGGGTTTATCGCGTCTATAGCCCTAAGCTGCGGCGTCGCCGGGTCGGTTTCCTCGTTTCCGTCCGCGCCCTCGAAGCCGAGGCTGTCCTCCCACATTCCTATATGGGAATGCGCGTCTATCAGCCCCGGAGTAAGATATTTGAAATCCGCGTTTATGATCTCCGATTTGGGTACGTCGTATTTAAAATCCTTCATATCTCCGGTCCTGGTTATCTTTCCGGCTTTAAATTCAACGAATCCGGTTCTGATATTTCCGTTTTCGGGGTTTATGATTTGAGCGTTTGTTATTACCATCTTAATATTACCTCGCTTGCTCGTGTCTAAATATCGGCCTAAAACCGTTTCTTAAAAATAGTATACAAAAGAATAAAAATTTGTCAATCTATTTGGAAAAAAGTTAGGATATGATTATCAAAATAGGAAAATTAGTAATTTGTTAAACTTCGGATCCGAGTTTAAGGCGCCGGTTTCATATAAAATCGAGCTGAAGCGTAAAAGATCATTATAATAAAATAACATAAAAACGTATGTAAGTTCATATTTTGTTATAAATTTACATAAAAACTTTCCCAAACCCCCTTGCAATTTTTTCTAAACCATAGTATAATGGATACAAATCATAATAATAGTCTATTTATGCATATTATTAGGATTGCGCTATTTGGGACTTGTCCTGGCATACTTTAAACAGAAAAATAATTAAATATGCCACGACCGTTTACGGGTTGATTGGATTGTTTGTCAGTCTTTGTTATCTATGCATGATATTTTTTGAGATTGCGGACATGTTTAAGCGGCTTAAAGCGATCGGCGTATTTCTTTATATAAGTATTTGGGGAAAGGAGGATAGAGGCCTTCAAATTTAATATGGCTTATAAAATTGTAGATTTAATTGGGAAGAAATCGAACATATTTATAAAGAACTTAAATTTTTAGGAGGCAATTTGATAATGAAAAATAACTTTTTTAAATTTGGCGCGGCTTTAACAGCGGCTTTAATGGTATTCTCCGCACTCAGCGCCGTAGCGTTTGCCGACGAGGTAGACGCGGTGGAAGAAGCGCCGGCGGTTGTTGAAACTGCCGATACGGAGGCTCCCGCAGAGGACGTTGAGACCCCCGCTGAAGACGTAGAAGCTCCGGCTGAAGACGTTGAAGCTCCTGCGGAAGACGCAGAAGTTCCGGCTGAGGACGTTGAAGCTCCCGCGGAAGATGTAGAAGCTCCGGCTGAGGACGTCGAAGCTCCGGCAGAAGACGCAGAAGTTCCGACTGAAGTAGTTGTTCCTATGGAAGTTACTGAAGGCGTAACCGAGGAAGAGGTAGAGCTTGCGGCTGAGGACGTAGCTACCGGTTCCGTTATAACAATAGGCGATATCAGCGCTACGGACGCGGGCGATTACTACACGGTATCTGTTCCGTTTTCGGTAGAGAACGCTCCCGAGCAGATGACGTTCTTCGTTTACGATATCACAAGCATCACAGACGGCAATAACCAGAGCGGTTTCACGGCTACTACTCCGGCAGGTTACATAGACCAGCAGGCCGGCGCGGCTTCGGGTACGCTTGTATTTAACCTTCCGAAAGGCGAGACAGGCGAGACCACGGCTACTAACGGTTACAACACGAATTCTGTTATAGTTGTAAAAGCCGGCGGTACTGGCGTCGATGTTCCTGACGCTAAGTCGTATGCGCTTGCTGATGCAGAAGAAGGCGGCGACGTAACATTAGGTGATGTAAACGGCGATGGTATTGTCAATATAGATGACGTTAATTTGGTATTATCTTATTATCTTGAAAGAACTACACTTACCGATGATCAAATGAAAGCAGCAGATGTGGCGGCTGAGAAAGGGTCGGTTAATATAGATGATGTTAATACTATATTAAGTTATTATCTTGAACGTATTACATCTTTTGAATAATACCTGTGATTTAGAAAGGGGAAAATCATAAATATGAAAAGTATAAAAAAAGTTACGGCTATAACCCTTGTTGTCGCAATGGTTATGAGTCTAATGATGGTTAGCACATCGGTATTTGCTGCTGATAGTGCTGCCAAAGTATCAGTTAAATATACTGTATCAGATGTAGTAAATAATTCATTTGATTTAACATTAGAGGCTGGTTCTGTTACAGATAACGGTTCTGATGAGACATATCTTAATAGCTCGGGAATTGAGATTACGTTTGATCCTGAGGTTTTGACGGCTACTGATAGTACTGACAGAGATATGTTCTTTAATAGAGCGGTTACGGTTAGTACTCAAGAGCCGGGCTTGATTAAGATGGCAAAACTCCAAGATTACTTTGAGGGAACCCTTGCAAAAATAACCTTTACTGTTAATGAGGGTGTGGATGTATCTTCTACAAACATTTCAATTAGTAAATTATCCTTCTTGGATGGAGTAGGCGATTTTATAACCGATGATAATGCAACAGTTGAAGGCGGTTCAGACATTACTGTTAACTTAACAGAAGCTCCTCCGACAGCTGAGCCTACTGCAGAGCCGACGGCTGAACCTACTGCAGAGCCCACAGCTCCTGCAACGGCAGAACCTACGACAGCTCCTACAACAGAGCCCGGCGAGCCGACATCTGAACCTGTAGCTACCGCAACGGCGGCTCCGACAGCGGCTCCTACGACAGCTCCTACATACGGAATCACGGTAGAGGCTGAGAACGGTACTGTTGAGTATACGCCCGCGGCTCCTGAGGCTGGCGACACAGTTACTCTTACAGTAGTACCTGACTTTGGTTATCAGTACGTTGACGGTACGCTCGCTGTAACGGCCGGTGAAGAGGCCGTAGCGGTTACGGACAACACGTTTGTAATGCCGGCGTCCGACGTTACGATCGTAGCTGAGTTCAGACAGATGGAAGCTGCGGACGTTATCACAGAGGCTACAGAGCTCTCTAACGGTGTTCAGGCTGACATCAATGCGATGACAGACGCTCTCACTCCTGAGGAAGGCGAGTCTTACATCAACGACGCTCAGCAGGAGAACATAAACAATGCTAATAACGCTAAGACGGCTTTGGATAACGCTGTAGAAGCTTATCAGGCTGATCCTACGGACGAGAACCTCCAGGCTGTTATCAGCGCTGGTCAGGATCTGGTAGAGGCTGCTAAGAACGTAGTACCTTACACAGTTTCTTGGACGGTTCCGCAGAACACAGATTCGGCGACAGTTACGGTTAACGGCGCTGAGATAGCTTCCGGCGATACGATCTACCCGGCTTCCGTAGTAGAGGTAGACGTTGACGCGGCTACAGGCTACTACGTAAGAAATCTCTCTTACAATGGCACAGGATTTAGCGGTTCGTTCGATATGCCGGCTGAGGACGTTACCATAACCTGGACTACAGTTAGACCGAGCGGCGGTTCTGGCGGCGCTCCCGGCTGGTCCGGCGGCAGCGGTACGACGACCCCGACGGCTACTCCTTCGGCAACGGCGGATCCTGACGCTACGGCTACTCCCGGAACGGACGACGAGCAGATATTCACCGACGTTCCTTCGTCATACTGGGGCTACGAGTACATCATGGATCTCTATGAAGCTGGTATAATCAACGGTTATCCGGACGGCACATTCCTGCCCGATAACACGGTAACCAGAGCTGAGTTCACAAAGATGGCGGTTGAGCTGTTCGGACTCACCAACACGGCTACGACGTCCGCATTCCTTGATTGTACGGCAAGCGACTGGTACACACCGTACGTAATCGCTGCAAGCGAAGCTGGTATCGTAACGGGCGTATCCGACGAGTGGTTCGACGCTAACAACACGATCACGCGTGAAGATATCTGCACAATAGTTGGACGTTACCTCAACCTGTCCTCTAATTCGGCTTCGTCCTTCACAGACAGCGCTGATATAGCGGACTACGCTGCAGGTTACGTTGCAGGCATGGTAGAAGCTGGATACCTCACAGGTTATGAGGACGGCACGTTCCTGCCGAAGAACAACGCTACAAGAGCTGAGGCTGCTGCAATACTCGCAAGAGTTATGAGCGCTGACGAGGCTGAAGCTACGGCTTCTCCGGAAGCTACTGCAGACGCTGAAGCAACGGCTGCTCCTGAGACAACGGCTTCTCCGGAAGCTACGGCAGACGCGGAGGCAACCGCTTCTCCCGAGGCTACGGCAACGGCTGACGCTGAATAATTATCGGATTAAGACAGTTTAAAACTGAATAATTTGATATATCGCCGCCTACCGATTTGGTAGGCGGCTTTTTAACGTTAAAACGCCCTTGCGCCAAAATCGAAATCAAGTTTGAGTACGGTTCCGGCGCCGATCGGCGGATAGCGAACCTTAACGGAGCTTTCGCAAGATTTGCCGTATAAATATTGCTTAAACCTAAATAATCTATTGAAAAATTCCATGATCTATTATAAAATAGACGTAAATTACACGCACATAAAATCAGGAAGGAAAACAACGTTATGGAAGCTAATTTAAAACAGTGTAAAACAATTTGCGTAAATGAAAACGGAATAAATCTTTTGATCAAAGTAACCGACGAGGGCGATATAAATCTGCTTCATATGTCGGCGCTGGATTACGACGATAGTTTGATCCCGGAGCGCAAGCATAAGTGGTATCGCCTTTTCGAGATCCAGGAATCCGGCGGAAATCAGAACGATCACCACGGCAACAAAAAAACCGGCTCCAGTCCGGGCAAGGATATGAAATACGTCGGACATAAGCTCTATAAAAACCAATACGGAACCAAGCTCGAGATAACCGCTCAGGACGAAAAAGGGCTTTGCGCCGTAGCGCATATGCAGTTCTACGACGGAGTTTCCGTAGTAAGGAGCTGGACGGAGCTTGAAAACAAGGGCGCGGAGGATCGGACGATAGAATTCGTCACCTCTTTCAACCTCGTGGGGATAGATAAAGAGGGAGAGCGCGATTGGCCGGATAAAACGCGTATTGGGATCGCGCATAATACCTGGCAGTCGGAATGTCAATGGCGGGAATATACCCCTCAGGAGTTGGGTCTATACAAGCCCTACAGCTTTTCGCTCAAGCGGATAACGGCTTCGGGAACAGGAACCTGGCCGAGCGCCGAGTATCTTCCGATCGGGTATATAACCAATACCGAGACCGAGAGTACGGTATTCTGGCAGATCGAGACGGCCTGCTCCTGGGAGTGGGAGATAAGCGCTATGGCTCAGCGCCTGTATTTATCGCTCTGCGGCGCGACGTTTTCGGATAACGGCTGGTATAAGACGCTGAGGGCGGGCGACAGGTTTGTATCGGATAAAACGGCCGTGGCGTTCGTCAAAGGCGACTGGCAGGACGCGAATATCGAGATGACGAAATATAGAAGAATTATCCGCCGCAAAAACGCCGACAACGAAAGCATGGCGGTCATATTCAACGATTTTATGAATTGTCTTGTAGGAGACGCTACCACCGAGAAGTTGATCCCGCTGATCGACGCGGCGGCTGAGACCGGCTGCGAATATTTCTGCATAGACGCGGGCTGGTACGACGACGGACCCTGGTGGGACGGCGTAGGCGAATGGCTCCCCGCAAAGGGTAGATTCCCGGGCGGTATAGAGGAACCGATAAAATACATAACCCAAAAAGGCATGGTCCCGGGACTGTGGCTGGAACTCGAGGTAATGGGGATAAACTGTCCGATGGCGAAAAAGGTCCCGGATAACTGGTTCTTTGTGCGAAACGGCAAACGGGTGATAGACCATTCCAGGTATCAGCTCGATTACAGAAACCCCGAAGTCAGGGCGTATGCGGATTCGGTAATAGACAGACTGGTCGGCGAGTACGGCGTGGGCTATATAAAAATGGATTATAACATAAACGCGGGCGTCGGGACCGAGATAGACGCGGACAGTTTCGGCGACGGGCTCAGACAGCACGCCGACGCGTATCTCGACTGGCTGGACGGCGTATTTGAAAGGTATCCGGATCTGATCATAGAAAACTGCGGCAGCGGCGGACAGCGTATGACATACGCGTACCTCTCAAAGCATAGCATACAGAGCGTGACGGATCAGGAGGACTACAGGAACATGGCGTCTATCGCTTCGGCTTGCGCGACCGCGCTGACTCCCGAGCAGGCGGCTATGTGGTCCTATCCTCAAAGAGACGGCGACCGCGACGAGGTCGTTTTCAATATGGTAAACGCGATGCTGCTCAGAGTGCATCAGAGCGGTCATTTAGGCGAAATATCCAAAGACAGGCTCGCGCTGGTCAAAGAGGGGATCGACGTATACAAGTCTATACGCGACGATATAAAGATCGGGTATCCGGTATTTCCTCTTGGCCTTACAAATCTCGGCGATCCGTATTCGGCGTTTGGGATAGACGCGGGCGACAAGCTGTATCTTGCGGTTTGGCGGGTAAATTCGGACGAGAGCGAGAAGTTTATACCGCTCAGACTGAAAGACAGGGTCATAGATAAGGCGGAGACGATCTACCCGTCTTATAGAGAGGGAACGATAGAGATCGCGGACGGCGGCGTAAAGACGACCATAGATAAAAACGTTTCAGCCGCTTTGTATAAGATCGCGTTCAAATAAATTGTAATGGAAGATAAGAAAAGCGTTTTTAATTTTTTGAAAAATATTTTATACGCGCATAAGTGTAAACTTTGCGGCGAAGTTATAAATATATTTGAATACGAGGATTTGCGCCTTAAGAAGTATGTATGCGACGCGTGCGAAAGTATTTTAAGACTTACCGAGGATTATGTCTGCTGCGGCGTCTGCGGGACTCCTCTGCGCCCGCGCAAAGGCGATAATGGCGACGGAGTCTACGCGTTATGCGACGTTTGCGAGAAGTATGCGCCTTTTAACTACGACCGAGCCGTATCCGCGGTCGTTCACGACGATCTGACAAATAATCCGGTATTGAAATTAAAATCGGGAGACGCGTCGCCTTTGGATTATATGACCGATCTAATGGCGGGCGTATATAAAAAACGTTACTCGCGGCTTGGCATCGAGATAGCGACTTCCGTCCCGACTTCGGGGAATTTAGAGGATAATCACAGCGCCGCGCTCTGCCGCGCGCTTAGCGGGAAAGTCGGACTTGAATATGTTCCCGGAATTATAGTAACGCGCGAAGCGAGAAACAAACAAAAATATCTTAGTAGTCCTGAGAGGAGAACCAATCTTGACGGCAGCATGGCGGTAGTCGATTCAAGCGCGATCAGGAACGGGAATATCCTCGTGGTAGACGACGTGTTCACGACCGGGGCGACGATAGACGAATGCGCCCGCGCTCTTAAAGCGGGCGGCGCGGCGAAGGTCTACGGGATAACTTTCACGACGAACGGAAGGTATATAGATGGTCTGGACGCGAATTTCAGCGGCCGCCGTGAGATTTATGGTTACTAAATACCCGAATAGCGGCGGCGGCGACGGTATTTTTGGTATGCTTTTACATTGACAACTCGGTCAAATGTATTATAATTATATTATGACGTTTTACAGGTATTTCCTGAAAACATATTTGCGCGCGAGGAAGGCTCGACAGCGCCCTTTAAAGAGTTAAGAGACAGAATAAGTAGTTAAAAATGCGAGGGGATATAAGATGTCAGATTTATACAGTATAATTTTAGCCGCGGGCGAAGGCAAGAGAATGAAATCCAACATAGCGAAACCGCTTCAGATAGCGGCGGGAAAACCGCTTGCGGAGTGGGTAGCGGATACGGCGACCGCGGCCGGTTCCGTGGAGAATATAATGGTCGTGGGGCATAAGGCCGAGGACGTTAAGGAGTATTTCGGAGATAGGGTTACCTATCGTTACCAGTACGAGCAGCTTGGCACGGGTCATGCGGTCATGCAAGGTATCGACGCTATATCTTCAAAGGAAGGTACGGTCGTGGTCCTCTACGGCGACGCGCCTTTGATCGAGGCGGACGTCCTAAAGGCGGCGTACGCCCAGCATATGTCCGAGAACGCGGCGGCTACGGTCATAACCGCGGTAGTGGACGAGCCGTTCGGCTATGGAAGGATCGTAAGAGAGAACGGGAGCATAGCTAAAATAGTCGAGCAAAAGGACGCGAGCGACGAGCAGAAGCTGATCAAAGAGGTAAATTCGGGAATGTATTTCTTCGATATACAAAAACTCTTAGGCGCGCTCAAGAGAGTGACCAACGACAACGCTCAGGGCGAGTACTATATAACCGACGTGATAGAGATATTGCTCGGCGACGGCGAAAAAGTCGGCGTGTATATAACGGGCGAGGATCAGATTCTCGGCGTAAACGACCGTTTGCAGCTCGCTCAGGTGAGTAAGATACTGTATATGCGTAAGAACAAACAGGTAATGTTGGACGGCGTTACCATTATCGATCCGGACGCGACATATATCGGCGCCGACGTTAAGATCGGAAGGGATACCGTGATATATCCAAACACAAGCCTGGACGGTAAGACTGAGATCGGCGAGAACTGCGTCATAGGTCCGGATACGAATTTGACGAATTGCACGATAGGAAACAATACCGAGGTTATAAAGACGGTTGGTATAGAGAGCGCGGTAGGCGAGAAGACGCACGTGGGTCCGTTCGCTTATTTAAGGCCGGGTTCAAGGATAGGCGCGGACGTTAAGATAGGCGACTTTGTAGAGATAAAAAATTCGTCCGTGGGCGACGGCACAAAGGTGTCGCATCTTACGTATATAGGCGACGCCGACGTTGGCAAGAGAGTAAACTTCGGCTGCGGCACGGTGGTCGTCAACTACGACGGACACAGTAAGCACAGAAGCGTCATCGAGGACGACTGCTTTATCGGCTGCAACACGAATCTCGTATCCCCGGTGCTCGTAAGGAAGGGCGCGTATACCGCGGCCGGTTCGACCATAACCAAGGAAGTTCCCGAAAATTCTTTGGCTATAGCAAGATCGCGCGAGGTCATAAAGCAGGATTGGGTCGCCAAGAAGGAAAAAGAACAGAAATAACGTATCGATATAATAGAAGTAAGTAAAAAATAAGAATAATTAACGGAGCCTTGCCGCGCGAGCGGACGCGATACCGTCTGCGGTCGGAAAGGCTCCTGTCTTGCTGAATAAAAACCGACGGCGGAGTTTATCGAAGTATAAACCGCCGCAATTTTGCCTAAAACGAATTTTTTACAAGATGGATTTAGGCGTAAATTTAGAGGAAAGGCGGCAAAACTGTATGTATATGGTCGTGGGGCTGGGAAATCCCGGAGCCAAATATGTAAATACGCGGCATAATATAGGCTTCGACGCGCTCGACGCGTTTTGCTCAAAGCACGATATAAAGCTCAAGTCGAGCAGGAGATTTAGGGCGGATACCGGTAAGGGACGCGTCGGCGGCGAGAAAGTGATAGCGGTCAAGCCGATGACGTATATGAATCTTAGCGGAGAAGCGGTCTTGGAGATCGCGGACTACTACGATATTGAAAACGAGAACATAATAGTGGTATACGACGACATATCGATGGAGACCGGGCGGCTCAGGATCAGAAGAAAGGGCAGCGCGGGCGGACACAACGGGATAAAAAGCATAATTCTAAACCTTGGAAGCGACGAATTCCCGAGAGTCAAGATAGGCGTTGGCGCGCCCGAGCATAAGGATCACGACCTTGCGGATTATGTGCTGGGCAAATTCTCTAAAGAGGAGACCGAGATCCTGATCAAGACGGTGGTGAGCGCGGTCGGCGCGATCGAGGAAATTTTGACAGCGAACGTCGATTCCGCTATGAATAAATATAACTGTTAAAACGTATCGTTAGTAATAGAATGTTTGCGGCGCGCTTATGATCGGCGCGGCCGCTTACTTTATTGGCAGGTTATTGGATATGAAAGGATTTATTGATATTTTAAACGAGACGGCGGACTTCGCCGAATTAAAGGACAGCTTAAAAAAAGGCCTATTCCCGGTTAATCTGACCGGAGTATCGGGCTCGCTTAGGGCGTGTCTGATTTTTTGTCTGTGTAAAGAGCTGAAAAAACCGGCGTTTGTCGTATCCCACAGCGAGACCGCGGCCAAGGAACTGCGCGACGATCTGAAATATTTTTTCGGCGGCTATGACGACGAGGATAACGCGTTGTATTTTCCGCCAAACGATCTGATGTTCTACGACATTGAGGCCAAGGCGAACGACGTGAGCAGACGGCGGCTTACTGTGCTCGACCGGCTCGTCTCTGATAAAGATTCTTGCAGCGTGGTGACGACGCTCGGCGCGGCGCTCGGCGTAACGCCGCCGCACGATAAGTACGTAGAAAATATGCTCGAGCTGAGCGTGGGCGACGATATAGAGCTTGAAGAGATAATAAAGCGGCTGACCGCGATGGGGTACAGGCGGGAGGAGCTGGTCGAGGGCGCGGGACAATTCAGCGTAAGAGGAGGTATCCTCGACTTTTTCCCGTATTACAGCGACTACCCGATAAGGCTCGAATTTTTTGACACCGAGATAGATTCGGTCAGAACTTTTGATCCCGCGAGCCAGCGTACGCTCGATCGACTCGACTCCGCCAAAATAACCCCGGCGGGCGAACTTATCTTAGACGACGAAACGCGGGATAAACTCATAGCCCGACTGTCCGAGATCAAGGAGCAAAAGGAGGACGAGGAGGGCGTGTCGGGAAAGATATGCGCTAATTTAAGGCGGGATATCGAGCGGCTCAGAAACAACATCGCCTTTCCGTCGATAGATAAGTATATTCCGTATATTTATAACGAAAAGCCTACGCTTATAGATTATATCTCCGAAAACTATATCGTGTTCTGGGACGACGGGGCAAGGATAAGCGAGGCGTATCAGGCCGAGAGCGAGCGTTTTGCTCAGGACCTGACAGATATGGCGGGACGCGGCATAATCCCGGACGCTTCGGGAGAGTATTACTATCCGCTGAGAAAAGCGCTCGCGCGGCTTACCAAGCGTCCGTTTATAGGGCTGAGCGCTCTAAGCTCGAGCGGCGGCGAGTATAAGGCGTTAAAGACGATCGACTTTATGACGAAAAGCCTCGGCGGGTTTCAGGGCAGGATGGAGTATTTTTACGAGACCCTGGATTTTTACCGTTCGGGGAATTATCGGATAATAATCTTAGGCGGCTCCGACGTCCGAGCCGAAAACCTAAAAAAGCGGATAATAGAACAGGGGATGAGCTGCAATTACTGCGCCGAACTCGACGAAGAGCCGGAGCCGGGCGTTATATCCATAACCCACGGAAGTCTGCATCACGGCTTCGAACTGCCGCTGATCAGAACCGTAGTGATAAGCGACAGGGAGATATTCGGCGGCGATAAGAAAAAGAGAAGAAAATACCGACCCAAAAACGCCGAGAAGATCGACAGCTTTACCGATCTTAAGGCGGGCGATTACGTGGTCCACCAGAACTACGGCATAGGTCAGTATATAGGTATCGAGAGTCTTTCGGTCGAGAACGTCAGAAAGGATTATTTGAAGATAAGGTTCAGGGGCGAGGATTTTCTGTATGTTCCGACCGATCAAATGGATCTGGTGTATAAGCACGTCGGCAAAGAAGGGTCGGCGGTTCGCCTCAACAAGCTCGGCTCGGGCGAGTGGAGCAAGACGAAACAGCGCGTCAAGGCCGCGGCCGCGGATATGGCTAAGGAGCTGATAGAGCTTTACGCTAAGCGAGCGAATTCGCCGGGTATAGCGTTCGATAAGGACAGCGAATGGCAGCGCGATTTCGAGGCGGCGTTTCCATATGAGGAGACGGACGATCAGCTAAGGAGTATCGACGAAGTAAAAGAGGATATGGAAAAGCCGCATCCCATGGACAGACTGCTCTGCGGCGACGTCGGCTACGGAAAGACGGAGGTCGCGCTCAGGGCGGCGTTCAAGGCGGTGACGAGCGGGTACCAGGTCGCGTATCTGGCGCCGACGACTATTTTGGCCGCTCAGCATTATAATACGTTCAAACAGCGGATGAAGGATTATCCTGTGAATATAGCGATGCTGTCGAGATTTTGTACCGGTTCCGAGGAAAAACGGGTAATAAAGGAGCTTGGAACAGGCGAGACGGACATAGTTATAGGCACGCATAAGCTGCTTGGGAAAAATGTGAAGTTCAATAAACTGGGACTTTTGATAATAGACGAGGAACAGCGGTTCGGCGTAGCGCATAAGGAAAAGCTGAAGGAGATGCGAAAGGATATAGACGTGCTGACCCTATCCGCGACGCCGATACCCAGGACTCTGTATATGTCGCTTTCGGGGATAAGGGATATGAGCGTGATAAGCCAGCCGCCTAACGAGCGGTATCCGGTCGCGACCTACGTGCTTGAATACGACGAGGACGTGGTGCGCGAGGCGATAAACAAGGAGCTTGGCCGGGGCGGTCAGGTATATTATCTGTATAACCGCGTGGACGGAATATTTAAGATAGCGGCGAGGATAGCCGAACTGGTTCCCGAGGCGAGAGTGGCGGCGGCTCACGGAAAGATGCACGAGAGCGAGCTTGAGCAGATCATGATGGATCTTCAGGAGGGCAGGATAGACGTGCTCGTCTGTACGACGATAATAGAGACGGGGCTCGATATACCCAACGTGAATACGATCATAATGGAGAATTCGGATAAACTGGGACTCGCTCAGCTCTATCAGCTCAGAGGGCGCGTAGGACGCTCTAACAGGCTGGCGTACGCGTATCTGACCTACAGACGCAATAAGACGCTGACTGAGGACGCGGAAAAGCGGCTCTTGGCGATAAAGGAGTTTACCGAGTTCGGCAGCGGCTTTAAAATAGCCATGCGCGATCTGGAGATCCGCGGTACCGGGAACCTGATAGGCGTGCAGCAGCACGGACATATGGAGTCGGTCGGCTACGAGATGTACTGCAAATTGCTTGAAGAAGCGGCCAAGGAACTTAAGGGCGAGGAGGTCGAGAAGGACGTCCAGACCCAGATCGATCTGCCGGTCAACGCTTTTATAAGCGATTCGTATATATCCAACCACAGCCAGAGATTGTCGGCGTATAAGCGTATCGCCGCGATAAGATCGCAGGAAGAGCTGTTCGACGCTTACGACGAGATAGAAGACCGGTACGGCACGGTTCCGCAGCCGGTCGAGAACCTTATGGAGATAGCGCTTATAAAGGAATACGCTAAAAATTGCGGGATCGTAGAACTGATCGGCGGAAGCGAGGAGGTTACGGCCAAGTTCGATCCGGACGAGAGCGATACATTGGTAAAGCCGGAGGTATGGCTGGACCTTATGCAGAAGTCAAACGGTAAAATTTACATGAGAAATCCGAAATTAATGAAAATAAATTTTAGAATAAAAAAGGATAAAAAAGATTTTAGCGGCCGAGAATACTTGAAGGAACTCAAAAGTATAATGGAATCTGCGGTTAACTATTAATAAAATGTAAATTTTATAAGAAAATTTTGCAACAGGTATGGAAGTTTTAGAGAAGTTATAGTATAATAGACAGAAATATTAAGTTAATTCATGTTATGAACCTGAGTTTTTTAAGTAGCTATAGGTTTACAAAATAAATTAACTGCATATTTATAGTTTAGGTAAAGGAGAGTAAAGAAATTGGAAAGCGAAAACAAGAAGAACGAGTCTGTTAGCGGCGACGAAATGCTGAAACAGATGAAAGACGGCGTTAGCTCTAACATCAAAGCGGCCGCCGACGAGATCAAAGACGAGATCAACGAGGCGTCGGAGCGCGTCGACGCTATAAAGAGCCAGGACGACTATCAGAAGCCGGATATCGACGACGATCCGAGCAAGTCTGCCGAGAACGAGGATTTCAGCAAGTTTGCCGAGAACGTTGAGAAGGCTCCCGTAAAGGAGAAAAAGAGCGTTAACCTCAGCGTAGGAGCGCTCGTCGGCATAATCGTAGGCTGCGTTGCCGCGGTTGTGGCGATCTTCCTTATATTCTGGGCTATAAACAACTACATGAACAGCCCGGTTGCGAGACCTCAGGGCAGTACTATAGCGGACGTAGGCGACGGCGTTGTGACCGATCAGGATCTCAGCTACTACATCTACGCTACGGCTATGAACACGTACTACGAGGTAGAGGGCGATATGGCGGACGGCGATCTGACCGATTATGATTGGGATCAGACGATGGAAAACGGCGAGACGATGGCGGATCAGATAAAAACGGACGCTCTTAACGAGGCTATAGACGCAGAACTGCTGATACAGTACGGTTACGAACACGCGGCGGACGACGAGCAGTGGACGGAATCGGACGACGAGTCTGTTAAGTCTACGGTAGACGGTTATGTAAGCCAGTTCGGCGAGGACGGATTCGAGCTCAGAGCGAGAACGATGGGTATTTCGTCGCCGAGACAGTATCAGAGAATGTACGCGACGGCTATCAAGTCTCAGACGGCTCAGTCGATAGTTGAAGAGAATCTCGACCAGTATATGCCGGAGGGCGTGGATATGTCGGCCTACACCAGAGACGACCGCGCTACGGTACAACACATACTGCTTATGACCGACTCGACTCTCACGGACGAGGCGGCTATACAGGCGGACGACGCCGCGGTAAAGGCTACCGCCGACACGGTATACCAGGCTGCGATAAGCGGAACTCAGTCGTTTGAGGATCTGATGACGCAGTACAACGAGGATACCGGCGAGGACGAGACGGGATATACTTTCACTTCGGGCCAGATGGTTCCCGAATTTGAAGAGGCTGCGTTCGCGCTGGGTATAGGCGAGATAAGTCAGCCGGTAAAGAGCGATTACGGCTATCATATCATCAAGAGAAACGCGGGTCTTTACGAACTCCAGGGATACTGGAGAGAGCAGGCTAACGTTAAGATAAACGAAAGCCGTCTTGCGGATATTTCCGTTAAGGAGATAATGGACGATATCCAGGCTGCAAACGACGAACTTGCCGCTGAGGAAGAAGCGTCGGCTACCGAAGCTCCTGCGACGGAAGCTCCGGCGGCTACGGAGGCTCCGGCCGACGCGGCCGCGGCAGACGCTACCGCTGCAACTGCGGTTCCCGCAGCATAAAGATTTTATGTCGGAATAGTTTAAAGGGATGGGGATTGATTCTCTGTCCCTTTGGTTTTTGTTTGGGATTAAAGCGTTATGTTATAAATAAACCGCAGAGCATAAAAAATCAAAATTATTTTATTGATTATAGATATTTACTAACGCGGGATTTTGGGGTATAATCTTAGTAAAATATTAACAGGATCGGATGGTTCAAATATCGATATAGGTATTAGATAGGCGGGCGCATGGGAAAGCTTTTAGCGGCGCGGTATATAATCCGGCGGAATATTATTTCTTTGCCGGACGGAGACGATAAGCGCCGCTTATAAAACGGCGAGGCGCCTTTTACTGAATTGACGGGAGTGAAACGGATGACAATATTTAACTTTATTTCATCAATACTGAGCTATGTATTTACTTTTATTATATACGTATTCATCTTCCTTGTGATCAGATTGATTTACATGGATGTGAAGAAGATGAGCCGTTTTGAGGAAAACAGCGTCGAGGATACGGAATGCGCGAGCTTGAGACCGATCAAGTCTAAAGTTCCGCTGACGCACGAACTCCACCGCCGTTATACTATATATGACGAAGCGGTAATAGGCCGCGGAAAAGACTGCGATATTGTAATAAACGAAAAGTTTGTGTCTATAAAGCACGCTATAATTTGGCGCGAGGACGACGAGTGGTATCTGGACGATTTAGGCTCCCGCAACGGAACTCAGGTAAACGGTCAGCGTATTAAGCAGGAGGTAGTTTTGGAGCCTCAGGACGTTATAAGTATCGGCGGATTAAATTTTGTGTTCGATATATAAACGCGGATCGCGGAGCCGGACGCTAAAACTATGAGCTTATTGTTAAGACGGTCGGAAGTTATGTTGACGCGGCGGCGAGTTGATAGCGGCGCTTAGCGCTTTCGGCATTAAACAAAGCCGACGTAAGGTTTTGTCGCAAGGTGGTGTTATTTATGGGGATAGGAGCTTTAAGAGGCAAGGCTAATTACAGAAGACCCGCGTATCTGTTGATATTGATGGATATACTCGGATTCTGTTTGCTGTACGTCTCAAACGATTATAATATTAATATTATATATACGGGGTTGGCCATACTGGCGCTGTTCAGCATCATGTATACTATTTTGGTGCGCCTTAATATGGGCGATAAATTCATAATCCTGATGGTGTTCATGCTGCTTATGATCGGCGTTTTGATGTTGTGCAGGATCAATATCGAGTACGGGTTCAGGCAGATAGTGTGGATAATAGTGGGCGGCGTCGCGTTTTTTGCCGCGTATATCGTCTATTATAACGTGAAGATATGGAACAAGCTGTGGCTGTTGTATTTCTTGGTCGGGACGTTTTTGTTCGTATTTACGCTGTTGTTCGGAAACACGGTAAACGGCTCGAAGAACTGGGTATCGCTCGGACCGGTGACTTTTCAGCCTTCCGAGATAATAAAGATACTCTATATAATGTGTCTTGCGTGCTATTATTCCGAGTCGTGGAAGAAGCCGCTCTTTAACAAAATAAGCGTAAAATGGCAGACGCTGGCGATATCGTATATGTTTATAGGCTTTCTCGTCCTTCAGAGAGACTGGGGAACCATTCTTGTCATGTATTCGATATACCTGTTTATGATGTACGTCTACGAGAAGGATAAGAAGTTCCTGTTCTTGAATTTAGGCGCGGCCTGCGTCGTCGCTTTGCTCGGCTATAGATTTTTGTCGCATATCCAGGTCAGAGTATCGACTTGGCTCGACCCGTGGGCGGACGTGTCGAATAAGGGTTACCAAATAACCCAGTCGCTTATGGCGATAGCGTCGGGCGGATATTTTGGACGCGGACTTGGAAACGGTTCGCCGTACTATATTCCCGAAGTACATTCGGACTTCATATTCGCCGCGATCTGCGAGGAGATGGGGATCTTCGGAGGTATGGCGGTCATACTGCTGTTCTTCCTCATAGCCTACCGCTGTTTTAAAATAGCGATAATGGCTGACGATCCGTTCGATAAGGCGGTCAGCTACGGGGTCACGGTGATGTTCGCGATCCAGACGTTTATAATAATAGGCGGGGTCACAAAGTTCATTCCGCTGACCGGAATAACGCTCCCGTTCGTGAGCTACGGCGGAACGTCCATGATCATCAGTTTTATGTCGCTCGGGATAATACAGGCAATATCGGCAAAGACGGAACGGAAAGCGAGGCAAAATAATTGAATACAAATAAACGTATAATCAGAGCGCTCGTAGTTATATGTCTGCTGTTTTTGTCGCTGATGACCTATCTGGTCTGGTTCAACATGTTTCAGGCGGACGAGGTGGCGAGCAGTCCGTATAATAAGCGTCAGTGGGAGGACGAGAGATACGTAAAAAGGGGCAATATATATTCCTCCGAAGGCAATCTGCTGGCGGAGACGATCGTGGACGGCGACAGCCGGATACGCAACTACCCGAGAGGAAATCTATATTGTCATATTATCGGCTACTATTCTCAGGTATACGGAAAGAGCGAGCTTGAGATGAGTTACGACGACGAGCTTATGGGCAAGGGCGATATAAACCTGACGATCAACGAGATGCGCTCCGGCTACGACCTGTATCTGTCGGTGATAGACGAACTTCAGGAATACGCGTATGAGTTAATGGACGGCCGCAGAGGCGCGGTGGTCGCGATGGAGCCGACTACCGGCCAGATACTCGCGATGGTGAGTTTGCCCGACTTCGACCCGAATACCTCGAGTCTTGAACAGGAATGGTCGGAGATGGTGGAGCAGGAAAATTCGCCGTTCTTGCCGAGAGCGACTCAGGGGTTGTATCCGCCCGGTTCGACATATAAGATAGTTACCGCCTCCGCGGCGTACGAAAACGGCATGAGCGACGAGGTGTTCGAGGATACCGGAGGGTTCAGACAGGGCGACGTCAGCGTGGATAACTACGGCGGCTCGGTATACGGTACGGTAGACGTAAGAGAAGCGTTTATAGTATCGAGCAACCAGGTATTTTGCGAACTCGGCTACGAGCTTGGAGCCGACAGGGTAAGGAGCGCGGCGGAGAAGTTTGGCGTTAACAAGGAGTTTTCATTTGATATACCCGTCTCAAAGAGCGAGATACAATACAGCAATATGAGCGACTTGGACGCGGCGCTGGTTTCTATCGGTCAGGGCGGTCTTGTAATGACCCCTCTTCAAGTGGCTATGATAGGTTCCTCCGTTGCGAACAACGGGATCATGCTCCAGCCATACATTGTCGAGCAGGTCGTGACGTCGTCGGGCACGATCATGTATCAGCACGAAGTAACGCCGCTCTATAACGTTATGAGCGCCGACTGCGCGGCGTTCTTGCAGGATATGATGACGGGCGTCGTCGAGGAGAGTAACGGAACGGGAAGAAGCGCGCAGATCAGAGGGATAGACGTAGCGGGTAAGACGGGAACGGCGGAGACGGATTCGGGCGAGGATCACGCTTGGTTTGTGGGCTACGCTCCGGCCGACGATCCTAAGATATGCGTCGCGGTCGTCCTTGAAAACGACGGCAACGCGGGCGGAACCACCGCGGGTCCTATAGCGCGCGACGTTATGAGAAGATTTTTGGATATAAGCGGTTACGATTATTAAGCTTAAAGATTTACCGGTCTTATAAAAGCGCGGATTAGCGGTGTTTTGAAATTAAATTTTATAGTTGAAACAAAAAAATTGCGTTACATATGAGAACGCAATTTTTTTATATTTTTCAGCAATATTAATTATTGAATATTCTCCCGAATAATAATATCATTAGACGCAGGAGATTATAAGCTCGCACTTGCCGGAGACGCTGTACTCGGCGTCCTGAGCGGGGATAAAGATACTGTCGCCTTTATTAATATCCACGCTCTCGCCTTCGAAGGTCAAAACGCCGTTTCCGTCGGTGACGACGATCGATTTAAAACTATCGGTCGAGACGGTCAGATCCGCCTTGGAGTCGACTTCGACCTTGTCTACCGTGAAATATTTACACTCCGCGAGACGGGTTACAGAAAAACCTTCGTGTTCGACGGTTTCGGACGCGGAGCGATTTTGAGCCGCGGGCGCCAAATTGGATACGTCGATCGCTTTTTTGACGTGCAGCTCTCGGGGATTCCCGTTCGCGTCTCTTCGGTCGTAGTCGTATACGCGGTACGTAGTGTTGGAGTTCTGCTGGATCTCGCAGATAACTATCCCCTTTCCTATAGCGTGAACGGTCCCGGATTCGATAAAGAACATATCGCCCTTATGCACCTCGACTTTGTTGAGAACGTCGAGGAGGGTGTTGTTGTTTATACGCTCTTCGAACTCGTCCTTGGTAATTTCCGACTTAAAGCCGTAGTACAGGCTCGCGCCTTCGTTCGCGTCCAAGACGTACCACATCTCGGTCTTGCCGTACTCGCCCTCGTTTTTAAGGGCGTAATCGTCGCTCGGATGGACCTGTATGGATAGGTTGTCCTTAGCGTCGATCAGCTTTATAAGTATCGGGAAGTAATCGAACTTTTGGGAGTTTGAACCCAATATCCCCTCGCCGTGCTTGTCGATATATTCGGACAGGGTAAGACCGGCGTCCGGCCCATCGGCGACGACGCTCTGGCCGTCCTTGTGTGTGGATAGCTCCCAGCTTTCGGCTACGATATCGAGATCGCTCTTTTTGCCGAAGTCGGTTTTAAGCTTGGTTCCGCCCCAAAGATAGTCTTTGAAGGCGGGTAATAACTTGATAGGCTTCATATGGTTACCTCCGCGCGGCTTACGCCAGGATATTCTTTATGTATTCGGCGATCTCGGGAACCTGGCAGTTGTCAAAGAACAGCTCGCCGAACTTAGCGCCGCTTACGGTCGTCTTTAAGAAGTCCTGATCGATGTTTTTGAGAACGTACATTATATCCTGATGCGTGATCTTCTTTACCTCGTCGAGGATCTTCTTGTTTCTCTGCTCGGGAACGGCGCGTTCTCTCGGATAGCCCTGACCCATTTCGGAGGAGAACAGCTTCTCGAACGTATATTCAAGGTTGAGCTCTCCGCCCCAGCCGAAGCCCTGTGCGAACGGCATAGCTATAGCGTTGCCGTTATTTACCTGGCTGAACAAATACGCGTCCAACGGATTCGTCACATGGCCGCAGAGCACGCCGGGGAACGAGTTGAGCGCCAGCATCGCGCCTTCGCCGGTGCCGCAGCCCGTGATTACAAAATCTACGGCCTTGGAATTGAGCAGTATAGCGGCCAAAAGACCGTTCATAACATATGTGAGCTGGGTCTCGTCGTCGGCGGTATACATGCCGAAGTTTAAGACTTCGTGACCCATAGGCTCGACGACCTTTTTAAGCGAACTGCATATGAGCTCGTTTTTAGCGGCCTGTGAATTTTCGTTGATTAATGCGATTTTCATTTGTAAAACACTCCTTTAGGAAAATATATTAACTTGTTTTAAAAGCCGTTTCAGGCTGATAAAACCAAGCGATTTATATATACAGTATACTTATAGAAATATAGTTTGTCAACCTGAGGATCTAAGTTTTCTCGCCGATATCGGGCGCCCGCCGAAACCTAAAAATCCGTGCGCTCGGCCGGTTGATCTCAGTCCGGCCGTATTTGAGAAGAAGTCTAATGACGGGCGCGGTTAAGTTAGATTAAAATAAGACGGAGAAGATAAATTAGATTCTCGGGATAAAGATAAATTTTTGGAGGTATTAAAATGTCTGATAAAAATATTAAGCTTAGAATAATGTCGCTGTTTGCCGTAGACGACGTCCGCGACGTCGGGCTGATCAAGAGAAGGATCGGAGAGCTTAAGGATCTCGGTTTCGACGGCTTGGTTTTTCATCCGCGCAGATACTTGGGCGACCCGCCGTACATGTCCGACGATTATATAAGGGCGGTTGACGAGGTCATACTCTACGCCAAAGAGCTGGGCGTCTCATTTTGGCTCTACGACGAGAACGGCTGGCCGTCGGGAAGCGCGGACGGTCTTGTCGAACTGGCTATGCCGGAGCTTAAGAGCGAATGGCTGGAGTATCGCGGCGGTGAAATTATCAAAAGATCGCGCCCCGGTATCAATTCTCTGGATAAGAACGGCGTTAAAAAATTTATCGAGCTTACGCATCAAGCGTATAAAGATAAGCTGAGCGCGGAGGCGTTTGAATACGTCGAGGGGTTCTTCAGCGACGAAGTCGGATTTTTATGGGGACACGGCGCAAGCTACGAATTTCACGGCGTACCTTGGCTCGAAGAGTTTAGAGAACGCTTCGGACAAGAAAAGGGTGAGGATATAGACGAATACTTAAAGGAGCTGTTCGTCGGCGACAAGGCGAGCGGATTTAGAGTATGGTATTGGGAGAATCTGACCCGGGCGCTGTCTGAATCGTTTTATTTACAGATCGATAATTGGCTCCGAGAGAACGGCAAAAAATTCACCGCGCATCTAAAGGGAGAAGAAAATCCGTTTTTCCAGATAGGCTACGGCGGTTCCTGTCTTCAGGTCTTGAAGACCGTGAGCGTTCCTGGGATAGACGCGCTCGAGCGTTATCCGGGGAATAAGTACTACCCGTGCATACCGTCCAGTCTTGCGCGGCAGTTCGGAGACGGAGCGGCGATGGCGGAAGCTATAGGCGGAGCGGGCTGGGGGCTTTCGCCGCAGGATCTTGAAAATTACGCGTCATGGCTCATAGAGAGCGGGATAAACACGCTGATATTCCATATAAGTCAACTTCATTTAGATCATGGCGGAATAACGGACTGGCCCGCGTCGATACCGACGCATCTGAGCTGGAAGAGAGCGTTCCCGGCGATAATCGAGAGGCTTAAGAAAAAATACAAGGCTGAGTCTAATAAAAGGAGGGATCTGTTGGTCGTATCGCCGGACAGAGGGGTAGAGAGTCTCTTCACTCCGTCTCAGACCGAGGGTATGAACGAACACGACGGTTCCGGACAGGGCGGATACAAGAGCTGCGCCGTAAGCCGGGGCGTCGTCGAGCTTTGCGACAGGCTCTATGAGCGCGGAATAAGGTTCGACCTGACGGACGAGAAAATATTTGAAGAGGACGCGGAAATACGCGGCGATAAGTTATATCTCGGTAAAAGCTCATATTCGGCTTTGATATGTCCGCCCGGATGTATGTTTTCCGAAACGGGAAGAGAAAAATTGGAGCGGGCGCAAAGAGCCGGGATCGTCAAAGATGCGAGCGCATACGCTAAAGACGCAATGAGAGAAACTAAGAAGCCCGACGAAAGCGGCGGCGAAGAATATTTTATTGATCAGACCGAGTGGGAGATAAAGCCGCCGAGGGAGAATCGAATACTGCTTAATACGAAGAAAGACGGGATCTATATCTTTTCCGAATTTGAGATAGGCGGAGATTTTGACGGAGATATTACCGTTTTGGTTACGGACGAAAACAGGGGAGTATACTTAAACGGGGCGGAGCTAAAGGCTATAAAATCGGACGAATACGGGTTTTATTACGCCGCGGGAGAATATGTGAACGGACGAAACGAATTGAAGATCGATATCGGCGAAGGCGGAGACGCGTTTATTTTCCTTCTTGGAAATTTCGGCGTATTTTCGAGAGCCGGGTATTCGGAGTTTGGCGACGGACGGCAGATAGAGACCGACGGGGATTTCGTTATCGATAATATTTATAAGCTCGGCGTCGATCTTATAAGTTCGGGATTTCCGTACTGTATCGAGCCGGTCGAGGCGTTTAAGACGCTGAGAGCGAAAGAGGATATTAAAAAGGCGGTCTTGGAATTCGATCTAAGCCGGACGGACGCTATGGAGATCGAGCTTGAAGACGGCCGAAGAGAGTGGCTCTACGGAGATAATAATTCGATCGAGATAGGAGACGCGTTCGCCGGAGAAGAGTATAGGATAGCGTGCGCGTTTTTCCCCAGTACGTTTAATTGCTACGGCCCGCATAGGTATTACAAGGGCGATCGGCATATTATCAGCCCATCTCAATATTCGGGTATAAAGAACTTCGCCGACGAAAGCGACGCGCCCGAGTTCACGCTAACCGATAAGCTGAAATTTGTGAAATGGGAGCTTCCGCGGAAAGTGAAAATTAGAACTATTTAAAGGCGGCCGAGAGAGTTTAAACTTAATATATCGGTTTACATATCAAACGCAAAGCGCCGAAAGAACGATTACACTCTCGGCGCTTAATGATTTGAATTAGAATAAAGCTGTTTAACGTTCGGTCAATTGGCTTTAGCGCGGTGTACTTTTCTGTATTGATCGGGCGTAAAGCCGGTGCGTCTTTTAAACGCGGTATAGAAATAACTGCCGGAGTTCAATCCGACCTGCTTGCCTATATCGCGCGCGGTCATGTCGGTCTCTATCAGAAGTTTGCATACGCGGTTGAATCGTTTTTCGGCTATGTAGTCGGACAGCGAAATGCCTTTCACATTTTTGAAGATACTGCGGGTGTAGTTAGCGCTCTTGTTTACATGCGCGGCTACCATTTCGACCGACAGGGTGGGGCTTGTGTAATTCTCGTCTATAAAGCTGAGCATTTTGGCGGCTACAAGCTCCTTTTTGGAGTCGGATGAATTTCTGTTTATCGTTTTGATAAAAACGCGGCATTTGTCGAATATAAAATCTTTCAGCGCCTCTACGGATTCGACCGAGCTGAGCTCGTCGAAGATACTGTGGCTCGCGCCGCCGTCTTGAACGTTTTCCGCCGCGGCCGGCGAACCCGCCGATATCGCCATCAGAAGACGCGCGGTGTTAAGCATTATATTATCATATGAAGCGTTTATTATCGCGCTTACAAAATTATCCACAGTTTTCTTAGCCGCGTCGGCGTTCGAGGAATTAAGCTCCTCAAGAAGTTCCCGCTCGAGGTATTTGGGGTATTCGCATATCTTCTGCGCGCGTTTTTCGGCGTACTTGTAATCGATATTCTCTTCCGCGCTGCGCGTCAGCCGATAGAGCATGGCGTATTTGGCGTTTTGATATACCTTGCTTATTTCGGATACGTCGGCTTTCATACTGCAGTACGATATGGACGAACCGACGCCGAACAGTTCGTATATATGACGTTTAAGATCGATAAACGACTTGAGCGGGCTGTAAACTTCGCCGTGATTTATTAAAAACGCGACGTCGCCGTTGTCCTGTTCGATCCCATAACAGGAGACGTTCGAGGCGTTCGCTTCGAACAGCTCGCAGCCGATATTATACGCCGCGTAATTTATCGTCGATAGATCGGAGGTATCGGTCTCGTCCGTTCGGTTTATTCTGAAAATAACGACGGTGAAATATTCGTTGTCAAGGGAGACTCCGAGCTCGGCGGCGATACGCGGATTAAACTGCG
This sequence comes from Clostridiales bacterium, assembly GCA_019419865.1. GTDB lineage: Bacteria > Bacillota > Clostridia > Monoglobales > Monoglobaceae > Roslinia. The sequence goes on along the minus strand of JAHZIG010000008.1, from coordinate 95,594 downwards.
CGACTCCGGAAAGCAGTCGGCGTATGAATCTGCCGCGTTCATTGGAGATGTTCTTGTGTTCCAGCGTATGCACGTGCGAACTTTCGCTGCGCTGCTGTTTTCTGGATTTAATAACAAATGGTCTTTCAAACATCTTATTACCTTCTTTAAGCTTCAGTTTTGGCAAGGCCGAGACGTCCGCTTCGGTCGTATCGGCGATGCGCGTCGAGTATACGTATTTAAAACCGAGACGTTGAGCATAATTGCCAACTCAGGGGTTTGTTTTGTAATGATTATATGTATAAATTTATCTATAATATTTTAACATAATAAAGCATATTTGTAAATAATAAAGACGGGCTTTTTTGTAAAAAGTGTGAAAAGCTCGCGTTCCTGCGCGCGTAACGACGATTGACGCGAAGTTGTATCGAGTTTAAAAAATTCTAAAATTACATTTTTGTTTCAAAAAAATTACAAAATTTTTGAACTATTAAATTTTCATGAATATTGTTAAAAATTGAACACTATTAATAATAATCAAAGTTGAATTTTTCAGGAAAATGTACTATTATTTTAATATCATAGGCTATATTTTTTTGTAAATATGTATAGCGTTGATATCATATTATACAATGTTGACAATGTTGTATAGACGGATATTGCATTCGAGTTATAGTCCGATTATGACTCGCGCTTTTTAGAGCCTATAATTATTTGGAAAAATAATTAAATTTAAAATACACACACATCAATAATAAAATAAGCGGCGCTATTATTCATCCGCGGAGTTTTTGACTTGCGCCGTCTGTTTGCTTGTACGGACGCGCGCGGTTTTAGATCTGACGGACGGATGATCCGAACCGAGATTTTATTATTAATCTTAATGGAGGTGGGAAGATTATGGCGAATAATAAGAAAAATAGGGTGAAGGTCAACGCTGAAGGCAGAGTTGAAGAGATAAAGCCGTCGCTTATCGCGGATGCGAAGAGGAATAAGTGGCTTATACTTCTATGCCTTCCGGTCATCATCCTTTTAATTATATTTGCTTATATTCCTATGGGAGGCCTTTATATGGCCTTTGTTAATTACAAATCCACTACCGGCATATTCGGCAGCGAGTTTGTAGGGTTTGAAAATTTCAGAGCGTTTTTCTCTACGGATGCGTGGATAAGAATAACGGCTAATACGCTGTATTTGAACGCGTTGTTTATTCTGTTTACCACGTTCTTCTCTATAGTTATAGCCATAATGCTCTCTGAAGTCAAAAACAAAATGTTCAAGAAGATAACGCAGTCTGTCGTTATTCTTCCTCACTTTATGTCATGGACGATAGTAGCGCTTTTCTCGGTCGCTATCATAGCGTCGGACGGAGCTATCAACCAGATCATACGCACCATAACCGGAAATCCGGAAGCCGGGATAGATTTTTATAACAATCCTATGGCTTGGCCTCCGCTTCTGGTCTGCCTGAGAATATGGCAGGGCGCGGGCTACGGCTCCATCGTTTATCTCGCTACGATCACAGGTATCGACCAGGAGATATACGAAGCGGCGAGGATAGACGGCGCTAACCGTTGGCAGCAGATCTTTAGGATTACGTTGCCTCTGCTTAAGAACACGATAATAATGCTGACCATCATGTCCGTAGGTAAGATCTTCTACGGCGACTTCGGTATGATCTACGCTTTGGTCGGCAATCAGTCGCAGCTTTACTCTACGACCGACGTTATCGACACGTACGTATATCGTTTGCTCATGACGGCTGATAATCTTGGAACGACGGCGGCTATTGGTCTTATCCAGTCCTGTCTCGGATTCCTGTTTGTTATAGGATGTAACAAGCTGGCTAAGGTATTCAGTCCGGAATCGGCGTTATTCTAAGCAAGAGGAGGGTAATAATTATGAAAATGAAACAGACTGCAAGCGATAAATCAGTATCGATCGTATTTTATGGTTTCATAACGCTATTTTCCATTATATGTTTGGTGCCGTTTATACTGGTTGTCGCAAGCTCGTTCACATCTGAGGACGCTATATTAAGATATGGATATAATATGTGGCCGAGAGAATTTTCGCTCGAAGCGTATAAGCTGATGTTCTCGACCCCTAAGATGCTGTATGCATACGGCGTAACGATATTCGTTACAGTAGTGGGCACGGCGCTTTCTATGCTGGTAAGTTCGGCGTGCGCGTACTCGCTTTCGGTGAAATCGTTCTATTATAGAAATATAATAACGTTTTTCATATACTTTACGATGCTTTTCAGCGGCGGATTGGTTCCTACATATTTATGGATAGTAAAATATTTGAAACTGACGGATAGCTTATGGGTATTGATACTGCCCTCGCTGGTAAATCCGTGGAACGTGTTATTGCTTAGAAACTTCTTCGCGGGCATTCCGGAGTCGCTTGCAGAATCGGCTAAGATAGACGGCGCGAACGATCTGGTTATACTCTTTAAGATCATACTGCCTATCTCTCTGCCCGGTCTTGCAACGGTTGGGTTGTTCTATGCGTTAGCGTATTGGAACGAATGGTATAAGGCGATGCTCTATCTCAGAACAGAGTGGAAGTATCCGCTTCAGTACATAATCATGCAGATAACGCGTAATATAAGATTCGCGGAAGAATTGGCTTCGATGGGAGGAACGGTCACCGAGAATCCGCCTGCATATTCGTCTCAGATGGCGACGGCGGTAATCACGATAGGTCCTATCATCTTCCTGTATCCGTTCCTGCAGAAGTACTTCGTAACAGGACTTACGGTCGGTTCCGTAAAGGGTTAAGATCGGATAGATATTATCATTCGCGTCGTATTTGGTTGCGGGTACGGCGCGGGTATAATAATATAAATACAACAATAAACACAACAGCAAACAACACGCACATTATAAAGGAGATGAAAGCTAATGAAAGGCAGACTAACCAGAATATTAGGGCTATTGCTCTGCATAATTGTAATGAGTTCGGTTGTGTCAGGTTGCTCCTCAAGCAATATGAGCGTTGGATCGAACACGCTTAAGATATTGCTCGTCGGTTCAAAACCGGCCGGCTTTGACGACGTAGTCGCGCGTTTTGAAGAGTTGACCGCGGACACGTTAAATATCAAGCTCAACGTGGAATGGGTAGCGTCGGGCGATATGAAAGATACGCTCAAACTCAGAATGAATACGGGCGAGGAGTACGATCTCGTATTCGACGCGCCGTTCTATAATCTGAGAACGCTTGCGGCGGCGGGCGTATATCAGCCGCTGGAGAGTTATTTTAACAACGACGAGTACCCGGGACTTAAGAAATCGTTTGAAGAAGACGTTATAAAGGCGAACTACTATTACGGACATCTGTATTCGGTGCCGATGATGAGAACTTATGGTTCGGGTATCCCCTGCGTATATTACAGACAGGATCTCGCCGACAAATACGGAATCGGTCAGATAACGACGGAGGAACAGCTTCAGGCGTACTTTGAGGCTATCTTGGCGAACGAGCCGGATATGACCCCGCTCGGCGTTACAAACACGAGAGGTTTCTACACGATGTTCCCGATCGACGAGGTAGGTATGGCAAAGGTTAACCTTGTTAAGCTATCGGCGGCTAACCTGACCTGGTATATTCAGACGAACGAGACCAATACGGCGGTCGAGTCTATCGCGTATGAAGGCGCTCCGCAGTCGGATTTCGACAACTTACCGGCGCCTTATAACACCACCGACTTGTACGGCGACGCGCTTAATAAGCGCCACGAGTGGAATAAGTATCTCGAGCAGGATTCTATCAGCCAGAAAGACTCTCTCGGCGGTATGGCGGGAGAAAAATTCGCGGCGCATATAGACACTCTGGACGCGTACGAGAACGTAGCGTCTAAGATGACGAGAGACTATATGAAGCTCGGCGTATACGTATATCCCGAGGCTGCTCAGAGAATGGAGCCGGAGGCGAGAGTCACGACTCTTATGGCGAACAACTTCGTATGCGTTCCGATTTCCAGTTCAAAGGTTGACCTGACAATGAAATTCCTCGATTGGTTGTTCTCAAGCGAGGAGAATCACGATTTGTTCGAGCTTGGTATAGAGGGCGAAGATTGGGAACCGGTAGGCGAGGATCAGTACAGAGTTATCGAGGGCGAGACAGCCGCGCAAACATATACGTTCCCGGGTTACGTGCTCACGTGGAATCCTAACTACGTTAAGTTCCCGGATACGCTGCCGGACGATATATTGGCGTATAAGAAATACGATCTTGAAAAGGACGCGTATTATATATCGCCGCTGGCCGGTTTCAACTTCGACGTAACTCCGGTTACGACCGAGGCTCAGATAGTTAAGGAGACGGCCGATAAGGTCACAAACTCGCTGGCTCACGGAACTCTCGACGATCCTGTTACCAAGATTCAGGAAAACAGAGCCGAAGTTATTGAGCATATCAACGTCATAAGAGACGAGCTTGAAAGACAGATCAACGAATTCCTGGCAAATAAGGATTTCTAAGCTTGAGTTTTGAACGGTTTTGAATTTATGAGAACCCTGCCCATAATTTTGGGCGGGGGTCTTTTTCTTGCCGGCGACGCTTTTTACGCGGCCTATGTAATTTTTTGTCTATTATTTGAAATACGTCGATCGACGCTGTTTTCAGCGGATAATGTTAAATTAGATGTTTTAGCAATATAATCCATAAAATTTTTATATTATAGTATTATTTGCCAAGACTTATATATTGAAGGAGTATATAATAGAGTTAAATTGATCGCCGAATAAAAGTTTTCGACTTACGCGGAAATGAAACAGTTCGAGCGAAGCGGATGGAAATTTAAATTTGAGTCGACTCTTTTTGTAAGGTTGAAAGAGTGGGCTCGTAAAATATATAAGTCGAGGTGAAATAATATGAAAAATCAAGAGAAACAATTAGCGCGTATTTGGAGCAAATGCGTAGGCGCGGGAAGGGCGGCCGAAGGGCTTAGAGAAGGATGGCGAAAGCAACTTAAGAGAGCCGTAGAAGAATGCGGGTTTGAGTACATAAGGTTCCACGGTCTGCTGCATGACGATATGTGCGTGTACAGGGTTATAAACGGCGAGGAAGTATATAACTTCCAGTATATCGACGACGTGTTCGACTTTTTACTCAGTATAAATATACGCCCGTTTGTCGAGTTTGGATTCATGCCCGAGGATATGGCCGAAGGACAGAAGTACCAATTCTGGTGGAAAGGCAATATCACGCCGCCTAAGGACATGGCTAAGTGGGAGACGCTTATAAAGAAATTGATGGAGCGCTGGATCGCAAGATACGGTAGAGCCGAGGTCAGCAATTGGTACTTCGAAGTCTGGAACGAGCCTAACCTGCACAACGCGTTTTGGTCGGGCGGAAAAGCGAAGTATTTCGAGCTGTACCGTGCGACTTCGCTCGCAGTCAAGAGTTTCGGCGACGAGTTTAGGGTCGGAGGTCCCGCGACGAGTAATTTCGTACCCGACGAGAGATTCGACGGCGATATAGAGGATACGAGCAAGCATATGACGCATCAAATAGAGGATCTGGACTCGGTTCCGTGGAAACCGGTTTGGATGGCGGAATTCTTGGCATTCTGCGAAGAGAACGATCTTCCGCTCGACTTTGTGTCCTGCCACCCTTATCCGACAGATTTCGCGCTCGACGGACACGGCAAGAGCTCCGGCAGAAGCAGGGGCGCGCACTCTACCAAGACCGATATAGGGACGCTGAGAAAGATCATAGACGCGACGAAATATAAAGGCGCGCCGATACACCTCACCGAATGGAGCAGCAGCCCGTCGTCGAGAGACATGAGCCACGATACCAGCAACGAGGCGGCGTATATCGTTATGTCGAACTTGGAGTGCAGCGGATTGGCCGAGTCGCTGTCCTACTGGACGTTCAGCGACGTGTTCGAGGAACTCGGCGCGGGTAACAAGGCGTTCCACGGCGGCTTCGGTATGGTAAATTACCAAGGGATTAAAAAACCGTCGTATCACGCTTATGAATTTTTGAACCGTCTGGGCGACGTGGAAATAGAGCGCGGAGACGGTTATATAGTAACGCGGGATTCCGAGAGCGGAAAACTTATCGCTTTGCTGTATAACTACGACGAGAAGGCTATGGACGGCGCGCTTCCGATCAGCAACACATACGAAGCCGCGGAAGAGTTGACCTCGAGAGGTTCGGAAAAATGCGTGGAATTTGAGCTTGAATGTAGACCCGGCGCAAAGTTCTCAGCCGAGATCTGCGATACGAATTCCGGCAACGTTATGAAAGCGTACAAGGAACTCGGTTATCCGACCGAGCCGAATTTCGGCGAACTCAGAGTGTTGAAAAACGTGAGCGAGCGTTTAAGAACCGAAGTTCTGAGCGCGGACGAGACGGGAACGATGAAATTAAAGCGCAACCTTGGTCCGTGGGCGATCGAACTTATCAGCGAGATATAGCCCGGAGGGATAAACTGCGAAGCGACTACGGCGACGGCCTGCGGCCGGCTTAAAGATCGCCGTATTCGGAGCCGGGTTGGACAAAAAACAGGACGTTATCGATTAGAATTATATCTGCCGCCGAGGGCTTAGGCCTTCGGCGGTTTTTAACGTTTGATATACGCGCCAAAGACCCGGCCGCCGCGTATTTGGGGCTCTTTTGCGTTTTATATACGTATTTCCCATACCCGTTGAACGCCTTTTAACGTTCGGCTGGAGCGAGCTTAAAGCCGCTTATAACGGCGTTTATATGTTCATAATTGTTTTACAAATTCGGCTAATTCTTTTACACTTTATTCACAGTTTTGTAATAAGAACGTTCTATAATAGTAACCGTAGCAAGGAGATAAAGAAAGAACATAAAAGCTACGAACTATATCTCCAAACCGTGCGCATTGATTAAACTCGAAGTTTAAAATTGAGCGCTCCATGCGATGAAGATCGTGAAATTGATTTTAAGCTTCGAGTTTGAATTGAGAGTGTCGGTTTGGTTTATAGAAATTATCTAATATGAATTTTGAGGAGGTATATAAAATGAAAGATTTCAATGAAACAAATTTTAACAACCTTGAAGATAACCAAGAACCGAAACCTATGGATTCTAAAATGAACGAGCAGGAAGTAGAGTTTAACGTAAGCGCCGCGGCCGCGGAAGATATAAACAGTCCGAGCGAGGCGCAGGCGCAGATTGAGATCAATAAGACGGAAAGCGAGCAGAGCGAGGATTCCGTGTATAACACCTCGAAGATGGATCCGGCGTATATGAAAGAGACGTTTAAACCGCTTAAGATAAACTTAAACGCCGAACAGCAAAGCGTCGGACACGATTCAAACTCAAACGCGGAGGCTCGGACGAGCGAACCGACCGGCGAAAGTCATACGTATCAGGCGCAAACGTCTCAAAGCGATTCTTCGTCGCACAGCTTCAACGGGGTTCCGTATAACGAACATATAAAAAAGGCTAAACGCAAGAAAGGCGATAAGAATAAGACCGCAAAGAGATGGATCGCGGGACTTACGGGCGCCGCGGTACTTAACTTAGCGATACTCGGCGGAGCTTTCGGATTAGGCGTATCGTTTGGGAAACAGTCTGATTCGATCGACTCGAGAGCCTCGCTTGTGGACAGCATAAACCAGGATTCGTCCTCCGGTTCGAGCGGCTCCGGCAGCAGTTCCGGCTCCGGCATGGAGACTGCGGCGTCTACTGAAGGCGAGCTCGACACGACCGAGATAGCTCAGAAGGTAGGACCCGCGGTAGTAGGTATAAGAAGCACGATCCAAGGCCAGATGAGCATATTCGGCGGAGTTCAGACGTCTACCGCCGAGGGTTCGGGCATAATACTTAGCGAAGACGGCTATATCGTTACAAATAATCACGTAATCGAAGGCGCTTCGGCCGTAAGCGTAATACTTAACACAGGTTCCGAATTTACGGCTACGGTTATCGGCGCTGACTCGGAGAGCGATATCGCAGTAATAAAGATCGAGCCTACTGAAGAGCTGACGGTCGCGACGCTGGGCGATTCGGATAGCGTAGTAGTCGGCGAACGCGCGGTAGCTATCGGTAACCCGATGGGACTCGAGTTCTTCGGAAGCGTAACGCAGGGAATAATCAGCGCGGTCAACAGAACGATCGACGTGGACAACAGGACCATGAACGTTATACAGACCGACGCGGCTATCAACTCGGGTAACTCGGGCGGAGCTCTTGTAAACGCAAGAGGCGAAGTTATAGGTATCAACACTGTTAAAGTCTCGACCACCGGCGTCGAGGGCATGGGATTCGCTATCCCGATCTCTCAGGCGAGACCGATAATCTCCGACCTGCTTGAATACGGATACGTAACCGGCAGACCGGTAATAGGTATATCGACCAGAGACGTCACCGAGTATATGGCGACCCAGTATAACTGGCCGCAGGGCGCTCAGGTAATGGCGGTCACCAGCGAGAACGCTCAGAACGCGGGCTTGCAGCAGGGCGATATAATCACAGCCGTAGACGGTAACACCATTACAAGCGGCAGCGACTTGACAGAGTATAAAGATACAAAATCACCCGGCGATGAAATAGAACTTCAGGTCTATAAATATGCGACGGGAACGACTGAGACGGTAAGAGTCGTCTTATCTGAACAAATTCCTGATTAATAATCAATAGATAAAGGAGTTGGTATAATTGCGGGGAGCGGCGGAGCTAAGGTTTCGCCCTCCCTGTGGAAGATATATTAGACAGACGCGCTGCGATCATATATTCGGATACGCGGTAAATAAAATCGATTTAAAAATTTGACTTAAATATAGCGATCATCGGAGAGCTCCCGATTTATATATACACAGACTATGCCGAATGCGTAGTCTGTTTTTTTGCGCGTTTATTATATTGGCGTTTGCTTTTTATAGAAGCGAAGCGCGGAACAGGCGCGTGTCGATAGATTTTTAATAATATCGTAGACTTTGTTAAGAGCGGCGGCGTTTGCGAAGAAAAATTATTTTGTTAAGCGTTTTGTGAGAAAATGACAAAAAAGCGCTTTAAAATGACGATTATATCTGTTTAATTATATGGGAACTTGTGTTAAAATATGTTATAATTGAGTTTAGAATATGCGTTTGGAGGTCGTATAGATGAAGTTGAAGAGAGCGGCGGTTTTCTTAACGAGTATAATCTTTATATTTTCATGCTTCAGCTTAGAGGTATACGCCGACGACGGACTCTTGGCGTTTCCGGGAGCCGAGGGCGGCGGTAAGTATACTACCGGAGCGAGAGGCGCGGATAATATCGAGGTATATCATGTTACCAACCTAAACGAATCGGGTTCGGGTTCGTTTGCGGACGCGGTATCCCGTTCCGGGCGAATAATAGTTTTCGACGTCGGCGGAACGATTTGGCTCAATAATACGCTTACTATATCGAGAGACGATTTGACCATACTCGGCCAGACGGCTCCGGGCGACGGTATTACGTTCGCCGGGTCGGATATTTTGTTTGCGAGCGGCGCGTCCAACATAATAATGCGGTATCTTAGAGTAAGACCCACGGATCAAAACGGCGGGGAGCCGGACGGGATCGGCGGCCGCTGGAATCATAATATAATCGTCGACCATTGCAGCGTGAGCTGGAGCGTGGACGAGGGACTGACCCTGTACGCGGGTTCGAGCGAGGATCGAACTCAGGGCGGTAATTTGACTATCCAGAATACCATAGGCGCGGAAAGCCTTAAGATGTCGAATCATTTCAAAGGCTCTCACGGTTACGGGGCGATATGGGGAGGAACGAACTCCAGCTATCACCACAATCTGCTCGCCCACCACGACAGCCGAAGTCCAAGACTCGACCGCGAACTCCAAGGGACCGACATCAGAAACAACGTCATATACGATTGGGGAATAACCAACTCGGCGTACGGAGCCGAGCCGTATTCGTATAACAGCGAAACATATAATCCCTCAAATGTGAATTGGGTGAATAACTATTATAAGCATGGTCCATCAACAGCGAGTAAATTATTCGGCAGATTGTTTGAAGTAAGCAATAACGAAAACAGAAGTAAATCAAACTTCTACTTCGCCGGCAACTACGTTTTTGAGAACGACGCTGTAACCAACGATAATTTAAGCGGCGTGTATAACGGCTATCTCGGCGTTATGCTTAGCGAGCCGATAGATATGGGCGAATACGCGCTGCCCGAGCAGAGCGCGGAGGACGCGTACGAGGAAGTACTAAGCAACGCGGGCGCTACTCTGCCGAGACGGGATAGCATAGACGCGAGAATAGTCGCGGACGTCAAGAACGGCACGGGCAGGATAGTAAACAACGCGAACGAGACCGGCGGCCTGATAGAGATGGAAGAGACCAGCCGCGTATTCGAGATCCCTGAGGACTGGAAAAACGCGAACAACATGGGAAGCGCGTCAGAGACCGATATAGTAGAGAGCGGCGAATGGGCCGGCTATACCTGGATAGAGGCGTATGTAAACGACTGGACCGAGAGCCAAGACGCGCCGAGCAACCCCGATATAGTGGTAACGTCTCCGGCTATAGCGTCGCTCAGCGACGAGATAAACGGCTACGCGGTGGACAACGGCAACTGGGCGGTCATCAGCGATAACGAGGAGCTGAATTACAGCGCCGTAGCTTTGCCGGTTGACGGAACCGAGATAACCAAGATGGAGCTCTACGACGGGAACGAGCTTATACGCACGTACGAGGGCGCGAGCGAGATAGACGACAATATAACGCTTGAAGCGGGGACGCATTACCTAACGTCGAGAGCGTATAATAACGAGGGCGAGAGTACGGGAAGCCCGACGTCGATAGTGTACGTCAAGAACTCAAGCGACGCGGAAGGATATACGCATACGCAGATAGGAACGCCGTCGTTCGACGGAGAGGGCGGAGCCGGGATGGAAGATAACGGAGTATACGATATCTTCGGAAGCGGTAAGATAGGTAGAAAGAACGACAACTGCGACTTCATGTATAAGACTGTTACCGGCGACTTTGATATAAGCGCCGAGACGGTGGAGATAGCTAAGTTTGAGGACGGACAGATAAGCGGGCTTATGCTTAGAGAGAGCTTAGACCCGGATTCGAGGATGGCTATGCTCGCGGACGGCTGGCTCAAGTACGGCGAGAACGTCAGAGTGTTGTACAGGGCGGAGACGGGCGAAAACGCGGAGGACGACCTGTTTTTTAAGAACGAAAGAGGCGGAACGATCGACAACGACGGCGGCTACGACACGAGCAAAGACGAATATAGAGTTCCGAAGTATATGCGGATCCAGAGAGTGGGAGACAGGATAACATTCTATGTATCGGACGACGGAGAGGATTGGACGAATAACCCGAGACAGCCGCAGAGCGTTACGATAGAGGGGCTTGCGGATACGCTGTACGTAGGTATAGCGGTCGATTCAGCCGAAGGTACTCCGACGAAGGACTACATGGCCGAGGTCAAATACGGCGATATCGATTTTGAAGGAACGGAAGTCGCGCCGCCGACCGCTGCGCCTACGCCAACAGCGACGCCCGCCGCAACTCCAACCGCGGCTCCCACGGCGACGCCTATACCAACGGCGACTCCTACGCCGAGCGCGACTGCGGCGCCTACGGCTACGGCGCCTCCTACGCCGTCTCCAACCGCGACGCCGATACCTACGGCTGCGCCAACGGCGACTCCGACAGCGACGCCCGGGTTTAGCGACGAGTGGAGCATAGTCGGATACAATGACGGAGAACTTGCGATAGCCGCGCCGGAGAACGCGGAGACGGGCGGCGTAAACAGCGCGTTGATAGCGTCCTACGGCGACGACGGGATGTTGCTCGACTGCGAGGTCGTAAGGTTCGCGGTCGAGAGCGGAAAGGCGGAGTACAGGCTCGAAGTAAGGGAGCTTCGGGACTTCGGAGATATAAGAATAATGTTGTGGAACGAAAAAATGCAGCCTCTTACGAAGCCGTTTTCGGTATAGCGCCGCGCTTGAATAATAACGCGATCCCTGATTTATTAATATATTTAAGCAAAATGACAAAATAGCATTGTAAAAAAGCTATAAAATCTGTTAAAATAGTTTAAGGATTATGATAAAATAGAAGGCATATCAAAAGAAAAATATCTTTGCAGGGAGGTAACATAAATGAAACTAAAAAAGATAATCGCGCTTGTCACTGTTCTGGTCATGGCGTGCTCCTGTTTTGGATTTACCGGTTACGCGGCGGACGAGCTCTTAGCGTTCCCTGGAGCCGAAGGCGGCGGTAAATATACCACGGGCGCGAGAGGCGCGGAGAGTATCGAGGTATACCATGTTACAAACTTAAACGAGTCGGGAGCGGGTTCGTTTGCGGACGCGGTATCTCAGCCGGGACGCATAATCGTATTCGACGTAGGCGGAACCATATGGCTAAACGAGACGCTCCAGATCCCGAGCGATAACCTGACCATACTCGGACAGACGGCTCCGGGCGACGGCATAACCTTCGCTGGGTCGGATCTTTTGCTGGCGCACGGAGTTTCCAATATAATAATGCGCTACCTCAGAATAAGACCGACCGATATGAGCGACGGCGAACCGGACGGACTCGGCGGCCGCTGGAACCATAACATAATCATCGACCATTGCAGCGTGAGCTGGAGCGTGGACGAGGGTCTGACCCTGTACGCCGGTTCAAGCGAGAGAGAAGAGTATACGCCTGCGAGCGAGATCACCATGCAGAACTGCATAGGCTCCGAGAGTCTTAGAATGTCCGATCATTTTAAGGGCGCGCACGGCTACGGCGCTATATGGGGCGGTACGAACGCCAGCTACCATCACAACCTGCTCGCGCATCACGACAGCAGAAGCCCGAGACTCGACCGCGAGCTTGGCGGCACGGATATAGTCAACAACGTCATATACGACTGGGGTATAACAAATTCGGCGTACGGCGCGGAACCGTATTCGTATAACAGCATAACGTTTAACGATTCAAACGTGAACTGGATGAACAACTACTATAAATACGGACCGTCTACAGCGGAAATATTAAGAAGCAGACTGTTCGAGGTCACTAATGCAAAGCCCGAAGAGAATATGTCCAATTTCTACTTCGCGGGCAACTATGTATTCGGCGATCCCGAAACGACCGCTAACAACGTAGAGGGCGTTTACAAGAGCGAACTTGGCAATATGCTGAGCGAGCCTATAGATATGGGCGAATACGCGCTGCCCGAGCAGAGCGCGGAGGACGCGTACGAGGAAGTACTAAGCAACGCGGGCGCTACTCTGCCGAGACGGGATAGCATAGACGCGAGAATAGTCGCGGACGTCAAGAACGGCACGGGCAGGATAGTAAACAACGCGAACGAGACCGGCGGCCTGATAGAGATGGAAGAGACCAGCCGCGTATTCGAGATCCCTGAGGACTGGAAAAACGCGAACAACATGGGAAGCGCGTCAGAGACCGATATAGTAGAGAGCGGCGAATGGGCCGGCTATACCTGGATAGAGGCGTATGTAAACGACTGGACCGAGAGCCAAGACGCGCCGAGCAACCCCGATATAGTGGTAACGTCTCCGGCTATAGCGTCGCTCAGCGACGAGATAAACGGCTACGCGGTGGACAACGGCAACTGGGCGGTCATCAGCGATAACGAGGAGCTGAATTACAGCGCCGTAGCTTTGCCGGTTGACGGAACCGAGATAACCAAGATGGAGCTCTACGACGGGAACGAGCTTATACGCACGTACGAGGGCGCGAGCGAGATAGACGACAATATAACGCTTGAAGCGGGGACGCATTACCTAACGTCGAGAGCGTATAATAACGAGGGCGAGAGTACGGGAAGCCCGACGTCGATAGTGTACGTCAAGAACTCAAGCGACGCGGAAGGATATACGCATACGCAGATAGGAACGCCGTCGTTCGACGGAGAAGGCGGAGCCGGGATGGAAGTTAACGGAGTATACGACATCTTCGGAAGCGGTCTGATCGGCGGAACGAGCGACAGCTGCGACTTTATGTATAAAGAGGTAACGGGCGATTTTGATATAAGCGCCGAGATGGTGGAGATAGCTAAGTTTGAAAACGGACAGATAAGCGGACTCATGCTGAGAGAGAGCTTAGACCCGGATTCGAGAATGGCTATGCTCGCGGACGGCTGGCTCAAGTACGGCGAGAACGTCAGAGCCGTATATAGAGATACCGTCGGCGGAGAAGCGGCCGTATCCTTCTTCACAGGCGCGGACGGTTCGGATCTTTCAAACGACGCGGACGGCTACGACACGAGCGAGGAAGCCTTCAGAGTTCCGAAGTATATGCGTATCCAGAGAGTGGGAGATACGCTGACGTTCTACGTATCCGACGACGGAGAGGATTGGACGAATAACCCAAGACAGCCGCAGAGCGTCACGATAGAGGGGCTTGCGGATACGCTGTACGTAGGTATAGCGGTCGATTCGGTCGAAGGAACTCCTACAAAGGACTATATGGCCGAGGTCAAATACGGAAATATAACGCTAAACGGCAATACTGAAGCGACCGACGAGCTGTACTATACTTCAAAACCGCAGCTTACAAACGGTTCGGTTCAGGCTCGGATAACCAACCTGGGCGCGGAGTCCGCGGTCTTTATCGCGGCGGTATACGACGAGAACGGAAACGTAGCGGACGCGTCGTTCGATCTGATACCGGCCAATACCGAGACTATGGACGTAGACCTTAGCGTAAACGCCGAAGCCGGAACGGTGAAGACCTTCCTATACCCTAACGATATGAGTCCGTGCATAGCGATAGGTTTGTAAAAAGCAAAATAATAAATAATCCTTCAATATCAGGGCGGAGCCAATATCAGGCTCCGCCCGCTCCATTTTAACGCAAATCGCAAACGCCGCCCGCGCCGGTATTTCTATCCTTACGGTTTCGCTTTATGAAAATAAGATATGTTATTGAGAATATTTTATGAATTTATATTTTATGATGAAATTAATAATATTATCAAGGAGTTATTTTAACTATAATATTATATTATATAATATATCTGTCGCATTTTTGCGTTCCGAATATTATCATAAAATAAAAGTCACTAGAAAAACAACGTTTTCACGGGCTTTCAGGATTTCTAGTGACTTTTCTAAAATTTTCCATTATTACAATTGCATTAAAGGTCGCATATGTCAGTGACGCGTAAAATTCTCTAGTGAGTTTTCAGACGGTTTTAGTGACTGTTTAGTGATGTTTTTTTGGCAAAAGTCACTAGGAAAAACAACGTTTTCACGGTAGTTTGCAAGCTCCGTGGTGATATAAGTGATATTTTTTTTAATACCGTAAAATAAAATAAAAAAATAATAAATAAATATAAAAAATATATTAAAGGAGTACAGCGCGAAAAAAATCACTAATTTTTAATTATCCTTACGCTGAAAAGCCTTTTGGGCTTCTTATTTTCTAATATAATTATTTTCGATCTGAGTTGAATATTTACGGCGCATGTGGTATTATGCGTATATAGGCGTAAATAAAGAGCATATTTTAACGGAGGCGCAGGAGCTGACGACGCTCCGGAATAGATTATTGGGAGGCGGTAGAGGTGAAGCGCTGCATTGCAGTCGCCGGTATAGTTAAATAATAAAAATACAAACGGAGGTTTTTATAATGACTATATCGGAGAAAACAAAAACAACATATCCGCGTACGGGCGATACGCAGACCGTTTATTTAAAGCGTGTCGTTACGGACGCGAACGTCGAAGTCGGCGAATATACCATGTACAACGATTTCGTGAACGATCCAAGAGACTTTCAAAAGAACAACGTATTGTATCATTATCCAATCAACCGCGACAGGCTGAGAATCGGGAAATTCTGCTCGATCGCGTGCGGGGCGAAATTTATTTTTACAAGCGCTAACCATAAGCTGGGTTCGCTGTCCACATATCCCTTTCCGCTGTTCTTTGAAGAGTGGGATCTGGATAAGGCGAACCTAACGGACTCGTGGGATAATAAAGGCGATATTGCGATCGGAAACGACGTGTGGATAGGATATGAAGCGGTCGTTATGCAAGGCGTAACGATCGGCGACGGCGCGATTATCGGCGCCCGCGCGGTAGTTACAAAGGATATTCCGCCCTATACGATCGTCGGCGGCGTTCCGGCAAAGCCGATCAGGAAAAGATTTTCCGACGAGATAATTTCACGTCTGCTTGAAATCAAGTGGTGGGAATGGCCAGATGAGAAAATTAAAGAGAATATTTTTGCGATTCAGAGCGGGAATATACATGACCTACAATAAGTAGTTGACGGTTGGCGTTGCGGGGGACGCGCGTCCCCTGCGATGCGCAGTTATTTGATATTGCGAGGAGGAGCTGTAATGAAAATAGAGATCGGAAAAGATTTTCCCAAGTATTTTAAACCCTCGTACCCTGAGGAGTTTGAACTGTTTTCGCATTTTGAAGTAACGGCGGGGATACCGACGGTATTATTCGCGATAACCACATGGAAGGAAAACGGTAAACCAAACGTATGCTTTCACGCATGGAGCTGTTTTCACGGGGATAAGACCGCATTCTTTGCCGTTATGGGGAATCTGTACAGGCATACGCACACCTTTGCCAATATCGAAAGAGATAAATGTTTTTGTATCAACTTCCTTCCGACGAGCTGCTACGATAAGTTAGTCGCTACTATCGACCGTAACGGATATGAAGACGATGAATTTGAGACCGGAGGTTTTACGCTCTCCCGCGCCAAGACCATAAACGCGCCGGTAATCGACGAGGCGTTTATCAATATGGAATGCGCCTTAAAGGATATCCAAGACCTGAGCGGCGCGGGGATAACCGCTATGGTCATAGGTCGGGTTCAGCAGGTTTCGGTTGATGAAAAATACGCGCGCGGATATGAGAAGCGGTACGGCGAGGACGGCTTTATGACGCTGATCCCGGCTCCGCAGGATCTTGTCACAGGCGAGCCGAATCGATCCGCGATCGCCAATATAGACATAAAAATGTATGATTAGATACCATATTTGGAGATAAGTTATGGATTATATAATAAGAGAAATGACAAAGGAAGAATATCCGCTTCTGAGCGACTTTTTGTATGAGGCGATCTATATCCCCGACGGAGCCGATCCGCCGCCCAGATCGATAATAAATTCTCCGGAACTGCAAGAATATATATCCGGGTTCGGAAAGCGGGAACACGACAAAGCTGTGGCGGCGGAGATAGACGGAAAGATCGTAGGCGCCGTCTGGGCGCGGATAATGAACGATTACGGACACATCGACGACAAGACGCCGTCTATCGCTATGTCGGTACATAAAGAATACAGAGGGTTGGGGATCGGAACGTCGGCGCTTAAGCGGTTACTGGACGTTTTAAGATCAAACGGCTATGCGAAAGCGTCGCTGTCCGTTCAGAAAGCAAATTACGCGGTAAAGATGTATGAGAAAGTCGGTTTTACCGTCGCATATGAAAACGCTGAAGAATATATTATGGCTGTAGATCTACGGCGTTGAACTACGGAGCGAATAATATAAAATGCGAAATCGCCGATTTTTTGCGACTGATACGGGCTGAGACAACGACGACAAAATCTTATCGCAATACCGCGCGGGGATCCGAAATGCAAAAATATAAATTATCGCTGCGATGACGCTTATAAATTCGTAACGCCGCTCTTATCCGCCAATCAAAGCCCAAAACAGGCGCTATCGCTCGCCGGGTTGTTTACAGAGATAGATAAAATATATTGAAAATGGAATGAACTGAAAACTATGGAAACAACAAATATGAAAAACGTAATTGGGTTTA
Organism: Clostridiales bacterium; assembly: GCA_019419865.1. Lineage (GTDB taxonomy): Bacteria > Bacillota > Clostridia > Monoglobales > Monoglobaceae > Roslinia. The sequence goes on along the minus strand of JAHZIG010000008.1, from coordinate 77,859 downwards.
TAAAATCCGAAAGCGTGCTCGTTATTTCGGCGGCGCTTGCGGTCGTCTCCTGTTTTTTTGTACCGCCGGACGCCGAGTATGCAAGTTATATCGATCTAAAAACTATTTCGTTGCTGTTTTCGCTGATGGCGGTAATGGCGGGATTCCAGAGCATGTTTGTGTTCCGCCGGATAGGCGGGATTCTGCTTGCCAAGACGAGCAATACCGTCCAGCTTGCGGCGGCGCTGGTTATGCTCTGCTTTTTCTTGAGCATGTTTGTGACAAACGACGTTGCGCTTATAACGTTTGTACCGTTCGCCGTCGAGTTGTTTAAGATGTGCGGCAGGCAAAAACAGGCGCTGATAACGGTAGCGCTTCAGACGATAGCGGCGAACCTCGGCAGTATGCTCATTCCGCCTGGAAATCCGCAGAACCTGTACCTGTACTCGGTATCGGGAATGGGAATGGCCGAATTTGTTTCGGTCATGCTGCCGTTTACTCTGCTTTCCTTCGTATTGCTGTGCGCTTCGCTCGTGTTTGTGAAGAAGGAACCTGTGGAGCTGCCGAAACGGAAGGAGATATATCCGGCGATCAGCCGAAAGAGATTAGGGTTGTACATAGCGCTCTTCGTTATATGCCTCTGCGCGGTTTTAAAGCTGATACCGCACCACTGCGCGCTCGCCGCGGTCGTCGTCGGTCTGGCGCTGTTTGACAGGCGTATATTCGCGCGGATCGATTACGGACTGCTCCTGACTTTTGCGGCGCTCTTCGTCCTTGTGGGAAACCTTGCGAGGATCCCCGCGGTATACGGCTTTGTCTCGTCGCTTGCGGATTCGTATCCGTTCGCGGTATCCGTCGGAGCAAGCCAGATAATAAGCAACGTGCCTGCGGCGCTCCTGATCAGCGGCTTTACGGATAATTACGCGGAGATACTGAAAGGCGTAAACGTCGGCGGGCTCGGCACGCTCATAGCCTCGATGGCGAGCCTGATATCTTACAAGATATACGCGAGGTCCGAGAGCGCGAATAAGGGCAAATACATGCTTGTATTCACTGCGCTTAATATCGCGTTCCTGGCGGCTCTGTGCGCGCTTAATATGATATTGTATTGAGGATTTAGCATTAGGCGCCGGCGCGATGCTTTTAGACGTATCGATATTTATAAGCGTTTTGGATCACGACGCGACAGAGATCCGGGCCGATACCGAAACAGGCGTAAATTACGTATTTCACAGAAACGGAAACGCGGCGGGTTTTACGCCCCTGCTCGACAAGGACGGAAAACCTGTAGTAACGAAACAAGAACTTGAGGGAGGTAGACGACAATGAAAGAAATAATTGGATACTGCGGACTCGATTGCAAGAAATGCGACGCATATATCGCGACTATCAGCGGCGATCAAGCGCTGCGCGAGAAAACGGCGACTATGGGCGGAGTTGAACAACGCCCCTATTCTGCCCGAACATATCAACTGCGAGGGGTGCCGCTCGGACGGCGCTAAAACTGTATTTTGCGAAAATATGTGCGAGATCCGCAAATGCGCGATGAAAAAGGATATGGCTACTTGCGGCGACTGTCCGGAATTGGAGACGTGTTCAACTGTTGGGGCGATCGTCTCAAATAATCCGTCCGCTTTGGAGAATTTGAAATGATAGAATAGATAGAGTAACAAATTGGAATTTAATGAGGTGTAAGATTGAAAATTAGATTTATTGATGAAGAACACGCCGCGGACATAAATATTCCCAACGAACCTTTTCCCATTATGGGTCGAATGGTCGTTACCTATAATGGAGACGGCTGGGAACATACAGAAAGGCTATTTCCCGCTGGACAGATTGAAGAAATGACATTCCCCGACGAAAACTACAATTATCACGAAATGAAAAACTATGTTTTTGTTGGAGCGTATGAGGGCGAGGAGTGTATTGGATTAGCGATATTGACTCCCGTATTCAATCCCTGTCTTTTTTTATACGACTTGAAGGTCAAAGGCAAAATGCGCGGTAAAGGCGTTGGTAAACGGCTAATTAAGGCGTCCTATCAATACGCTATAGCGAATGGGTACGCGGGTTTGTATACTGTCGGCCAGGACAACAATCTGAACGCTTGCTTGTTTTATTTAGCCTGCGGTTTTGAAATTGGCGGACTTGATACAAAAATATATGAAAATACAAAGCAGTCGGGGAAATATGATATATATTTTTATAAGCGCTGAAAATTAGCGCGTTAAATGAATTTATAATTACGGAGGAAATACAATGCTTGAAAATATACCGTCTCAATCGACTATGACTGAATTGCTCGGACAATCTCTGTTTGAAGTCTGGCAAGCGTTATGTTCGGCTATCGATAAAAAATACGAAATGGAACGAATATGGAATACCGGCGGCAAGAATTGGACTTACGAGTACAAATACCGACGAGGCGGCAAAACGCTTTGCGGCCTGTACGCAAAAAGTAATTGCGTCGGTTTCATGATCATCTTCGGGAAAGATGAAAGAGCCAAATTTGAGAATATAAGAGGCTCTCTTTCCGACGCCGTTTGCAGGCGGTATGACGAGGCGAAGACCTATCGCGATGGAAAATGGGTGATGTTCGAACCGACCGATATCGCTGAATTTGACGATTATATGAAATTGTTGGCTATTAAAAGAAAACCGAATCGGAAATGATAATTCAGGTTTAGGCAAGCGGATAAATAGGAAGATAATTTGGGATTTACATAGGTAAATAGTATGAATTTAAGTAAAATCAGAATTGACGGTATTCCTTCTATTTTATGGGGAGAGCCAAGCGATAAAATTATAATTGCGGCGCATGGAAGTCATTCTTCAAAAATTGACGACTGCATTTGGGCGCTTGCGGAAGAAGCGACGGCAAACGGCTATCAGGTTCTTAGCTTTGACCTGCCGCAGCATGGAGAAAGAGTATATGAAACAGATTTTATTATGCCGGACGAATGTGTTCGAGAGTTGAAAGCTATGTACTCTTTTGCAGTAAATCAAGGCGAGGAAGTTTCAATATTTGGGTGTAGTATGGGCGCTTATTTTGAATTACTTGCATTTGCAGATATTGAAATAGAACGTGCGTGGTTTCTCTCTCCTGTAACAGATATGGAACGAATCATTCATAATCTCATGAAATACTGCCATATTACAGAAAAAGAGTTTCAAGAAAGAGTAAAGGTAGAGAATGATATAGAACCTTTATATTTTCCGTATTATAAATATGTTAAAAATCATCCGATTAATACATGGAACCACAAAACATTTATTCTGCGAGGAGAAAATGATATTTTGTGTGAATACGATTATGTAAAAACTTTTGCAGATAATTTTGGCTGTGAACTCACAGAACAAAAAGGTGGAGAACATTGGTTTCATACGGATTTTGAACTGGATTTTTTCAGAAACTGGATTAGAGAAAGACTTAATTAAATCCCAGTTTATCATAAGCTCAAACAAGCCGCAAAATCGACACAAAAGGAGAAACAAAATGGATAAAGAAAAACGCAGAAAATTGAATCTGATATTATACAGTATCGGAGCGCTGATAAGTATTTTTGCCATCTACACCTTTATCTTTGTTTTTGACAACGGTATAGGCTGGAAGATAGCGCTTATCATCATAGGTATATGCTGGCTATTTGCGGCCGTTTCGGGAATATTAAATAATTTAAAGAAATAGCCCGTGCGGCGGAGGCGGACTATGGCTTATAATGTAAGCCGGGACTTTCATGATAAATATGAGAACTTGTACGAGCATATCGTAGTTGTTACGTTAAAAGACGGCGCGACGGTCGAAGGCGGCTGGTACGATGAATTTTTTGAAGACGAGTCGATACTTATAAGCGCTTTTGACTCTGATGTGAAGATCATAAAAATATCGGACATACAGGCGATGGAGCTTTCGGATAAGGATTGACCGGTTCTATTTAACGGATTGTATGATTGAATTTCGCGGAGGATACATATATTATGATAGGATTAAAAAGAGGAACGGTAGCGTTACTCCCTCGTCAGAAGGAGTGGAGCGAGAACGCTGAAAATACAGTCGAATTATTAAAACAACTTTTAGGGGATACGGCTGTCGATATCCAACATATCGGAAGCACGGCCGTCGGCTCGATCCACGCAAAGCCGATTATCGATATCGCCGTTGCGGTTCGCGACTTAGACGATGTATCCCATTATATTGAAGCGCTAAAGCGGCATAATATCATTTTTCGCGGAGAAGTTGTTGCGGGAGAGGCGTTATTTGTAATGGGAGATAACGACATGCGAACGCATCATATCCATGTCGTTAAGCGGAACGGAACGGAATGGAATAACTATATCAACTTTCGGGACTATTTGAACGCATATCCCGAAAAAGCGGCGGCGTACGATGCTTGCAAACAGAAATTGGCGGCGCGGTTTTCTAACGACCGGAAGAGTTACACGGCGGGCAAGGAAGAAATTATACGGCGTTTGTTGGCGGAAGCCGCTATTTGGAGATCGGAATCGGCAAATTTACAAAGAAGAAATATAGAGAAAAATATAGAGGAGAAATACTATGAACAAAACAAAAGTAGCGTTTATCTGCGTCCATAATTCATGCCGGAGTCAGATAGCGGAAGCGTTGGGTAAGAAATATCTTTCCGATATCTGCGACTGCTACTCCGCGGGTACGGAGACCAAGCCGGAGATCAACCGGGACGCGGTTCGCTTGATGAAGCGGATCTACGGCATAGATATGGATAAAGACCAATATTCCAAATTGATCTCGGATATCCCCGAGCCGGATATCGTAGTTTCGATGGGCTGTAACGTGGTCTGCCCGTACGTTCCGAACAAGCTGAATTTAAACTGGGGCTTGGACGATCCGACCGGACAGGGCGACGAGAAGTTTCTGGAGATAATAGATAAGATAGACGTTAATATCAATAAGCTTAGAGAAACAATTGTAAAGCTGGACGGAGATTTTTAAAATGAAGCGCGAGCTGAAAATATTTGCTTTCGCCAACGAGATCACCAATTCGCAAAAACAGAGTTTTGATAACCGCTAAATCGGGAGATGGAGTAAATCCAATGATTATCGGTAGGGGAGCGCTTCGGATCGAATGGGAAAAAAACTATTTTTCAGTCTTTGCATAAGAGCTACGTTTTGTCGGAGAGCTTTTGGATAACGTTCGAATCTATTATAGCCGCGAGCACAAATCACGTCTTTATCCAAGCGTCCGCAAAACGTAAAAAGCGGCTTGAACATTACGACGATCAGGCCGCTTAAATTAATTATATACTCTAAGTATGCGATGGTATCGGACACATCAGCTTGCTCTCGATAAACTTTTGTCCGTCGGGATCGTTTGGATTTAGCATAACGAACCACGCGCCCTCGTCTTTATATTTGCTCATATAGGTATCCGGCGCGTTGAAAGGCGTAAACAGCAGTTCGGCGCGGTCGACGCCTTCGGGCGCCGTTTTTTCCACAAGAGAGAGCGGGTCCGCGTCTTTTGACGAATATATGTCGTACACGGTCAGCTTTCGGCCGCCGTCGCCGGTCTCCATAACGATCGCGGCGTCTTCCTCATCGGAGTAATACAGCGAGTCGGAAAACGAGATAACGCTGCAAAAATCCATGGAATAGAACGCGATAAGCCCGGGATTGTTCTGCATGGACATCCTGTGGATCGGATACGGTTTTTCTGCGAGCCGAAGCAGAGTCGATCGGTCGGCTTCGTAACTCATGTCCAGCTTCCTTATTTTTGTATGCGGCCTGTCGGCGGGGATCGGAATATCGACCTTGTATTCGTCTTTCTTAATAAACCCGAATTTGGGATAAAAGCTCAGCGCCATTTTACTTGCGTACAGGAAGATCATGAAGCGGTCGCCCGCATATTCTCTTTTGATTTCATTTAAGAGATATGCGCTAAGTCCCATGTTCCTATAGCGCTTATCGGTCATTACCGTGCCTAACTGAACGCATTTTTTTGCCTTTCCGTCTATTATGAAATCGATCTCGGACACGGTTACGTGCGATACGACCTCTCCGTCCTTTACGAGTGAATATGGGATACAGGAGCCGCTCCAGTATCCGGCTTTGTACCAGTTTTCAAAGCTGAATCCAAATATTTTCTCCGTCATGCGGTTTAAACTTTTCCGAAGCTTATCGTCGGCTTTGTAATCTTTTATAAACTCAAGGTTCAGTCCGCTTATCGATACGTCTTTTTTCGTCTGCATATATCTCCATCCTTTTAGATCAAAATCGCGATTAATTTTATTGAATTATTCCCGTATATACGGAGACGCGGGATGATAGCCCCAAAACCCGCGCCGGAATATTTAGATATTTTTTGTCATGTATACGTTTCCGTCGAGGTCTTTCCACTGCAGATCGGCGCCGTCGAGTATCATATACGAATGAGGGCTGTCCTCTTTGGGGATAGAAACGGAGCCGGGGTTCATATAAATATAATCCTCGTATTCGACAAATTTAGGGACGTGAGTGTGTCCGTTTAAAAGGATATCCCCCTTGGAAAGCGGCGGCGGGGCCGTTTCGGAAAAATGGTGGCCGTGCGTCGCGTATATAAGCCGATCGCCTGCGGGAATTATCGCGTAGTCCGCCATTATGGGAAAGTCGAGAACCATTTGGTCTACTTCGGTGTCGCAGTTGCCCCTTACGCAAAATAGCTTGTCTTTGAGCGGATTAAGAAGCTCTATCACCTTTTTCGGGGCGTAATCTCTGGGCAGTTCGTTTCTCGGACCGTGATACAGAATATCGCCGAGCAGGAGCAGCCTGTCCGCGCCCTCTCTTTCAAAGGCGCTCAGCATGAGTTTGCAATAATATTCCGAGCCGTGTATATCGGACGCTATCATAAGTCTCATAATAATCTCCATTCCGCCGCCCTGCGCCGGCATAATATAAGTATTAAATTTCTCTTATCCGCAGGGCAAGGAATGATAAGAGATTATTATACGCCCATGCGCGTTTCCGAGCGCTATATGCGAGGAAAAATTCGCGCGGGCGCTTAAATTCTGCCGGAGGCTAACGTGAAAGAAACTTTCACGTTATATCTACCTCCGTGTTATTTTAGTCAGACCGTTTCATACGGCTAACTTTGAGCAAATTATACCATACCGCAGATTAGAATACAAGTTAAATTTGATAGTGAAATATTCAGCGAGATTATTATTACTCATGTTATTTTTTTTATATGCATTGAGAAAAATGCAATAAATTTAATATTGATATGTAAAAATTAATATGTTATAAGAAGCTTAAAGATAAATAAATTAAAGAGTTAGTTTGGAAAAATATTTGGGAAAAGAAAGAAGGGATCGATATGGCTCGCGATCTACAAAGATTAGCGCGTATGAAAGAGGAACTGAGGAGTTATATTTACTATAATTTAAAGCCGCTCGAGGAGATCTACTACAAAGACGGCGGCGCGGGCGACGTTACGGATATGGACGGATATTCGCCGTATCCTAAAGACAAGATTTGGGGACGGGACGGCGAGATGAAGACGTTCAAGTTTTCCGCGGCGGCCGATGAAGAGCTTGCGGGAAAGCCGCTCGCGTTGTTGATCGATTCGTATTTCTATAAAGGTTCTACGCTGGAGAATCCGCAGTATCTCGTCTATGTAAACGGCGCGGTCAAGCAGGGCCTCGATATAAACCACAGAGAGATCTTGCTTACGGAGGAGGCGAAGCTCGGCGAAAGCTACGACCTGACGCTCGAAGGCTGGCCGGGAGTAGAGAGGCACGAGTGTGTGTTAAGGGTCGCGATCGGGAATATCCATAGAGAGGCGGAGAGGCTCTATTATAACTTCGCGGTCGGGTATGAGACGCTCGCGGTCATGGATGAAAACGACGGTAGATACGCCGGAATGAAAAGCGTTTTGCTCGACGCTCTTAATATGCTGGACCTGCGCAGACCGTACAGCCGCGAATTCGACGAGAGCGTTGCAAACGCAAATAGATTTATCGAGGAGAATCTGTATAACAAATACGGAAATAGCGACGTCAAGGCGTGGGCGATCGCTCATACCCATATAGACGTCGCTTGGCTTTGGCGGCTCAAGCATACGCGGCTTAAGGCGCAGAGGAGTTTTTCTACGGCGCTCGATTATATGAACAGGTATCCGGAGTATATATTTTCCTCGAGCCAGCCGCAGTTGTATAAGTTTGTTAAAGAGGACTGCCCCGAGCTTTATTCGCAGATCAAGGAGAGGGTCAAGGAAGGACGGTTCGAGCCGGAGGGCGGCATGTGGCTTGAAGCCGACTGCAATCTTATCTCGGGCGAGTCGATGGTTCGTCAGTTGATGTTCGGCAAACGTTTCTTTAAAGAGGAGTTCGGCGCGGAGTCGGAGGTGTTATGGCTGCCCGACGTTTTCGGCTACAGCGCGGCTATGCCGCAGATACTTAAAAAGGCGGGGATAAAGTATTTCGTCACCTCTAAAATAAGTTGGAACGATACCAATCATATGCCGAACGACACGTTCCTATGGCAGGGAATAGACGGAACGGAGATATTGTCGTATTTTCATACCGCGCCGGATCCGGGGCAGGCTAAGGAGTATTATATTGCGACCTATAACGCGGTCGTGTGTCCGGACGTCGTGTTGGGAACGTGGCAAAGATATCGGAATAAGGATATAAATAACGAGGTCATGCTCTCTTACGGCTGGGGCGACGGCGGCGGAGGCCCCACGAAAGAACAGATAGAATACGCGAAGCGGCTCAAAAACGGACTCGGCGCGGTTCCGGCTGTGAAGCTGGGCGGAATGCGCGATTTTATGCGGAGCGTAGAGAAGAACGTAAAGAATAAGAAGCGTCTTCCCAAATGGGTCGGAGAACTGTATCTCGAATTTCATCGCGGAACGTATACGTCGATGGCGAGAAATAAGAAGTATAACCGCAGATGCGAGACGTCGCTGCGCTCTTTGGAGTATCTGAGCATAGCGGGAGATAAACTGCTCGAAAGATCGGATTACCCGGCGGAGGAACTGAATAAAGCGTGGGAGGTAGTACTGCTCAACCAGTTCCACGATATTATTCCGGGTTCGTCCATAAAAGGGGTCTACGACGATTCAAAAGAGCAGTACGAGGCGGTTATATCCGATATACGCGGTCTGACCGATAAAGCGATCCGCGCCATATCCGATAATATAAAACTGGACGGCGAAGGGATTACCGTATTCAACGACAGCGGAAAGGTAAGAAGCGACGTTTTGATCGCAAAGACGCCCGATTATGCAGAGTCGGTAATCGACGACGAGGGAAAGCGCTATCCGATCCAGAAGCTGTCCGACGGGAACGCGGCGTTTTACGCGGAAAACATTCCGGCTTTCGGCTATAAGACGTTTTCGTTTAGCGGCGTCCCCGCCCCGAGCGGAGCGGAGATAAGTTCGTCCGAAAGAGAGATAGAAACTCCGTATTTCAGAGTAAGATTTGACGAGAACATGGAGATAGAGTCGTTGTTTGACAAGAACAACGACCGCGAGCTGGTTCCGGACGGAGCGCGGATTAATAGGCTAAGCGCCTACGAGGATAAACCCGAATATTTCGAGGCGTGGGAGCTTAGCGAATATTATAAAGAAAAAGCTTATCCTGTGGATAACGTATCGTCCGTAAAGATAAAGGAGTCGGGAGCGGTATGCACGGTCGTAGAGATCGTCCGCGAGTATATGAGTTCGCGTATCAAGCAGGAGATCTGGTTCTATAACGACGTGGACAGAATAGACTTTAAGACCGAGATAGACTGGAAGGAAAAACAGACGCATCTGCGCGCGTCCTTCCCGGCGGATATCCACAGCGACAAAGCGTCGTTTGAGATACAGTACGGAAATCTGGAGCGTCCGACTCATAATAATACGTCATGGGATCAGGCCAAGTTCGAGGTCTGCGCCCACAAATGGATAGACCTGTCGGAGTACGGCTACGGGTTGTCGCTTTTAAACGATTGCAAATACGGTTTCAGCGTGAAGAACGGCGCGATCGAGCTGGCTATGCTCAAGTCGGCGATTTATCCGAACCCCGAAGCCGACAAAGAGAAACATGAGTTTACGTATTCGCTGTATCCGCATAAGGGCGCGTTCAGGGAGGCGAAGACTGTAGAGTACGCGTATAATCTAAACGCGCCTATGCTTTACTCGATAGGCGGCGTTAAGGACGGGAAGCTGCCGCCTAAACTTGAAGTTCTGTCCGTAAATGCGGATAACGTTCAGGTCGAGGCGATAAAAAAGGCCGAGCGCGGCGACGATATTATAATCCGCCTCTATGAATATAAGAATAAGAGGGCGGAGGCAGAACTTGATTTTTATAAGCCTATCAAAAGGGCGGTAGAATGCGATCTGCTTGAGAACGAACTAAGCGGGTCGGACGGCGCGGCGGCAATACGCGCGGATAAGAATAAGCTTAGTTTTAAGATGAAGCCGTACGAGATAAAAACGATAAGGATAACGGTATAAACATAAAATAGTAGGGCGGCCGGAGTAGACCGAACCGCCCTTTTGGTGAATGGATTATATGAAAAACTTAATTGCTTGATTAAGCAATTAACAAATTAATTTGATATCCATAATATAAAGATGGAGAAGAGGGTCGCCTATGAAATAGGCGCGCATACGTATTTTGCACAATATTAAGTATAATATGGATATCATTGTCGGGTTATTTATCTCAGCTTCAGCAGTAACGATTATCCCATAGCGTAGATATATCGAAACTCAGCGGGATAATCATTACCCTAAAGCCGTTTTAGTGGGAATTCGATATAATTTATACTATGATTTCTTACACCGACAACCTCATTATAGAGCTGTTTCCTTAAATGAACCTTAAAAATCCAATAATTTTTTAAAAAATTTTTATCATGCGTTTTCCGCCGAAATATAATCGAATCGTTTTATATTACGTCCTTGCCGCCTTTGCGGTATCGGATACGATTATTTTTCTGTCCCTGCGGTTATTATTGAATAAATTAAGGACAATTTAAGATTATTATGATATAATTATACAATAAAATTAAGTTAAAGGCAAGTCTTTTTTGAAAAAAATTAAAAAAATCGCGCCGCGGAGGCGGCTTATTAATTAAAACGGTTAGAATAAGACGCCGGATAGGGCGGGAGAGTCTTGCCGTAAGAAAGCGGAGGAGGAAAAATGAGAATACTTATTGTCGAGGACGAGACGCATCTTGCCGAAGCGCTGACGCACATCCTTAAAAAACACAATTATACGGTCGACAGCGTATACGACGGCGAGGCGGGGCTCGATTATGCGCTCAGCAACATATACGACGTGATAGTCCTGGATATAATGCTCCCCAAACTGGACGGGATAAGCATAGTAAAAAGCCTTAGACGCGAAGGGATAGACACGCCGGTGCTGCTGCTGACCGCGAAGGGCGAGGTAAGAGACAAGGTCATAGGCCTTGACAGCGGCGCCGACGACTATTTGGCGAAGCCGTTCAACACCGAGGAACTGCTCGCGCGGATACGGGCTATATCGCGCCGCAGAGGTTCGGTGAGCGCCGATAACAGCCTCGAGTACGGAGATATAACGCTGGACGTTTCAAAGCTGTCGCTGACCTGCGGCGCCAAGGAGATAACGCTGACGCTTAAGGAGTCGGAACTGCTTGAGTTTTTGATGAACAACGGCGAGATGGTTTCGGTAAAGGAGCGTATAATTGAAAAGCTTTGGGGATATGATTCGGACGCGGAGGCGAACCACGTCGAGGTGTATATTTCGTTTATTCGTAAAAAGCTGAAGTACGTCGGCTCCAAGGTCGCGATAAACACCGTGCGCGGGATAGGATACAGCCTGTCCTATTCGTGATATGAATACGCGCGCGAGGATAACGCATGAAACAGAATAACAGGCGTTCGGTCAGATGATCCGTATGCGGCGCTTCCAGTAAAAGTAATATAATAAGACTGTCGGACGGACTTTTTGGGCTTCACGGCGAGCGCATTTAATATTGACTGCGGCGGGATTTTTGGCTTAAAATAATAGCGCGGCGGATATACGGATCAAAGCCGTTTGTTAAAACGGGGACAGACTTAGGAGAAAAAAGATATGTTTAAGAAACTAAAATCGAAATTTCTGCTGATCAATATGCTTATGATAACGGTATTGCTGTTTTCGGCGTTTGGAGCCGTTTACATAATAACCTATAACAATACGTACAGTTCTATTGAACGGGTGTTGGACAGAACGCTGTTCGAGATCTTTAACGCGCCGTTCGGGTTTGGAGGAGATCGCCGTCCGGAAAACGACGGCGCGGGAGCTTTCAGTCCGGGCGAGGGCGACCCGGCCGGCGAGGAACAGAGCGGAGCGGACACGGAGACCGGGGCTTTAGAGCCGGGATATGGAGAGTTTAACAACGAGCCGCCGAGGCTTAACGAGGGCATAACCATATTTATAGATACGGATAAAAACATCCTTAACGTCCGGTCGTCTTACGACTACGGAGACGATTTTTATAACAGTATAGTAGCCGCGGCGTCGGAGAGATACGCGGCCGGAGACGAAGAGAGCGGAATGGGCGAGACCGGAAAGCTTGATACCGAAGACGCGGTGTGGATGTATAAAATAATCCCGCAGAGGGATTCGGGATATAGGATATCCGCGATCGACGTAAGCCTGCAAACCGCTATGCTTACAAGATTGGCGGTGACGTTTATGCTCGTCGCGCTGCTGGCTTTGGTTTTGATCTTTTTGATAAGCAGGTATTTCGCGGGTCGCGTGGTCAGGCCTATCGAGGATTCGTGGAACAAGCAGACCCAGTTTATCGCCGACGCGTCGCACGAGCTGAGAACGCCGCTGACTACGATAAACACCAACATAGACGTGCTTCTGTCTCACCCCGACAGTCTTATACAGGATGAGAAAAAGTGGCTTATTTATATAAAGAACGAGGCGGAGCGGATGTCTAAACTCACAAATGATCTGCTGTATCTTGCAAGAGCCGACAACGATATAGACGGGCGGCAGACTACGCCGATAGTTTTCTCGTATTCGGAGACGGTGGAGAACGTCCTGCTTACGATGGAAGCCGTGATGTTTGAAAACAATATCGTATATTCGGATCGGATCGCGCAGGGGATAAATATCAAGGGCGACCCGTCAAAAATAAAGCAGCTTGTCGTGATCTTACTGGATAACGCCGTCAAATACGTCGATTCGAGAAGGATCGTCCGCGTAGAGCTTCTGAAAAACGAGAAACACGCTTTCTTAAAGGTGAAAAACAGCAGCGAGGGAATAAAGGACGAGGATATAGAGCGGCTGTTCGACAGGTTTTACCGGACCGATAAATCGAGGGCGCGAAGAAGCGGCGGACACGGCCTCGGCCTGGCGATAGCCAAATCGATCGTCGAGGAGCATAAGGGGGATATAAAGGTATACAGCAAGAGCGGAGAGTATGTGGAATTTACGGTAAAACTCCCGGCGTGTAAATAGGAATATTTGAATATAAGACGTACGTAAAATAAAGCGGGCGCGCGTTTGAACTGCGGAATTATATAACGCGCAAAAATATATCCCGAAGCGCGGAAGAACGCTTCGGGATTTTTAGGTTAACGATTTTGTTATATTGAAAGTTTTGTAAGCTTAGAGTTTTTTATTTTCAAAGTATTCCGCGGCGAGCTTTTTGTCTTTCTCAAGCCGAGCTTTTAGCGCGTCTACGCTCTCAAACCTGGATATCTCGCGTAGATATTTATGGAATTCGATCTCTATCTCTTTGCCGTAGAGGTCGCCGCTGAAATTGAGCAGATGGGTCTCTATACAAGGCGCCTTCTCGCTCACGGTTGGTTTTCCGCCGACGTTGGTTATAGAGGGATACCACTTGTCGCCGACCCTGGCTCTTGAGATATAGACGCCGAATTTTGGAACCACATGAAAATCGGGAAGATTTATGTTGGCCGTCGGAAAACCGAGCCGATGTCCGAGCCGGTCGCCTTTCTCGACGCGTCTTGTGACCGAGAAGTATCTGCCAAGATATTTTGCGGCTTCCTCCATCTCGCCGTCTGCGATAAGTTTTCTGATAAGAGTGCTGGAGACGGGCTTATCGAGCGACTTACATTCGGCGATATGTACTGCTATGCCGCGTTCGCCGCAAATTTGCGTCAGGTTTTCGGTGTTTCCCTCGCCCTTGTAGCCGAAGTGGTAGTTAAATCCCGCGCATACGAATTTTGCGTCCAGCTTTTCTATCAGGATCTTATCGATAAATTCCCTGTATCCGATCTTCATATATTCGGTGTTGAACCGTTCGGCTACGACGGTATCCACGCCGAGCTGTTGTATCAATTTAAGCCGCTTTTTAAAGAGATTGACGTTTTTTATGTCCTTCCCCGTAAGCACGCCTTTGGGCAGATTTCTGAACATATATACCACGGAGTTTAAATTGTGTTCTTTTGCGTATTTGACCGTATATTTTATTATCTCTTGATGACCCAAATGCATAGCGTCGAATACGCCTAAAGCGACCGCGCTGTCCTTTAGTTTGAGGTTTTCCAGATCGTTACGGTCAAATAACGGATCTCTTGCATAATAATTCAACTTAAATCCACCCTTCTGTTGATCTCATAAATTTTAGGCGCGCGGACCGCCATATAAATTATTTCAGCCTTGCGCCCGGCGCTTTCTCTCATGCGCGAGCCGCGCCGTTATTTTCCGTTCAGCTTCTGCTGGAAGAACGTCTTGAGGATCTTCAGCTTTCCGTTTCTGACCTCGGATATAGTCAAAAAGTCTCCGCTCTCGCTGAAAACCTTATAGATATGGCCTTCCTCTATACCGCTCGTAGTTACGAGCTTGCCGTTGCATATCGCTCTGGCCTTATTTTCCGAAACTATTATTTTTTCGAAGTCGTCGAATATCTCGTCGAGACTGACCAAAAACGATCTGTCTCCGGCCGCGTACATCCGCTCGACCTCTTCGAGCGTATAGGAGTCGTCTATGGTAAATCTTCCGCTCGCCGTGCGTTTCAGCGAAGACATGTGCGCGAAGCAGCCGAGCTTTTCGCCTATGTCGTTGCACAGCGTGCGTATATAGGTTCCCTTTGAGCAGGACACGTCTATCGTAAACTTGTTGTTTTCAAGATCGAAACCAAGCGGTTCGATGCTGTATACGGTAACTATTCGCGGCTTTCTCTCGACTTCCTTGCCCTCTCTGGCGAGCTCGTAGAGCTTTTTGCCGTTTACTTTGATCGCCGAATACATAGGAGGCGTTTGACTGATCTCGCCAACGAACTCGTTTAGCGTATCCATGATCTTAGCTTCGGTTATGCCGAAATCTTTGACGTCCGCGGACTTTATAACTTTTCCAGACGAGTCCTGAGTGTCCGTCGCCGCGCCGAGGGTAACCTCTGCGGTATATCTTTTATCGGTCGCGGTCAGCATATCCGAAGTCCTTGTCGCCTTGCCTATGCACATCGGCAAAACGCCGGTCGCGTCCGGGTCGAGCGTTCCTGTGTGTCCGATCTTTTTGATACCGAACAGCTTTCTCAGCCTGTATACTACGTCGTGAGAAGTCATTCCCGCCGGCTTATTGATATTGATTATTCCGTTTATTGCGGGCGGCGAGTTCAGGTTTTGTTTGTCTGCATCGTTCATGTCGCAACCCCCTTTGTTTTTTATAAGACGGGCTTTCCGCCGCAAAGACGGCGGGTATCGCCTATCTGTTTAGTTAAGATACTTTTTTATTTCAGCCGTAAGTTCGCTCATGATCTCCCGGTAAGCTTGGTCGCAGTCCCCGGGCGGAGAGTCGAATATCTTTGAATATCCGGCCGCCCTGATGTGACCGCCGCCGCCAAAGCTTTCGGCGATCTTGGCGACGTTTACGTATTCGTTGGAGCGGAGGCTGACCTTGTAGTTGTTTTCGCCTCTTTGGCGGATATACGCGCCGACCTCTACTCCCTCGACGCTGTTGGGGATAGTAACTATGCCCATAGCTCCGGTCTCGTCGAGGCCGCAGTTTTCAAAGTCGGCCTTAGAGATATATAAGGCCGCTACCTTACCGTCGAGGTAATATTCGAGCTTGCCGAGCGCCGTCTCCATGAGTTTGTAGTATTCCCTGGTTTTGGTATTGAACAACGCCCTGGCTATTCCCGAAAAATCTATGCCGGTATCCAGAAGCGCCGCCGCTATACGCAGAGTGTCGCTTGTCGCGCACTCGTATTTAAAACTGCCGGTATCGGTCAAAAGCCCTATATACAGGTCTCTTGCGATATTCTTGTCGATCTCTATCCCCATCTCCGCGTAGAGAGTATACATCATCTCGCACGTGGAGCTGACGTCCATTACGGCCGACGCAAAAGAGGCGTAGGGTTTATGGGTTATATGGTGATCTATAGCTATGGTGTTGTTATGCTTTAAAAACGTTTCTTCATATCTGCCGAGGCGATGCGAGTCGGCGGAATCGAGAGCGGCCAATAGATCGCAGTCGTCTATTTTCAGTTCCGATTTATCGCCGGTATGCGCTACTTTTCCGACCTCGCGGTCGGGCGGATCGTTTAGAAAGACCTCCGCGTTTTTTCCGATAGCCTTAAGCGCGAGCTTTAGCGAATACGCGCTTCCGACCGCGTCGCCGTCGGGGTGTTCGTGAGTAAATATCCCGACGTTCTTCGCGCTTTTCAAAGCCGATATGATTTTTTCAAACCCTTTTTCCAATGTTTAATGCGCCTCCTTTTGCTTTGGATAATTTTGTGGATATTTTATTTCTGTCTCAGAGCTTTTTAAGAAGTTCGTTTATATGCGCTCCGTATTCTATGCTGTCGTCCTCCACAAAACTGAATTCAGGAGTATTTCTCAGATTCAGCCTGCGTCCGATCTCCTTTCGGATATGACCGGAAGCGCTCTTAAGAGCGCTCAGCGCGTCCTTTTTCTTTTTCTCGTCGCCGAGAACGCTTATGCCGGCCTTGGCGTACTTAAGGTCTTTGGTGACCTTTACGGATATTACCGAGACCATACCGCTGAGCCTTGGGTCTTTAAGTTCCCGTATAACCGCCGCCAGTTCTCTCTTGACCTCTTCGGATACTCGATCCATCCTGTTGTAACCGGCCATACGTCCACCTCCTTTTGACGCTTAGATCCGGAGCCGATCGCGGCTCCGGTATTTAGTTTAGACGCCGCGCGAGGTTTTATTCAGGCTCTACCTGCTGCATTATATAAACCTCTAAAACGTCGCCGTCTTTTATATCGTTGTAGTTTTCTATGCTGAGTCCGCATTCGTAGCCGGCGCTGACTTCCTTGACGTCGTCTTTAAATCTCTTAAGCGACGCTAAAACGCCCTCGTGGATTACTATTCCGTCGCGGACTACGCGGATCAGGCTGTTGCGCATGATCTTCCCGTCCAGCACGTAGCCGCCGCCTATGGTTCCGACTCCGGATACCTTAAAGGTCGTTCTTATCTCCACGTGTCCGGTGATCTCCTCTCTGAACGTCGGAGCCAGCATACCCTTTATAGCCTTTTCAATATCTTCGATAGCGTCGTAGATTACTCTGTACATACGCATATCTACGTCCGAGGACGCGGCCGCGTCTACGGCGCCCGGCGTAGGTCTTACGTTAAAGCCTACTATTATCGCGTTGGACGCGCTTGCGAGAAGCACGTCGGATTCGTTGATCGCGCCGACCGCGCCGTGGATGACCTTTACCTGAACTTCGTCGTTGGCTATTCTCTCGAGCGACTGCTTGACGGCCTCGACGCTGCCGTTTACGTCCGCCTTGACTATGATGTTGAGATCTTTCATCTTGCCGGCTTCTATCTGCTCGAACAGGTTGTCGAGAGAGACGGCCGTCGTCGCCTTCAGGCGTTCCTGCTTAGCCTGGAACTTTCTGTTCTCTACGACCTCGCGGGCCTTGCGCTCGTCGTCTACCACATAGAACAGATCTCCGCCCTCCGGAACGTCCGAAAGGCCGAGGATCTCGACCGGGATAGACGGACCGGCCTTCTTGACCTGCTTGCCCTTGTCGTTGTTCATCGCGCGGACTCTGCCCTCGCTCATGCCCGCTATGACTATATCGCCGACTTTAAGAGTGCCGTTTTGAACGAGCACGGTAGCTACCGGACCTCTGTTTTTGTCGAGCTGAGCCTCTATGACCGTGCCTTTTGCCGGACGGTTCGGGTTCGCCTTAAGTTCCTTCATCTCCGCTACGAGCAGAACCATGTCTAAAAGTTTATCTATATTTATATTCTTCTTAGCCGACACCTCTACGCATATGGTGTCGCCGCCCCAGTCCTCCGGAACGAGTCCGTATTCGGTAAGCTCCTGCTTAACCCTGTCGGGATTCGCGCCTTCCTTGTCTATCTTGTTGATCGCGACGATGATCGAGAGGTTTGCGGCCTTTGCGTGGTTGATAGCCTCGACCGTCTGCGGCATTATACCGTCGTCGGCCGCCACTACCAGTATCGCGATGTCCGTAACGAGAGCGCCGCGGGCGCGCATAGCTGTAAACGCTTCGTGACCCGGGGTGTCAAGGAAGGTTATCTTCTTGTCGCCGACTCTTACGCGGTGAGCTCCTATATGCTGAGTGATACCGCCAAACTCGCCGCTTGTCACGTTCGTGTTTCTTATGGTGTCGAGCAGGGAGGTCTTGCCGTGATCGACGTGGCCCATTACTACGACGACCGGCGAACGCGGTACGAGCGACGCGGGATCGTCCTCGACGTCGTTAAAGAGTTTTTCTTCCTCGGTCAGGATTATCTCCTTCTCGACCGTGCCGCCCATATCCTCTACTATGAGCGAGGCGGTGTCAAAGTCGAGGTTCTCGTTCACGGAAGCCATTATTCCTAAAAGCATCAGCTTCTTTATTATTTCAGCGGCCGGTTTCTTCATTCTTTCAGCCAGTTCACCGACGGTGATCTCGCTTGGAATAAGTACGTGAAGAGGTTTTTCCTCTTTCGCCTTCTTGCTCTTTTTCTCAAGAGTATGATCAGGCTTGCGCTTTTGCTTAGAGCCTTGACCTTTTTGACGCTTTTTCTGGTTTATCTTTTGCTTTTTCTCGCCCTGTCTTACGTGCTCCGGGATAAGCTCCTCGATTTTTGAGTCGTCGAGCCGGTCGAGATCGACGGTGTTGACTCTTGTGTCTACGGTACGAGTCTTTCTGCCCATCTCCATGGATGGAGCGGCTTCTTCTTTGTAGGAGAATTCGCCGCCGTCCTTATCGGGATCGTTCGCCTTGTCCTTAGACGGCTCCGGCTTCGGTTCCTCTTTCGGCTTCGGCTCGAATATAGAGAAGTCCTTTACCTGATTTTTCTGCGTGTAGTACTCAAATATTACGTTCAATTCTTCTTCGGTTAAGGCGCTCATGTGATTTTTGCTGGAAACACCATAATCATGCAATACCTTCACTATCTCTTTGCTCGGTATCCCAAAAGCCTTGGATAGCTCGTATGCTCTTATTTTCTCCATCATTAACCCTTCCTTTCCAAAATCGTTTACCAATATAACTGAACTTACGGATGCGTCTCTTCAAATATGACGTTTGATTATCCGTCAAAGCGGAACGTATCCGTCCTCCGATTGCTAAGCGGCGCGGTTTGCTCCGCCGCGATATATTTTAAAGCTGTATCAAAGCTGTATTTTAGTTCATATCCGGCTCATCCGCCGTTTATATCCCTGTCGAACTTAAGGATACGTTCGGCGAACCCGGTATCGAGAACCGCCGCGGCCGCGGCTTCGCGCCTTCCGAGAACGCGCCCCAGTTCGTCTCTGCCGCGCCTTAGAGTAAGTATGGGAACGTTTTTGGCGGCGCAGATATTTGTGAACTTTCTGACCGAATTTTCCGAAGCGTCGTTTGAAAGGAGCAGCAGAACCGCCTTCCCGCTTCTTAGACTGTCCTCCGACTTGTTCTCGCCTACCGCCAGCTTCCCCGCCTTCATGGCGAGACCTATAAAGTTGTACATTTTAAGAAGCTGAGCGTCCGGGTTTGGAGCCGGGATTTTTGCGTTGTCTGTAAGCGCCATATC
Organism: Clostridiales bacterium; assembly: GCA_019419865.1. Classification (GTDB taxonomy): domain Bacteria; phylum Bacillota; class Clostridia; order Monoglobales; family Monoglobaceae; genus Roslinia. The sequence continues at coordinate 57,927 of JAHZIG010000008.1, read as the reverse complement.
CGTACCTCCTCCAATATTTTGTTAAGCGCCGGCTGAGCGCATTATTCTTTTATAAAATCCTTCAGCGCGCCGAGACCGTCCGGGGCGATACCGCGTTTAAACGTTCGGCTGATCGCTCCCGCCGTCTTTCTTATCTGCTTTGCGCTCATGTCGCGCCGCTGAGACGAACCCTTAGAAGATTTCGCAAGACCTTCGATACTTTCAAGGCCGTCGAGCGTTTTCGAAAGACAATCGCCGCATATATACGCGCCTCTTGCCTGAGCTTTTTGATCCAAGTCGGCGAGGACTTCGCCGCGTTCGTCTACGACTATTCTATTGAGAAGTTTTTTCTCGTATTTGCTTCTGCATACTATACAAGTTCTTGTTGGCATCGACTCGCCTCCGCTCTGCCGGGATATTTTATTATTCGCCGCCTAAATTGTCGTTTTCTTTATTTAACTGTTCAAGCTCCTCGTCGCTCATCAGCAGACCGGCTTCGATAAGCTCTTTATCCAGATCGCTTTGATCGGCGTTCATGAAATCTTCGCCGTCGTCGATATTGATTATATCGTTTGGATCTATCAGAGGATGATCGCCGTCCGATATTAAAGCGTCGTCCAAAGCGCCCGACTCTATTCCCGCTACCTTGTCGGACAGCGTGAATTCGTCGTCGAGTCTTGTCGAGCGGTTCTTTTTGTTTTTCTTAAAGGAATCGCCAAGCTCCGAGTCGGGAACGGCGCTGAGGTCTATCTTCCAGCCGGTGAGCCTTGCCGCAAGACGGACGTTTTGTCCTTCCTTGCCTATAGCGAGCGACAGCTGGCTCTCGGGAACTTTTACCTTACACATCCTGTTTTCGGAGTCGACGTCGATCGAGACGACGTCCGCGGGACTGAGCGCGTTTTTGACGTACTGACCCGGATCTTCGCTGTAGCGGATGATATCGATCTTTTCGCCTCTGAGTTCGGCGATCACCGCCTGGACGCGCATCCCCTTGGGGCCTATACAGGTTCCTACAGGATCCACGCCGGAGACGGTCGAGTGTACGGCTATCTTCGATCTGGAACCCGCCTCCCTCGAGAGGGCTTTAACTTCTATGATCCCCTGCGCGATCTCGGGAACTTCCAGCTCGAACAGGCTTCTTACCAGACCCGGATGCGATCTCGATACTACGAGGTGCATTCCCTTAACGCTTTTTGCGACTTCGATCACAAACACCTTGTATCTCTCGCCGACCGCGTATTTGTCGTGTTTGACCTGTTCGTTGGGCGTCAGGACCGATTCGGTTCCGTCTATCTCGAGCATAACGTTTTTACGCTCGATCCTTCTCACAACGCCGCTCGCTATGCTGTTTTCGCGTTCGGAATATTCGTCCACCATCTTCTCGCGTTCCGCCTCGCGAATCCTCTGAAATACGACCTGCCGCGCGGTTTGAGCGGCTATCCTGCCGAACGAGGAAGGGGTCGCTTCAAATTCGACGAAGTCTCCCGGCTCGTAGGAACCGCTGAGCTTATTAGCCTCCTCGAGGCTTATCTGGGTCTCGTGATCTTCGACTTCTTCGACTACCTGTTTGCGCGCGTAAATTTTTATCTCGCCGCTGTCCGGGGAGATGCGTACGGAAACGTCGTCCGCGGCGCCGAAATGTTTTCTGTACGCCGAGATCAGCGCGCTTTCAAGAGCGTCGAGGATAACGTCTTTGCTTATGCCTTTTTCGGCTTCTATTTCATCCAATAATTCAAATAATTCTGCGCTCATTTTTATAAATCATCCTTTCTGAAGTTAAATATATCCCAAATATTTGCCGTCCTAAATACGGATAGTAAGCTAAAAATCGAAGTGGAGCTTGACGAACGAGGTCTGCCTTTGCGGCAGGGATTTTTTCTCGCCGCCAATTTCGTATACGATGTTTTTATCATTGTCCAACTCGATCAGCTTTGCGGTTATGAGCTTTTTGCCGTCCGCCGCTTTGTATAATCCTATGTCCACCGTCTCGCCCTCGTACATTTTAAAGTGTTCGGGAGTCTTGAGCTTGCGTTCGACCCCGGGCGAGGACACCTCGAGGTAGTAGTTAGAACTTATCGGATCCGAGCTGTCGAGCGCGTCGCTGAGTTCTCTGGAAATACCCTCGCATTCGTCGAGCGTTATCCCGCCGTCTTTATCCACATAAACGCGGAGAAACGTCGCGCCGCCCTCTTTAACGTATTCGGCGTCGTATACGTAGCAGCCGTGATTTTCGGCTATCGGTCCGGCGATAGCGATCGCTGTTTTTTCTATCTTTGAATACGCCACAAAATTCACTCCTTTGCGTTTTATCTTCCGGCGGCGGAAGATACGAACCTAAGCCGCTCGTATGGCGCGCCGCTTAAAATGTTTTTTACAAATATATAAGGAGTAAGGTTGCCCTCACTCCTTTCATTCGTCTATTCATCATACAATATAATTATATCACTCCTAAACGCCTGTGTCAAGGCTTTGAGGCGGATAATTTAGCCGCGGCCGCGATATTTTTGTTTAAATATTACGCTTTGGCGCGCTCGGATATGGTAATAAGCGCTAAAATGCAATCTACGAAGCTGCTTCGAGAGCTTTTAATTTCTCTTTTGATCCGCCGGGATCAGGGAGTAGTCGTACATGACCTCCGAATGATTATCCCAGACGAGTTTCTTCTCCAACAGCGCGCCGGTCGCCCTATCTATGCTGTTTCTGTAGATCTTGGAGACGCGGTAGTATTTATCGCCCTCTTTTTGAAAGCGATGGTTCTCCTCGACGATCTCGTACGCGTTGGGGAATTCCCTCTCGCTCCTCAGCTCTGCGCGCAGGGTCTCGCCCTCGCACCACAGAAGCAACTGAACGTTTTGGTCGCTGTCGTTTTTGAATCTGAAATCTACGTTGTTATAACTGACCGACGTGCCCGCGCTGAGCGGTATCCTCTTTCCATGGTCGGGAGCCAAGGCGTCTGAATGGCTGTGAAACTCCGTCACCTTAAGAGGGCTGTGCAGAACCAGCAGGTGGATCGTATTTCCCAAGTTACAGAGCCCGCCGCCCACTCCGGGCGTCAGCTTGTTTTTGATTATCACGCGGCCGTCCTTATAGCCTTTTCTCTTTGTGGTCTTTCCGACCGTCTTCCAGAACGAGAAGACTTCTCCGGGGCGGATCAGTATCCCGTTGATCTTTTTGCAGGCCAGATCTATGTTGACAGCCTTGTTCTCCTGCAGCCTGAGATCGACTCCGGGGGCTCTTTTTATCATATTTGAGCTGTAGCTGAAAACTATGTTCGGCAGTTTCTCTTTTTGGAAGGTTTTAGCGAAATTCTCTTTGCCGAGCAGATCTTTTACATGCCGCTTGCATATCTCTTTCTGTAGGGATATTGCGTAACACGTGGGATTGATGTCGCAAAAAAGTTTATCTCTGTTCCATAGCATATCGAGTCTCGCCCCCTTTTGAGATCCCGCCCATTCGGCGCTGACAGGATCTGTTTAGTTTATAAAATTTTAAGATAGCCTTTTCTAAAGTTCTTCTCTTACCTATCTTTGTCTCGTTCTCGCGGCGCAGAAATTTTACCAAGATACTGTCTATCCCGCTCTTGTTGGCGCCGTATATATCGGTGAAGATCTGATCGCCTACGAGCGCCACTTCGTTCTTTTTAAGACCCAGCATATCGACGGCTTTTAAAAAATTCGCCGTATCCGGCTTTTGAGCGTCGTATATGTACATAGAGCCGATATTTATATTGAATCTCTTTATTCGCTCTTCGCTGTTGTTGGACAAAAGAAGAGTTTTAAAACCTATGCCGCGGATGGCCCGGAACAGCTCGTCTATCTCTTCGTTGGAGTCGTCGCCGTGGTGGACGAGGGTGTTGTCTATATCGAATATTATCCCTCTGTAGCCCATATCGTAGAGCTTGTCGTAATCTATATCAAAAACGCTGTCGACGTATTCGTGAGGATATAGCGCTTTAAGCATTAGTTTTCCCTCCGTGCGTTCGGATGTTCGGCGTTTATATAGTCGTATACTCCGTCGATCTGTTCGGCGAAGCCGTCGCCGAATCGATTTTCAAAAAAGGCGCTGCCTATGGTAAACGCCCACGGCGATATCCGTTTAATCTCGTCCAGTCTTGCGTAGCTGTTTACGCTGCCCGCGATACAGACCGGAGCGTCCGTCTTGGATACGAATTCTTCTATAAGCGCCGACGCGTCGTTTAAGTACCTGTATCCCAAAAGATCTATACCGTATACGCCCTTTTGGAGATACAGAGCGGCGTCGCCGATCATCTTTTCGACCGAGCCGTCGAGGATCGAAGGCCTACCGGATACCTCTCCGACAAAAGGCATGTATTTAAGACCGGCTCTTTTGCAAAAATCGTTTATGCGATCGGAAAAGGTCGTTCCCATCAGTATATCGCAGCCGCATTCCGCGGCCAGCTCCGCGCCTTTCATACAGAGATCTTCGGTATATGCGACCACTTCGAGAGCGGTCGTTTTGCCGCGTTCTTTCATATAAGAATACAGCTCCTTCATCCGCTCGGGCGGTAGCCCTTCTTCTTTAAAGCCCCAGATCTTGGCTTTGGCGTCTTTGCACCGATCGAAGATCTCGTACGCGTTTTCCGCTGTGCGGTCGTTTAGCGTCAGCATTACGATCAGTTCCGGCGTATTATTCATAATAAGATCAACCCCTCAAAAAATTGGATTAGGAAACAAAAACATCTCTCCTACTACATTGTAATTTCTGTCTATCCATTTAAGCGAGGTCGTAGTTTATGATTTGTCTTGTTTTCTTAAGTTTGAAGTATTTAGCGGCGACTTAGTTACTTCGAGAGCTTCTCAAGCTCCTGTTTAAAGGTCTCTATATCCTGGAAATGCTTGTAGACGGACGCAAATCTGACGTATGCTACCTCGTCGATGTTTCGGAGCCTGTCCATTACCATCTCGCCTATCTTCTCGCTGGTGATCTCGCGGGTCAGAGAGTTGCGTATCGAGCTCTCTATCTCGTCTATCATCGAGTCGATGGTCTGAAGAGGCACGGGGCGGTTGGCGCAGGCGTTTAATATGCCGCGCTCCAGCTTTTCACGGTCGAAGCTCTGTCTGGATTTGTCGCGTTTTACCACTATTATAGGTATATTCTCGACCTTTTCATAGGTGGTGAACCTCCTGCCGCAGGCCAAACATTCCCTGCGTCTGCGAATAGCGGTTCCGTCTTCGGTAGATCTTGAGTCGACCACCTTGCTGTCTTGATGTCCGCAGTACATACACCGCATATAACATACCTCCGTTTCGATTCAGCATAAGAGCAGATATTGTGTCCGTTCGGCGACGCCGTTCTCTGTAATAGCCGTATGCCGCAATTTCTTTTGATTTCTATTTCTTAGTATACAATATATAGTGTCTAATGTAAAGGAAAACTTTTTAAGCTCCGGTAATTTTTATGAATTTTTTACATAAAAAACAGCGTATCCGCTCAAAGATACGCTGAATTATAGTTAGTTTGTTAAATTATCCGGTTCAAAACGGCGTTTTATATGTTATAAAACCGGATCGCCGAGGGGGCTTACGGCTGTTTGCGCGTTTAAATAGGCGCTGAAAGTCGAGCACGGCAGTCCCGATTCGTCGGTCAGATTGGGAGCTTCGGGATACGCGCCCCAAGCGTATAACACGCCCTGCGGGTTCTGAACGTCGTCGTTCCAGACGATGACCGTATTTCCGTCGATCTCGGCTTCGGCTCTGTAGTATTCGCCGTTTTGATCCATTATCCAGAATTCCTGAGGCTTTTGGACGTCGATCTCGTTCGACTCCAAATACTCCATACCTATTTCGTCGGCGTAGCTCTCCTTTGGCAGAAGTCTGAGCGAGCCTTTGCAGTCGAAGGTCAGTATCAGCCGGGAGCCGTCGGCTTCCATTCCCGAATATACCGGACCGCTTCTGTCGATATTATCGTAGCCGTATATATCGTGAAGGACCATGTTTGCGAACCGGTTCGCGGCGGTCTCCTTTTGCCAGGGGTGTATATCGTACCTCGCGCAGCCGGTCTCGTTCTCGTACCTGCCTATTATATCGATAAGGCTTATCATACCGGTGTTGGCGGTATTCGCCACCTTCTCAAGAGCCAGCCGCTGTCCCTCGCGGATATAGGTCTCGTCCTTTACCGAGTACCTGACGAGTTGCGCCCAGTAGAACGGCAGATCGTCGTCGTTCCACGCGGCTCTGTATTCGTTGACAAGCCCCGCCATCGCGTCGCCGTACTGTTCGGCGGTCATATTGGTGCGGTATTGGTCGGCTTCGCCCTGATACCACAGCACGCCCTTGACGGCCATGCGGGTGAACGGGTATATCCTGTTATTGTACAGCTTGCCGCTGTCGCCGGTGAAGGTCCCGTTGGTCTTTCCGTAGGGATACCATTGGTTTATCTCGGTATCGCCGGCCGCCACGCTTATTATGCCGATATTGCGGCCCGTGGTCTCATACAGCCTTTGAGAGAAGTAATAGGCTATCGCCGAGAGGTAGTTCACCCTGTCCGGGGTCATCGGCGCCCAGTATTCGTTCCAATCGTTAAGCGGCAGGTCTTCGGTCTCGCCGTTGGCGCCCATAAGCCCGATATTCCAGAGGTTGACTATCCTGAGGTTGGGGTTGTCCGCCTGTCTCTGCCCGCGGGAGGATTCCATAAGCTCTACGCCCGCGTCCTCGCCGCATAGATAGTACTCCATATTGGACTGGCCGGCGAATATCCAAATATCCCCGAAGGTTATATTTTCAAAGGTCTCGATCGGCTCGGCCTCGTCGTAGTCGAGTCCGTTCCTGTCAAGGTAGATCTCCATCCGGTAAGCGCCGCCGTTTTCAAACGCGCCGAGATTGACTTCCCAGTCGGATACGTTCTCAGCGGTATCGGACGCCGCGTATCTCTCGCCGGTCTCGGTGTTTTCGATAAGCACGTCCACGACCGAGCCGAGCGGAGCCTTGCCCCATACCTTCAGGTCGGAGTCGGCCTGGAACATCATGTTGTCGCTGAAGATGTTGCTCATCTCAAAAACGCTCGACGCTTCGGTATAACTGTAGCTGAGCGGCGCGTCTATGGCCGCGGCGCCCGTGGCCGCGTCGTAGAAATGGACCTTTACGGTATCGCCCACCGAGATCCCGGCGGCGCTAAAGCCGAGGTTTAGGTATTCGCCGACGCGAACGTCGCAGAGCCCGGCGCTGATATACTTAAGCTTGCCGCTTCGGTCGTAGATCGAATATACCGCGTAGCCGCTGAAATTTTCAAGCGCGTCGAACGCCAATATATTCGCGCTTATGTTATAAGCCGCGCCGGATACGGCGTTAGAGGCCGCTGCGCCGGGATTTGTCTCGGAGGATCGCTCAGGGTTTCCGCTTATAACTATCCCGTCCGAACACAGCCACTCGACCTCCGAGAAAGAGGCGTTCGGGGGCAGCTCTACCCGGAAATATCTGTAGAGCCCGAAACCGCTGAGGTCTATAGTGTGCCAGTCGAGGTTCAGGTTTCCGTTCACGTCCGCTTTGACTTCGCCAAGCTCGTAGTAGGTCTGGTTGTCTTTCGAAGCGAGAAATTTGGCGCCTACGCAGCTGTTGGCGTATTCCTGAGAAGCTGAGTTCGGCAGATATCTTATCCCGGTCAGCGTCTTTAGCTCTCCGGCGTCCAAAACCGCCCATTCGCAGGTCCCGCCGGACGCCGTGGCCTCGCTGCCGTCGTACATAGCCGCCGCTCCCGAATTTGGACTGAACGAGTTGTCCGAGATCAAAAGATTCGCCGAACTCAAGTTCTCCGGCGCGACGACGCGATCGGTCGGGATATACAGCTTTACTTTAGCCTCCGGCATGTTCTCGTCGGTTACCGTCGTTTCTGTTTCGGGATCTTTGAATATGTTTTTTATACCGTCCGCGCCGACGCCCCAAATAATCGCGGCCGCAATTATTATTATCAGCGCTGCGGATATGTAAAATATCTTCGTCTTGCCCGGCTTTTTTTTGTCGTTTCCGTTCAGCGAGCTTTTGCCCGAGCCGGCGGCGCCGGAGGCTTCGGATCTATTTATAACGCCGTCCTGATTGGAGTCGGGTTTGGTTTTCTTCTGTTTTTTGCTCAATGGCGCGTCCTCCTTTCGAGGTATTCATATCTGCAAACGCGGCGGTTTATTGCGCCGCCGTGTTTTAATGCCGTTTCATATCTTATTTTAGTCCCGCGGACCAGTCGATCTCTTTCTTGCCCATCGACCTCAGTATTTCGTTGCATTTTTTAAAATGTCCGCAGCCGATAAAGCCGTTGTAGGCCGAGAGCGGACTTGGATGCGACGAAGTGAGGACGTAATGCCAAGGGTTGGTGATAAGCGACTGCTTTTTCTTCGCGTTGGCGCCCCACAGCAGGAAAATAACGGGGTCTTCCCGCTCGTTTAAAAGCCGTATGACGGCGTCGGTAAATATCGTCCAGCCTATATCCTTGTGCGAGTTCGCCTGACCTTCGCGGACGGTGAGCGACGCGTTAAGAAGCAGAACGCCCTCTTTCGCCCAGCCGCTGAGGTCGCCGTTTTTTGGGATCGGGATCCCCAGCTCGCTGTTTAGCTCCTTAAATATATTTTTAAGAGAGGGCGGCGGCGCGACGCCTTCCTTTACCGAAAAGCACAGACCGTGAGCCTGACCCGCGCCGTGATACGGATCCTGACCCAGAATGACCGCCTTCACGTCCGAATAGGAGGTGTATTTGAGCGCGTTGAATATGTCGTACATATCGGGATATATCCGCCGCGTTTTGTATTCGTGAGCGAGTATCAGTCTGAGCTTTTTGTAGTAATCTTTTTCAAATTCGGGTTTTAACAATTCGTCCCATTCGTTTCCTATATTAACCATAAATTTCTCCGATTATTTTTATTGTGATTTGGGGAAGAACTTAGCGCGTAAAGGATCTGCGGAAATATTGGCGATATGGCTGTGCGATAAATCTCATAGATCCCGCGGCGAGAGTTCCTCCCGTATAATATAACATAAATCGGAAATAAATAAAAGTATGTTTATATAAAAAAATAATTAAAATAAGACTACAGTCGGCCGCGCGGCGGGTTTTGCACGGACGCGGCGCTCCGGATCCGCGCGCGGCGTCAAAAAGCTAAGCGGCGCCGACGCTTAAACGACGGTTGTATATAAACGGTTCGCCGCGCCGCAGACGCGCGGAGAGTTTACGCGGCTTTTCAGTGAGATATCGAGCCGCGCGCCGATTATTGCGCGTTAAATATTCGGTTATAGTATGTAAATAAAATGTTGAGAGGTGGAATATATGACTACAACGCCTTATCTTGCGTCCGAGGCGGGAATGGCTCTCGGAACGCTGGCGAAAAAGAATAAAAAGAACGCGGGAGCGCCGCCTAAGATAGGTATCGCTTCCGATTCCTACGGGATATGCAGACTGCTCCACGAATCGGCATCGGCGGGACTGAGATATACGGGGGCGGAGATCTATGATTTGGGAAGTCAGTGCCATCCTGTGGTTCGCGGCGCAGTGGATTATCTGAGCGCCGACTATATGATGTATATAGGGATGTACGAGGACGAACCGACCGTGTACTTTTACGACCGGGACGGGCTAACGCCGAACGCGGACGCGCTTAAAAGCTTGGAGGAAATCTTTTCAAAAAAAGAATTCGCGGTGGCGGAAGAGATAGCGCCGGTCATACGTTCGGATTCGGTCGGGGATATTTACGTAAAAAGTCTGGTAGACGGCTTATCCGGGAAAGAGTTTAAATACAATCTTAAAATACGGACGTCGTCGCAGACGGTGTCGGAGGTTTTGGAGAAAATATTGAGGGAGATCGAAGCGTTGATGAAGGCGCCGGCCGATAAATACGAATTTGGAGCCGATATAGGCGGAGGCGGGCAGACTGTAAGCTTTTACAAGCCGGACGGGGAAAACGGAAAGCTGGTTTCTAACGGGCGTATCTTTGAGTTGAAAGAACAGATAGTATGCGAGGACGAATTCTACGCGCTGATCTCGTATTGTCTTATCAAAGAACGCGGCGTGGAGAATATAGTTCTGCCGTACACTGTCTCTGAAAATACCGAAAATTATATACTCGGCTCGGGCGTAAACGTTATACGCTCGCAGGAGCGAAGACGCGAAGCGCTGCTGAGAGATATACTGAAAAAAGGCGGAAAGGAACAGTTTAGGCTGTGCTCGGACGGCATATATTCTTCTATAAAGATACTTGATTTTTTAAATTCTCATGATATAGGGTTCAGCGAGCTTTTGAATAAGCTGCCGAGAGCGTTCAGGGACGCCGAGAGCGTCGAGCGCCGCTTCGGAAGCGGAGACGACGTCGTTAAGAAGCTGAAAGAAAAATACCAAACGTACGAGGAAATAGGCTCCGAAACAAGACCCGGCGGAGAGAAGATAAACCGGTTTGGGCTCGGTCTTCCAAAGAAGAATCTGATCGGCGGAGAACTGTTCGGACTGAGCGAAGAGAGCGAGCGCGGAGGGATCAAGATCCGCTCGGACGGAGGGATAGTTCTCGTCATACCGTCGGGCAAGAGCTCTATCAAGATCATAACCGAAAGCTACGACGCGGAAGCCGCGCATGAACTTGCCGCGAACCTTAAGAATGAAATCTTATCGCTGTAGCGATCGCCGCGGCGCCCGAAAACCGAGCTTATCTGCGGGAGGTTATATGCGGGAGTTTTAGCTTATGGCGCTCTATACGACGTTTTTGCGGACCTATACGGGTTTCTTGCAGTTTGTCTGATAAAGTACTTGCAATAGGAAAACCTTTGTGGTATAATGTCTCTGATTTGACGGTCGAACATCGACCAAGAGAACGGATTAGCTTTTTATAGCTTTATACAATTTGTATAGATATATATTCAAACGGCGGCGTATCAGCGTTTTGGAGCCGAGCGTTTTAAAGGTGAAGAGGGAAGAGAGAGCCGGGTTTGGAGTATATTGAAAATATAATTACGAGCGGATTGACAACATTTGCGGACAGAGTTTTGGGGCGCGTTCGCCCGAGACGTTCGGAGTTTCGGTTATGGCGGAACGCGCGGCGAAAGCTTGGCGCGATTAAATTCAATAAGGACTGAGAGCCGGTTTTAAACCGCCGGACAGAATAGCTGAAAGGGTATATTATATTTCTGAGAAAAGACGGTTTTATATTCGTTTTAACTGCCAAAGCGTTCGAGAAGAGGCAGACTTAGGATCGAGACCGCCGCGCGGAAGAGACGGAAGAAGCGACGGAAACGGAAAGTAGGCGGCGGAGATTGGACGTAAGAATGATATATCCAAGTATGGCGACTTAAAACGGCGGCTTTTTTGAGAGCTTTGGGAGATCCGGAGCGACGTTTGATCCCGGCATGAATTTCAGGGTTGCGTTCATGAAAACCCTTTATTTTGTTGCGCGTATGTTTATGTTGTCCGAGCTCTTTAAGTAGGAGGATAGTTTTGAAAAGAAGATCTGCAAAGACATTTAAACACAGTAATCAAGGCAAACAAAAGAGCAAAGGAAGAGTAAGGCAGCCTATAGCCGACGCTCCGGTGCGTATAATACCGCTCGGAGGACTCAACGAGATAGGCAAAAACCTGACGGTTATAGAGTACGAGGACGACGCGGTTCTGCTCGACTGCGGAATGGCGTTTCCGGACGACGATATGCTGGGTATAGACATCGTTATTCCGGACATAACGTACCTTCACAAAATATCGGACAGGATACGCGGCATAGTGCTGACGCACGGTCACGAGGATCACATAGGCGCGATCCCCTACGTGCTCAAGGAGTTCAACGTCCCGGTATACGGAACGCGGCTGACTCTGGGCATCCTTAAGAATAAACTGAAGGAGCACGGGATACTGAATAAATCCTCGCTGATTACGATCAACGCCGGGGATATGATAATGCTCGGCGAATTTAAGATCGAGTTTATCCACACCAACCACTCTATCGCCGACGCGGTGGCTATAGCTTTCCACACCCCGATAGGAACGATACTCCATACCGGGGATTTCAAGATAGACTCTACGCCGATAGACGGCGAGATGATAAACCTCGCGAGGTTCGGCGAACTTGGAAACGAAGGCGTGCTGGCGCTTATGTCGGACAGCACCAACGCCGACCGGCCGGGGATAACCCTAAGCGAGAAGTCGATCGGACACACGTTTGAGAACTTGTTCGAGAAAGCGCAGCAGAACCGGCAGAGGATAATCGTCGCGACCTTCGCGTCCAACGTTCACCGCGTACAGCAGATAATAGACGCGGCCGTCAGACATAACCGCAAGGTGGCGGTCTCCGGACGCAGTATGGAGAACGTGCTGGAGGCGGCGATCGAGCTCGAGTATATGGACGTTCCCAAAAACACGCTCATAGGGCTGGACGAGATACACAGATACCCCAAAGAGCGATTGGTCATCATCACCACCGGAAGCCAGGGCGAGTCCATGGCCGCGCTGACAAGAATGGCGTTTTCGTCGCATAAGAAGATAAACGTCGAACCTAACGATATGATCATAATCTCAGCTAACCCCATACCCGGCAACGAGAAGTCGGTGGCGAACGTGGTAAACGAGCTGATGAAGAGCGGCGCCGACGTTATTTACGAGAAACAGGCGGACATACACGTTTCGGGGCACGCCTGCCAGGAAGAGCTTAAGATGATACTCGCGCTCACAAAGCCGAAGTTCTTCATACCGGTTCACGGCGAGTACAGACATCTTGCTAAGCACAGGGAGCTGGCGATACAGACGGGAATGGATCCTAAGAACATATTCGTAACCGAGATAGGAAAGGTGATAGAGCTCACTCCGGACGAAGCGAACATAGTGGGCACGGTCCCCGCGGGAAAGGTGCTGGTAGACGGTCTCGGAGTGGGAGACGTAGGCAACATAGTCCTGCGCGACAGAAAACACCTTGCCGAGGACGGTATCATCATAGTAGTACTCACGATAGAGCGCGAAAACGGAGTATGCGTATCGGGCCCCGACATTATCTCAAGAGGTTTCGTATACGTACGCGAATCCGAGGATCTCATGGAGGAGATAAGAAAGCACGCGGAGTTTACGGTAGAGGAATGTCTTGCCGATCATACGCTCGACTGGACCACTCTGAAATCTAAGATCAAGAACGAGGTAGGCAATTATCTGTACGCCAAGACAAAACGCCGTCCGATGATCCTGCCGATAATCATGGAGATCTAAAAGAATGAAAAACCAATACAGCCGGATTTAAGTGAAAGATCCGGCTGTTTTTATATTTGAACATCCGCGATCGAGCCGTATTTTCTATTATAGATCCGCGTTAAAAACCAAAAAAGTCAATTATTACAAAATTTCTGTTAAAATAACTATCTGTATGCCTTGAAATTTTCAGATATAAGCGCTAAGCTGTCTATATTTGAAGAAATTATATTTACATCAGACCGGAGGTAGTTATGGAACAACCGTTGAAAAAATACAGCAACCCGATAAGGCGGGGGTTTTACCCCGACCCTTCGATAATAAGGGTCGGAGAGGATTACTATATGGTAAACTCCACTTTTCAGTATTTCCCCGCGATACCTATATCCCATTCCAGGGATCTTATCCACTGGGAGACGATAGGCCATGCGGTGACCGATCCGTCCTGGCTGGATCTTTCCGAGCTCGAGGATTCGCGCGGGATATGGGCGCCGGATATTTCGTACTATAACGGAACGTTTTACATATTCGCGACGCTCAGGCTCAACGACTGGGAGAAGCCCGCGAGAAAACAGATGATGGTCAAGTCCGACCGCCCGGAAGGGCCGTATTCAAAGCCGGTATATTTAGAGGCGGACGCGATAGACCCGTCGCATTTTGTGGACGACGACGGAACGCATTATATGATAACAGCCAAGGCCGCGACCGGTTACAGACTAAACGACGAGTGTACCAAGGTCGTCGAAGGTCCGCGCGTCATCTGGGGCGGAACGGGCGAGCGCTGCGCCGAGGGGCCGCATATATTAAAGCGCGGCGGCTGGTACTACGCGATCGTCGCCGAGGGCGGCACCGGCTACGGCCACGGTATAAACGTCGCCCGCTCGAGAGAATTGTTCGGAGAGTACGAGCCCTGCCCGTATAACCCGGTAATGCGTCAGACCGATCCGGACGCGCTCTTGCAAAGATGCGGACACGGCAAGCTGGTCGAGACCCAGAACGGCGACTGGTGGTGCGTCTATCTTTGCAGCCGCCGAAACGGCGGGAATTATACCACGCTCGGACGCGAGACCGCGCTCGACCCGGTTACGTGGACGGACGACGGCTGGTTTTTGATAAACGGCGGCAAGGGTCCGAGCCTTGAACAGACCGCGCCCGCGCTTGAGGAATTTTCCGCGCCCGAGACTGATACTTCAAATATACTAAAAGGTTTGGGCGAAGAGATAGGCCTCGACTGGCAGTTCGTCCGTAACCCCGACTACAGCCGCATATCTTTAAGCGAACGGCCGGGCTGGCTCAGAATATATCCGGCGAAGGGCGAGTTGTATAAGATCGAGACCAAGAATATTCTGACCCACCGTGAACCCGAACTAAAGTATTCCGCGTCGGTAAAGATGGAGTTTGAACCGGCCGGCGAGAACTGTCACGCGGGGCTTACCTGCTACTACTCGACCGCCACGTATATCAGATTCAGCGTATGCGTCGAAAACGGCGAAAAATGTTTAAAAGTCGTCTTAAATAGAGGCTCCGGCGAGGAAAACGCGGGCGAGCCGGTAAGGATACCGAAGGGCGAAATATATCTAAGGGTAGACGTGGACGGACAGACGAGGCGTTTCAGCTACGGCTTCGGCGGAGACGAATGGAAGACCGCCGCCATACTGGAAGATTGCAGATTCCTGTCGGACGAGGGGGTCCCGAACGACAGAAAACGCCATACCGGAACGATGACCGGCGTATACGCGGTCTGCAATTCAGAGGAATGCGAAGGAATGTACGCCGACTTTACAACAACGCGGCAACATAGGGGTTAGGAGTTAGAGATTAGGAAGTTGATGTAGGAAAATGGAAACTAATTTAACGCGCGGGAGCGTGCCTAAGCATATAATATGGTTTGCGGCGCCGACGATACTCGGGAACTTGTTTCAGCTTTCGTATAACGCGGCCGACTCGATAATCATAGAACGGTTCGCGGGATCGAACGACCTCGCCGCGGCGGCTACGGCCAGTCCGATAATGAATATCGTTATATTTTTTATAGTCGGGATATGTCTCGGCGCGTCGATCCTGCTCGGCGAGTTTTACGGGGCGAAGGATCTTCGAGCCTTTAAGAGGGAGCTTTCGACCTCGTTTATAGGCGGGCTGGTATTTACGGTAGTATTGGCGGTCTTGCTGATAGTATTCACCAAACCTATCCTAAGAGCGCTCCAAACGCCCGAGGAAGTCATACCGCTGTCCGCGGGCTACTTGTACGTAGTCTACGCCGGGCTGATATTTACGTTTATATACAACATATACGCGTCCGCGCTCAGGGCGATCGGCGACGCGAAGACCCCGACAATCTTTTTGGTCGTCGCCGCGGTAGTAAACGTCGCGCTCGATCTGCTGTTTGTGGCGGGATTTAATACGGGAGCGCTGGGCGCGGCGGTCGCCACGACGATAGCGCAGGCCGTTTCGGGGCTTTTGTGCATAGCGTACGTGAGGATAAAGATACCTCTGCTCAGCCTTAAGCGACGCGAATGGATAGTTGATAAAATACTCCTTATCAAGACCGTGAGCTACAGCTGGGCGAGCGCGATGCAGCAGACCTGCCTGTATTTCGGCAAGCTCTTGATACAGGGCGCGGTGAATCCGCTCGGAGTAGACGCGATAGTCGCGTTCAACGCGGTGAACCGCTTAGACGATTTCGCCTTTACGCCCCAGCAGAGCATAGCGCACGCGATGTCCGCGGTGATCGCGCAGAATAGGGGCGCCGCGATCCCTAAGCGCGAGAAGTCGGCGCTGAGATGGGGGATGCTGTTCGAGTTCATATACGGTATAATCATAGGAGCGGCGCTGTATATATTCGCTACGCCGGCGATGAGGTTGTTCGCCGATACCAGCGGGCAGGCGGCGATAGATATGGGGCTTTCGTACATACATATAATAGCGTTTATCTATACGATGCCGGCAGTCACAAACGGTTTGCAGGGCTATTTCAGGGGAATGGGGCTTATGAAGGTCACGCTGATGTCCACCGCTTTGCAGATCGCGACGAGGGTGATAGCGTCGTATATACTCGCGCCCATGTTTGGGATAAAAGGTATAGCGCTCAGCTGCGGAATAGGCTGGATAGCGATGCTCGCGTACGAGGTCCCTATGCTCTTACATAATTTAAAACATTTGAATACGGAGATACGAGCGTTTGACAATATAGCCGAAAGGAAGAAAAGTGGAAAATATGCAAGCCAATAATATAGATCGCGTCCAAGAGGGCGAGATAGAGAGAATAAAGAAAGAAAAGCGGCGCCGGGCGATGGAGCTGTTTAAGCAGGGGTATAATTGTTCGCAGTCGATCGTAATGACCTTCGCCGAGGAGGTCGGGCTCGATCCTGCCGCGGCGGTCAGGATAGCGTCGTCGTTCGGCGGCGGGATGGGCAGACTGCGCGAGGTTTGCGGCGCGGTTTCCGGAATGTTTATGATAGCCGGATATAAGTTCGGCTACGGCGACCCAAAGGACTTTGAAGCGAAGAAGCGCCACTACGCGCTGATCCAGGAACTGGCCGGCAGGTTTAGGGAGAAGAACGGTTCGATCGTCTGCCGCGAGCTGCTGACTAAAGGTCCCGGAAGCGGGTCGAGCGACCCGACGCCCACGGAGCGGACGGAGGAGTACTATAAAAAACGACCTTGTCCGGAGCTGATCGGCGACGCGGCCGAGATACTGGCCGAGTATATCGCCTTGAGCGAAAGAGACGGCGACCCGGCGCAGGAAGGATAAAAGCGCTGTGGAAAAATTTAATAACATGAACGGAGATGAACGAAAAATGTTGATAGACTTTCACACCCACGTTTTCCCGGATAAGATCGCGAGAAGAACGTTGGAGATACTGGAGAATAATATAATAAAGATACAGCATAGAGAATACCCGCCCGTCTCGGACGGAACTCTTAGCGGGCTTGTCGAGAGTATGGAGAAGTACGACGTTACCGCGTCGGTGGTCATGCCGATAGCGACTACGGTCAAGCAGTCGGCGAGTATAAATAAGTTCGCGGCCAAGATAAACAATACCGAGATAAACGGCAGGAAGATATATTCGTTCGGAAGCCTGCACCCTATGCAGGAGAACTGGGAGGAGACGCTCGAGGAGATAGCCGGGTTGGGGCTCGGGGGGATAAAACTTCACCCCGAGTATCAGGAGACCTTTATAGATTCGCCCGAGTCGGTAAGACTGCTGAAAAAGGCGGAGGAGCTGGGTCTTAAAGTAACGATCCACGCGGGAGCGGATATAGGGATGCCGCCCCCTGTCCACTGCTCGCCTCAGGCGCTCGCGGGGCTGCTCGACAAGCTCGGCGGGGATAATATAATAGCGGCGCACATGGGCGGCTGGCGGCTTTGGGAGGACGTATACAAATATCTCAAAGGTTCGCCGATAATGTTCGACGCCTGCTACGTCGGAGGATTTATCGATCCGGATCTGTTTGCAAGGCTGGTCGAGGAACACGGTTCTGATAAGATACTGTTCGGGACGGATATGCCCTGGCAGTCGGCCGGAGCGACCAAGGAGTTTATCGACGGCTTCGGTTTCGATAACGAGACGCTCGACAATATTTATTATAAGAACGCCCTTAGACTTCTGGGCGAGTGAGACGCCCCGAGCGGGTTTATGACAATGAAGCGTAAGGCGCGGGCGTTTTTGGCCGGGTCGTTCGTAAAGTTATAGCCGTATAGTGGCGCGAGGAAAACGATATTAAAAGAGGTGAGAGCGGGATTATGAAAGACGTAGACGAGCAAAATAAAAAGAACATATTTATGGAAAGTCTCAGATTCGCGAACTTGAGCGTGGTGTATTGTAAGAAATACGTCGAGGAAAGCGGTTGGAGGACGAGCCCTTTGATGAATTCAAACGAGCTGTTCTATGTGAAAAGCGGACGGCTCAACGTCTCGACCGAGCAGGGGAAGTATTTTGTGGACAAGGATATGCTCATATGCACGCCCGCCAACGAATACCGAGAGATATATATCGAGAAAGACGCCAAGGCCGAATTTTACATCATGCGTTTTGACGCCGAGGCGAGCGGGATCTCATATTATAGATATGTCGTAGGACCGCCCGCGATCCATGCCGGGGAGTACGCGCGGGAGCTCGACGATCTGTTCGCCAGGGCGGCGGATATAGGAGAGCCGGGGACGCACGCCCAGGTATTCGACAGGCTCGCCTGCGCGGGGCGGATACTCGCGATAACTTTCGATATAGCCGAGGCTAAAGCCAAGACGCCCGGCAACAAGAGCAAGATCGATTTCAGCAGGGTAATGATGTATATAGAGAGATTTTACCGGCATAGGCGAATAAAAGTTTCGGAGCTGGCGGGGCTTATCAGCGTCAGCGAGGGATACTTTCGCAGGGAGTTCAAAAAGGAGTACGGGATATCGTGTAAAATGTATATCGACGCGCTTAGGATGGAGGGCGTGTTAAAAATGCTGCGTGAAAGCGACGTTCCGCTTAAGGCTATAGCCGAGAGCTTTCAGTATTCGGATACGACCTATCTTTCGCGGTTGGTGAAGGAGAAGACGGGGCTTGCGCCCATGGAATACAGAAGAAAGTATAAGATATAAAACTTAAGATGGTTTAAAACCGAGCGGCTTTGGTAAAATCGCTCGGTTTTTGCTTTGTATAAGACGTTTGTTTTGTGCAAGTTTAGGTCTGAAAACTTCATTTAATAACATGAGCGCCCGGCGCTATAATAAAATTACCAATTCAAAAAAAGAAAGGCAGGTATTTAAATGTTAAGGAGTTTTTTTAGGAAAGGAATAACGGCGCTCCTCGCTTTAGCGGTAGCGCTTAGCCTATACGTCGTACCGGCGGGCGCGGTCGACGGCGGGAAGACCAACCTGGTAACCTATCCGGCGCCGGACGGCGTGGAGCTGAACGGTTCCTATACCGTAAGCGTTCGTCCCGAAGGCGGAAGCGAGGACGAGTGGCAGGCTCTGACCGTCTTTAAGGCGAAAGTTATGAGCAACGGAGTAAGAGACGCGGCGATGGTTTACTTCGACGCCGACGGACCGGTTGAGGTGAGAGTCGTGTGCAACGGCGGGATCGACAATATCGAAAACGGATTAAACAGCGAGACCGCCGTCTACCCGAAGAGCTACGGCATCGACCTTAACTATACCGAGGGCGATAACGTTATCACGTTTACCGCCGAACCGGGACAGAGGATAGTCTTAGACCCCAACGGCGACACGGTGCATAATATTCAGATCTGGATCGACGAGATCATGACTCTGCCGACGCCGGAGGATCTCGAGGCCGAGGGCAAGAGCGTATCGGTCGTAGACGCTTCGGCCGGCGATCAGATACAGCTGTCTTACGATACCGACGTAGTATACGTAAAACCCGGATTTTACACAACGGCGGACTACAGAGATATTACCGTGCGCAGCGATCAAACCTGGTATTTCGAGGGCGGCGCGGTGATAAACGCCACGCTCAATATGGACTATACCACAAACGCCAAGCTCATAGGCCACGTGTTGGTCTACAGACCGCAGTACGCGGCGATCACCGTTAACGACGTAACAAACGCTTACGTCTGCGGCACGATGGCGCTCAACTACAGCTGGGCTAATAACGGCGGCTACGGCGTCAATATCGCAAACGCGAAGAACGTGACGATCAAAAACGCGAAATCCATCGGCAACGGAAAATGGGGCGACTGCATGGATATCTTCTGCTCCGAGGACGTGACCGTCGAGGGTTGTTTCTTCCGCGGCAACGACGACTGTATAGCGATCTACGGTCCGCGCTGGAACGGCAACTACTGGGGCGATACCGGCAACGTCAGAAATATAAAGGTCGAGAACTGCGTGCTTATGCCCGACCTTGCGAGACCTATCCACTTCGGGACCCACGGCGACAGCTCGTCTCCGAACGGCGGCCGCGTGATAGACAACTGCCGCTTCCACGATATAGATATACTGACGTATAACAAATACGCTTGGCGAACCGAAAACGGGGAAATGAAGAGGATGCCTCAGCCCATACGCATGGACGTGTCGGAGGGCAACACTATAACAAATATCTACTTTGACGATATACGTATCCAGGATTACATGGCGAACGAGCTGGTGCAGTTGTTTATAACGACTCAGGACAGATACGGTACATATACGTATCCCGGCAAGGGGATAAATAATATCTATTTCAAGGACGTCGATTACACCAACCCCGACGATACGTTCACAGGCAGGATCGAGGGCTACGATACCAGCGACGGAGTAGAGGGCATGACCCAGAACGTCACTTTTGAAAACCTCAAGATCAACGGGGAGCTGGCTCTGAGCGCGGAGGACGCGCACATCAATATAGGAAGCAACACAAAGAATATAAACTTCGTGGCTTCGGGAGAATCGAAGTACGTATATAACCCGTCGATCGTTCCCGAGGATATTTGGCCGGAGTACTACGACTATACTCAGATCGAGGGCGCGTCGGCGAGCGCGGATATTTCCGAGAACGGTTCCGACCCGAGCGCCGTGCTGGATACCGACGTAAACACGGTTTGGTATTCGCAGGTCGGACAGGGCGAGCCTGTCTACTACGACTCGACTACCGATCGTCCGGGCGAACTCGAGGGCGACGGACTGATAATAGACCTCGGCGCGCAGCGTCAGATAAAATGCGTGCGCATCACTTGGGACAGAGCGGATATAATGCACGACTACCGCATATTTATTTCAAAGGACGGACAGGATTGGAGCGCGGGACATACGGACGAGCACGGCGAGGGCGCCGTCAATTCGAGGAACAGGCCGGATTACAACAAGCGCGTGAAATCTAACTGGCTGGCGAATCAGGACGATCCCGAGGTAGGACAGGAAGAGATCGTCGGCAGATACGTAAAGATAATCCCGCGCGACGGCTATCAGCTCGATATTTCCAAGGTAGAGATATTGGGCGACGAGCAGCCTTGATAGAGAACGGCGGAGTATGATAGGAGGAAAATAAGGTGAAAAATACATTTATCAAGAAAATATTATCGTCGGTCGCCGCGGTTTCCGTCGCTGTCGCGGCTCTCGGTACGACGGCGGTTCCGGTATGGGCGTTCGACGCGCCCCAGCCGGATACGGGCGCGGCAGGCGGGATATCCAACGGCGGAGAATGGTCGATATACAGCTCAAGGTTTGCGAAGATAAGAGGGACGTTTGAGGAACAGACGGATTCGGCGGGCATTCTTGAAGTGACCGGAAGCGCGGGCATAGGCGCGGCGTTCCAGTTCGATCTATCGACCAAGGACGATAATCCGGCGGCGGAGAATAAGGTGATAAAGAGCGCGACGCTCAGACTCACGCCTATGGTCAGCAAATCGGGGCTTAATCAGAATCTATATACTGTAAATAACGAGTTCAACACGACCGAAGACAAGGAGTTCGTAGCCGGATTTTCGATCCCGAGAGGCTCGAGGGACGACTTTTTCTCGGCGGCCGAGATAACGGCGTTGAGCGCGGATAGCCTTTCGGCGTATCCGGAAGATCTCGCAAACTGGCAGACCGCGATAGACGTGACGGGCGAAGTGATAAACGCGGGCGATACCGTTTCGTTTTTGGTGGAATACGGAAGCGGCAATACCAACAAGACCGAGTACGCGACGTCTAACATAGACGCCAATAACCGTTTAAACGGCGGAGGAGCGCCTCTGTTTTATAGCGGCGGCGCCACCGAATACAGCAAATGGGTATATCCGCAGATAGTGTTCGAGTATACCGACAGCGAAATATACAGACAGGCGTACGCGGACTTTGTAAGCGTTAATTCTCAGCTCAGCGGCAAGACGGTCACAGAGGAGAGCGGGGTGGAGATAACGGCTCCCGAAAACGGGAGCGAGGTCTCTATAGAGATCTACGGCGACGCGTCCGCTCCGATAAAGGTAGTTGAAAACGGACTCGCGTTTAACGAACAGTACGTCGGCGACGCGACGTCGGCAAACGTGATACTCACCGTGACAAAGACGGACGGCGCGGAGACCGCGAGCTATTCGCGTACGATTGAAGTTGGCGCCGATTATACAAAGTCGAATATGATCACGTTCTCCACAGAGCGGAATCCGCTCGGAGTAGTAAGCGTCGAGTCGGCGGGAACGACCTATACGGACGGAACGGCTTACGCTAAGCCGGGCGGCGTATTCACGGTAAACGGCGGCGAGAATATCGGTTATACCGCAAATATAACCGTTAGAGACGCTGAAGACAACATAGTAGCGCAGAACGCGGACGGAACTTATACCATGCCAAACAGCGACGTTACCGTATCTGTCGAATATACCAAGGACAGATTCGGAACGACCCGCGCCGCCGCGATAAACAGCATATCGCTGAGGAACAACGGCACAGTTCAAGGTAACGGAAGCGACGTCATAATCGCCGCTGACAGAATGACGTTTGTGAAATTCGATCTGTCAAATTACGACGAAGAACTGATATCCGACGCGACGCTTCAATTTACCAAGAATAAAGGAACCTCTAACTCAAAGGCGATCTTCCTGATCCCGAACAACGATTGGGACGAAGGGAGCTTCTCCGGAGATTTCTGTATCGACGGTACCGAGGACACAAGGATGTCGGCGTTTAAGCAGAGCGACGGAACCACGGTAGTTCTCTACGCCGACGAGAACAGAAAGACGCTGATCGCGCCGGGAACGAACCAGGCGAGCAACGACGATATGTCCGCAGCGGCGAACGGTATTTTAGGCGAATATTATCTGACGAGCACGGGGACTTCGACGACCGACTCCATAGACGTAACCGAGGCTATAAAGACGGCGCTCGCGGAGAGCGAGGATAAAATAATCACGCTGCTGGTATACAGCGTAGGTACGACGGGCGGCGACTACAGATCGGTCACAAACGCCGAGACTCTGGCCGCAAGACCGTCGCTTACGATAACCGAATCCTCGGCCGGTATGCCGGATTCAGAATTGGTCACCGAGATCGATACGATAGAAGACCTCGAAAACTTTGCGGAAATAGTAAACGGCGGACATAATTACGCGGGCAAGACCGTAACGCTCAATACCGACCTCGATCTGTCCGAGAAGTATAACGCCGAGACCAGAGAGTCGTGGACGCCTATCGGTTCGTACGACGCTATAGGCGGAACCAATCCGTTCGGCGGAGTATTCGAAGGCGGCGGACATACGATATCCGGCCTTTATATAAACGGAAACGAGAGCACGCAGGGCTTGTTCGGCATAGTTAGCGGTTCGGTCAAAGACCTGAGCGTATCCGGCGCGATAAACGCAAGCTCGGTCGTAGGCGGCATAGCCGGCTGGAGCTCGGGCGAGATAACGAACTGCGACAGTAGCGTTACTATCAACGCTCAAAGAGAAGCGGGCGGAATAGTCGGCGCGCTCAGCGGCGGCGGAGTTATCTCAAACTGCGACAATTCGGGCGCTATCGCAATAACCCAGAAGGAGAGCTACGCGGGCGGCATAGCCGGACACGTTGTGGATGCCGCGATAAGCGAGTGTACCAACGCGGCCGATATAGAAAACGGTATGGACGGATTCAGAAACAGGCTCGGCGGTATCGTAGGACTGCTTGAAAACGGAGAGGTCTCGGGCTGCGACAATTCGGGAAATATCCGAAGCGACGCTACCGTGGCTTCATATACGGCCGACACGTCTCAGAACTACGTCGGCGGTATCGCGGGTTACAGCTCGTTCGGAGTTATCAGAGACAGTAATAACACGGGCGACGTATATAACGCGGTAGACTTCGCGGGCGGAATATCGGGCTATCTTAAGGGGAGCGACGAAGTGACGAATTGCTATAACTCCGGCGCCGTCTCGGGCAGAAGCTACGTCGGCGGAATTACCGGAAGCTCCGCAAGCTCGATCTCGAATTGCCAAAATGAAGGCGCCGTAACGGCGGCGGACAAATATGCCGGCGGCATAGTCGGATATTTATCGACGGGCGATATCAAGGACAGCTACAGTTCTGCGGCGGTTACGGGAACCGAATTTTACGGAGATATATTCGGCTATAATTCCGCAGGAACGGTTACGTTCACAGAGCCGGAGAGCGGCTTCAAGGCGGAATACATAGACGGCAAGGCGGTAGTGACCGCGCCCGAAGCTGGAGAATACGCGCTGATCTTCGCGGCGTATAACAGCGCCGGCGTCTTAAAGAGCATGGAGGTACAGGAGATAACCTTCGCGGGGCCGGGAACGCAGATCTTCGAGCCTATGAACTTCGACGCGGAAGGCATGACCGTAAAACTGATGCTGTGGGACGGCATGGACAGTATGCAGCCCAAGTTTTAAACCGGTATATTTAAAATAGTACGAGAATAAATAAAACCCGCCCGCGCGCAGCATAGCGCCGGGCGGCATGATATAGCTTAAATTAAAAAAATATTCTTCCCAATTAAATCAAGGCGGCGCTTAAAACGCCGTCTTTTAACGCGCATGAAACTTGACCTACGACGGCGGCGAGGCCGTCCGTTCCCGCATTCGATCAAAAATAGTCCGAAAATATTGACAGAGATATTCAGGATCTATAAAATATAGATGA
This sequence comes from Clostridiales bacterium, assembly GCA_019419865.1. GTDB lineage: Bacteria > Bacillota > Clostridia > Monoglobales > Monoglobaceae > Roslinia. The sequence continues at coordinate 33,260 of JAHZIG010000008.1, read as the reverse complement.
TTTATAAAAATAAAAAATATATAGATCTAAGATCATCACATGGACAGAATCTGTCTCTCCAAGTAAGTATAATACGGTTATACGACAGGAGGCGTTAATAAATGAACGAAACAAAAGGCGATAAAGTCGAGCGCGTGCTCGATATATACACGAGACTGATGAACGGGCGGCTGGTGAAGAAGGCCGAGACGGCTGACGAATATGGGGTCAACGAGCGCAGTATTCAGAGGGATATAGACGATATACGCGATTTTCTGGAGACCGGTATGGATAAGACCGGGATGTATAACACGGTGATCTACGACAGACATAATAAGGGGTACCGGCTCGAGCAGATCTACAGATCGAAGCTCACAAACGGCGAGGTTTTGGCGCTTTGCAAGATCCTCTTGGACAGCAGGGCGTTTCTGAGAGAGGATATGTCCCGGATACTTGAAAAATTGATTGAATGCTGCGTGCCTAAGAGCAATCAGAAACTGGTGAACGACCTGATAAGCAACGAGCTGTTTCATTATGTGGAACCGCGCCACAGAAAAAATATTATGGACGCGATGTGGAACATAGGACTGGCGATAAGAGAGTGTCGGTTCATAGAGATGGAGTATGTCAGGATAAAGGATAAGGCGGTCGTAAAGAGGAAGGTGAAGCCGGTCGCGATCATGTTTTCGGAGTACTACTTCTATCTTACGGCGTTTATTGACGACGAAGAGGTGAGGAAGGATTTCGACGTTATCAACGACTCTTTTCCGACCATATACCGTATAGACAGGATCAAGAGCGTCAAAACGCTGGACGAGAAGTTCCATATCCCGTACGCCAGCCGGTTTGAAGAGGGCGAGTTCAGAAAACGCGTCCAGTTCATGTACGGCGGAAAACTTCAAAAGGTGCGGTTTAAGTATTCGGGCAACGATATAGACTCGATACTGGATCGTATGCCGACGGCGCGAGTGATAGGCGAGGAGAACGGCGTCTATACCGTCGGCGCCGAGGTGTTCGGTAAGGGCGTGGATATGTGGCTGAGAAGCCAGGGCGATTACGTAAGCGAGGTGAGTTATTTATAAAAGGCCGCGCGTCGGTCATATCGTTTGGGCGATCGGACGGGAAAGATCGGCCGCGGTTCGGCATGGTAAAAGCGTAGGCGTTGGAGAAGAAGGCTCCGGCGCTTATTTTTTTGCCCTAAATTCGCCCGCTCCCAAGACAGGATAGGCTAAAGCGGGGCATAGCGAGAGATTTACTTAAAATATTTTTATAAAATTTTTCGGACGGACAGTATCTGTCAAAGGCGGCTGATATAATGTTATCAAAGTCGGGGCGGTCGTTACGGATCAAGAGGGAGTATATATCTGCCGTTGTTCAAAACATCGCCGAGATATCCGAGAGCTTCTTCGGTCTTGCGCCCGATATGGGACGCGAAAGTCGGGGCGCGGCCGAGCTCGAAGGAACGATACTGCAAAGACCGGGCGGTGATAAAATGAGATAAAATAAAATAAGCGTCCGTATATTTAAGATCCATATTAAAAATGAAAAAAGGAAAGGAATGATTTTTTACCATGAAAAAACTAATTGCAGCAATACTTATTATCGCAACGATGTTGCCGGCCGGAGGCTCCGTTTTTGCTATGACGCAGGCGGAAGTGGATCAGGGGCTCGGTCGGGTGCAGGAATATTACAACGGCGGCTATTATTACGAAGCGCTGGCGGAGGCGGAGAACCTGTTAAACAGCGGCGCGTTGTCGGACGAGACTTTCAGCTCTCTCAGCGCGACCAGGGAAAGCCTGCTTTACGCGATAGACACCGTGGACGAGGTTTACGCGTGGTTCGACAGAATACAGAGCTACTGCGACAGCGGGCTGTACTACGAGGCGAGAGACGAGCTGGGCTGGCTGGCGCAGACCTACGCCCTGACTCCGCTTGAACAGTCGCAGTGGAACGCGAAGAAAGCCGACGCCGATCAAGGCATAATAAACTATACGAACAAGCTTAAGTTTGACGAGATAAGCGCGTATTATAACAACGGCCTGTACTACGAGGCGAGAGACGTGCTGTCTTCGATGAATACGAGTACGATGAGCGCCGATCACAGACAGCTCGCGGATCAGTGGTCGCAGCGGCTGGATACGGCTATCACGAATATGGTAAACGAAGCCGAGGCGGCGGAGAACAGGGCTAAGTTATCCTCGTTCTATGTCGGCTGCAACGTAAGACAGTACTTCCTATGGATATACCAGCGCGTGGGCGTAGTTCGCGAGATAAACTATAACACCGGCCAGGTGAAGGTGTATTGGTCGCAGGGCTACGACGAAAACGGCGACCCGTCCACCAACCCGTTCATAGACTCGCTGTATCTTGGGATAGGCACGGAAGAATGGTGCGATCCAGACTCGCTGATAATAATGTAATAAGCCGCGAAGCCGGTACAATAAAATATAAGGCGAATAAGCCCGTACATAAAATATAAGCCGCGCAAAAACAGAAACGCGCAGACAAAAAGGAGCCGCAAGGCTCCTTTTTAAGGTTGGAACGATTGTGGGCGTTGCAGAATTTGCAACCCTCCCCCGCTTTTTCTACAGCGTCAAACTGAAGGAATTACTCAGCGGGGTCAAGCTCTCAAATCCGTCCCACACGAACGCCCTGATCTCTGCGGCGTTCGTCGTATCCAGAACTATGGCGATGTCGTCGGCCGCGCCCGCGGGCAGCGCCGCGTCGGCAGCGTTGCAGCTTATCATAGCCCCCAACTTATCGTAAGCCGCCGCTATCAGAACCTGCGTCCCGCTAAGCTCGCTATTTTTTGTAAGACTGACCGTTACGCCCGTATCCGTCGGGGTCAGGGCGTTGATGCGTATGTCGGCGGTATGTAGTTATAATGGATTGCGGATCTCGTCGTTTATCTCGTCCAGGCTCATATCTTGCAAGCCGTTTTCCTTTGCGGCGGCTCTGAGCGACATAAACGCCTCCATCGCCTTTTCGCGGCTGATCTCCGGTTCGGGCGAGGATATCTCAAACGGTATTCTCCTTTCGCGGACGACCGCCCGCGCGAAGACGTTGATAGCCGTCGAAGCAGTCATGCCAAAATCCGAACATAGGCTGTCGAACTGCTTTTTCAGGTTCTCGTCCATGCGGACGCTGAATGTAGATTGCGCCGTAATTATCGCCTCCTGTGTTATTATCTTATTTATATTATATAATATTGTGTTAAAAAAGTCAATATTTATAACACAATAGGTTCGTTTTGATACAAAAATAAATTTCCCCCAAACCTATTGAATTTCACTCCGGGGTGTGCTATAATATATTTATATTTGCGCCTGTAGCTCAGCTGGATAGAGTGTCAGACTCCGACTCTGAAGGTCGTGCGTTCAAGTCGCATCAGGCGTACCAGTTTAATAGGGGCGGGGGATCTTCTTTATTTCTACCCGCCCCGATTTTTTTCTGTTTCCGCGCGCGACGGCTGCGTCGTTTAGGTCATAATTTGCGGCGCTCGGTTCGGCGTATGGGTCGGACGGCGGGCGTTTAGAGGAATGGCGCCCCGGCTTATGGGGTCGGGCTTTGACGCCTTGGAGCGAGGCGGCGGAGATACGAGCGACGAGATAACGCGGCGATATAGCGGCGGGCGGCGGAGAAACGGAACAATACGGCGACGGGATCGCGGGATCGTGCGCGGCTAAGCGCCGAGCGCGGTCGGATACGAACGGAGGGGATAGGCATGCCGAAAGCCGGTTTTGAGAAGGAATACAAAAGGCGGAAAGAGGAGCGTTTAAGCGGCGCGGACGGCGGCGGACGCAAGCGCGCCATCGTCAGAAAGACCGAATACACGACCGGGGACGGGTCGCCTCTGTTTGTGATGGGGAGCGTGATATACGCGGACGTTAAGACCGGACGGACGTTCGTTAAGCTAAAGCTCAGGAACGACTCCGGGCTGAGGCTCAAGGCCGCTTATCTGAATCTAAAGTGTTACGACGCTCAGTTGAACGGTTTTGTCATAATGAACGACGTTATATATTCCGGTCTGGACGTGGAAAAGGGCGGTATCTTCGGTCGGGAGAAAGAGATCGCCGTTTCCGCCGGAGTGGAGGCTGTGGAGACCGAGGTTACAAAGCTGATCTATGAAAACGGCAGCGTTTGGATACGTCAAAGCCCGGCGGGCAAGGGTAGAAAGGACGATCTGAAGTCGGTCAGGTACGATAAAAAGGATAAACAGTCCAGAAAATGGGAGAAGGACTACGAGAGAAAGAGAAAGGTCGAGCGGAGGAAGAAGAAGGCGGAGCAAAGGAAGAGGAAGCGCCGGGCGCGGAGCAGGAAGTCCAAGATCGCGGCGGTCTCGGCGATAGTCGCGGCGGTCGCTTTGGTCGTATGCGGCGCTTTCTCGGCGAGCGTATATTTCAGCAGGCGGAGCGATATATACGCCTCGGCGATGACGAGTTACATAAACCGTAATTTTGCAAGGGCGTATGAGGAGTTCGGCGAGCTGGACGGATATTGGTTCATGCCTGAGACAAGACTCAATATATTGTATTCCAGAGCGGTATCGGCGTACAGGATGGATGATTTCGCCGGGGCGATGCGGCTGTTTTACGAATGCGGCGATTACAGAAACGCCCGCGACTGCGCGAGGAGCCTTGCGAACAGGTTTTCGGAGTGCATAGCCGCCGGATACAACCACAGCGTCGCCGTGAGGAAGGACGGAACGGTTTTGGCCGCCGGGGATAACGAATACGGACAGTGCAACGTTGAGGATTGGACGGATGTAAGAAGCGTCGCGGCGGCGGGGAATCACACCGTAGCGCTCAAAAACGACGGGACGCTGTACGCGGTCGGGAACAACGACTTCGGTCAGTGCGAGGTCGGGGGCTGGTCGGATATAACCGCGATAGCCGCGAGCGAGTACCACACGGTAGGGCTCAGGGAAAACGGCAGAGTCATAGCGCGGGGTAATAACCGTTACGGGCAATGCGACGTTCAGGACTGGAAGGATATAGTCCAGATAGCGGCGGGGCCGTATCTTACGATAGGCCTGAAGGCGGACGGAACGGTCGTAACGGCCGGCTGGGGCACCGAGGGCGAGGACGCGGTAAGTTCGTTTAGCGGTATAGGCTACGTCTCGACCGAGATCGGCTGCACGGTCGGCATAGGAGAGGACGGCAGCGTCGCGTCGGTCGGAAACAGCGCGCCGACGCCCGGCGAACTCGAAGACCTGAGCGGGATAATAACGGCGTCGGTCGGGAACGAACACGCGGTATTTTTGACCTACGACGGCAAGGCGGAAGCTAAGGGCGACGACAGCATGATGCAAAGCTCCACAGCGCTCTGGCGCGATCTGGCGGCTGTCCAATGCGGAACCAACCACACCATAGGCCTGAAATGGAACGGTACGGTCGTAGCCGTCGGCGACGATCGCTTCGGTCAATGCGACGTGAGCGAATGGAATGACATAGGCTTTTACGAATTAGATCTCGAGCTCGAATAAGACTAAAGAGAACGCGTATATTAAATTTTGCGTTTATGTCTATACTATATTGATATACGCGTTAAAACGATTATCGGAGCGGTTATAGCGCCGCTCTTTTGTGTTGTATAATATAGTTGTCACAATTTTGCGTTCCGAATACTATCAAAAAAATAAGGCTCCCCTCAGAAACAACGTTTTTGCAGTTATTGTCACACCCCAGGGGAGTTTTCAAATATTTTCCATTATTACAATTGCATTAAACGTCGCATATGTCAGTGACGTCTCTTTTTGTCGGGGGAGATTTTAAGCCGTTTAGGGGAGTCTTAGGGGAGTATTTTTTTGAAAAAGTCCCCCAAAGAAACAACGTTTTCACGGTAGTTTGCAAGCTACGTGGGGAGAAAAGAGATATTTTTTTAATATCGTAAAATAAAATAAAAAAATAAATAAATATATATAATAAAAAATATATATAAAAGAATAGAAAAAAAGTCCCCAAACTTGACTTAACGGAGTTTTTAGCAACGTAGAGATTAGAGATTAGCGAATAGCGAATAGGGGCGGAATTTTCTTTCTTTAACGCCAAACGGGAACGTATGCGGAAATGGGAATACTCTGTAAAGGAATTGTAAATTGACTAAAGTTGTCGAATATTATATAATTATCGTTAGCAGATAAGAGGTAATTGAAGAGCGGTTAGCCATCTCCTAAGTTGCAATAGCAACGGAAAGGAGGTGAGAGCTATGTGGAATACAATACTTAAGTTTATTGTAGCTGTTATAATTATTTATATAGCAGTTTCCATAAGAGCAATGTAACCGCCCTCTGACCAGAGCGGTTACAAATGTAACAAAAATGCTTTGGCTAACCGTTTAACGGTTCTCCTCTTTTCTGCTTTTATTATACACTAAAATTTTAGTATTGTCAACAACGTAGCGATTAGAGAACGTAGCGATTAGAGATTAGCGAATAGCGAATAGGAAGTAAAATTTGCTTTTTTAACGCCGAACGGCTTTGTTTGCGGAAACGGAATACATTGTTTTCCTATTACGTTACAGCGGCCGTTTAAGCGTTACAGAAGCGTTTTCACCGCCTAATCAACGTAGGGATTAGGATAATAGGCGTTAGGGAGTAGGAACAAAAATCCGCTCGTGTAACGTCTGACGGCTTTGTTTGCGGAAACGGAATACATTGTTTTCCTATCACGTTACAGAGGCCGTTTAAGCGTTACAGAAGCGTTTTCACTTCCTAATCGCTAATCCCTAATCCCTAATCTCTACGTTGACTTTTCAGTTTGGCGGCGCTATAATAGCATTAACGCATTGCTTAAATCGGCGAAAATATAGTTTATAAGGAGATAATCGGACTGATGGATATTTTTGTGGAACAATTAGTCAAAAAAAGACGCGACGGCAAGGACTATTTGATAATGCTCCTTTGCGTTGTGGGCGCGCTTGCGGTGCTGGCGGCGTTTAGCCTGTTTTCTATGACGGCGATAGGCTTTATCGCGTTTCTGGTCGCCGCGGCGCTGATATACGTTTTGTATATGGTTTTTACGTCTATTAATCTGGAATATGAGTACTGCTTTACAAACGGCGCTCTCGACGTGGATAAGATCATAAACGTGAGAAAAAGAAAACGCATGACCGAGCTCAACGCGAGGACTATCGAACTGATGGCGCCAAAGTCGCACAGCCAATTCGAGCGCTACCTCAGGGATCAGCAGCATAAAAAGGTCTACGCGTGCGCCGATAGGAACGCCGACGATCTGTACTTTGTATTGTATTTGGAGAACGAGAACAAAAAGATGCTGCTCTTTAGCCCCAACGAGCAGATAAAGGAAGGCTTTAAGCGTTTTAATCCGCAGAAGGTGGAATTGTAGAAAATAAAAATGGATAGTTATAATTTATGCGGCGGCTTTGGCCGGCCGAGGATCGGTATTGATTTAGCCGAGATAGACAGATTCAGAGATCCCGAGCGGCGGGAGCGTTTGCTTGAGCGCGCTTTTACCGAGCGGGAGCGGGAATATTTCAATAAGAAGAAGGATCCGTCCGAAAGCGTCGCGGCCTCGTTCGCGGCCAAGGAGGCGTTTTCCAAGCTCTTGGGGACGGGCGTTCGGGGCTTCGCTATGAAGGATATCGAGGTCGTTCGCGACGGTCTGGGAAAGCCGGAACTCTATTTTAAGGGAGTTCCAATCCCCGTTTCGCTGAGCCTTACGCATACCGGAAAAACCGCCGCGGCGGTCGTTGTAGGGGCGGCGGATTGCGCGGCGGACGAAGTATTTTCGGAGCCTGAGACGCTTATAGAGATAGCCTCGCTTTTGCCGGAGTTCAGGCGCAGCCGCAGGAGCGATATAAACAAGGGCGACTGCGGAAAGGTCCTCATTATAGCCGGTTCCAAGGGAATGACCGGCGCGGCGTGCATGTGCGCTATGGGCGCGCTCAGGACGGGAAGTGGGATCGTTAATCTCGCTCTGCCCGACAGCGAACAGCCGATAGCCGCGATAAAGTTAAACGAGCCGCTGACGGTTCCTCTGCCGTCGGAGAACGGCGTTATCTCGGAAAAGGCCGCCGAAGCGCTCGGAGGGCGTATCAAAAAGGCCGACGTATGCGTAATAGGCCCCGGGCTTTCGGTATCGAGCGGAACCAAGGCGGTCTTAAGGACGCTCCTGGAGCTGCCTGAAGGAAAGATACTTATAGACGCGGACGGGCTCAACGCCATAGCGGCCGACGCCGGACTTCGCGGCGCTCTGAAGAGGAGCGCGGCGGATATTACGATAACTCCGCACCCGGGCGAGATGGCGCGGCTTATGCGGACGGACATACCGACGGTCCAGAGCGACAGGATAAAGTCGGCGGTCGATTTTGCGCGGGAGTACGGGATAACCGTCGTTTTAAAGGGTGAGAACACGGTCGTCGCTTCGTCCGAGGGGGAATATTATATAAACCCCACCGGAAACCCGGGGATGGCGACGGGCGGGTCGGGCGACGTGCTGGCCGGCGCGATAGGTTCGCTGCTGGGTCAGGGCTTAGACGGATTCGCCGCCGCAAGAGTCGGAGTTTTCGTACACGGCCTGGCCGGAGATATGGCGGCCGCCGAGCGCGGCGTATGCGGAACTCTCGCCGGGGATATAGCCGAGAGGCTCGGAAACGCGATGGAATTTATAACGTAGAGATTAGGGATTAGAGATTAGGGATTAGGGGGTAAAACGAGTTGTTTTAACGCTGAACGGATTTGTTTGTGGAATGGAATACGTTGTTTTCCCATGCGGTTATAAAAGCCGTGTAAACGGCTACAGAAACGTTTCAGGTTCCTAACGCCTAATCCCTATTATCCTAACTACTACATGATGGATCAATATGACTGGGAGATAATAAAAAATGAGATCTGACACAAGAGCGTGGGCTGAGATCAGCCTTGACGCTATCGAGAATAATATAAAGGAAATACGCCGTCATGTGGAGCCGGGCGCGAAGATAATGGGGGTCGTTAAGGCGGACGCCTACGGTCACGGCTACCTGGAGACCGCGCGGACTTTGCTCGAGAACGGGGCGGATTCGCTGGCGGTGGCGTTTATAGACGAGGCGATACAGCTGAGGCGGTGCGGTATAGAATGTCCGCTTTTGATCTTGGGGCACAGCTCGGAGAAAAACGTCAAAAAGCTGGTCGAGAACGATATCATGCCGAACTGCTATTCGGTCGAGCTGGCCGAGGCCATGTCGGCGGAGGCGGTAAGGCAGGGTAAAACAGGCAAGATACATATCAAGATAGACACGGGCATGAGCCGGGTGGGCTTTAGATATACCGAGGACGAGGAGATAAACGCTAAAACGGTCGAGAAGATAGTCCAGATATCCAAGCTTCCCAATATCGAGATAGCCGGGATATTCACGCATTTCGCGGTAGCGGATTCGGACGACGACGAATATACTAATCTTCAGTTTAGGCGTTTTATGAGCGTATGCGAGGCGCTCGAGGCGGCCGGGGTCGAGTATGGACTCAGGCACTGCTGCAACAGCGCGGCGCTTATGCGGTTCAAACATATGCATCTCGATATGGTCAGACCGGGTATAATCCTGTACGGCGAGGCGCCGTCGGAGTTTGTGCCGAAGGATATTCTGAATTTGAAACCCGCGATGACGCTTAAGGCGAGGGTGACAAATCTAAAAGAGCTCGAACCGGGCGTTACCGTGAGCTACGGCAGAAAATACAAGACCGAAAGGGCGACTAAGGTCGCGACGATACCTATCGGATACGCGGACGGGTACTCGAGAATATTGTCCGGCAAAGCCAAAGTCATGATAGGCGGAGTCAAATGCGACGTTATCGGAACAATTTGCATGGATCAATGTATGGCCGACGTAACAAATGTCAATAATATAAACGTCGGTGATGAGATCATCCTCTTCGGCGGGTCCGAGAGCGGTCCGGATACGGTGACCGTCTGCGATCTGGCGGAGATGATGGGGACAATCAATTACGAGATCCTATGCGTTATAGGCAAGAGGATTCCGAGGGTGTTCGTAAGAGGCGGTAAGATCGAGGACGTCCATAACTACCTGCTCGACAGCCCGGTATCCGAAACGTCTTGAGGCTGCTGAACTGAGCGGTTTTCCAATGAAAGGAAGCTTAGACCAAAACCGCGGCGGGAGCGGCTCGAGCCGCGTTATCCTGCGATCGCAAGATAAGATAAGCCGGACTTGTTACATAGACCCGTGCTTGACGGGCGCTGCGAATTTTAGCGCCAAACGCCGCGAAGTCGGCGAAGTAGATTACCGTTTATCACCGCAAGTTGTCCGGTAATTTACAAAAAACAAGTACAAAAACAAGTTTTCGGCATAAAATAGCATAGGAAATATAACTTGCGGAGAGTGAAATACATTGGTTGTAAAAAGAGGAGATATTTACTATGCTGATCTGAGCCCGGTAGTGGGCAGCGAACAGGGCGGGATACGCCCGGTGCTTATAATACAAAACGACGTGGGCAATAAATACAGTCCCACGGTCATAGCCACGGCGATAACCTCGCGCGTGAACAAGGCTAAGATGCCGACGCATATCGAGCTTGACGCCGGAGGTTTTGGGCTTTCCAAGGATTCGGTCGTGCTGACCGAGCAGATACGGACGTTGGACAAAAAAAGATTAAAGGAGAAGATAGGACATTTAGACGACGAATTGATGGACATGGTTAACGAAGCGCTGGAGGTGAGTTTTGGTTTATCATAGGGGGAAAACGACTTACAGACAGGAGGACGACAATGAAGAGCGACAACAAGAAAAGAAAGTTCGACAGAAGCAGGTTCGTAAAGACGCTTATCTCGGTAACGGTCAGCGTGTTCTTGCTCGGCGGCACGGTAGCGTTTTCCGAGCCGGGCGGCACGGACGACCCCGTGGTCACCAAGAGCTATATCGTGAGCGTGGTAGTGCCGCAGCTCAAGGCGTACGTGGAGCAAAGGCTCGGTAATTCCGAGGCGGATGCGTATTCGGATGAGTTCGTCGTGGTGGATATACTAAGCGGACAAACCGTCTCGTGCGAAGCCGGAGCGGAGCTTATTTTAAGAAAGGGGAGCGCTACGGTCATAGCGACCGATAAAGGCGGTCTTGCCGACACCACGGCGGGTTACGACCTCGGAAACGGTTCGGCTATGCCCGCGAACCATCTGCTGATAGTCCCGGTAGACGACGGCAGAGGCTTTAGAGCGACGAGCGACGCCATAGTCATGATCAAAGGCGGATACAACATAAGCGGATAGAGCGCGGACGTTTGGGAGCGATAACGGAGCGGGCGCGTTTTAACGCGTTGCTGTTTTCAAGAGGAGACGAGATATCTTGGACGCGTCGTTCTTTTGAGCGGCGTCGATCCGCCCGCCCCGCGTCCAATCGGCCGTTAGCTTGAGTTCCTAATATTATATAGATGCGCGCGATAATAATTACGCGCGCTTGACGAATATATTTGGATATACGAAATCGAATATTTATCAGGGCGGTTATTCAACCGCTTTTTGTGTTTTGAGGTTAATAATGTCACTTTTTCCATACTAAATATTATCGCGTGAAAAAAAGTCCCCCAAGGAATTGCGTTTTTACGGGCTTTGTGAAACGCTGGGGGAGTTTTCAAAATTTTTCCATTATTACAATTGCATTAAATGTCTTATATGTCAGTGACGTCTCTTTTTGCCGGGGGAGATTTTAAGCCGTTTAGGGGAGTCTCAGGGGAGTATTTTTTTGAAAAAGTCCCCCAAAGAAACAACGTTTTCACGGTAGTTTGCAAGTTACGTGGGGAGAAAAGAGATATTTTTTTTATACTATAAAATAAAAATAAAAAAATAATAAATATATATAATAAAAAAATATATAAAAGAATAGACAAAAACGTCCCCAAACTTGACTTAACGGAGTTTTTTGTAAGCGAATTGTAAACTAACGGCGCAAACGTAGAGATTAGCGAACGTAGCGATTAGGGATTAGCGAATAGCGAATAGGGGGTGAAATTTGTTTCTTTAACGCCTGACGGTTATGTTTGCAGAAGTGGAATACTTTGTAAAGGAATTGTAAATTGACTAAGTATGTCGAATGATATATAATTATCGTTAGCAGAAATCGGAACTTAGCGGTTATCCTCTCTACTCTCTTAAAGAAGGGAGGTGTTATCCCATTCAAGACCTATGTCGAAGAAAGGGGTGATAATTGCTTATGAAATTATTTTTTCGAGTACTTATACTCGTTATAATATTTCTCATAGTTTTTTCTATGAAAGCAATATAGCCGCCGGCACACATTCTAAATAGGCGGCTATATCTAGCCATGATTTTAGGATAACCGTAAACAGTTCCCTTTCTGCTTTTATTATACACTTAATTTTTAGTGTTGTCAACAACAACGTAGAGATTAGCGATTAGCGAATAGAGAATAGGGACTAAAATTCGCCGCTGTAACGCCGAACGCGAGCGCCTGCATAAAAAACCGAAACACTTTGTTTTCCAATCACGTTACAGCCGCCGTTTTTAACGCTTCAGAAGCGTTTTGGATTTCCTATTCCCTAATCTCTAATCCCTAATCGCTACGTTAACGTAGCGATTAGATTCACGCGTTATTTTTACTATATCTATTGCATTTTAGAAACATATATATTATAATAGAGGCGCTGGGGGGACTCGGTTTTGAGTTGAGAGGATAGAGATATCCGACCCTTTGAACCTGAAGCGGTTAATACCGCCGTAGGGAAGCGCCTGTAAATATCATACTTTAAGATTTATCAGGACGCTTGTATATATAACGAGCGTCCTTTATTAACGCCCGAGCGGACATGATGCGCGAGCGCGGGCGTAAGGTTATAGGGGCTTTATTTACACAACAATAAATTTATACTAAAAGGAGCGGGGAAAATGAGTTACACCACCCAAATGGACGCGGCTAAGCAGGGGATAATCACGCCCGAGATGGAGATAGTCGCAAAAAAGGAAATGATGGACGCGCAGGAGCTCAGGTCGCTGGTAGCCGAGGGCAAGGTAGCCATACCGGCCAACAAGAACCACAAGACGCTCTCGCCGGAGGGGATCGGTCAGGGACTTAGAACTAAGATAAACGTCAACCTTGGCATATCGAGAGACGCGGCGGACGTTGAGAAAGAGCTTGAAAAGGTCAGAACGGCTATCGACATGAAGGCCGAAGCGATAATGGATCTGTCCAACTACGGCAAGACCAAGGAGATGCGCCGCCGCATATTGGATATGTCGCCGGCTATGCTGGGCACGGTCCCGATCTACGACGCTATCGGCTACTGCGAGAAGAAGCTGAAGGATATAACCAAAGAGGATTTTATGAGGGTAGTGCGCCAGCACGCGGAGGACGGAGTCGATTTTATGACTATCCACGCCGGGATAAACCGCGCTACGGCTCAGAAGATTAAGGATAACAAGCGCAGGACGAATATCGTCTCAAGAGGCGGGGCGCTGCTGTTCGCATGGATGGAGATGACCGGGAACGAGAATCCGTTTTACGAATATTACGACGAGGTAATGGATATATTCGCCGAGTACGACGTGACCATAAGTTTGGGCGACGCCTGCCGTCCGGGCTGTATCGACGACGCGACCGACGCGGCGCAGGTGAGCGAACTGATCGTGCTCGGAGAACTCACGAAACGCGCGTGGAAGAAAAATGTTCAGGTGATGGTCGAAGGCCCCGGACATATGGCGATGAACGAGATCGCGGCCAATATGATAATGGAGAAACGCATCTGTCACGGCGCGCCGTTCTATGTGCTCGGCCCTTTGGTCACCGACGTGGCGCCCGGCTACGACCATATAACCTCGGCCATAGGCGGAGCGATAGCCGCCGCAAGCGGCGCGGACTTCCTCTGTTACGTGACTCCGGCGGAGCATTTGAGGCTCCCGGACTTAGGCGATATGCGCGAGGGCATAATAGCCTCCAAGATAGCCGCGCACGCGGCCGATATCGCCAAGGGCGTAAAAGGCGCGAGAGAATGGGACAACGCGATGTCGGACGCGAGATGCGCGATAGACTGGGATAAGATGTTCGAACTGGCGCTCGATCCGGAAAAACCGAAGGCGTACAGGGCGAGCTCCCAGCCGAAAGAGGAGAACACCTGCACTATGTGCGGCGAACAGTGCGCGGTCAAAAATATGAATAAAATTTTAGGCGGAGAGGATATAGGGATTTAACAACGTAGCGATTAGAGATTAGCGAATAAGGGGCAAAATAGGCGGCTTTAACGCCGAACGCTTTGTCTGCGGAAACGGAATACGTTGTTTTCCTATGCGGTTTAGAAACCGTATAAACAGATACAGAAGCGTTTTGGACTTCCTAATCGCTAATCCCTATGTTGGTAGAACAATTATGGATATTAAAACTAATAAAAAAATCCCCTGCGTATTGACTATAGCGGGGTCGGACAGCGGCGGCGGAGCGGGGATACAGGCCGATATAAAGACTATGTCGGCAAACGGCTGCTTTTCGGCGAGCGTTATAACTTCGATCACAGCTCAGAATACGATGGGCGTGGAGATGGTCTACGACCTGCCGGCGGAGGTCGTGGCGGCGCAGCTCGACGCGGTGTTTAAGGATATAGAGTTCTCATGCGTCAAGATAGGGATGTTATCGAACGCCGAGATAATCGATACGGTCGCGGATAAGCTTGAAGAATACAAGATCGCGCCGGTAGCGCTGGATCCGGTCATGGTGTCCACGAGCGGTCACGCTCTGCTGAGGCCCGACGCGCGCGAGAGCTTAAAGCGCAGGATGATAAAACTCGCTAAGATAGTCACGCCGAACATACCGGAGGCGGAGGAGCTGTCGGGGATCAAAATAACGGATATAGAGGATATGAAGAACGCCGCGCGCATCATAGGCGAGATGGGCGCCGAGTTCGTTCTGGTCAAGGGCGGGCACTCGACGGGCGAAGAGGCGACGGATATCCTGTTTAAATGCGATACGGGCGAGAGCCGGACGTACAGCGAAAAGCGGGTCAATACCAAAAACACCCACGGCACGGGCTGCACGCTCTCGTCCGCCATCGCGGCGAATCTGGCCAAGGGATACGATCCGTTCGAGGCGGTAGGGAGGGCGAAGAAGTACCTGACCGCCGCGCTTGAGAATACGTTTTATGTAGGTCACGGCCGCGGCCCGGTTAATCATAACGTAGAGATTAGAGAATAGAGAATAGCGAATAGGGGTAAAACGAGCGGCTTTAACGTCGAACGCTTTGCCTGCGGAAAGGGAATACAACATAGAGATTAGCGATTAGCGAATAGCGAATAGGTGGTAAAAAGGGCGGCTTTAACGCCGAACGCTTTGTCTGCGGAAAAGGAATACACAGTTTTCCTATGCGGCTACAGAGACCGTTTTTACGCTACAGCAACGTGTTGGGCTCCTAATCGCTAATCTCTAATCCCTAATCTCTACGTTGGGAGGTCATGTAATTTGTTTGAAGGTTTAAAGAAAGATAACGATATTTTAAGAGCGGCGGCGGATATATTCTGCGAGATGAAAGCGAACAAGCCGCTGGTCGAGTGCTTGACCAACAGGGTCACGATCAACGACTGCGCCAATATGCTGCTGGCTATGGGAGCCTCGCCGATAATGGCGGAGGCGGAATGCGAGATGGAGGATATAATGCGGATATCGAGTTCGCTCGTGCTCAACCTCGGACTGCTCGGCGATAAACATCAGGCGGCCATGAAAACGGCGGCGAGAGCGGCGCGGAGCATGGGCAAGCCGATAATTCTGGATCCGGTCGGCGCCGGGGCTTCCGCATACCGAAACGAGGTCTGCGCCGATATGATAGAATGCGCGAAGCCGACCGTTATACGCGGCAATATGTCAGAGATAAAGTCGCTCTGCGGCGCCCGGATAGAGAGCAAGGGCGTGGACGCGTCGGGCGACGATACGGTAAACGCCGGGAATTACGCCGAATACGGAGAAATGGTAAGAACGCTCGCTAAGAAGCATAGCTGCGTTGTCTGCGCCACCGGCGAGACCGATGTGATTTCGGACGGAGATAGGGTCTACTATCTGCATAACGGAACCGATATGCTCTGCGGCGTGACCGGAACGGGCTGTATGTGCAGCGCGACGATAGGCGCGCTGTGCGCCTGCGGAGATCCTCTTGCGGCTACGGCGGCCGCGGTTATCATGCAGGGAATAGCCGGAGAATACGCGGCGGAATATGTGAGAAATAGCGGAGAGGGTATCGGGACCTACAGGACGAAACTTTTCGACTATATTTATCTAATGAAAGCCGACGATTTTATGAAGAGGGGCGAAGCGTATGTTCAAGGATAAAAACAAGATAGATTATTCGGTGTACACGGTGACCGATACCGATATATGCCCGCGCGGGAGACTGATCGAGACCGTGAGCGAGGCGATCCGCGGAGGTTCGGGATTGGTCCAGCTCAGGGAAAAGGATATAACCACAAGAGAATTTTACGCCGAAGCCATGGAACTCAAAAAAATCTGCGACGCGGCGGGAGTACCTTTGCTCATAAACGACAGGATCGATATAGCTCTCGCGGCGGACGCGGACGGAGTCCATTTGGGGCAGAGCGATATGCCGCTGATCGCGGCGAGAAAACTGCTCGGCGAGGACAAAATAATAGGTATATCGGCGGGTAACGTCGAACAGGCGGAGGAGGCCGTCAGGGGCGGCGCCGACTATTTGGGAAGCGGAGCGGCGTTCTCCACCAATACCAAAAAGGACGCCAACTGGATAGGCGCCGAGGGGATAAAGGCGATAGCCGACTACGCTCATAATAATCCGTACGGGCGGATCCCGATCGTCGGAATAGGCGGCATAAACTTATCCAACGCGGCAGAGCTTAGCGAGACCGGAATAGACGGGGTAGCGGTCGTATCCTGCATAATGGGGAGCGACGACCCGCGCGGCGCCGCGGCCGAGCTGAAAAAGATCGTGGACGGCTTTAGAAGGCGGTGATTTATATTGAGCGGCGTTTATGATTTTGACAGGATATTGACGAATAAGACCAGTTCTATGTTCGACCTGGACGGCACGCTTATCGATTCGATGTGGGTGTGGGACAGGCTGTTGATAGATTTTCTTAAGGGATATAACTACGAGGCTTCGGACGAAGTCCTGAGCCGGGTCGCGCATATGACCCTGCTGCAGAGCAGCGCGTATGTAAAACAGGTCTACGACCTGCCTGCGAGCGTCGATGAGATACGCGAATGTTGGAACGATATGGTCTACGACGGCTACGCGCATAAGATAAAGCCAAAAAAGGGCGCGCCCGAGTATCTGGAGAAGCTGAAGCGGGACGGGAAAAAGGTCGCGGTCGCGACCGCCTGTTCAAAAGAGCTCGCCGAGGCCTGCCTGAAAAATAACGATATGTACGATCTGATCGACGTCTTTACATACGCCGACGAGGTGGGAACCGGCAAACACGCGCCCGACGTCTACATAGAATGTCTAAGGCGGCTAGGCTCCGTCGCGGCCGAGAGCGTGCTGTTCGAGGACATACTCGTCGCGCTCAACACCGCCAAGCGGATCGGTCTCAGCGTGGTAATAGTAGAGGACGGTTCGGCGGAGAAAGACAGAGACAAGCTCAGGGAGCTTTCGGATAAGTACATAGTCGATTTTACCGAGCTTATGTAAAAGTTGCAAATTATGAATTATTGGGCGGAAGATCGGATCTCCGCCCTTTTTCATTTACCTGCCGGCCGGAGCGCCATTCTTTAGCGCGGTCAGTTCGGCGTGCTTGGCTTTAAGCCTTAGCAATAGATATTCAAACTCGCTTTCGCTGCGTTTTATCTCGTATATGCACGTATCTATCAGCTTGGCGTCGGTCATGAACTCAAAGTAGTCTAAAGAGTATTGATACTGTTCCATGGCCTTTAAAGTTTCGTCGTAGAGAAGTTCGTATTCCCGCTGTTTTTCCGCGAGCAGTTTTTTGTATCCGCGCCTTGATAGGGACGGGGCTTCGACCGTTTCGGATACCTGCGTTTTCGGGTCTAATTTGTCGTTTGTCTGAGGTTTTAACGTAAGAGCGCCGTTCATTGAGATTCCTCCTTTTGATGTAGAATTTAATAGCTTCAAAATTTACAGAAAGTTTCCGCGGGGCGCGGCAGAGGAGCTTTTTCTGATAAATTTGTTCTATAAAAATATTATGGACAAAAATTATGCGTTTATTTACAAAAAATTAATACATTTATTTAAATCTGTGGTATAATAACTTATTAGGGAATGGGAAAAGACGCTGATATAAATAACCGCACTGGCGAAAGGATGTTGTAAGATGGAAAATAAAGTAAAAATATTGATAGTGGACGACGAGAGTAATATTTGCGAGCTGATAAGACTTTATATCGAGAAGGAAGGCTACGAGGCGATAATCGCCAACGACGGTCAGGAGGCGATAGACAAGTTTAAGGAACATTCGCCGAACCTTATACTTTTGGACATAATGCTTCCGGTCAAGGACGGCTGGCAGGTCTGCCGCGAGATCAGGGCGCTGAGCAACGTGCCTATAATCATGCTGTCCGCCAAGGGCGAGACCTTCGACAAGGTCTTGGGGCTCGAGCTGGGAGCCGACGACTATATTGTAAAGCCGTTTGAGCCGAAAGAGATGGTCGCGCGTATAAAAGCGGTAATGCGCAGGAGCGAGAACCAGGGTTCGGGCGGCGAGGACGAAGACGAGGACGAGCTCGTATTCGACGGACTCAGGATAAATCAGTCTACATACGAGGTATATATCGACGACAAAAAGGTGGAAATGCCGCCTAAAGAGTTTGAGCTGTTGTATTTCCTTGCGAAAAATGCGAATAAGGTGTTCACAAGAGACCAGCTCCTCGACAAGATCTGGGGCTACGAGTTCTTCGGCGATTCGAGAACGGTGGACGTGCATATAAAGAGGATCAGAGAGAAGATAGAAGGCAAGGAGAGAAACTGGAACCTCAAAACTATTTGGCGGGTAGGCTATAAATTTGAGGTAGAGCAATAATGTTTGGAAAGACTATATTTTCAAGGGTATTTTTTACAAACCTTGTCACGGTCTTGGTGGGAATAATCATCTTAGGTTCGCTCCAAATGGTTCTGATGAGCAGTTACGTCTCAAGGGAGAGCGAGCATACCTTGATGAAGAACGCCGATTCTATAGTCAGTCTTATAAACAACGGCATCTCGATGGAAAACCTGAATTCAGTCATGAACGGTTTTTCAAAGAGCAGTAATACGCATATAATAGTCACGGACGCAAACGGAGAGATATTGGTCAATACAAGCGACAGCGGGTATCTCAGTTCCAACAAGAGTTCTATTTCGAGCGAGTACCTAAAAGACGTGCTCGGCGGGAAAATGACCTCGGTGGTCGGTTCGTTCGGCGGTCTGTTCAACGAGACGATGTTCACTTTAGAGGTTCCTATAACCAACAGCGAGATAGGAGACGCCGTGCTCGGCTCGGTCTTGATATCGACGCCTGTGCCGGAGCGGCAAAAAATGCTGATGGAGCTGTTTAAGATATTGATTTTCTCGGTCGTTGTTGTTATAATAGTGTCGTTTGTGATGTCTTATATGCTGTCCAAGATGCTATCCAACCCGATCAACCGTATCGGCAAGACGGTGAACGAATTCGCCTCCGGAAAGCTGGGATCGAGGGTCGAGCTGTCCGACAGCGACGAGAACGTCAAGGAGATAACCGACTTGGCGGATACGTTCAACAATATGGCGTCTGAGTTGGAGAAGTCGGAGAATATACGCGACAGCTTTATATCCGACGTATCTCACGAGCTGAGGACGCCGATGACTACTATAGGCGGATTCGTGGACGGTATCTTAGACGACACCATCCCGCCCGAAAAACAGAAGTACTATCTTCAGATAGTCCGCGACGAGGTGACGAGACTTTCGAGGCTTGTCAATACATTTTTGGACTTGACCAGAATAAAGTCCGATAAGCTTGAACTGAATATTTCAAGTTTCGATATAAACGAGGTGATGCGCCTTTTGATAATAGGCGTCAGCCCCAAACTCGAAGAAAAGAATATAAACGTCGATCTCGAGTTCGAGACCGATAAATGTTACGTTAAAGCCGACGAGGATAAGATCAAGATGGCGCTTACAAATCTTATCGACAACGCGATAAAGTTCACCTACCCCGGCGGGGATATAACGATAAAGACCGCGCCCAAGGGCGGCGAGATATTCGTTTCCGTGAAGAACGACGGCGTGGGTATTCCCGAGGACGAGCAGAAGATGATCTTCGAAAGGCTCTATAAGGTGGACAAATCGAGAGGCGTTAACAAGGAAGGCACGGGAATAGGTCTGCATATAGTTAAGGGGATGCTCGCCGCGCACCATAAGGAGATCAAGGTGAGAAGCGTGGAGGGCGAGTACGCGGAATTCTATTTTACGCTCGACAAGGGCAAACCTGAAAGAGGTAAAAAGCCGACCCCATAATCCGCAAATCGGGTTTTGGTTTGACTTAGGCGTATAAGCCGGGCGATCGCGGCTAAAATATCTGCGGAAGGCGTTCGTCTTCCGCAAAGTCATGTCTTATGAGAAAAATATATCAATTTAATATAAATAATTACACACGCATAACTTACGGAGGGTTATAATGAAGAAGAGCAGAAGGTATTTGGAAAAGCTTGTTGAAGCGGCTGAAAGGGAGATCGAAAAGAACCGCGAATTTTATACCGAGGGCAATATTTTAGCGCTCGAATATATGATAAACGAGGCGGTAAAGGCGCTCGAGGGAGAGGGAACTATCCCGTTTGTCCGCTCGCGCGAGTGCGTAAGTTCGGCCGAGACCGACCCGATCAGTTTCGCGACCAAGCGCTACACCATGGTCGGCAGCTACGATATGCACGAGTACGGACTCGAGACCTCGTTTAAATGGTTCAAGGGCACGCATATAATGAACAGGCTTGACGAGACGCTCGCTCTCGCGCTGGAGCGGTGCAAGAAGATATGCGCCACCCCGACCGACGGAAGCGTCGGGAGCCTCGATCCCAAGCGGGTCGAGGACGTTAAACAGGCGATCGAGAACACCAAAGACAAACAGGGCGAGGAACTTGGCAAGGCGACCGTGAAGCTTTTGAACGCTATAAGAAGCGCGCGGCTGTCTAAGAAACTCAGAAGCGATTATGAGAAAAATTTCAACCTGTTTATGAGCGAGGACGAGACGGAACAATTTATCGAGAGGGTCGAGAACGACCCCGTTTTAAGAGGCGAGCTGGATAAGATAAAAGGCTTTTCCGACACGTTTACGCCGGAGCAGATCGAAGCTACCAAACTGATGATGGTAAAGGATATCGACTACGAAAGAGTCAACAAGGATTTCTACGTGTGGAGAAGTACCGAGAAAGTGGTCACGTTCATGTCGCCGGAGAAGGCCGAGTACGCGCGCATCCGTTTCGTTCTGCCGCCGTCCGAGAACGAGGAGAGCGGCATAGGCCACGTCTGGATCGATAACCTGAGCGTATTCCCGTCGGAAGGCCGGGATTGGGACATCAAAAACGGCGGCTTTGAAGAAGGCGACGAGCTCCCGTATCACTGGACGCCGGTAGCCGTCGAGGGCGAGCCGGTCATGCGCTGGGAGGATAAATACCCGTTCTGCGGCAGTCAAAAGAGATCGATATATATCGAAAACCCGACCGTAGAGGACAGCGGAGCGTGGGTATACGACGAGGATATCCCGATCGACGGCGGAGTCAACAACACCTTGTTCTTCGACGCGAAACTGGACGGGAAAGGCTATCAGGGACTGAAGTTCGAGATAGAATTTTTGGATAAAGATAAGAAAAACGTAGGCGGTTTCACGCATTTCTTCAACAAAAAGGCCGTTGCGGCCGCGGGACAGTTTTTATTGACGTGTCAGGCCGACGCGATAATGTATATGTTTACCAAAGAGCGCAAATACGCGCTCAAGGCTAAACAGCAGATACTCTACATATTAAACGATTTCTGTCAGGGCATAGAGCACTGGCTGATTTTCGACGAGAGGCCGGAAGGCTCGGACGCGTACGGCGCGGTGCAGGGCGGAAGAGTGCTCTGCTCGATAATGAGCGCGTATAATCTCATCAAAGGCGCCGAGGCGTTCAGCCTCAGAGAACGCCATAAAATGATGGAGCTTTTGGAATATTTCCTGCCGTACATGCTCGACCTGCGCGACAGGACTGAGCTGAGCGAGAGCGATATGCAGTCGTATGCGGGCAACTGGCAGACGGACATGGCGGCCGGAGTATTGTTTACGGTATTCGCTATGCCGGAGATGGAGCTCGCCGCATGCTGGCGAGAGATCGCGCTCAAGTTCCTGCGCAGCCAGCTCAGAGTAAACGTCGGCGCGGACGGTTCGTGGCCGGAATCTATAAGGTATCACTTCGCGTCGCTGACCCGGTTCGCGGTTGTCGCGAAAGTCGTTAAAAACTGTACCGGCGAGGATTGGATGAAAGACGAATGTATAGGTAAGATGTTCCGCTACAGCATCTATATGCAGACGCCGGCTTATGAAATGTTCGATAACAGAATATCCACAATACCGTTTGGGGATCACCATCTGGACAGCGGCGAATGCTACGCGCCGCTCGGCATATACTGCGCGGATATCGCGGAGTTCGACCCGAAGCTTGGCGATATGATGTACTATACCTGGGAGAAAGCCGGAAAGCCTATGGGACATTACTGGGGCGAGGCGATCGCGTTCGAGAACCTTTTAGGGCCCGGAAGTTCTTATGTTCCCAGCGGCGCCGAGAGACCTAAGCTGACCTCGACCGGGGAATTTAAGGACTCCGGTATATACGTATTCCGCAATAACTACGGCGTCGCCGGCAAGGAGAGCATGTTTGCGATGATGGCGCCGTATAAGAAGATAGGGCACGGACACTACGACGAGGGATCTTTTGTGATATACAAGGACAACGTCTTGGTGGTAAACGACCCGGGAATAGAGGGGTATTTTGACAGTACTAAGGACTGGTACGTCAGCTCCACGGCGCACGGCTGTCTGATGTTCGAGCGCCGCGGCGGCAAGAAGACGAATCCGGATCCGTTCTCGATCAATTTGGAGAAGACCGAATACAGCGCGGTACGGGGCTGGAACGACACGCCGAGAACTACGGAGGTAACCGAGTTCAAGACTTCGGACGAGCTGGACGAGATGACCGTCAGGATTGAGAATATCGAAGGCGGGACGCATACGAGAAACGTAAAATATTATAAGAAAGACGACGTATATCTGATACGCGACACCGTCGAGGATTTCGACGGCCGGATAAGGTTCAGCCTGCCGACCGCGATGAAGGAATGCGAGATCGACGGGAACGCGGTTCGCTGCAAGGGCTACTACGACGTGGATATGGACGTGTATTTCCTGGGCGGAGGAGAGCCGGATATCAAGGTAGACAAGGGTAGATCGCTGAAGAATTTCCCCTGCGAGGGAACGCCGATGACCAACATAATAAGAGCGGTCGCGGACGCCAAGGACGGCTTTACGACCCTGATATATCCCAAGAACAGGAACGCCGCCGAGGTCGATGTGTCGGTATATGGGGTATAGGGCGGATAAAACGAGCTTAAATCAAGTTGTTATTGAATCGGAGCGGATATTTATACCGCTCCTTTTTCTGCGTCCGACGGTTACTTAATAACGGCGGCGTTTTGATTTGCCGGGGATATAATTCGGTTCACCAAATCCGTACTTCTTCATAGATTGGTAGTACAGAGGTGTTTGAATTGAACAAATTATTGACTTTTTCATTTATAGGCGGAGACCTGAGACAGCTTCGCGTTATGACCTCTCTTGCGGAGGATGGATATAGAATAAAAGCCTTAGGGTTTTCCGGGGAGCGGATCGGCGAAGCTTCGGATATATACCTCGCGCGCGGTCTGGAGGATTGTTTAGACGGAGCGGACATAGCGGTCTTTCCGGTTCCCTACAGCGACGGCGGGGAATGCGTAAACGCGCCGTTTTCGGACGCTCCGATCTTCGTGTCCGAAGTCGTCAGAAAGATGAACGACGAACAGATATTGCTTGCGGGCAGGATGGACGCCCGTCTTGAAACGATAACCGAGCTGTATAACGTTCATGCGATAGATTATATGGAAAGGGAGGAGCTCGCCGTATTAAACGCGATCCCGACCGCCGAGGGCGCGATAGAGATAGCTATTTCGGAGACTCCGTTTACTATCCACGGTTCTCCGTGTCTTGTGATAGGCTACGGCCGCATAGGCAAGGTTTTAAGCAGATCGCTGGCGGGAATGGGCGCCGACGTCTGCGCCGCCGCGAGGAAGTACAGCGATCTTGCGTGGATCAAGGCTAATTCGCTTAAGGGTATCCGTATCAAAGACCTTAGCGAAAATATCGGAAAGTTCAGGCTTATATTCAATACCGCTCCGGCGCCGATACTGGATCATAAGACGCTCTCAAAGGTCAGAGACGACTGTCTGATCATAGACCTCGCCTCAAGACCGGGCGGCGTGGATTTTGAATCCGCTAAGGAGCTGGGCAAAAAAGTCGTTTGGGCGCTCTCGCTTCCCGGAAAGGTCGCGCCGGAAGGAGCCGGAGACATCATGAAGGACGCCATTGTGAATATACTCGAGGAGTTGGGGGTGTGAGAATGGACGGTAAGATAAAACTGGGCTTTGCGCTCACCGGATCGTACTGTACCTTTTCAAAGGTCCTGCCGCAGATCGAAGCGCTCGTAGAGCGGGGAATAGAGGTCGTTCCCATAATGTCCGAAAACGCCGCGGCGACGGATACGAGATTTGGGAGCGCCGCGGAATACAAGAGCAAGATCGAGGCTATAACCGGCAGGAGCCCGATAACCACGATCGCCGAGGCGGAGCCTATAGGACCTAAAAAGGCGCTGGACATTCTGGTAATAGCTCCTTGCACGGGGAATACGCTGGCGAAGCTGGCGAACGGGATAGCGGATACGACAGTTACGATGGCGGCGAAATCCCACCTTAGAAACAACCGTCCGGTGGCGATAGCGGTGTCGTCAAACGACGGTTTGGGCGCAAACGCCAGAAATATCGGCGTACTGCTTAGCAGAAAGCACATATATATGGTTCCGTTCGGACAGGACGACTGCATAAAAAAGGAAAACTCGCTGGTCGCGGATTTTACCCGGATACCTCAGACCGTAGAGGCGGCTTTAGAGGGAAAGCAGTTACAGCCGCTGCTTCTTTAGAGAACGCTTATGCGGCAAAAGAGCGCGATTTAATTAAATATAGGAGAGCTTTGCGGAAACGGTTCGCTTGAGACGGACGTTCAAAGCTCTTTTTTTGTTTAAGCGCGTAGTTGATAAGATATTGAAATGCATATATGCGTATGATATGAAACCCTGTTTATTAAAAAATCGCGGTCTTGAAAATATGAACAAACTTTAAACTTTTATATCAGCCCTTGACATGAAGTGAACTTCAAGCGCTATATTTGAACTAAGATAATAAGATCGGGCGGAAATATCTTATTAAATTATTTGCAAAGACGCGCTGATTTGCTCCGCGCCGAACGGAAATATTTTGTTAAGGGAGCGCCGATAGTTCGGACGACGAGCCGCGGCGGGAGAATCCCGCGTTAAACGCGTCATTTTACGCTTCGTTTAATTTATGCTAAAGATAGGATTCAATCGACCGGCGTAAGCTTGCGCGGTCGATGATGATATATATTTTCATAAAGCAAAAATAAAACTTAAGGAGGCTAAAAAAATGCAAAAGACGGTAAATTTTAAAAAAGGCGTCGCCTTTGTCGTCGCGATAGTTATGGTTTGCGCCGTATTCGCGGGGATAGCTGTCTACAACAGCAGGACCGAGGACGCTTTCGCGGCTGGCGAGACGGTTATCGTACTTCAGATCGACAACCCGATCATGACCGTAAACGGCGAGGAGACCGAGATCGATCCCGGCCGCGGAACGACTCCGCTGATAATTGGAGACAGGACGCTCGTTCCGATACGCGCGATAATCGAGGCGGCGGGCGGAGAAGTGGAATGGGACGACGCGGCTCAGCAAGTTACGCTGACCTATAACGGGGACGTTATAAGGCTCGTGATCGACAGCGCCACCGCGTACCTAAACGACGCGGCTTC
Organism: Clostridiales bacterium; assembly: GCA_019419865.1. Classification (GTDB taxonomy): domain Bacteria; phylum Bacillota; class Clostridia; order Monoglobales; family Monoglobaceae; genus Roslinia. The sequence goes on along the minus strand of JAHZIG010000008.1, from coordinate 7,249 downwards.
GACTCTCGACGTAGCGCCGACTACGATAAACGACCGCACGATGCTGCCGATAAGGTATATAGCCGAGAGCTTTGAGTTTTCGGTAAACTGGGACGAGAGCGCTCGGACCGTGACGATAACCATACCCGGCGACGAAGGCTCGGGATCTGAGAACGCGGCTACGACGGCTCCGCAAACGTCCGAGCAGGCGCCCACGGTATATATGACCGGCGAGATCACGCCGGAGTCGCTTGTGAACGTTTATAATATGCTCGGATTTACTCCGGAAGGTAACGTCGCGATAAAGCTGTCCACGGGAGAACCTCCGGCGAGCAACTACCTCGACCCGAATTTGATCAAGGATCTGGTTCAGTCTGTAAACGGAACCATAGTCGAGTGCAACACCGCGTACGGCGGCTCAAGAAGCAGTACGGCGATGCACAGACAGGTGGCCGAGGATCACGGCTTTACCGCGATCGCGAACGTGGACATAATGGACGAAGAAGGGTATATGTCTATCCCGGTGACCGGCGGAACCGTCCTCACGGAGAACTTCGTCGGAACGCATCTTGCAAACTGTGACTCGATGATAACCCTTTCGCATTTCAAGGGCCACGCGATGGCGGGTTTCGGCGGCGCGATAAAGAATATGTCGATAGGCGTCGCCTCAAGAGAGGGCAAGAGTTGGATACATTCGGGCGGAACGTCGATGGACAGCCCCTGGGGCGGCGATCAGGATAGATTCCTTGAATCGATGGCCGAGGCGACGAGCGCCGTTATCGATTACATGGACGGAAAGATCGTATACGTAAACGTGATGAATAATCTTTCGGTAGACTGCGACTGCGACGGTAATCCCGCGGAGCCGGATATGCACGATATAGGCATACTCGCGTCGACCGATCCAGTAGCGCTCGATCAGGCTTGTATCGATCTGGTATACGCTCAGGCGGACGGCGACGGAGCGTCGCTCGTAGAGAGAATAGAGAGCCGGAACGGGCTCCACACCTTAGAACACGCGGCGGAGATAGGTCTCGGCAGCCGCGAATACAACCTGGTAAGTATTGACGGCTGAGCCGTATGATACTAAATATATCCCGCACGGCGTAATAAACTAATGCGGGTCTAAAAAAGCGCAACAGCTTTTAAGGCGCGGACGTATATAAAAAATAAAGCGGCGTAATACCGTATATCGGATACGTCCACGCCGCCTCGAGCCGGACGGAGGATCCGCTTCACTGCATACGATAATCCTATAGTTTTTTATTAATCGGCGCGATCGACGTATAGATCGCCGAGCGGCCGCGGCAGCGCGCTTCTCGGCGCGGGGGATTAAATCGAGCGTCGATCGGCGCCGGCCTTTCTACTATTAAAGATCCGCCGTCCGGCGATTTAGGCGGCTTGCGTTTATTAAAGCGGTTAACTTAAGCGGCTCTGCTATGCGGAACCGCTTTTTGTGAAATAATTTAACTTTAGACAGCCGAGCGATTAGGAAGAAGACGGTATTTTGCGCCGGGAATCAAGGCGATAAATAATATATCAATTTTAAAATTAATGGCGGGCGCGGCGTAATATAGCTCGATACGGGCTGATTTATCGCGCCGCACACTTTAAGGCCGGAGCTATATCCGGTTTGGATACTGAATAATAGACGATAATAGGGCAGGAGGAGAAGGTATGAAAACGCTGTATTTTGAATGTAACATGGGCGCCGCGGGCGATATGCTTATGTCCGCGCTGCTCGAGCTTTGTCCCGAGCCGGACGGGTTTATCGAAAGACTTAACAATATAGGCATACCCGACGTAAAGGTCGTAAGACGCAAGGTCTTAAAATGCGGCATACAGGGAACCGGCGTGGACGTGCTCGTAGGCGGCGTCGAGGAAGACGAGCATATGTACGAGCTCAGCCATGAGCATGATCATAACCGCAACCACGATCACAACAACGATCACGAGCATAACCGCGACCACAGCCATATCCACGAACGCGATCATGAACACGGTCATGGGAACGAGCATGGCCACGGGCACGATCACGATCACGATCACGATCATGAACACGGTCATGGCCACGAGCACGGTGGTCACAGCCACACGGGGATGGACGAGATACGCGGAGTTATAAACGGGCTCGGAATATCCGACAAGATCAAAGCCGACGTTCTCGCGGTATATAACCTGATAGCCGAGGCGGAGAGCCGGGCGCACGGGCGGAGCGTCGAGCAAATACACTTCCACGAGGTGGGCGCGATGGACGCGGTAGCCGACATAACCGGCGTCTGCATGCTTATAGACGAGCTTAAGCCGGACAGGATAGTAACGTCTAAGATCCACGTAGGCTCCGGACGCGTCAGATGCGCGCACGGACTTCTCCCGGTTCCCGCGCCCGCGACGGCGCATATCCTGCAAGGAGTTCCGACCTACGGCGGCGCGGTGCAGGGAGAACTTTGCACCCCGACCGGGGCGGCTCTGCTCAAGTATTTTACCGACGAATTCGCGGATTTAGGCGCCATGAGCGTAAGTAAGATAGGCTACGGAATGGGAAAGCGCAGCTTTTTTACCAAAGACGGCGTGGAGATACTGTCGGCGGTCAGGGCTATGCTCGGCGAGACCGAGGATAAGACCGACAATATTATCATGCTCTCCTGCAACATGGACGATATGACCGGCGAACGCGCGGGTTTCGCGGTAGAGCGGCTATTGGAAGGCGGAGCGCTCGAAGCGTATACCGCGCCGATATATATGAAAAAAGGCCGACCCGGGATAGCTCTCACCGTTCTCTGCGACGAACGAACCAAAGACGATATGGTAAGGCTGATATTTAAATATACCACGACGCTCGGAATACGCGAGCTAAGGCTCGGAAGATACGGCCTGAGCCGCTCCGAGGAGACCGTAAACACCGAGTACGGAGAGGTTAGGGTAAAGAGATCGTCCGGTTACGGCGTAACAAAGCTTAAGGCGGAGTACGACGACCTGAGAAGGCTGGCGGTGGAAAACGGGCTTGACATTACGGATATTGAAGAAAAACTTCGATCGGTCATTGCTGATATATAAGAAAAACTTTAAAGCGGGGATGTAATATGATCTGGGAAACGATTCAGCGCGAGTTGATATACATATGGTACTATTTCGAGGTGCAGCTTCAGCAGATAGTCGGATACTGGGCGCTTGGCATACTGATAGGTTCTGTTATCTCGGTGTTTGGAAAGCAAAAGATAAATTCTCTTATGATCTGGATACAGGATAAAGGGCTCGGCGCGTTCGGGATCATTCCGGCGAGCCTTATAGGGATAGCCTCGCCGCTTTGTATGTACGGTACCATCCCGATAGCGGCGTCCTTTTCCCAAAAGGGGATGCGCGACGACTACCTCGCGGCGTTTATGATGAGTTCGGTTCTGCTGAATCCTCAGCTTCTCATATACAGCGCCGCGCTCGGTACTTTCGCGCTTTGCGTAAGGTTTATCTCCTGCTTCCTCTGCGGGATAGCGGCCGGGCTTTTGGTCAGGGCGTTCTATAAGGATAAACGTTTCTTTAACTTCGAGGGCTTTTCGGAGCGAGCGAGCCGGGACGTCGATCCCAATCCTCTGCTTAGGCTTATCAAAAACATCGGCAGAAACATTAAAGCGACCGGACCCTGGTTCTTAGTCGGCGTTCTGCTGTCGGCGCTGTTTCAAAGATACGTTCCGGCGGACGCGTTCGCGAGCCTGTTTGTGAACAACCGCGGCTTCGGTCTGCTGATGGCCGCGACTATAGGAGTTCCGCTCTACGCCTGCGGCGGCGGCACGATACCGCTTTTGCAGCAGTGGCTTGCGGACGGGATGAGTATGGGTTCCGCGTCGGCGTTTATGATAACCGGCCCCGCTACCAAGATAACCAACCTCGGCGCCCTGAAAATCGTGCTCGGGATAAAGAACTTCCTGCTGTATCTGGCCTTTGTGATGTTGTTCGCGCTTCTGAGCGGATTTATAGTTAATATGATAGCTTAAACCTGCGCGGCTATTGAGTTGGGGCGAACGGCGGGCTCGGATCTAAGGCGATGTCGCGGCGGATTGAAACCGCGTCTGCGCTCGCCGCCGTATTTAAAATATGGAAATAATACTCGTCTTTGAGCGGCTGTTAGAAATATTTTACGAATATGTATATAAATTGTGAACAAATTTTTAATTTTCAAATAACCTATTGACATAAAGTTAACTTTAAGTGTTATACTTTTATTGAAGATGAGGAATGAGACAGGAGGTTAAAGAACCTTCGCTTAAGCAGATTTAAAGACTATAGAAACGATCGATCTAAGACGGCGATTGGTTCTCGCAGTAAGGATTGATTTTGATCGACCAACTCGGTATTTAAGCGTACACAGTCGCACGTTCTTTAATAAAAAAAGGACGTCTGTGTTTACATATATAAGATGTGTATAAATCCATGGTTATACACACAAAAAACTCTCCAGACCCGGCAGTCTATACGCAACCAACCAACCCTTAACACCTGCTGCCGGGTATTTTTTTTACTTAGTTATTGTATGAATGCGATATGATAGGCGAAGAAGAGGTGAATTAATATGACGATCGCCGAGGTGAGTAAAAAGTATGGACTTTCAACGGATACGCTCAGGTATTACGAGCGAGTCGGCTTAATACCTCCGGTTCCGCGTACAAAGAGCGGGATCCGCGACTACAACGAAGAATCGTGCGGTTGGGTCGGATTCGCCAAATGTATGAGAGACGCGGGGATACCGGTAGAGGTCCTTGCAACATACGTCGCCCTGGTCAAAGAGGGCGATAGGACTCAAGCCGACCGTATAGCGATACTTAAGGAGCAAAGAGACCTTCTGGCTCGGCGCATAGCCGATATGCAGGAGACGCTTCAGAGATTGGATCACAAGATAAAGAACTACAATTCAACCATGGCCGACGCCGAACACAAACTCGGCGCGTCGGCGATCTAAAACGATTTAAACGCAGCGACCGGAGGATATTCGCTTGGGAGTATCCTCCGGTATTTATTTTGCTTATAACAAATCCCGAGCGTCGCCGCCTCCGCTTAAGACGGTTAAAACGGTCTAACCCGCCGCTTATGTCGCGGCGGTCTATGCGAATACCGCCATGATCAGCGTTCCAGCTATCATAAGGATAAGACCCAGCAAAGCCTTCTTCGACAGCCTTTCTCCAAATACAAAGAACGAGAATACTATCGACACGATCACGCTCAGCTTATCTATGGGAACTACGACGCTGACCACGCCGTTTTGGATCGCGTAATAGTAGCAGAGCCAGGACGCGCCGGTAGCTATACCCGAAAGGATGATAAACAAAAGCTCTCTGCGGTCTATAGCCTTCGCCTGAGCCCCCTTGCCTCTGAAGAGGACTATCCCCCAGGCCATGACCAGAACTACGCAGGTGCGCACCGCCGTTCCGAGGTTCGATTCGACGCCGTCTATGCCGATCTTTGCGAGTATGGACGTCAGAGCCGCGAAAACCGCCGACAGTACGGCGTATATCAGCCAGCTCCGGTTTTGTTTGGCCGTGGGATCGACGTCGTCCGAGGCCTTTTTTTCGATCATCAAAAACGTTCCCGCCGCTATCAAGACCGTACCGATAAGTTTGGCGGCGAGGTTATTCGTCTCGCCGAGTACGATTATGGCGAATAAGACCGTTAAGATAACGCTTGATTTATCGACCGGCACGACCTTGTTCACATCGCCGAGCGACAAGGCCTTAAAATAACAGATCCTGGACGCGCCGGTCGCGGCGCCGGATAGGATCAGAAAGACGAAGGAGCGCGGCGCGATAGACGTTATAGAGCCGAACGAGCCAACGACGGCGACCATGATCCAGGAAAAGATCAAAACGACGACGGTGCGGATCGCAGTCGCGACGTCGGAATCCGTCTTGCGTATCCCGCACTTCGCCAAGATCGCCGTAACGCCCGCAAAAAACGCCGATAACCCGGCCATTATTATCCACATATAAATCCCTTCAATCCGTAAATTAAATCTTAAGCGGTATTTATATTACCGCCGCATAAGAGCTTTTATACATACGCTATCCGCTTGAGGATTTAGTCTATAGTATAATCGCCGCCCTTGTCTCCGGTTACGACTATAGTTCCGTCCAGGTCGGTGCGGTGAACGGTAACCCCGTACTTATCGAGAGTTTCGAGCGTCTCCGGCGACGGATGTCCGTAATCGTTATCCGCGCCGCAGGATATGACCGCATGTATCGGACTGACCGCGGCAATAAAGGCGTCGCTCGACGAGGTATTGGAACCGTGATGACCTACCTTTAATACATCCGCGTCTATGTCTTGGTTTAAAAGCCCGCTCTCTATTTCGGCTTCCGCGTCGCCCATGAATAAAAACGACGCTTCGCCGTAGTCAAGTTTTATAACGGCGGATACGTTGTTAAGGTCGGAGCCGCTTACGTCGGACGGCGAAAGAATAGATATGTTCAGATCTCCGTCCGAGACGATACTAACGCCCGTCTCGGCCGCGTTTAGGGGTATGTTTTTGTTTTGCATGACTTCGAGCATATCCTCAAACGTCTTGGACGTGTGCGATTTCCTGGGCATATATATTTTACCTATCTCAAAACGATCCAATATCTCCGCCATGCCGCCGATATGGTCGGCGTGCGGATGCGTCGCGACAACGTAATCGATAGCGTCGTAGCCCAGCGCGCTAATGTAGCTGATAACGTCGTCTTCAGTACCGTTGTCTCCGGCGTCTATCAGCATGGTCTGTCCGTTTGGAAGTTCTATAAATTCGCAGTCGGCCTGTCCCACGTCTAAAAAGTGGACGCGCACCGAATCCGGCGGAAGACTGCCCGCGGTCGGAAACGTTATTTCGCAGCCGGTAAATACGGCGACCGCCGCGGCGACGACCAGCGCTAAAACCATAAAGACGCCGAGCTTAGATTTAAAACATTTTCGCATTTTTCCCTCCTGTATACTCTTTTTATTTATGTTTTGAAAAATATCTCCAAACTGCATTATATCATAAGCAGATTATTTTTTCAATAAACAGGTAAAATTGACGGGAGGTTCATAGAATTAGAATAGTTTGCGTTTAGCGATAATTTTTGGATCAAATAAACGCGAAGCTTATATGTCGGTAAAGAGAAATAAGAATCGTGAGTAAGCGGAAGTTTTAAGTAAAATAACTAAAAAAAGAACAAGACCGCCCTTTTGAGACGATCTTGTTTAAATGGTGGGCCTTCAGGGACTCGAACCCCGGACCTACCGGTTATGAGCCGGTTGCTCTAACCAA
>JAHZIG010000007.1 GCA_019419865.1 Clostridiales bacterium | reverse complement strand
CTTCTGTGGCCGAAAAAACGGCGGTTGTAACGTTATAGGAAAACAACGTATTCCATTTCGCTTATATATAAATTAGGCGATAAAGGGGCGAGTTTTATCCCCTATTCTCTAATGACTAATATCTAATCGCTATGTTCGTAGAGATTAGCGATTAGAGAATAGCGAATAGGAGCCCAGTGGGCTTCTGTGGCCGAAAAAACGGCGGTTGTAACGTTATAGGAAAACAACGTATTCCAATTTCGCTTATATAGAAATTAGGCGATAAAGGGGCGAGTTTTATCCCCTATTCTCTATTCGCTAATCTCTAATCGCTAAGTTGCGGGAGTGGCTCAGTGGTAGAGCGTCACCTTGCCAAGGTGAACGTCGCGAGTTCGAACCTCGTCTTCCGCTCCAATTTATATTTTACGCAGAGCTTTTCGGTTTTTAGGCCAAAAAGCTCTGTTTTTTTATTGGCTTTTAAAAAAGATCAGAACGAATGAACCCATTAGCGCTTGGCGACGTTTACCGGTTTCTACGGCTCTTAAATATTGGATATATTATCTAAATATATGCAATTGCTTGCCAAGATTAAAATAAAAAACGACCCGCCTCGTAAAAGGCGGATCGGAAAACATTAGATTAGAAAGCTTGATAATACGGTTCGCAAAGCGGAGACATATCCTCGATACTATTCCAAAGCATACACGTATAAATAAATCCCGGCTCGATATTTTCAATCTCAATGATATTAGTTCCTGCGTTTAATTCGCACTCGCAAATTTGAATATCCGCGACGGTTCCGTCTACGTATTCCAAACTTCTTAATATTAGAGAGCTTTCGGTATATTCGGGAACATAAACTGCCGCTCCATTTTCGGATAAATCAACAATCATCGTATCATACTCCGCGCGGCCGTTCGCCCCAAACAGACCTTCTCCGACCGTACTTCCAAACGCGTCCGTTAAGTATTCTTCATCGCTGAACGCCGACGGTATATCGGTCTCGATCCAGTTCAAGTTATCCGCCGAGTAGGATATATATCCCACGCCGTCTCTTCCGCTATTCTTCAGATATATTCCTCTGAGCGCCGCGGGCGAAACGCTCGGCGAGAGCTGAGTCATCGCGCCGACTGAGACGTATTCATAAACGGCTCTTTGTTCGCTGTTACAGACAAAAATATCCGTTCCCGCGCCGACAATACTTGTGGGATCGACGTCGACGCCGTCTCCAAAGCCGCTTAAGTAACATCCCAAAACGTTAAAGCTTCCGTTCATTCTGTATAAGTCTATATCGCCGCTCAGCGACGCTATACAACCTATAAGCGTCGTATCCCCAAAAGAAGTTACCGCTCCGCCTCCGCTGTAAGACGCCGTATTATTGGTGAAAGTCGAACGAACTATTACCGCTTCGCCGCCGTTATTATAAACAGCGCCGCCGTTCGACGAATTCAACATAAAGCTGCAGTTTAATACGTTCAACTCGGCGTTTTTATCAAGGCATACGGCTCCGCCGTAACCAGCGGTATTGCCTTCCAAATAGGTATTTTTAACGGTCACGCTTCCGCCCGCGCTGTATATACCTCCGCCGCGCGAGTCGGCCCGGCAGCCGTATACGGCGCAATTATCCAGTTCAACGCTCCCGCCGTTATTTTCGATCCCGCCGCCGTTTTGGGCGTATCCCATATTAAGCGTCGCCTCGTAAAGCTTAAGCCGTCCGGTTTCGGTAACTTTTATAAGCTGCGATTCCGCATAACCCTGCAGACTCAATCCGCCAAGCTCCATAACTATTTCCGAATCTACAATTACAGGCGAACTTAGTTCCACAGCGCCCGCCTCGGCGACAGACTCGTCGACAGTTATCTTATCGCCCTCGTCGCCGAACTCCTTTAAGTAAGCTACCGCCTCTCTAAGCGATACCAAACCGTCGCAGTCGTCCGCAACGTCCTCCGCCGTACTGACGATAAAAGATACGTCCTCCTGTATCCGTATAGTTCCAAGCCGCGCCTCCGTATATCTAATCGACCCGTCAATACTCTGAGCGCAGGCGTATATATCGTAAGTCCCTCTAAGTTCCTGCGACCATGAATCGAAGCTTATTACCTCGGAAATCTCGCCGACGTCCGTCAGCGTAACGTCTCTGCTCAATAGCTCTATCTCGTCGCCGTTTACATTTCTCGCGTAAACTACCGCTTTAACTTCAAGCGTCGCGTTATTTGAAGATAAATTTTGAATTTTAAACGCAAAAAGCTCGCCGTCGGCCAAGTTCTTCTCTCCGCGCGAGATTTTTGTATAATCTCCGGTGTTGCTTTCATCCGTAATAACCTGCGGCTTTGAATATATTATGTCTACCGCGTTGGATTCAACGCTCGCAGGAGGCAGAGTATCGTCTGTTATATGTACCGCCAGCTTAAACTTAGTTTGAGACCCGTTCGCATAGGCGAACCATGATTCGGGCAGCTCGGCCGCGCTTTTTACCCTGCTCGCTTCGCTCCACATCGTCCATTCGCCGCCCTCAAGATACGCCTGATATAATACGTATTCCGCTTCTCTGCCGCCGAGTTCTCTTTCCAGCTCCTCAAGTCCGGAGTATTCAAGATTTATCGTTGTTTCTTCAAAACTCGTTTCGCCGGCCTCTGCCGACACTGCAAGTCCCAGCGCGTCAGCGTCAATATGCTCGTCGACTATTTTCAAATCGTATTCGCAGCAGTTATTGTAATAATACGCTTCAGTAGCGCCGTCGTCGGTCGCGATCTCAAAACTTATAATATAATCCCCGGGCGCTAATCCGTTTATATCGAATTCTACCGGTTGATAAAAAATATGCATATTTCGATATCCAAGCGCCGGCAAATTCAAATTCCCCTCCGCCTCGCGTTCTACATATCCGTCGGGGCGTTTAAGCTCATATCTATACGATATATTGCCGTAATAATCAGCTACCCCATAATTTTCAACAAGACCGTCCACATATAATTTATCGCCGGAATATACGGTTTTAAATTTAGTCGACATATCCAAACCATCGTCGGAGACCATATTGATCTCAGGTCTTAGGTCCGCGTTCTTTCTCCTGTCCATAGACGCGTCCGGATCGGTCTCATAAGGAACTTCCTCGCTATAAGGTTCAAGCGTTACAAACGATTCGACCACTCCCGAACCGTCGAAATAACCTTCCAATCTCCAGCTTAAACCGTCGCCGTACGGAGTCAAATTTAAAACGCTTAAAATATTCGGAGCGGATCGCCTGTCGCCTTCGCTCGGCATATCCGAATCCGAATCGGATACTATCAGCGCCAGATAACGTTCTGGCGCGCCTGGAGCATAATCCTCGTCCATAATATATCCCCACGTCGTAATAGAATGTCCGCCGTATCTGACTCCTTCATCCGTCATCCAACCCAACATTAGACCGACGCCGCAGCCCGACGAAAGCGCGTCGGCTACCTCGTCCATATTTTCTATCGATCCCATCACGGGTATCGTCTCCGTCAGCTTATCAAAAGTGTATTGGGGAAGATAATTCCCTGTATTTCCATAATCTCTAACCTGCGACCATCCATCTAAACCTTGCGATATGCAGGTTCCGTCAAAAAACCATTCGATACCGCAAATCTGATTAGACGTCGCGTCCGTAAAAGAGCTTACAAGCAGATCGAATAAGTCGTCCTCGTTCTTAAACCCTTCTTCGGCCAAGGCCGCCCAACCCGTATATTGAAGCATATCGGCCGCGGAACCCGCCCAACACAGCAGATCGTCTCCATCGTCGGGTTTATTCGTCTTTTCGGTATCTATAAAATCAAGCGATTCCAATTTAAACTGAGAATTCTCTATTTTAGCGTTTACTAACTGCTCCTGTACCATTTGCAGGTTAGTATCGGAAAGACCGGTCAAAAATACTTTTGTGTTTTCCGTCTCGGAAAGCGTAAATTCGGCCGCATAATATCCGTTCGGCATAAGCGCTCCGTCGGCGCTTAAAACAACGTTCTCATCCGATACAATATCGTTCAAAGCGACGCTTATCACGACGTCGCCGTTATAACAAATCTCATACGACGAGATATATTCGACCGCTTCATACTCTTCTAAAGTATTCGCTTTCAAAATCCCATCCAGCATATACGCTTCTCCATCTATATCCGTCAATACGGTATAGAATCCGTCGACATTTTGCAGCTCAAGCTCTGAAAACATATCTTCCGGCATAGCGTATCCGTCTACAGCGACAAACAAAAGCGCGGCGGTAAATAACAATGAAACAAGTTTGGCTTTCATCTGTTCCTCCTATATCAAAAATTTAAATAAAGACGCGGCGGTAACAGTAATCCGCCGCGCCCATCTCAATAAATTTACGCTTCCAAAAATCTTTGCAGCATCGCCGCGGCTTCCGCTCGGGTAGCGTTCCCTTGCGGATCCAGCGTATTGTTTTCTTTCCCGGAAACGATTCCGTAACCTACGCTCCAGCTCAAGCTCTCGCGCGCCCAATCGGATACCGCAACGTTATCTGTAAACACGCTCAGATCCGCCGTCGCGCTGACGTCGAACTCCGCATAAGACGCCAATCTATAGATCGTGGCCGCAATTTCTTCTCTGGTTATATAGTTATCAGGCATAAACTCCGTCTCGGTCATGCCGTTGATTACGCCTACGGACTGCGCCCACGCTACGGCGTCGGCATAATATTCGTCCGCAGACACATCCGTAAATGTCGAATACGCTTCAACCTCGGGTTCTCCCACTATTCTATAAAGTATCTGCGCGAACATCCCCCTCGTAATCAAATCGTTGGGAGCGAATACCTTATCCGAAACGCCGGTCATAAGACCGTTTGCATTCATATAGTGCGCCGCGTCGAAGTACCAGTCGCTTTCATATACGTCCGATAGAATATCCTGAGCGTTCATTATCTCAAACGTGGCGGAAAGCTGACCCGGGAATTCGGGATCGTTTGAAGTAAGCGTCACAGTCGCAGTACCTATCTCTACGTTATTTTCATATACTATATCATAGTCCAGCACGTCGTAGAAGTAGCCGTCGCCGTATAACAGCCATATCTCCGGTTCCACAGGCTCGCCGGTATATATTTGCGTCGGGATAGGCTCTATCTCAAGCTCGCTGAACGTCTCTACCAATACGGATTCGCACGGATCCGACAGGTACATATTTCCCTTTATATCGGTCGCCGCGAAATACAGCGTATATAACGCGTTCATTCCGGATGTAAGATATACTCGCTCTATAGGAAGAATATACGCGCCGCCAAACGTCTCCGGATCTTCCGGATCGGGTTCCGCTATAGTTACGGGATCGTTAAGCTCGTAATGGTCGCTGCCATATTCCATCAATACGGTCGAAAACGTAAAATCGCCTTGCGGGACATACGTCCTATCCGTCTTACCGTCTGCAGCGACGCCCGATATACAATATATATATGTAACGTCATATGCAGAATCATAATATGCGGTCATTAGCGATAAATATCCATCGCCTTCAACGACTACGGGAATAGTAAACTTTATATCCCCCGAGTAATCCTCGGCTTTAGCGGTGAATACCTGCCCGTTTAAACTGTACCACTGACCGTCGAACTGTTCCTCGAAGTAAGCGTTATCCCAATCTTCCATTACGGCGTCGGAACCGAGCTCGAATACAGTCTCGGAACCGTCCTCATTAGTCCTTGTATAATTACACTGGAAGTTTACCGAATTGAGCGCCCACGAATCCTCTATACTGTCCACCTGCATATAGAAGTTATTAGTCTCTCTGTTGTAGCCTATATTCATATCGCCCGTAAACGTCTGTAGACTATCCGTTCTGAGTAAAAGCTCGTTCAGATAATCCGCATATACGTCGCTGAGATTGATATCTCTGTAGATCTGCGCATAGTATTCCGCCGCCTCGGCGTTCTGGGTACCGATAAGCGTGCTCACCGTCGGGTGGAAAAACGCGAGACCGATACAATTACTGTATGATTCTCCTGTGCCTCTGTAGACGACGACAGGCGAATCTCCGGTCGTCTCGCCTACATAATTAGCTTCGTCTGTTCCGGGGGGCGTTCCCAGCGCGGCGATAACGTCGTCGGCAGATTCGAGATCGTCCAACGTTAAGCTGGCGAAATCATACAAGTCTATCATACCTATCTGACCGTTATACATCGCCTGCGATTTTTCAGCAGCACGCGAAATATCCGCGTATTCCTCCGGATCTTGCATCTTTTGCCAAAGTTCATCAGCCATAACGTTAAAAGCTGAATACAGCTCGGGTATCTGCGACAGATCCGTGAGCGCAAGGGTGATATCCTTTGCGTCCGCCCATTCGAGTTCTTCGCTGTAGGTCTTAGCATACGCGTCTACGATCGCCTTACCTATCTCAACAGGATCGGAAGTTTCATTGAAAGCGTCCATCCACAGGTAATTCCAACCGCTACCCGGCTCAGTCTCCTCCGACGCGACCATATAGTCCACATACGGCGAAAGGAGATAAGCGGTCTCAATATTAGACGTCAGACAGGTATCGAAACCGAATATGTCGATATTGTCTCCGCCTCTCGCTCCCGCCGCGGCCTCCGCGACTCTGCCGACGTCGACCATAGATATCATTTCTTCGGTGTACTGGTCTGAGGCTACTCCGCTCAGCGGACCCCCGCCGTGATTCCATACCGAAGTCATCAGATGTTCGGACGGAGCGTACGCCAGCGCAAATTCAAAGAATTCCGCCAACGTATTAGCGTCGCCCATATTCATATTCTCGTCGTATGTATGGATCAAGGTCATACCATCGTCCTGCATTAAATAGATCTGAGTATGTTCGCTGTCCGGCTCCACATACGAATCCGCGGGTATCAACCCGCTTTCGACCGCCTCCGCATCAGCTCCGTAAGGATTCCACACCACAGTTCCTCCCGTCATTATCAGCACGGTAACGTCGTCGGGGATGTCGGCTTCTATCATCTCGATCAAATCGTTTGTCGCGGCTCCGCCCCCGCTCTCAAGGTCCGTCCCGCATAGATAGATACAAACCGTCCATTCGCTGCCTTCGATCGGATCGTACAGCCTTGCCGCCTCGTTTTCTTCGGGCGTTATCACTATAGCGTCGGGCGTCGTATCGACTTCAGCCGCCGCTATAACCGGAAAAGCCCCGGCTAAAATACATATAGAGGCGAATACCGCTAAAAACCTGTTTACCTTCTTTTTCATAACCACATCTGCCTTTCTTTAAATTTATAGTAATTATATCATTATACCGATATAATGACAACAAATATCGCCGTTTAATTCAAATTTAACATTGTCCTAATTTCGATTAAAATTATTTTCAATCTCTTCTGCCAAAAACTCAGCTCGTTTATAGCAAATCTTCTACTTTCGGCAACCGCTTGATCGTTCTTTATGCAAAACCGAACGCGACCGCCGACAGCGGCGCGTTTATGCGCCGTTTATCTTGACCGTCGACTGATCGGCAAGCTTTTCTATGTTACAATTCCAAAGCGCTTTTTGGACATTCTTCCACGCATTTCATGCACAAAATACATTCCGTTCCGTTTTTCTTCTTTCTGGAATTGCTCGGTACTTCAACATTCATAGGACATACTCTTTCACATTTCCCGCATGAAACGCATTTCGTTTCATCTACCTTAACGCGCAAAACCGAAAAGTAGCTCGCCGGCTTTAAAAAAACAGTAATCGGACAAATATATTTACAAAATGCTCTGTTGTCCTTACATATATAGGCGACGGCAATTCCAACGGTATAGTAGAGGATATTTCCAATAATAAAACTCCACCGCATAACGTCGTCCTTGTTTGGAACCTCAAGAATAAAAAGCAAGCTGACGAATACGAATGAAGCGCCAAAAACAAAATAGCGGATAATTCCCCAATTTTTGCGGGGCGTAGCGGGCGCCTTGAATGGGAGCAAATCTAAGACCATCGCAGTCCAACAAGCATAGCCGCACCATCCGCGCCCAAACAGTAACGGACCGAAAATTTTTGCTACGACATAATGGATCGTAGCGGCCTCGAATACGCCGAGGAAAAGATAATACCAAAAGCCCTCTATCTGCATATTTTCCCGGCAAATGAAACCCAGATATACAAGCATATATAGACCGACTGCAAACTGTACTATATTCCGGGCGTATTTTTTCTTCCGCCCATATAAAACTAACCCGACTGCAATCGCAACGCCGATATAAGAGAAATTGAAAAGATAAAAAATATTATCCAGCGTAAGCCACAATATCGCCGCAATCATTTCAAAGGCGAGCCACATAACAAGCGGCGGCAAATATTTCTTAATCTTCATACTCTTCCCCTGCCTGTTCGATCAATTTTTTCACTAACCGCTGAAACGTTTCTGCGGTTTCTTCGCCAGCCGGCGAAAAACATTCTAAAATTGTAAATCCTGCTTTGCTTCCGACTGATATTCCGGTTTTCTTTCATCGGACGGCTCGGTGGAGAAGTCGCCGTTTCGAAGTCATATCGGTAACGTCCGTCGCAGGGGCTTTTACAGCCCCTGCCGACGCTCTCCTAAATCGGTATTTACCTGTTATGGAACACCCAAGACGACATCCACCTGAGCCACGTATCCGAATATTCTTTTGTGATAGTCATTCCGGACAGTACCGGATAAAACGCGACGAACAGCAGACCGCATAGAGCGATGAATATATGGGTCAAATGTTTAAACCATCCGAACCGTTTCTCCAGATCCGCTATAGCGTATACGATCAGTATGATCATAAACGGCACGCTCGCAAAGAAATGGTATATAAACACGCATCTGGTCACAAACATCCAAGGTATTATCTGCGCGGCAAGTCCGACCATCAAGAATAATACCCTTTTATCCCTCTTGATTATTCCAACGATCGCCGAATATATTACAGCCGCAATACCCGTCCACCAGATCAGCGGGTTTCCGAAAACAGATATACAACCTATATTTTCGGACCCGACCGTTTCAACAGGCGCGCTGTAAGCCCAGAGCGGTCTGTAGTCTATCGGCCACTGATACCATTTGGACGAATATGGATGAGTCGCAGTCAAATTGCTGTGATAATTAAACATATACTCCTGGTTATTAAGCATCGTGTGCCATAGATCCGGATATCCCTCGACCATGGAAATCGGAAGATATGACAGCAGATATATGAGTCCGGGCACCAATATAAACGATACCAAGCAGCTTGAACATATCTTCAGCACGAAGCCTATAAATAGTTTCTTATCCTTCTTAGGCAAAGTCATATAAACGTTTATCAGTATCAGCAGAAGCTCTACGGCCAATCCGGCTCCCGCGTACATGCTCGTCCACTTTGACGCCGCGCCAAGACCAAAGCAAATACCGCTGAGCGCCAATATTCCTATCAGCTTAAGCATTATCCTTGGATTTTTGAAGTTTTGCGCAGCGTTTTCCTTAGCGTACTCCGCGGCTCGTTTACCAAACAGATACATAAACAGATACATCGCTATGATAAACGTGACCGGATATGAATCTATCGTTCCGAGCCTGGTCAGCGAAAAGTGCATGAAGTCGAACGCGAACAGCGCCGTTCCGATCACAGAGTATCTCGTTCTGCCGAACAACTTCTTAAGCAGCACGTACAAAAGCGGCAGCATCAATATGCCGAAAGTCGCGCCCGTGAATCTCCAGCCGAACGGAGTCATTCCGAATATAGCGATACCGACCGCCATGATAAGCTTACCGAGCGGCGGATGAGTCGTCTCATAATAGGGCATCATATGCAGGTGCTCGTACGCTGTTCTCGGATGATATATCTCGTCGAAATACGTGCTGTTCATATATGAAGTCTCATACTGAGCGTATTCCTGCTCGTCCGCAACGTTGCCGTATTCGGCGTCTCCCGTACCGGTTACGTTACTAATCTGTATGAGCTCGTTATTCGCGCCCCAGAACGCTATTTCAAACATTCTGTACTCGGTCGAATCCGCCTCGGCTCTTACGTATCTGGCGCTAAAGGATTCGGAATCCAGGACTTCCCACTTAAATACGGATTCGAGCTTACACTCCTCGCTCAGATCGTGCCAGGTATTTCCGTCGACCGAATACTCAAGCGTCATCGTAGGCTCGTCGCCGACGTTTCCGACGCCGAGATAATAGGTTATCTTTTCAATATTCTCGACTTGATCGAACTCCACGGTAAACGAATCTCCGCTTCTCTCCGGCTGATAGAATGTCTGCGGATTATGCACAGAACCCAAGTTCACATACGCCAAGATCGAATACAATACGACTATAATAGCGAGCGCTATATAATCCATACGAAGCATCTTCTCGCTCTTGACCGGTTCAAGTTCCGGTTTTCCGCTCCTTGTTACACTATAAAAGCCGTTCTGTATCTTATTTACCGCCGACAGCGCGCAGCCGCTTATCTTCGAGGTTATCCTATCGATAGCCGAAGCTCCCGGATTTTGGGAATTGACCGTCTCCGGCTTTAAAATATAATCGTAATATATTATTCCCGCCGAGATCAAGAACGCGGCGACTTCTATAAACGAAGCGAGTCCAACGACCGAATACGGAGGCTGAACGCTCGAGAATATTACCTGATACCTAAGTATGCTCTCTACATTCAACACATTAGCCGCGGCCATCAGCACGAACGCATATAGAATATGCTTGTTCTTGGAAAACATATATTCAAACAACAGGAGTATTATCGCCGTGACCAAATACCTCTCGTGCATCTTTAATCCAAAGGTGAACAAGAACGCCACGATAAAGTATCCCGTAAGGAAAAGCTTACTGCCGCGATTCTTTACTTTAACGAATATATATAAACCGAGAAGAACCGCAATAATTATAGACAGTACATTAAATACGCTTGCAAACGAGCTGAGCGCGCCCGCGCCGTCTATACTCCTCCAGTTAAATCCGATCAAACCCCAGAAATTATAGGCGTTAACAGAAAAATATCTGTAGGAAGAAAGGGTCGACATATATTTCTCGATAAGCCACGACGGATTAAGCGAAGTTATCAGCTTCGAGAAAAATCCCGCGTCCGTAGCCCAGACGTTATTAAACGGTATCATAACTACGTATACGGCGACAAGTCCGGTAACGAGCATCTGAAGGAGCGCCTTGACGCTCTTCGTTTCTTTAACGGACCACAGAGCCGCGAACAGATATACCGGTCCGACCATCAACGCCTGCGGTTTAAGCAATATTGCCACGGCGTACAATAGCGCGGACGGAATATATTTTTTCTTGTATAATAAATACAGCGAAATAACAAGCGGCAGCGCCAAAACCGATTCGATCTGACTCCAAACAGCCGAGTTTATCAAGAACAACGGACACACGCCAAAAAGTATGCCGAGTATTAATCCGCTCTTTCTATTTATCTCCTTCGAGCCGATAACAAACGCCGTTATCATAAGCCCCATATCGCAAAGTACCGGCGGAAGCTTATAGAGAAGCTCGTTGTTATTTTGCAGGAACGTAACCGCTTTACCTAAAGCCGCAAATAAAGACAGAACTATCATATAGCCCGGCGGATAATCGCAAAAATATCCTTCCTCATAAAAACCGGACGGACCGTTTTCAAGCAGTCTGTTTCCCCACGCCATCCAGCATGACATATCCGAAGGATAGGGCTTTGTAAAAGCGGCGAACAGAAGTCTTATCACAAATATAACTACGGCCGCTATTATGAATACGTTAATACTAATATCCTTCTGAGTCTCGGCGTTTTTAAGGACGGGCGCCTTTTTCCTTCTCTTTTTTCCGCTCTCTTCCACAGCCGCGCCGCCAACGTTCTCCCATTTGACGTCAAGCTGGGTTTGCAAGGCGAAAAAAGCCATAATAAATAATATTGCCAATAAATATGCCAGATACACTTTTTCTTACCTCGTTTTTCTCAATATTCCTTTATCTTGCAGCTAAGCGCTTACCTGCTCATTATACTATTATTTTAACGTAGTTGCAAGCATTTTTCTTAAATCGTCGGCAAGTATAGTGTTCGGATAGTTTACTATCAAAACGTCGTCGAATTTATACCGGTCGCAAAGCTCGCTTAAACTGAAATCTATATCTCCGTAAGTTCCGTCGAACATTCTGTAATCTATCACAAACACGGCCGAATAGTTATTTAAAGCCCATGTGGCTAAAGCGTTCCCAAAAGATTCCT
This sequence comes from Clostridiales bacterium, assembly GCA_019419865.1. Lineage (GTDB taxonomy): Bacteria > Bacillota > Clostridia > Monoglobales > Monoglobaceae > Roslinia. The sequence goes on along the minus strand of JAHZIG010000007.1, from coordinate 130,938 downwards.
TTACGATCGCTATACTCCTTCCTGTTCCTGCGCTCGTACTATATACCTGAAGCGGAGAATCCCCCTCTAAAAAAGCGTTATAGCCTACGACTCCGTCGTTCACCGCGTTTAAGTCGTATATATCTATCATTTTAAGATCCATATCCAAATATCCTACGCCTTCATAATCGACCAGAGGATAGAATACCTCGAAGCCGTCCGGGTTCGCGCTTATCATATCGTATCCCGGCGTTCCGTACGTTACCTTCGACCATGAACCCAAATAATAATCGTAATACTTAGTTCTAAACTCCGAAAGCGGAGCTATATCTAAGCCGATACTGTTGATAAATTCCCGATACGCATAATACGCGCCTCGCTGCGTCCAGTGATGATCGGTTTTAAAATAGATGTTCTCGCCAGCATGCTCCATCAGCGTCTTCTCAACGTTTACGGCGTTTATTTTATCGCTGAAGCCGTCGTATATGTACCGCATCGATTTTAAATAATGCGTTTTATAGTCCTTAGACGCATAAAACTCGGCCGCGGTCGGAACGATCATACAGCTTACGTTTACATCCGGAAGATTTTCCGCCGTAGCGTTCACCATCGCAACATACTCGTCTGCGGCATAGTTCGGTATATTTAAAAGCTCCATTCCGAAATAGTCGCCGTCGTAATTGTCAAAAATAGACACAGTGTTATACTCGCCGTTATAATTACTATATCTGTATTCATCGGATATGACCGTATCGTCCAGCTTTGAAGATATAACCGCGTCTATGTAAACCGTTTGCGTATCTTCTTCCCATTCTACCAAACAGCCTAAAGCGTCCGAAACCGCCCGCGCCGGAACCATAGTCCTGTCCGACAGCAGAAGCGGCGGAACGTCCAATATAACTCGCTCGCCGTCTATTGTCATAACCGTATTCAAGATCTGTAAAACGACATTCTTATCGCCCTTCACCGCAGTTATAGTTTCTGTTCCCTCGTCCCAATACACGTCGGCTTTGAGCGCTTCAAATATAGCCCTCATCGGCAGCATAGTCCTGTCGTTCACGAGCGCTGGCGCTACTTCAAAAGTCATTTGTTCTCCGTTTATCACAACTTTTATACCGGATTCCAGCTCTATATTATAACCGGAATAAGAATCGTTTTCATCTCCGGTGGCGATAACGCCGGCTCCGGAAAAAACAAAAACAAAAATAAATACGAATAGCCCGCAAAATAAAAATTTATTATATTCTTTAAATCCCTTTTTTAAACTAATCATAATTAGACCGCCTAAACTTAATTTTTAATAAATCAACACCCCAATTTTAGATCCATTAAAAAGCCGCGCATACCAAAACGACGGCGCCCGACAAACCAAACCGCTCCGAATATGAAATCCGAAGCGGTCAGGATCGGCAGTATAAAATCAATTCACCATATTCTCAAGCGATGAAATAAGGTCTCCGTTCGCCGCGGCTACAGGATAATTTATTATCACAAGATCGTCGAATCCGCCGACGGCGTCGTAAAATTCTTTTATCTTAAACGGATTGTTATGTTGCTCTCCGTAGACGAATCCGTTAAACATTCTGCTGTCGACCATATAAACCTTTTCATAATTGTTAAGCGCCCAAACGGCAAACGCGTTGCCATAAGATTCTTTTATTATGACAACGCTCCTTCCGTTATTAACGTTCGTCTCATATACGCCTATAGGATAGTCTCCGTTCATAAACGCGCTGTATGAATTTTCATTTCTCATGACCGCGCTGACGTCGCATATATAATCCGATAAATACATATCGTTATACGCTTTTCCGCTATACTCGACTATCGGATAAAACTTTTCCAGCACGTCCGCGTTCGCCTTCAGAAGTTCGCTTCCGTTCGTACCCGAAGTGAAGTTTACAAACGAACCCTCGTATCCGTATATCGTCTCATTCTCGAACTCGCCGAGCGCCGGAACGCTCAGACCGATCGCGTCCGCGTATTCAAGATAAGCGTAGTACGCGCCTCTCTGCGTCCAATGATGGTCAGTCTTGAAAAATATATTTTCGCCCGCGTGATCCATCAGCGTCTGTACTACGTTTATGGGAACGACGTCGTTCGATAGTTGAGAATATATCTTTCTTATAGCGGATGTGCAATCCTGCTTTTTGCCGAACGGAGCGTAAAACTCAGCCGAGTTTGGCGCAAGTATATTATATACGTTCGCTTCCGGAACCAACTCCGCGAATTTATTCACCGCCTCGGCGTATCTCGTTCCGCTTGAATCCGAGATAACGACCGGCTCCGCGGCCATATACTCTCCGGCTTTGCCGTATATATCTATCCCGTTATATGTACCTTCAAGAAATTCGTATCTATACTCGTCGGTCACCAGCGTGTCCTTCATCACGTCCCGCTTATAATCCTTAGTGGTTATATTGACCGCCTGATCCGACTCGCTCCAGCTTACCGAACATTCAAACGCCTCGGACACCGCCCTAACCGGAACGACGGTCCATGAATCGTCGATAAGCCTTGCCGGAACGTCGAGTTCTATCTCTTCGCCGTTTTTCAGCATTACATTATTGTCTATCTGGATCTCGATCACGTTCTCTCCGTCGTCGGCGATCGCGGTAGAGGTTTCCTCCTCCCACTTGACATCCGCGCCGAGCGCTTCGAATATAGCCCTCATCGGAACCAGAGTCCTGTCGTTTTCGCTGATAGGCTTTACGTCTTCAAAGATCAGACGTTCGTCGTTTATGTAAACCGAGATCTCTCCGTTTGATTCCGCATACGCGATCCCGTCTACTGAACTGTTTGCAAAATTCCAGCCTACGCCGACCGCGGCGCTTGTGATAACGACCGCGGCTGTGCATACAGCAGCAACCTTAAGCTTAATCTTGCTATTGTTCCTCGCAACTTTTTTACCGTCGCCCGGTCTTATATACCGAAACTTTAGCTTCATATGTATCCCCTCTGTTTATAAACCTCATATGTACATAAATATTAAGCTATATTATAGCGCCTTTTATCTATTTTTTCAACTCCGATATTTTAACAAATATAATATTAAGAACTTGCCTCCAAAGTCTCAAATCGAGCTCGAACGGCTCCTGAGCCGCGGCGCGGCGGTCTTTGACGGCGTTTGGTGAATTTGTTTAATAAGACTTACATCTTTGATTTATACTCTTCGATAAATATTTTACTGCGCTCTGCATACGCCTCCGCCTTCTCCCGTTTATTCCTTATCCGCTTCTCTAGCGGCTTCATTATCCCGTAATTTATATTCATCGGCTGAAAATTCGTTATGCTCCGGTTTGATACGTACTGAGCCAAAGCCCCTATCGCCGTCTCGGCTCCAAACTCAACCTCTTCCATATCGAGTATCCCGCGCGCCGCGTATATCCCGGCGAGCAGCCCTGAAGAGGCCGACTCGACGTAGCCCTCTACGCCGTTGATCTGTCCGGCGAAATACAGCTTTGGATTATCTCGCAGATTATAAAACTGAGTCAACAGTTTCGGCGAGTTTATATACGTATTCCTATGCATAACGCCGTACCTTACAAAAACTGCGTTTTCGAGTCCGGGGATCATACTGAAAACTCTCTTTTGCTCGCCGAACTTCAAATGCGTCTGAAAACCGACTATATTGTACATATCCGCCGCGGCGTTATCCTGTCTGAGCTGTACTATTGCGTAAGGCCTGCTCCCGTCGTGCGGATTCGTCAAACCGACCGGCTTTAGCGGTCCGAACCGCATCGTGTCCTCGCCGCGTCTCGCCATCACCTCTATCGGCATGCAGCCCTCGAACACTTTCGGATCCTCGACTCCGTCGTGCAATTCGGCGGTTTCGGCGTTTACGAGCTCCTTATAAAAAGCGAGATATTCGTCTTTGTTCATAGGACAGTTTATATAATCGTCGCCGCCCTTACCATATCTTGCCGCCTTAAAGGCCTTGCTCATATCGATACTGTCATAGCTCACAATAGGCGCCGCCGCGTCGAAAAAGTGGAGATATTCCCCGGCATCCTCGCCCAAAACGCGTTTTATCTCGTCGGCGAGGCTATCCGATACCAGCGGTCCCGCGGCTACTATCGTATACTCGTCCGTATCAAGGACGCTAACCTCTTCTTCTATTATATTTATGTTCGGCTCGGCTCTGACCGCGTCGGTGACCGCTCTCGAAAATCCTTCTCTGTCTACGGCCAAAGCGCCGCCCGCCGGAACCCGCGTCATATCCGCGCACCGCATTATCAGCGAATCAAGAGCGCGCATCTCTTCCTTAAGCAGACCGACCGCGTTATGTATTCCGTCCGCTCTAAGCGAATTGCTGCATACCAGCTCGGCAAAATATTCGCTTTTATGCGCCGGCGAGAACTTACGCGGCTTCATCTCATAGAGTTCGACCTTTATCCCCATTTTTGCGGCCTGCCACGCGGCTTCGCAGCCCGCGAGTCCCGCTCCGATTATTTTTAGCTTCTTATTATTATCCATTTGAATCTCCGTATTATATAAATTATCCTATCTTTACATACAAAAGAGGGACAGATAGCGTCCCCCTTAAAATGCGTTCTTACTCAACGCATTATTTCTTTTTAGACTTACTTTCAGGCTTCCTCACATAGTCGCAGTCCTCGTTAAAGCATACGTACGAAATAGGTCCTCTCCTGTTAAACGCGCGCTTTTTCATAAGAACGCCGCCGCATTTAGGGCATTTCTCCTTAGTCGGCTCGTCCCATGATATAAAATCGCATTCCGGCGACTTCTCGCAGGTGTAGAACACTGTTCCTTTCTTTGACTTTCTCACATATACCTTAGCTCCGCATTTCGGACAAGGCGCGTCGAGCTCGACGTTGATCGTCTTTGTATTTCTGCACTCGGGAAAACCGGGGCACGCGAGGAATTTACCAAATTTACCCTGTTTATACACCATCATACGGCCGCATTTTTCGCACTGTACGTCCGAGACTTCGTCTTTTATTTCTATATCGCCTATTTTTTCCTCGGCTTCCTTCAGCGTTTTTTCAAACGGCTCGTAAAAATCGCGCACTACCTGTTTCCAGCTTATGTCGCCGTCCGCGACGTCCTCTATTTTATCCTCCATATTAGCCGTAAAGGCGACGTCTACTATATCCTTAAAATATTCCTTCATCAGATCTGTCACGATATATCCGAGCTCGGTCGGATACAGAGACTTCCCCTCTCTTGCGACGTAACCTCTCGCGGTAATAGTAGCTATCGTCGGAGCGTAAGTGCTCGGTCTGCCGATTCCGTCCTCTTCCATCGCTTTTACCAGAGACGCCTCGGTATATCTTGGAGGCGGCTGAGTAAAATGCTGCGCCGGATTCAGTTCCTTAAGCTTGAGCTTTTGCCCCTCCGTAAGCTCGGGCAGTTTTCCCGCCTTTTCTTCGGCTTCGTCCTTACCCTCTACATAAAGCGTCATAAAACCGGCGAACTTAATAGAACTGCCGTTCGCCTTTACCATATAATCGTCCGTACATATCTCGGTGTTCACCGTGTCGAGTACAGCGTCCGACATCTGACTTGCTATAAATCTCATCCATATCAATCTATATAATCTATAGTGATCGGACTTTAGTTTTTCTTTAAGCGATTCCGGCGTATTGGCCGCAAACGTCGGTCTTATAGCTTCGTGAGCGTCCTGAGCGCTCTTTTTGGCTCTATAGACCTTCGGCGTGGGCGGAACAAAGCTCTCTCCATATTTATCGGCTATGAACGCTCTCGCTTCATTTTGAGCGACGGTAGCAATTCTGAGAGAATCCGTTCTCATATAGGTTATATATCCCATCTCATAAAGCTGCTGCGCCGCGACCATCGTTCTTCTGGTCGTAAAATTCAGCTTTCTCGAAGCCTCCTGCTGCATCGTGCTCGTCGTAAACGGCGGAGCGCTGCGTCTTTTCGTCTCTTTCTTGGTTATCTTGGTAACGGCGTACTCGGCGTTCTTGAGCGCTTCGGCTATTTTCATAGTATCCTCTTCGTTCTCGAGCGCTATCTTCTTGCCGGCCGCAGAACCGTAAAACGACGCGCCGAACGGGAGCTTGCCTTTATCGTTGGTAAGCTTTAGATCGATAGACCAATACTCTTTTGGATCAAACGCTTCTATCTCGCGTTCGCGGTCTACCACAAGCCTTGTTACCACCGACTGAACTCTTCCCGCGCTAAGCCCTTTCTTCACCTTTTTCCAGAGCAACGGACTGATCTCGTATCCCACTATTCTGTCGAGCACCCTTCTGGCCTGCTGCGCGTCTACAAGATCCATATCGATAGGTCTCGCGTCTTTCACCGCTTCCTTTACCGCGTTTTTTGTTACCTCGTTAAATGTTATCCTGCATTCGCTGCTTGGATCTATATCCAAGATATTCGCCAAGTGCCAGGATATCGCCTCTCCCTCGCGGTCGGGGTCGGTAGCAAGATATATCTTATCCGCCGCTTTCGCCTTTTTCTTAAGCTTAGCTATCAGTTCGCCTTTTCCTCTTATGGTTATATACTTAGGTTCAAAGTCGTGTTCAATATCCACGCCCATCTGGCTCTTTGGAAGATCGCGCAGATGTCCCATAGTGGCTTCTATATTGTAAGCGCTTCCCAAATACTTCTTTACGCTGTCTACCTTGGTCGGCGACTCGACTATTACCAGCTTTTTCTTAGCCGTCCGCTTCGTTGAAGTCTTTCCCGTCTTTTTAGTTGTTCTTTTCGTTTCAGCCATATTCTCTCACATAGCCTTTCTGCCCGCTAAAAATTTCAAATTTTATAATACCTTGGGCAAGGTATTTATAAAGAGCCGCGAGTCGTTATAACAAGGATATAAGACCGTAGGCTCAGATTAAGCTCCGCTGAATAAAAATACATCTTCCGCCGCGTCCAACGAGGCTGAGGACGTATTCGTTCAGCAGTAATTTCGCGCGGCCGTACAATTTAATCTTCTTCTTTTATGGAATATAAATTGCCGGCGCGCTGCACTAACTTCCCCGACATGACCAATACCGCCGCTTCGCAGTTGGCCTCCCTCGCCTGAACGCCGAGGTCGTCGGCTATTTGATCTATATGAATGTTATCGCCATGCTCAAATATATACTTTACAATTTTGGCGCCCAGCTCGCTGAGCCCGTCTAATCGCAGATCTACATTTTGCTTTTTGGCGCTAACTTTATTATCCGTTTTATTATTTATATTTATTTTAACGTCTTTTTCAGAATAAATTTTCTTTTCGTTACCTTTAGACTGTCTCCGTTTTGATTTAGTTTCATCTTTTCCAGAATTTTTACTATTATTTTTTACGTATTGAGCCGCAATCGACTTAGCGTTCTCGCTTGACTCGGCGTCGGCGTCTGCATACGACGCGCATTTATAAATTATAAACTCTCGGTTGACGCGCTGTTTATCGAGAAGACTTATTCCATATTCGAGCTCTGTTGGATACTCGTAGACATATCCCTCTAAGATATCCTCGGCCGAAGTGACCGGCGTCGCTCCGTCTTTGATCAGCACGTTCGTATAGACCGAACCCGTGTCGGTAGGCCTGCCGGGTACGGAAAACACGTCGCGGTCGTATTCTAAAGCCCAGTTAGCCGTCATGATAGCCCCGCTCCTCTCAGGAGCCTCGACTACCATTGTTCCATGCGATAGACCCGCGATTATTCTGTTTCTCTCGCGATAATGATAAGCGCGCCCTTTAAAACCGGGAGGCCGTTCTGATATAACGGCGCCGTTTTTTATTATCTCATTATACAGATCGGCGTTTGCGCTTGGATATATTACGTCGACGCCTCCGGCTAATACCGCTATGGTTTTATGCCCGGCCCAAAGCGCTCCCAAATGCGCGAACGTATCTATCCCCATCGCCATTCCGCTAACTATCACAACGCCGGTCTTGGCAAGCCGGGACGCCGTCGCCAACGCAAACTTACGGAAATAATCGGTAGAACCGCGCGTTCCGACTACGCTTAGCGTCACGCACCGGTTAAGATTCGGGAGTGCGCCTCTAACATACAATACTGCGGGAGGCGTGGATATATTTTTCAAAAGCTGAGGATAGTCCTCGTCTCCGACAGTTAATATGGAAATATCCTTATCCCTGCACTTCTCGTATAACTTGACCGCTTCGCCGACGTCGAAAAACTCTCTGCCCGGAATACGTTTTAGGATCTTCGTAACAAATTCTTTATCGTCATCGTCTTTAAGCCGACTTAGATAAAGCTCCTTCGCGCCGCCGAACCTCTCTATGCAACTGTTAACTCGTTTGGGATTATGGTCGCACGCTATACTCAGCCACAGGTAGTATAGCTTTTCTATTTCGCTATTATCAAATCCCTTAACAGATGCAATATCCATCTTCAACACTCCCAGACTAATTTATCCGTATTCTCTCGGCTACTTTATAGTATACATCAGTATCGCCGCCGCTATAGCCGCGTTCAGAGATTCCACCCTGCCGTGCATTTTCAGCTTAACTTTTATATCGGAAAGCTTAAGTATATCTTCCGAAACGCCGAACGCCTCGCTGCCGATTACTATAGCTTTTTTATCAAAGCCGCCGACCTCGTCCGTATCTACCGAATCTCTAAGCGACGACGCTATGATTTTAAATCCCATCTGTTTCAACATATGGATCGGTTCGAGATCCGATATGTATTTAAACTTAACTCTGAAGATGGAACCCATTGTGGAACGAACCGCTTTAGGATTATATATATCCGCGCAGTCGTTTACAAGGTATACCGCGTCTACTCCCGCCGCCTCGGCGGTCCTGATTATAGTTCCTAAATTCCCGGGCTCCTTGATACCGTCGAGTATCAACGCAAAGTCGGCGTTTTTGGAAAATTCTTCAATATCAAGTTCTCTACCGGATATGCTTAATACGACGGCTATGCCTTGAGGCGTAACCGTGTTGCATACATTATTAAACAAATCGTCTTTTGCAATATATACCGAAAAACCCTTTTCGTCAAGAGAGCTTACAAACTCTGTGTTGTTTTCATAAAATGTCTCGCTCGCAAGGATAAATTTTATATATTTTTTCTTATATTCGATCGCCTCGTTTACCATCCGAATACCTTCGACGAAATACATTTTTGATTTTTGCCGCCCTTTTTTTGTTGAAAGCGCGCGTATGAGTTTTAATTTTCCGTTCGTCTTCCCTGTAATTCTCTCAACCATAGATATCTACCCGCTATTTAAATTTATCGTCCGCACCGTAATCATATCGGCGTTACAAAATCGGCATGACACCGACTTGCCCTGCGCTTCACGCGCCTCGCTTTTTTCAAAATATATTCTGCGTCAGCCGTCTTTATTACTAACAAAAAACTTACAATCCGCCTTGTAAAAACTACGCCTTTATTATATTCTTTATAAATCTAAGTACGATATAATTGAAAAACGTATGTATAGGCAGCTCGATCGCGTTCTTTACTATCCTCGACGGAAGCAGGACCGCCATCGACTTCCCTGCCGTCGGAGTAAGCGCGATGGTGTTTAAAGCTATATTTACCACCAGCATAATTATTAATGCGTTTAAGAATACCCGCCTCAGCGTGATCTTTCTTTTATACAGCATAAGCCCCTGTATCATGCCGCTTATTCCAACACAAAGCGTATATGTTATTATATACCCGCCCGTGGGTTTCAGCACGAAAGAAATAACGTCTTGAGCCATTCCGCACATCCCCGCCATAAGCGGCCCAAACAGAGCCGATATAACCGGCAATGTTATAAATCCGAATCCGATCCTTAAATAACTGCTAAACTGGATCGAAAAATAACCCAATACAACGTTCAGCGCTATAAAAAGTCCCGATATCACCAGCGTCTTGGTAAATTTTATCTTATTCTTAAATTCACGGTAGTTTGATATAACACAGTAAATCAGCAGTCCTGCAAATACGACCGCTATAACAAATAGTCCTACAAAGAAATTTGAAAATACATCCAAAAAACCGCTCAGCGGCATAATCAAGTTGGACAAAACTTCCTTGCAGCTATCCATTATACCATCAAAAGCGCTTATAACATTATTTATATCCATATCTCAACACTCCTCGTTCGTAATGCACTGTGCACAACGAAAAAAACGAGGAATATTTCGCGTGTACAGCGGGATGCGACGCTTATACCGCAGCCGCGCAAGGCTTTTCGTTCGGACGACAACTCCCCGTTCGTCCGACACTCCGGGATACTTTCCCACGCATAAACGTCTACTCTGCATATTATTATCGCTTAACGGATCTTTCATTAAGCGCAAAACATTGCGCGCGCCGCCCGGCTGTTCCAGAGCGGGAAAAATATATCCCGCTATTCGCCAAATCGCCGCCGCGCGTCTAAATATAGCTTTATAAAAAGCTAATTTTCTTTTGCTTATATCCGGTTATCTTCGGCTAAACGCCTCATGATACAATATACAGGAAAAAGTTATACCGGATAAAATGGTATAACTTTCTATTCCTTAATTATCTAACTTTCTCAACAAGCTTTGTAAAAGCCGCGGGATCTGAAACCGCTATCTCCGCCAGCATTTTTCTGTTTATCTCTATGCCGTTCTTCTTAAGGCCGTTCATGAATACGCTGTAGCTGATGCCGTTCATTCTTGCCGCCGCGTTTATACGAGCGATCCAGAGCTGTCTGAACTCCCTCTTCTTAGCCTTTCTGTCTCTGTAGGCGTACGAAAGCGACTTCATTACCGCCTGATTAGCCGTTCTAAATAATTTGCTCTTTGCACCTCTGTAACCTTTTGCAAGCTTTAATATCTTCTTATGTCTTGCGCGGGTTTTTACTGCGCCTTTAACTCTTGCCATATCTGTAAATTCCTTTCTAACTTATAATATTTTAATCCGCGTATCAAAAGCGGGTCCTAACTTAAACCGACTTCAAAACGCCGGTCTAACGATCTTACGTCCTCGCATAACCGCGCCGAAGAACGACGCTTGCCGAAAGACTGACCGCCAACTCTTATTTGTAAGGTATCATGCCCTTTATCGTAGCCGCGTTAGCCTTTGCGAGGTAGCCCATCTTTCTGAGCTTTCTTTTTCTCTTAGTGGTCTTTTTGTTCAATATATGGCTCCTGTAAGCCTTACCTCTTTTTAATTTACCATGCTTTGTTACGCCAAAACGCTTTGCAGCGCCTCTATGTGTTTTAATTTTAGGCATTTTCTTTTCTCCTTCCGTTTTTATGGTTTGATAAATCAACCTGCATATCAAAACTAAGTTGAATAAACCCGACAAATAGCCCGGTTATGTTATTTTAATGCAAAGTATGCATAAAAATCCGCTTTATACTAAGCCTAAGCGACTCAGTTCTTCTTAGGTGTTATAAACATAGCCATATTTCTGCCTTCCATCTTTATTCCCTTATCGACCTCGCCGAATTCTTCGGCCGCGTCGCGGAACCTCAGCAGCAATTCTTTTCCGAGAGACGAATGAGTTATCTCGCGTCCTCTGAATCTTACCGTGACCTTAACCTTATCTCCCGACTTCAAAAACTTGATAGCCGCTTTCAACTTTGTGTTAAAGTCGTGATCATCAATATTGGGACTAAGTCTTACCTCTTTTATCGCGACCACTCTCTGATTCTTGCGGTTCTCCTTTTCGCGCTTAGCAAGTTCAAACTTGTGCTTACCGTAATCCATAATCTTGCACACCGGCGGCTTCGCCTGGGGCGCGATCTTTACCAAATCAAGGTTCTTTTCGTCCGCGCGTCTTTGAGCCTCGGATATAGAAACAATACCGAGCTGTTCGCCGTCCGAACCGATAAGTCTTACTTCCTTGTCCCTGATCTCTTCATTGATCATCAAATCTTTCTTAGCTATAAAAAACACCTCCCAATATGGTTAAGCTCCGCAAAAAAAGCGGAGTACTTGAAGTACGCCGCATAATCCCTATTATTTCAGAAACGATAATATTTGAACAAGACATTCTTCCGCAAAATCCTGCGGTCGAAGCTTTATATCAAAAATATTAATTGTTTCCCTTTTACATGAACCGATTTGAATTCTGCTCAGGGGAGAAGCGGCAGCTTCTGCTTTACTGATATATATTAGCGCAACGCTTTAGATTTGTCAAGGGCTTTTTTCAAATTTTTAATTTTTATTCAACTTGCCCATATTGATAGTATCAACTTGGCGTATTGTGTCGGCATTTACCATAAGATAAGATCGGCGATATCTATTACGACATAATTTAAGTCGTTAAAGCATTAAATTTTATAAATATTATTATTTGACAATTACGACATATATATAGTAAAATTTAAACAGAATGTATATATTAAATAAGGAATGGAGATTCGTATGATGCAAAGAAAAATCGCCGTAAATATAGCCGTATTTTTAACCGCGTTATCGGCTATGTTGATTTTATTCACCAACGTATACGCCAAGGATAATATCAGCGTATACGTAAACGACGCGAAAGTCGCGTTCGATACCGATCCGATCATTGAAAACAGCAGGACCTTGGTTCCGATGCGCGCCGTATTCGAAGCTTTGGGAGCGGACGTATCCTGGGATCAGGCGACATACACGGCGACCGCCGTTAAAGACGATACTACCATAGTGATCGCGATAGGCAGCGATATAATGGAAGTAAACGACCGCGACGAGGCTCTCGACGTGCCGGCCGCGCTCGAGGATGACAGAACCCTCGTGCCTTTGAGAGCCGTCTCTCAAGCCTTAGGTTACGAAGTGATCTGGGACGACGCCCTGAAAACCGCTTTCATAGGCTCTCACAATTATTTGGACGAGCTTAATTCTAAAATTTCGAGTATGACGCTCAGCGAAAAGATATATCAGATGATGTTCACGACGCCGGAAGCGATAACCGGCTACAGCCGCGTCACAGCCGCCGGGGAAGTAACGAGAACTACTCTTGAGACCTATCCGGTCGGCGGGCTTATATACTTCAGTCAAAATATCGAGAGCGAATCGCAAGTCAAGACCATGCTGGCAAACACAAAAACATACGCTAAAACGCCGTTATTTTTGGGAGTAGACGAGGAAGGCGGCCGGGTCGCAAGACTCGGCAACGCAGGGATCGGCTTTCCGCAGTTCTCGGCTATGAGCGCGATAGGCGCGGCCGGCGACTTAAACGCGGCGTATGAGCTTGGAACAAACTTAGGCTCGGCGCTCAGAGATTACGGCTTTAATCTTGATTTTGCTCCGGACGCGGACGTTCTCGTCTCCGCGGACAACGCGATAGGCGATCGATCCTTCGGCTCCGATCCGACGCTGGTGTCCAATATGGCGGTAAGCGTGGCAAACGGTCTTCAAGACAGCGGCGTCAGCGCGACGGTGAAGCATTTTCCGGGTCACGGCGGGACTTCCGGCGATACGCACGACGGGTTCGTCATGACGAGCAGAAATTACGCGGAGATGTCATTGACGGAATTTAAGCCGTTCGAGGCGGCGGCGGAAAACGGCGTCGATTTTACTATGGTCGCGCACGTGGCCGCGCCTTCTATAACAGGTTCGGATCTGCCGAGCACGATGTCCGGCAGGATGGTCGGGATCTTAAGATACGACTTGGGCTTTAACGGAGTTATTATAACGGACGCTCTTAACATGGGAGCGATCGCCAATAATTACACGACCGGCGCCGCCTGCGTTTCCGCGGTTCAAGCCGGAGTGGATATGCTTTTGATGCCGGTCTCTCTCGACGAAGCGTACTCTTCTATCGCTAACGCGGTATCCGACGGTACGATCTCAGAGGATAGAATAGACCAAAGCGTTAAACGTATATTAAACGCAAAAATGCGTAGGGGTCTCTTCGGTTGATAAAATATCTGTAATTGTTATATATTTCCGCCTTGAAAAGGGCGGATTTATTATATTCGCAGTTTTTAGCGAGCTTATTAGAACAGCAAAAATACGAATATACGACTTTGACAAAAATTTATGATTATGATATAATTACATAATGTACTTAATTTGCGCAGCATAAAAATATTGCTGCTTTAATAACGATCTTATATATTTATTCGGAGGTAACGAATGAGCAAAGAATACGGAAACGAAAGTATTTCCGCGCTCAAAGGCGCGGATAGGGTCAGAAAACGTCCCGAGGTAATATTTGGTTCAAAGGGCATAGAGGGCTGCGAGCATTCTATGTTTGAAATACTTTCCAACTCGATCGACGAAGCGAGAGAGGGATTCGGTTCTAAGATATACGTCACGAGATACCGCGATCATTCTATCGAGGTAGAGGATTTTGGACGCGGTATTCCTGTTGAATATAACGAAAAAGAAGGCAGATACAACTGGGAACTCGTATTCTGCGAACTTTACGCGGGCGGAAAATACAAGAATAACAGCGGCGGCAACTATGAATTCAGCCTTGGACTGAACGGGCTCGGCGACTGCGCCACTCAGTACAGTTCCGAATATATGGACGTACAGATCTTAAGAGACGGATATAAATTCGAGCTGCATTTCGAAAAAGGCGAAAACATAGGCGGCTTAAGAAAGACAAAGTTCCGGCACAGGCACACCGGCAGTAAGATTCGCTGGAAACCGGATCTTGAAGTATTCACCGAAATAGATATCCCGCTGGACCACTATAAGAGCGTTCTTAAAAGACAAGCCGTAGTAAATCCGGGAATTGAGTTCATACTTAAAAACGAGCTTGAAAACGGCGAATTTGAAGAGTTTAATTATTACTACGAAAACGGCATAGCCGATTACGTAAGAGAACTGTCGGACGGGAAGGAGCTCACCCCGGTTCAGTATATCGAAGCCGAGCGCGTCGGACGCGATCGCGAAGATTTGGAAGATTACAAGGTAAAGATGAGCTTTGCATTTTGTTTTAACAACATTAATAACGTAATCGAATATTATCACAATTCAAGCTTTTTGGAATACGGCGGCTCGCCTGACAAGGCGGTCAGAAACGCGTTTGTATACGCAATAGATCAATACTTAAAGCAAAATAACAAATACAATAAGAACGAGTCGAAGGTCCAATTCACCGATATTCAGGACAGTTTGATATTGGTCGGCAGTTCTCTGTCAACGGTTACAAGCTATGAAAATCAGACTAAAAAGGCGATAACCAATAAGTTCATCCAGGACTCGATGACCGAATTTTTGAGAACGCAGCTCGGGATATATTTTATCGAGAACAAAATGGACGCGGAAAAGATATGCGACCAGGTCCTCGTTAATAAACGCAGCAGAGAAACGGCCGAGCGCACCAGGATCAACGCGAAGAAAAAGCTTGGCGGAAGTCTCGACGTGACGAACAGGGTCAAGAAGTTCGTGGACTGCCGAAGCAAAGACGTCAGCAAGCGCGAGGTGTATATAGTCGAGGGCGACTCGGCGCTCGGCGCTTGTAAGATGGGTCGCGACAGCGAATTTCAGGCCATCATTCCGCTGAGGGGAAAGATACTGAATTGTCTTAAAGCCGAATACGATAAGATCTTTAAGAGCGAGATCATCGTCGACCTTTTAAAAGTCTTAGGCTGCGGCATAGAGATAAAATCTAAACACAACAAGGATCTGAGTTCTTTCGACCTCGATAATCTCAGATGGAACAAAGTGATAATCTGCACCGACGCCGACGTGGACGGTTTTCAGATAAGGACGCTCGTGCTGACCATGATCTACAGGCTGATGCCTACGCTTATAGACAAGGGTTACGTATATATAGCCGAGTCTCCGCTATATGAGATAAACACCAAAAACAAGACTTATTTCGCATTCAACGAGAATGAAAAAACTCAGATACTAAGTCGGCTTGAAGGCAAAAAGTACACGATCCAGCGAAGCAAAGGTCTGGGCGAGAATCAGCCGGATATGATGTGGGAGACGACGATGAATCCCGAAACGAGACGGCTTATACGCGTTATGCCCGACGATGTGACTAAAACGCAGGAAATGTTCGATCTGCTTTTAGGAGACAACTTAAGCGGCAGAAAGGAACATATAGCGAACGAAGGCTATAAGTTCCTCGATATGACGGACGTATCATAAATTATAGGCGTCAAATAAAGTTAAACGGAGTAATAAAAAGCATGAAAAAACCAATTATAGAACAACAGCAGATCACGGATACTCTTGAGCAGAATTATATGCCATATGCGATGAGCGTTATAATCTCCAGAGCTATCCCCGAGATCGACGGTTTTAAACCGTCGCACAGAAAGCTGCTATATACCATGTATAAAATGGGGCTTTTGACCGGAGCGAGGACCAAATCGGCAAACGTGGTCGGACAAACTATGCGGCTTAACCCACACGGCGACGCGGCGATATATGAGACTATGGTCAGGCTCACGGAAGGAAACGGGGCTCTTTTGGTTCCGTTAGTCGATTCCAAGGGTAATTTCGGACGGCAGTATTCCCGCGATATGGCTTACGCAGCCTCAAGATACACCGAGGTCAAACTCGCCAAAGTATGCTCGGAGATATTCAAGGACATGGACAAAAACACTATCGATTTTGTCGACAACTACGACGGAAGCGCCAAAGAGCCGACGCTTCTGCCGACCACGTTTCCGAACATACTCGCAAACCCCAATCAGGGTATCGCCGTAGGTATGGCGTCTAACATATGCAGTTTTAATTTAGTAGAGCTGTGCGACGCGACGATCGCGCTAATGCACGATCCTGAAGCCGATATAATCGATATTCTAAAGGCTCCGGACTTTCCTACCGGCGGAGAGCTTATCTACAACCGCGACACAATGCGCGAGATTTATAAAACCGGGCGCGGTTCGTTTAAAGTCAGGGCAAAATACGAATACGACAAGAAAAACAACTGTATAGAAATCAAGGAGATACCTTACACAACCACAGTCGAAGTCATAATTGAAAAGATCGTCGATCTTATCAAAAGCGGAAAGATCAAAGAAATATCGGACATACGCGACGAGACCGATCTAAAAGGTATGAAGCTGACTATAGACCTAAAGCGAGGAACGGATCCCGACATGCTTATGGCCAAACTGTTTAAGATGACTTCGCTCTGCGACAGCTTCGGCTGCAACTTCAACGTGCTGATAGAAGGCTCTCCCATGGTTCTTGGCGTGAACGACATAATATCCGAGTGGCTCAGATTCAGAACGTCCTGTATCAAGCGCTCGCTCTCCTACGATATTGAAAAAAAGAGCGATAAGCTTCATCTGCTCGAAGGCCTCGAACTGATACTCTTAGACATAGACAAGGCGATAAAGATCGTTCGCGAGACCGAGGACGACTCCATGGTAGTTCCAAACCTTATGAGCGGCTTTGGCATAACCGAACTTCAGGCAGAATACGTCGCCGAGATAAAGCTAAGAAATCTTAATAAGGATTATATACTTAAGCGCACCACCGAAATAGAGGCTCTGAAGAAGGAGATAGAACAACTTAAATCCACTCTTGCAAGCAAAGCTAAGATAAACAAGCTGATCGAAAAACAGCTAAAAGAAGTCGCTAAAAAATACGGTTCTGAAAGAAGAACTTCTATAGTCGCAGAAGAGAGCATAGAGGTTCCGACAGAGGAGACGTTTATTGAAGATTACGCCGTAAAATTGTTCAGAACAAAGCATGGCTACGTCAAAAAGATCTCGCTCGTCTCTTTGCGTTCGAGCGGCGAGCAGAAGCTCAAAGAGGACGACGCCATTATTCAGGAATGCGAGGCGAACAACTCGAGCGAAGTTCTCTTCTTCGCAAAAAACGGAGACGTATTTAAGATGAAGGCTCACGAGATCCCCGACAGCAAGGCGAGCCTGCTCGGCGAATATATTCAAAATCTTGTCGGAACGACCGATAAAGAAGAAATAATGGGAATGGCCGCGACCGACGATTTCAGCGGTAATCTCCTCTTCTGTTTTGAAAACGGAAAGGTCGCCAAAGTACCTCTCAGCGCATATATGACCAAGTCGAACAGAAAGAAACTCTCCGGCGGATTCTCCGTGAAATCGCCGCTGGTCAGGATGTTCGTTCTCGGCGACGACGACGTCGATCTGATACTAAGGGGAGATAACGGCAGAGCCTTACTCTTTAACACCGATAAGATACCTCTTAAAACCACCAGGACTACGCAGGGCGTAAACGCGCTTACAAGCAAAAAGGACAGCAAGCTAAGCTCGGTCGAAACGCTTGAGGAAACGGATATTAAGAATTTAAAGAGGTTTAAAACAAAAAATATCCCGGCAGCCGGAGCCTTAGTTCGTCCCGAGGATCTGGGTATAGAACAAATAGGTATTGATTTAGACTAACTTTAAGTAGAAATATTACTTTTCTGAACCGCCGTTTTTCGGCGGTTTTTATTTATCGCGCGCACGCTTGATTCTCAATCAAGTATATAGGTTAACTTTCAACGAACTTCGTACGCCCGGCGCTTAAGTTCTGTATAGGGCGATTCAGCTTATACTTAGGCGTCGGGCTCGACGCACTATAAAAGATAAACGACGATTTAATTTAGCTCTATGACCGCGTTCAGTGCAATAAAAGGAGATACGCCGCAGCGTATCTCCAGTCTAAATAATTATTTCCAGTTTTCCCACTCTATCTCAACGTCATTGTCGTCAAGATAATAATCATGAGTTATCGTCGCTTCAAGCACAATTACATAATACCACTTATCGCTCTCGAGATCGTTGTATGGATTGAAATTCAGCGACTTAACATATTCCTCCGAAGGATTCCTGCCAAGGATCTTATTCACAACAGTCATAACCTCGGCTCTTGTGATGTCGTTCTCAGCGCGGAAAGTTCCATCCTCGTAGCCCTGAACAAGTCCTTCGTCACAAAGCGCGAGTATTTCATCGTACGCCCAGTGATCCATGTTAAGGTCGGAGAATATATTGGTCGCATCCGTCTCGGTCAAGCCGACAAATCTGTATATCAAAGCCGCAAACTCAGCGCGCGTCAAATTCTGCTCCGGTTTGAATTCTCCGTCGGGATAACCGTAAATAACCCCTTGATCCGTCATATATTCTATCTCAGTCACTGACCAGCGATCCGACGAAACGTCAGGGAATACGTCTCCGCTCGATGCAAACGGCTCTTCATACTCCTTATTCTTTATACGATAGAGAATAGCCGCCATCTCTTCGCGGGTTATCGCGCCGTCAGGCTGTACGCTGCCGTCGGGGTAACCGTTGATGTAGCCGATATGCGTCGGATGCTCGTTGCCGAAGATATCTACGGTATACCTTCTGGTATTATCTTCAGTCGTCTCTCCGCCCGAGCTTCCTCCGCTGCTACCGCCGAAGCCGCCTGCGCCGCCTCCGCCGCCTACGTACTCAACGGTGGGTACGGTGTATCTGTATTCGCCTACCCTGCCGTAAACTCCGTTTAGACAACCGGCTTGATTATCGTTCATACACTCCGTACACTCGCCGCATGCGCTAAAGTATACCGTCTTAACCGTCGTAGACCCGTTCAGCGTAAGCTGTTCGCCGGCGTATACAAGCCTACCGGTATTCTGCGGATCCGAAGGATCGCTTCCGTCCAATGTGTAATACAGAATGATATTCTCATCGTCCGGGTAATCGTTGATGATAGTGTACGAAGTACCGCGGCTGAATTCAGTCTCGCCGGATCCCTCCAGCGACGTAACGGGAACCTCGAGATGTATAAAATCGATATAGAATACGCTGTCGCTGTTTGGTATCCTTCCGTTCTCATCTACAAGCCAAGCCGTAATGGTTATATCTTCCATATTTGAACTCGGCATTATCGGACTTGCGTTGTCGTATACAAGCTCGCCTGTCGTAGCCGTGGTCCCGTCGGTTCTTGTATATGTGTAATAATAATGTATCTCCGCGTTATTATTTTGAGAAACGAGTTTTATGCCCTCGGCGTAATCTCCGGTTCCCAATACGTCCGCGCTTATCCTATCAGCATCGTACGGATAACCGATATATACGGACCCGGACGACGAAGCCGCGCCTTCTATTATATAGTAATTTATAGTATTCGGGCTGACTCTTCCGGTGTCCTCGTTCAGTACGTAAGCCTTAAACGACATCGTATGATCGATCTCTCTTTCCTGACCTGTGTAACGGTAATCCATCGTATCGCCGTTTGCGCGGTACATGATCGTATAATTCTTATCGGTCGGCGCTCGGCCGTCAAGCTCGATCCTGGTCGTGGGTACGGGCGTGTCGGCATATCTACCGGACGGTAACGTGATCACCGGCGCGAGCGGTATAAAGTTATATACGTAGCTGACTACTTCACTGTAGTTTTCATCCCTAGCGGAACGTATCTGAATGATCGTATCGCCCTTTAAAGCGATCTCGCCGCCGTCGTATACGTTCCATTCGCCGCTGCCGTCGAGCATATATTCTATCTGATCGCCGGAATTGAGCGAATACAGATTTATAAGAAGCAGATTGTTGTTACCGTCGATATTTATCTCGTCATACGTTCCGGTATCTTTATCGGCATACGGGGCCGCCAAAGCGCTCGGGTCGTCGCTGAGCTGATATACATAGTTGTTGGGGTCGCTTGATATTCCGTCAAGCTCCGCCCAAAGTTCAAGCTGAGCCGGGGACGATATCGTACCTGTATTCTCAGTTCCGAGCGCCTCTGTGCAAGCCTCGTCTCTGTATGCGTTTCCGGTGTCGGTATCTATATAGAAAATTCCGTCGTCGCATATAAACTCATTTTCAAATCCGTTTATGGTATAATGCACCGTACTTCCCGTAACGGCCTCTACCGGCACGACCGGAAGCTTATCGCCGCTTATTTCAGAGCTTGGAGCCGCCTTGGGCGCTTCCGGTGTTATAACGTATTCAAAAATTCCAACGTCGCTCTTGGTTCCGAATTCATTCACGGCCACCGCTTTGATCGTCGTTTTTCCTTTAAGTTCTATAGATTCTCCGTCGTATCTAAACGTTCCCTCTGTATTCGGCTGCGGATCCGGGAAGAATTCGTCGCCGTAGCCTATAGTGTAATATATCTCCGTACCGCTCGGTATTGGCATAAACTGCGTCGAATAACCGACCTCGTCGCCTATTTCCCTCTCGTATCTTCCCGGCAGAAGCGTCGTCAGCGGTCTTACCGGTCTTACAGTCACTATATCGTAAGAATGAGTAACAACGTCCGAATACGCCATGCCGTCCTTCCTGACAACCGCGGATATTACCGTGTAATCGGTTATCGTGATGGTCGCCGCATCCGAAGCGTCGTCGGCTTTGATCGCCGTAGGACTCGTTATTGGATCGGAGCCGTCGGTAGTATAGAACAACTCGAATCTCTCGGTCGTGTCGTTCGTACTCTCAGGACAGTAGATCGTTATACTGTCCGCGTTTGTAAACTGCGTACTCTCGGGCGCAAAAGCTGGCGGGAGCGGTTTTATCCTATATGTAAAAGTATATTCTTCTCCCTCGACGCCGTTTTCGTCGACCGCCTTGGCGATTATATCGGTATCAGCGTCTATAACAAGCGTCCCTTCATAGTCGAGCCATGTGTTTCCGCCGTCAATACTGTATATTATCGTATTGCCGGGATCGTTAGGTGTGAGCGTAACGTTTACGCTGCCCTCGTACACGCCCGAAGGATAAAACGCCTCGATCCCATAATCGTCATAGAAGCTGAACAAATACCAGTACGACGATATATAGCTCCACTGATCGTCGTATTCGGCGACAGCGCGAAGAGTAGCGTCGTCGGCTATCACGATCGGAGTTCCAACATATTCTATTCCGTTAGTTATAGGGTCCGAACCGTCGAGAGTGTAGTATATACGCGCGCCCTCGGTCTCGGTCGTGAGCGTAACGTCTATTTTGGAATCGTACTGACCGGAAGGATGGCTTGCGACTACGCCAGCGGGTCTTATCCCCAGATAATACCACGCAACGTCGCTGAACTCGCCCATCTTACTCGTCATGAGCCTTACGGTGCGCGTGCGGTCTATTTCTATAGTCTGCGTACTCTTTTCTACTCTTACCCATTCGGTCTCAGGATCTGTTCCTATAACGGGATTGTCTGAATCCGCGCTCTCGGAGAATGTATAGTATACTTCGCTGTCGTCCTCGATATTACCAAACTCGCTCTTATCCGAAACGTATACTGTATATGGACTATTTTCGACATAAATATTGGGTATCAGTTCTCTGGCGCTGTCGAACAAATACGGCGCGTTTGGTATTATCCGATAGTTATAACTTACCGTATTACTCTCCCGACCGTCGGAATCTCTGAGAGCGTAACATCTGATCTCGGTCGTCCTCTCGATCTCGATAGGCCCGGCGTACTCTATACGGGTCTGGCTCGTTTTCGGATCCGTTCCGTCTATGGTATAATATATCGTACAACCGTCCTCGGCGGTAAGCGTAACGCTCTGGCTCGAAGTATATGCGCCAGAGATCGGGTCGGCCACAGGCGGAGTCGGTCTCGCCTTATCGTCGATTATGATATGATGATAGCCGCCGTTTATCGTGTTGAATCTAAACGTCTGCGAATACTCGTCGGTCGTATTCTTGGCGAAAAGCTCAAGCGAGAATTCGTCGGCGCTGTCAACGTCGATAAATACGTCCGTGTCTCCTGTTCTGAGCGGAGTCAGAGGCAGTTTACAGAGGTTATACCAAAGCTGGTCGTCGCTCTTCTGCGGCAGATACTCTCCGCTGAAGAACACCGTTATATACGCGGTATTATATGTTCTGCCGTTTACGTCTTGGGTTCCGCTCCCCTGTCTGTAGACGTAATATCCTATCTCCTGAGGCACGTCCTCTACCGGCGTGTCGCCCACTTCTTCGTCCTCATTCCCCGAAGAGGGGATATTATTATCCGGGACAGTGTAATCGATCGGTCCGGACGCATCGGACGCATAAGCGAAATATTCGGGGTCGAAATAGATCTTCACGGTATATCCGTTCATATCATACTGCGGTTCCAAATGCTCGCCGTTTTCGTAATCGCCCTTATTAGGATCGTCTACTGCAAGGTATATTTCGGCCGTATCGCCCATATATACCGTGCTTACGTTGGTTGTCTCGGTCGGGTTCTCGCCCTGAGCGTGCAGATACACCGTCCGTTCTTCTTTTTCCTCGTTATCGACAGCAAAAATATTTATCGGCAATATCGAAATGAGCATTACAAATACTAATGCAAACGATAATAACTTTTTTGAGATCATGGTAACCTCTCCTTTTTGATTAATATCATCTGTATAATAAATTACTATAAAATATTTTGTCCTCTCTCAAAGCATATAACCTATTGTCATCATCAAAGTTATATGCCTCGAGAGAGGGCGGAGCTTGGCTCCGCCTCCCCTAAGATGTCAATCAATATCCCCAGGATACGAGAACCATAGCCACATCCTTGGAGTCAATCTTACCGTCGCGGTTTAAGTCGTACTTTATGTATTCTGAATACTCGTTTGTATTATTCGTTGTTCCAAAATAGGATACTACCGCAGACAGATCGTAGATGTCTATCACATTGTTCATCACTATATCGCCTGCGAGATAGGTCGTCTGTACCGCCGTACTCTCGTCCGCTCCAACCTCTATCACATCGGCTACATCTTTTACGTTGTTCCAGAAGTTAAGCGTCTTGTCGCCGGTCATCGTTACATAATAATATGTAGTTCTGTAACCATCACCCGAGATCGTCACTTTATACTTTGTGTTCTCGGTGAGTTCTTCTGTGAAAGTATAGCGGTTGTCGTTCAGCGCTATAGAACCGTTTTCAGTATCGCTGCCGAATGTCTTAACTATAGGCGTCTCAAGGTCGCCGCCGCTGATCGTCGCGGTCATCTGTTGATATATTGCCGCGTTATCAGATATATTATTGTTGAAGTCAATATTGACCGTCAGAGTATACTTAGGTACGTTGATGGTAGTATTTATAGGTTCGCCTATAACGAGATCGCCCTTAGTATTATCGCCGATCGCCGAGCCGTTTGGAATATAGTCGGTCACTATGCTATCTTCAAATGTTGTAGCGTGGACGGCGTTATAGTCTGTAGCCGCACTGTCTACCGCAAAATTAATATGTCCGTAGCCTGTGAACTTAATCTGAGCAAGAACGACGCTATTGCCGCTGCCGCTGGGCGACGTCTGTCCGTCGAAGTTGAACAAATAGCGGCCTTGTCTCGTCGGGTCCGCCGAATAGTTCACATCGCCGTAAGGGATCAATTCATAGGCCACAGCGTTATCCTCGCTTGTAAACGTAAACGCCAGCTGCGCAGAAGTAAGACGATTGATCACTTCGTCGCCGGTCGCAGAAACAACAAGATTGTACAAAGTATCGTCGTCCTCGTCGACCTTTTCAAAACCCACCGTTACAGACTCGGTTATATTGTCGTCCTCTACGACCACAAACTTACCGTCCTGGCCGCTTGTCAGCTTGAGATTATCGGCTAAGTAGCCGCTTTCAACTATGGTCTCGTCAGTGAATGAGCCGCCGTTTATAAATCCAGCGAGGTCCTCGCTAATAATTCTGCCGTTATAGTCGCCGCCGCTCAGCATAACGTTTACCCGATCTATCGCCTCCTGCGGATTGTCCTGAGGATTCAGCTGATATACCGCCGCGGAGCCGTTGAACGTACCGCTGGTCACCGTAACGTTAAGCGGGAGCCGCGTGGTGTGCTGAGCTACAGCAAGCGCCGCGTTAGCCGTTGTGGAGCCGTTTCCGTTCGGCTCATAATCTATCTCGCCGAATCCGCCGGTTATTTCGCTGTTTTCTATCTTGAGTATTCCCGCGCGTATCTCGATCCCCGCGCAACCGTCCTCCAAACAGGTGATCGTAGAATCCTTGATCGTCGTGTCGGCATACCCGGCAAGATACATACCGTTGCCCGAGCTATCTATAGTAGCTCCGTCAAGCGTTATTACAGGGCAATTGCTCTGATTTGTAATACTGCCGTTGACATAAAGACCGTGTCCCGCAGAACCTCCTATATCATCAACGCTTATCAACTTTCCGTATACATTCGCTTTTATTCCGTAATTATTTCCGTTATTGTGATCTATAAACAGTCCGCTCCAGCCTTCTGAGGTAACGTCCTCGCCGATAGTGACTACGCTGTAGTCGGCTACGTCGTCGCTCGATCCAAACATCATGATCGGAGAATAGTAAGGCGATTCCTCATAAATCATTCCGCTGCCGATAACATTCAACTCGCCGCCATAAACCTGGAAACAGTTATTTGCCGCAAATCCTATATTATAGCCGTTAAGATCCACAGTCAGGCTCGAAACGCCGCCGTTACCTATAAGGATCTTATCGCAATTTTCTACATCGGCGGCAAGCACGATCGTATCGCCGGCCTGCGCCGCGTCAAGCGCCGCGCTGAATGAAGTATAACCCTTATCGCCTATTCTTGCAACGACGTTGCTGAAACTTTCTTCCCTTTTGTTTACCGTAGCTTCTACTGTAAGTTCGCCGTTTGTCTCGTGCTCCTCGCCATAAAACGCCCCGGCGGCCGTCAGCGTTTCTGTTATATCGGCGCTCTCGCCGTTATTTTGTGTCACAACCGCGCTCTCTACAGTTGCAACGCTATTTTCTATCGTAGTCGCAACGTTTTCGTTAGTTAAAACTGTTCCGGCAATACCGCCTATCTCCCCTGCATTTTCAGGATCTGCGTTGGTCAGCTCTATGTTTCCTTCATATTTGCAGTTTATGATCTTGTTTCCGTAATGAAGTATTCCGGTTATACCTCCGACGTCGCAGGTGGAACCGCTCACATCTATCGCTACGTCGCAATCCTGTATAACTTTATCTCCTTCGCCAATAAATCCGATCAGCCCGCCTACGTATGTTCTATAAATACCGCTCTCAGCTTTTACATAGCTGTTGTCGTCGCCGATTACGTCGATATCGATAAGATCCGCGTACGCGTTTTTACCAAACGCGCCCCCGACATAAGCAAATCCGTCCACTTGGATCAAGCCACTTACAGTAATGTTACTGTATTTGGTCGTATACGGAGTTCCCGCGACAACGCCGACGTCTAAGTAACCTTTTACAGAGGCGTTTTCAACAGTTAAATCATAGATTTCTCCAAAAGTAGTAAAACCGAACAATCCAACGTCGCTGTTGTTTCCTGTTATGCTCAGATTACTGATTACATGCTCTGCGCCGTTAAATTTGCCGCTGAACGCAGATCCTTCTCTGCCTATCGGCATCCACTCATGACCGTCCAGATCGATATCGTCGCCAAGCGTTACCGTCTTACCGCTGAAAGAATCCTGAGCGATCCCGTCAGCCGTACCGTTAACTATCTGAGCAAGTCCGGCCAGGTCTGCTGCCGAATCGATCGTATATTCTGTAGCGTCCACGGAGTACCATGTAGTGTCTACCGTTGTTCCGTCCCATGTATCGACCGCAAAGGCGTTTATGCTTACCATGCATATCAACGCCGTCATGCAAACCAACAATAATGCTAATGTTTTTTTCATTTTTTTGCCTCCTATCTTTTTCGGAGAATTTGCGCTCCTAAAGTTTGATTTTTGGTTTATTTATTTTTTATTTTTCTTATGTACTGCGGTCGAGCCGACGGTTAGCGTCTATGCTGTTTTACAGTCAAGTCGCCGTCCCGCTCGGCTCGATCCTATTTGATAGAACGGAGCTTATCCGCCATTGGCTCCGGTTTACATCTACATCTATTTTTGCAAACTCTTATTTACCCCAGGATACGAGCACCATCGCTACGTCCTTGGAATCTATCTTACCGTCGCGGTTGAGGTCGTACTTTATGTAATCGTTAGCGTCTGCCGGAGCATTAACGCCATTCAATTCTACCGTTCCGAAATACGCCACTACCGCCGAAAGGTCGTAGATATCTATCACATTATTCATAACTATGTCGCCCGCGAGGTATGTCGTTACACGCATCTCCCCAACGCCTTCTTGGGTTTCTGTAATAGTCTCGACATACTGCGCGGTATCCATAACGTTGTTCCAGAAACTCAGCGTCTTGTCAGCGGTCATATTTACCGTGTAGCGAGCCGTTCTGTAGCCCTCGCCCTTGATCGCTACAGTATATGTGCGATCCTTGATAAGGTCTGTGGTGAATGTGTAGGTCTGATCCGTAAACGTAACTCCATCGTCGTTACCACTACCAAACTCAAATACGAGCGGCTCGGTCAGCGTTCCGCCTGTGATCTCGGCCCGCATATTTTGATATTCTACCGGGTTATCCTCAATCGCGTTCGGGAACGTCACGTTTACTGTGAGCTTGCTTGTCTCAGGCTGGAGGTCGAGCTCGATCGGGTCGGGCAGAATGAGTTTGCCCATGTTTGTTCCGCCGTTTGGTATATATGTATCGACTATATTGTCTACAGATTTTGTAGCATGGACTGCGTGACCGGCATACTCAGAGTCTACGCCAAACGTACCGGTTCCCACCCCGGTAAACTTGACGGTTCCAAGCGTTACTTGCGACTGTTCTACGCCCGAATCGGGCGCGTCCGCATCGCCCGCTACGTCGCCTTTAAAGTTAAACAGATAGACTGTTTTACCTTCTATCGTCTCGGCGCTTACGCTAATATTCTCCGCGCCTTCGATCTCCCACGCGATAGCGTCCTGCGTATCAAACGCAAATGCGAACTGAGCCGCGGTGAGACGGTTGATAGCTCTCTCATCCATCGCGTTTATAACAATGTCATACGCAGTCGGATCGTCAACGCGCTGCGCAAGTTCCATAATCAGCGTCTCGCCGGTGACGACCTGATATCCGCCGCCCTCGAGCGGGATCGTATAATAACCTTCATCCAGATATTTATAGTATACGTCCTCGCTCATATTAAACGTACCGCCCGAGATGCTAAAGATATTCTCCGATTCTTCAAAATCCTCTTCGTTTACTATGTCGGCAAGCGTGTAAACTCCGTTCTCTATTTTGATGCTCCCAACGGAGTCTCTAAGATCGTTTATGAGCACGCTGGAATTTATGTCATTATCCTCTCCATTAAAGTTCACTGTTTTATTCGATCCCGAATATGCCGTTCCGATAAGCGGATAGTCTTCCGCGCTCACTTTAATACCCGTAAGGTTCGACGTCTGCGAATTGAGATGACCGACCAGCGAACCTGCGCCCCATTCATAACCTGGTTCATAATTTAATGTAATGTTAGAAACTTCAGCGTCTTCAATATCACAATTTCCGGCAACATAACCGACAACGCCGCCGCTCTTCCAGGTTTGATTTATTGTACAGTTATCAACGGTTACGTCCTTTACATTTAAGGCGTTGCTGTGACCGACTATCAGACCTGCAAAACCGCCGCCAACTGTAGAATTGGTAACGGTACAGTTTTCAATAGTTCTGCCTTCGCCTGCGATTATCCCCACCATACCGCTCGAGGTACTGTTCGAACCTTGGATATAGCAATCAGCCGCGTTTAGGTTTTTAATCGTACCGCTTGAATTTCCAAATATGCCGGCGTACCTAATATAGTTCACTAATCTTATACCGCTTATCGTCATGTTTCCGCCGTCGAACGTTCCGGCAAAAGCCGTGTTGGAATCGCCTATCGGGGTGTATTCCTCGGCGTCCGTATATTTAAGATTAGCGGTCAAGGTTACCGTCTTACCGGAAAAATCAACGCCAAGACTGTTTACCGCATAAGCCAGATAGCTCATTTCTTCCTTAGTGGAAACTGTGTAGGAATCCTTTAACGTCGCCGAATCCACATTCTCATACGTCCATGCTTTAGCAGCGTTTTGGAACTCAACTACTTCTGCGCTTTTGACAAATTTTGCCGTGTATGTAACGTTCTCATTAACAAGGATAGTAGCCGGATTTTCCGAGCTTATTTTATTATTCTCACTGTCATACCATCCGTCAAACAAATAATCTACATCGTCTATCCGCGTACTAAAAGTAGCGTACGTGCCTTCGCTTATTTGGATACTTTGCTGTCTTACAAAATACGCCGTGCCAGCCTCTAAACCTTTAGCGACTCGCACTTTACCTATCGCATCGTTTTCAGACACCGCTATTACCGAAACTCTATTACACGTTTCTGTTACATATTCTCCGGTCTCCCTGTTTAAAACTAATCTTCTTCCCGCCGCCAAGCGTGAATTAATGTAATCGACAAAGTCATCGTCAATAACGACGTTTGCTCCAATCGTCATATCCGCCGTAGTAGCGTTAAGCGTTCCTCCAAAGCTTCCATCATAAATTTTGAAGCCCCAAACGCGCGTCGCGCCATCCAAACCAACATTCAGGTTAGACCCCGCTGGGATTTCCCAATTAGAGATATATTTCATCTGTGTAAAATCGCCGCCGGTTATATTGGGCTGGTTAGCGCCTGAATTAACTTGCACTCCCTTGATCGTTCCGGCTGAGATATCTACAGTTCCGCCTTCGATAATCTTAACTAATGAAACGGTTCCATCTTCTATAGTAACCGAACCGTTTTCAGCTCTTATATCGCTGTTATAAGTTCCGCTTTTGACTATTAATTTATTATTTGCATCGTTATAAGCGCACGCCGCATTATCAAAGTTACTGTCTATTTCCACATCAATTAGGGTTGTAGTTCCGTTAGTTGACTGACCCGCTTCAGAGTTTGCCGTTACCGCATCGCCTGAATAAGATCCCTTAAACGTAACGTCTTCAATAGTAACGTTTCCGCCCCTGTTGTCAACGCCCCAAGACCAATTAGACCTCCATTCTCCAACGCTAATGACTCCGTTCTTGACGTTAAGAACGCTGCCGCTCTGAGCGCGAATAACGTATGTATCATTTGCGCCTGTTAACGCGTATCCGACTAAATCGATTGTAACTGTAGTTCCGCTCGGGATCTCTATACCGGCCGAAAGAGTTATGTTGCTCCCTAAAACGACCTCGCCGCCGCTTTCGATCGCCGCTTTTAGGCTCTCCTCGTCAGTCACCGGATCCGCCGCCAGCGTAACTGCTTCTTCACTTGTCGGGGCGGGGTTTTGTACTGCCGCCGGGGCTTCGGTCTGCTGTTCGTCCGTTATCGTCGCCGCCTCTTCTACTGCGTCCGCTTCGGTCTCAGCGGCTGCTTCCGCGTCCGTTTCGGTCTCCGATCCAACGTATGCGCCGTCGTCGACGGTCTCTTCATCCGCCGGAGCTACGATCTCAACGTCCGCGGCGGCCTCGTCGGCGAACGCCGTAACGCTAACCGCGCCGAACAACATGGCGCAGGATACTGCCGCCGATAAAATTTTCTTACCTTTCATTTTTACTCCTCCTGTATTTTTTCTTAGCGTCGCTTTATCTCCAATGCTCTGTATATTCCGTCCCCCGCGACGTTATTTTATATATTTTTTTCATTTTTTATTTCTAAGTAGACTGTCTCGACAAATCTTTTGATATATCCGCCTCTTAATCGATCCATCTTATACTATTTAATTTTAATTGCTCGAACATGCGGACATATAAATCCGCATGTTCTTAATATAAGGCGCGTCGATTATTTGCCCCAGGATACGAGCACCATCGCTACGTCCTTGGAGTCTATCTTGCCGTCGCGGTTGAGGTCGTACTTAGCGTAGCCTTTATTATAGGTTTCTCCACCAACATTCAATCCTTCTTCGCCGAAGTAGGATACTACCGCCGACAGATCGTAGATGTCTATTACGTTGTCTTTTAATATATCGCCCGCAAGGTAGTTTTTGACGACCGCCGTGCTTTCGTCTGCTCCGGTCTCGATAACCGTAGCAGCGTCTTTGACGTTGTTCCAGAAACTCAGATTCTTTTCGTCAGCGTCCATGGTCACCGTATAATGAGCCGTTCTGTAGCCCTCGCCCTTGATCGCTACCGTGTATTTGCGACCCTTTATAAGATCGTTGCATGTAAAGCTGTAGGAGTCTTCATTAAGAACTACGCTGCTATCGTTGCCAAATTCGATCACTTTTGTCTCGGTCAGCGTTCCGCCTGTGATCTCCGCCCACATCTGCTGGTAATCGGTCGGGTTGTCGCTTATCTCATTGTTGAATTGAACTTTTACATTGAGAGTAGCTGTTTCCGCCTTGATCTCAAACAGGAACTCTTCGCCGCTAAGCATACTGCTCTTGACGAGATTCATGCCGTCGTCGCTTCTCTGCTCCACAGTATTTTCCTCAGCTCCAGGCTCAGCCTTGAGCGTTCCTTCGCCGTAGCCGCCGAGAGTCAAAGTTCCGAGCAATATCTTCTCTCCGGACAGATCTGCGTTTCCGTCTATATCTCCCTTTTGATAGATCAAGAAACGGTTGCCGTCCTCTAAGTGGAACTGCCATCTGTCGTCTGCTACTTCAAAGCTCTCGAACGCAAAGCTGTATTTGTCAGAGCTATCGCCGATCTGTGCGCCTGTAACGTTTATCTTAACGTCGACGGCTACAAGATCTTTGATCTGCGCCGGCTCGGTTATTTCCGTGATTTCATCTGTAACGCTTCCTTCGAGATATACGTAGAATTGGTTTGTAGCTTTACCCGTGGCTTCATCAACGATCTGCTTAAATGTTACTTTCTTGTCGACTGCGCTCGATTCTGATACGTATTTGACTAAGTTGCTAAGTTCTCCGTCAATGTAGTTCGTATAGTAGCTGGTCATGGTCGGCGTAACCGTTTCCCCGATGCTGCCGCCCTGATAAGTAACTTTTACGCAGTTTTCCGGAGACGGAGCTTCAATGTTTTCCCAATAGTTAGCGCTTATATCAAAACCGTCCTTTTGTCCCGCTTTGTCCACATTTATAACAGCGTTACCGCCGAGAAAAGCGTTTTCGTTTATGTTTATGTCAGTAGACGGGGTGGGATTAGTTGCATTCCAATCCGGTCTTACATAGATAGGCGCGGATATTTCGTTATTGGTTATCGTAGCCGTTTGAACGCTCTCAAGTTTTGCAAACGTACCGTTGGTATCGTCAGACGTATTGCCCGAGATAACAACGTTGGTTATACCATTTGACGCCGGATTCAGATGTATTGCCGTTTCCAGATTGCCAAAGGTGTTGTTGCTAATAACAAGGTTGTTATATTTACCGGTAGACGAGGTGACTATACCTTTAGTTCTTTGGCCTACTACACCAGGGATATATTTGGTAGTTGGAGTAAAGTCGCAATTTGTTATTGTTATATTATCATAAGACGTTGCAGGAGCTACCACCGTATTTATATCGATACAGATCGGATCATTATCTGCGGCTGGCAGAACAACCGGTTCGGTAAACTTAAGTCCGTCTATGATAACGTCGCCGGACTGTATGCGTATGCTGCCCGTTATCTCTACGTCGTTTTCGCCCTTTAAGGTTATTGGTTTATTTATGTAGAGAACTTCTTTGTTATCAATAGTAGGTATAAAGGTATACTCGCCCGGCAAGATGATAATGGTATCGCCTTCGTTTGCCGCTTCAACAGCAGAGTCTATATTGACAAAAACACTCTTTCCTATTACCGCAGTATATTCACCGCCATTGATCTCATACCACTCTCCGTCGTCTCCGGTCAAATTACTATCTACAAAAATTGTTTTGTACGGAACATTCTCCTTTACTTCTTTTAGCTGGATACCTTCATCGGAAATATCCCATATTTCACCAAAGCCTTCCCAGTTTGAATATGTATTTACATCTCTTATTTCTGCATCATCCTTTGCCGTAACGTCGTTGGCAGAAAAGTTATCGCCTTCCTGAGATCCAAAGGCGTCGTTGCTACCGCCATTAAAATAGCAGTTACTATAGCTACTGTTATGCGCTTGACCTCCAGCTACAATACCTGCGCAATCTTTTGCCCCTGCGCTGATATTATTATCTATCAATATACAATTTCCAATATATATCATTCCGTTACCGCTTCCCCATGTTAAACCGGCAAGCCCACCGGCATATGCCGTTTTGGTAGTATCATTAACTGTTACGGTAATATCACAATCTGTAACATAACAATTATTTATTGAAGCGTTTAGCTCTCCATAACCAATAATACCACCGGCTACCGCGTCGACCTCTCCGGTTATATTTATCGTAACGCTTGAAAAAGATTCTCTGATCGCTGATTGATAGTTCGCAAGTCCGCTCATACCACCGGCTTTTATCTCATTTGCCGTTCCAGAAATATTCATATTAGAACTACAACCACCGATAGAACCCTTATCCCAGCCTACGACTGTAAAATATCCGGAAATTCCGCCAAGAAAAGCTTTATTAGCGTCATTACATAAAATTGTTCCATTTGTAACGCATTTACTATATTCTCCATAATCATCCTGTATCCATGTACCGCCCGCGATACCGCCAACATTTACATCCGCCGTATCGTTTGTACTTGTTACATCAATATCTCCGGTATAAAAACAGTTTGCTACAATATTTCTGCTCGAAAAACCAAACAGACCACCGACAAGGCTTGGAGCGTTGACATCTATATCAATCACCCCTCTAACGCTTACATTGGCAATGGTACTGTAACCAGCTTCTTTAGCTAAAATACCAACTTTTATGTCGCTGTTCCCTTCTTCTAAATTATATTGACCCGTAATACTTGCATTTTCAATAGTCAAATCCGTCACTTCGGCGTTGTCAATATTATTAAATAGCGAGCATGTAAGATTTGTTATCTTGTAACCGTCTCCGTCTAATGTTCCGTTAAAATTCTCAATGGTGGTTAATCCACTCGCGTCTATATCGTTTAAAAGTATATAGTTGCCTTCCCCTGAAATTGCCTGCAGTTCATCAACAGTAGAAATGCCAATTGTCTCATCCGCAAAACCCGTTGTGCTCATCGCGCAAATTATCGCCGCGCAAAAGAATACTGCCGCCAATAGTTTTTTGATTTTCATTATTCAAACCCTCTTTCAAAAATTATATACATTATACGTCTCGCTCTTACGATCGAAACGTATAACCAAACACAATATTAAAAGCTCTTAGTTTAAACCGGCGGGCGGGCGCGTCCATTTTTATCCATTTTAAACGTTTCGCCCGCCGCTTATAAAATTCAGTTATTTCCTATTATATATATCTTTTTATGTTCGTTTTCTTGAACCGATATTACTACTGCATGATATCGACAAGTCTCGAGCACATAACCGCAACTTCCGCTCTGGTCGCGTTTCCAAGCGGATTAACGTTTCCGTCGTCGCTGCCCTGGATAATGCCCGCCGATACCATCGACGCCATCGGGCTTACCGCATAATCAGAAATGCTGTCCTTATCGCCGAATACGTCGAGCGAGGTAGTGTCGGCCGCCTCGGATATGTATCCGCGATCTAAAAACGCGCGGTATGCAAGCGTTATCAGATCCTGTCTCGTTATGCTATCCTCCGGCATGAAGTTCTCGCCGTCGCCCTGAGCGATTCCCGCGGCCGCAGCCGATCCTATAGCGTTATAGTAATAGCTGTCCGCCGGTACGTCCGCGAAGTTTTCCGTGAACTCGTCGTTTATGTCAAGCATTCTGGTCAAGATCAATATGAAGTCGCCGCGTTTGATATTATCAGCCGGAGCGTATGTCGTGTCGCTCGTACCGTTGATTATACCAAGATCTCTGAGTCTGTATATAGCGTCGCTCGCCCAGTCGTAACCCGCAAGGTCCGTAAACGTTCCCGGAGCCGGAGTCGGAGTAGCCGCGCTATCGCCGCCGGTCGTACCGCCCGTAGTTCCTCCGGTAGTTCCGCCGCCGGTATAACCGCCGTTGAATCCGCCGGTTCCGCTTCCGCCTGTTCCGCCGCCTCCGGTCCCGCTTCCGCCGGTATTACTGCCGGACGAAGAGGACGTCGTGGCCGATACTGCGTCCGAGAACTCGCCGGTACCGTTTTCGTTTATTGCCGCAATCGAAACGTAATATCTTGTAGAAGCCGCAAGACCTGAGATCGTCGCCGACAGAGCGCTCGCGTCAGTTACGTTGTAGGTCTCGGTAAGGTTGTCCGAGCTTGTTCCATATCTAATCGTATATCCCGTTATAGCGGAACCGTTATCGTCAGGAGCCGACCAGCTTACCGCTATAGAATTAGAGCCTCCGGTAACAGTCGGGTTCTCCATCTTTACCGGCGTGTTGTCCTCTATGCCGTCGAACACCGCAAGATCGTATCTATCGACCGCTCCGTCGCGGTTAAAATCCGCCGCTCCGGATAAGTCGTCCGCATAATCCGGATCTTCTATCGCCTGTTCGCAGAGTCTCATATCCTCTACGTCGACAACGCCGTCGCCGTTTATATCGCCCGGAACGAAATCCTCGTTAGTTACATCAAGCG
Organism: Clostridiales bacterium; assembly: GCA_019419865.1. Classification (GTDB taxonomy): domain Bacteria; phylum Bacillota; class Clostridia; order Monoglobales; family Monoglobaceae; genus Roslinia. The sequence continues at coordinate 95,888 of JAHZIG010000007.1, read as the reverse complement.
CATCGTCGAAAGTTACGCCGGTCGCTCTGTACGGGATATATCCTACTCCGGAAATCTCTACCGTATACGTATCGTCGCTGAGAACGGTGTCCTGCACTGTAAAGGTAGGAACCGATACATTCTCGCGATGTCCGCCCTGCGATACGAGAGTGTTGTTAAGGATCGTATATAACGTATAATTATCGGTCGTTTCGCTCGTTATCCTCACTTCGATACCGCTGCCCAAATATCCTTCGCTCTCGCTGCCGCCGACAAAGTCGGTCACTCTGTCCATAACCAATCTCACAACGGCGCTTTTACCTTCGTTAGCGCTTGCGCTTGCGTTTGCAGTTATCGAATTCGTCTGTGAAGGAACTCTATCGCTTCCGTCTACCGTGCAATACGTATTATCAAGATCGTTCAGCGACAAGGTCACCGAATCGCCCTCGTCGCCCGAGAATGTAAGTATAAACAGATCGGTTTGTTCCTCGAACGTTATAGGCTCGGTCGCGATTATGCTCGGCATAAGAGAACCTCTTGAGTTTGCAAGCGCCGCGTTGGGAGAATACAGCACGCACGACGGCGGATTATTCTCGCCCTGCAAAAATTGTATGGACTTGTAATCCATATCTCCCGAGAACTCCAGAGCCATCTGCGCTATAGTCGCCGCGCCGGCCGCGCCTCTTACGCTGACCATGATTTTCGCCTCGCCGGCAAGCGTGGTCAGATCCGTGTCCGTAACGTCGGTAAATACTACCTCGATCTCCGGCCCCATCGCAAAGACCGGCAATCCGCCGATCACGAGACACAGCGCTACAATCAAAGCGCCAAGTTTTGTTTTCCATTTGATTTTCATTGGTAAGTTACCTCCTGTTTCTTTTATATATAATGATATATTTTTCACAATTACTATACAATCGAATATCTTCTGCTCATATGCCAAAATTATATCCGACTTATACAAGTTTGCTCCAAAGAAGTATAACAAATCCCCGCCGCTTATAAGCCCTTTTCTCGAAAATATAAACGCTGCAAACCGCTATAACCTCTCATTTTGCATCTTCATACCTAAATTGGAATATTATTAATAATATACGCCCCCTCAACGTTGTTTAGAGACAATTATTTTTGTCAACCGACGCTAATCTATGTTAATACCTAAAAAAATATGTAAACTCCAGAAAAATCCTCCCATATTAATTATGTTCACAGATCTTACCATCTAACATCACATCTATAATCTATATTTTATTATAAAAATATAGTCGCACGCCCTATATCATATAACGCAAAAATTACAAAAAGCCCAATTAATGCATAGATATTATATCACCATAGAGCGCCATTGTCAATAAATTTAAGCTATTTATACAAAATGCCTCTATTTTTACTAAAAAATGCATACATAATAAACCAACGTCGTGATGTCTGAATTTAATTTTTCTTAAAATCATGTTCATCCTTATCAATCCTTAGTTTTTAACAAAATCTTTTGACAGCAAAAAAATCTCCGGCAGTTTTTGCACAAACAAAGATAATGCGGCGGTTAATATCTAAGAGCGCCTCCGTATTATTCAGCTAATTTTAACAAATTGTAAAAATTTAACGCGAATCTATTGCTATTTAACTAAAATAAGTGTATAATATGGATATAATAAATGGTGAATAAGAAGTATATTTTATATATTTTTCACATTATATTTTCCATTTATTAAATACAAAATGGACGGAGGTTGTATTATGACTTACAACATTATAACAAAAAAGCTCGATTTAGCGGAATCAAGTAAACAGAAGATCCTTGATAAAGTAAAGAAGTTAAATAAGTTTTTCAGCGATGATTCCACAGAGTGTAAGATTGTTGTTTCCGAGCTAAGAGATAATATTATTGTAGAAATTACATTCCCGTATAAGGGATTTATAATCAGAGCCGAAGACAGAGACAGAGATCTGCTGACTGCGATAGACTCTTGCCTTAGCAGTATCGACAGGCAGATAAGAAAGAATAAAACAAAGCTTTCAAAGAGACTCAGAGACGGCGGCTTTGAAAATTACAGCATGGACTTCGCTACGGATGATAACGTTGAAGAGGAACAGGAGTTTAAGATCATCAAAACCAAGAAGATCGCGTCTAAGCCTATGATGGCTGAAGAAGCGATCCTGCAGATGAACATGCTCGGTCACGATTTCTTTATATTCAACAATCCGGATACAATGAGTCCAAGCATCGTTTATAAGAGAAAAGACGGCAATTACGCCCTTCTCGAACTCGAATAATCATCTTGATCGGATCGACCGAGATTTTAATACAGCCCCGGCGCGTAAAGCCGGGGTTTCGTTTCTTAATTATTAAAGCGCTTATTCACATATAAATGCATTACCTAAAATTAACATAATTCTAAAGGAGGGCTGCGCTGATGACCGGCAGTATAGCAAAACCATTTCAAAAATTCGGCGCTTGGCTTAAAAGATGGGCTATGGGACTGCCAAATATCGCCGTTGGTATTATACTCTTTCTGCTGGCGATGAATATCGGCGGCGCGGCGCTGACTTCAGTTTCTATAGTGTTTATGTTTGTGGCTTCCGGTTTGGTTAAGGCCGATATGCCGGTTAAAATGTACATAAAATATTTCGCCGAGCTTACGATATGCGCGCTTCTCGGAGTGGCGGCTACCATAAACTACCCGCTGTGTCTTATTATAAACTTCTTTGCAATGTTCTTTATAATATACATAAACGCGGACGAATTCCTGCCGAGGAATCATTTCATGTACGGTTTCGCTTTTATGATGACGCAGATGTACCATCCGCTCTCCCCGGTCAATATTCTTTTGTGCCTTATAATATGCGTTCTTTCCTTTAGTATTATAGGAGTATATCTTTGGATACGTAAAAGAAAGATACCAAGGCTTGAATTTGACAGCGATATTAAAAACGCGTTTTCGATTTTATCGGATGCCATTTTGGAGAAAAAGCGTTCGGACGGCGCCGAAAATTACTCTGCAATCGCAGACGGCTTCTGTTCAAAAATTTATCCCACGCTCGTAAAGCAAGGCTCTAAACTGAACGACGTGCAGGCGTGGTATTATCATATTTTGCTGTATATAGAACAGCTCCACTACCTGCTTGCCGAAGATTTGTTTTCGAGCGACCCCGTTTCCAAAACGGACGAGGGATATTACAGCGACCTCGCCAAGCTCTTCAAAAAAGCCGCAAACGATCCTAAACAGAGCGCGTATTACCGGCTTGGAACAGACATAGAACTGTTTTTGGACACGCACCGATATAGCGACAAAAAGAATAAGGAGCGCTGGGATATTTTGCTCAGGAAATTTGCGGCCGAACTACACTCAAGAAGCTCCAAATATGAAAACGATATATCTTTCGACGACATATTCGGTATCCAGCTTCAGCGGATGCGAAAGAACTTCAGCCGTCATTCCGGAGTTTTTCGGTTTGCGCTAAAAACGGCTCTCCTAAATCTGATATGTTTCGCCATAGCGTATCCTATGACGTTTGTAAAAAGCGTTTGGCTGCCGCTGACGGTATACTGTATGTTGATGACGTTCCACAAAGACGAGAGCAAACGCGCCGCTTCCAGAATATGGGGAACGATTTTTGGTCTTGCGGTATACGCTCTTTTCACTGAGTTCCTGCCGGGAGACGCCCGAATAAAAAGTATAGTTATAATGTTCGCGGCGTTTTCGCTGATGTTTACTTTTACCGACCAAGCCGTAATAGCCCTTATAGGAACGCAATCCTCCGTTGGCAGTCTGATACCGAACGTAATGGATCTTCCCAACGCGATACTGGCGAGATTTACGGCTGTTTTGGCGGCCGCGTTCATAGTCTGGATAGGCGGAACGATAATTTTTAGAACCGAAAAGGCCGACGCTATGAAGTATCATTTAAAAAACTTATTATTCTATTTTCGAGGCTTTGCGTCCGACTTCAAGAGTATTATAAATAACGAGAGACTCTACGAAAGCCGAGGCGGAGGTAAAAAATACTTCATAGACGAGAGGCTGTTTCTTATCCAGATGTACGTAAACGAGCTGGAAAAAATCTCGCGCTCGGACGACGTTCAGGAAAAAGGACATCTCACCGCGGCGATCCTGCCAAGCTGCCGCGCGTTCAGGCTCGAAATGATACATCTGTTTATGATCTACGACTTTGAACATATAAGCAAAAACCATATCGACTACTTTGATAACGAAATAACTACGATACAAACCGAGCTGGAAAATACTATACTCGAACGAAACTTTAACAACACCTACTCTAAATACGACGTAATATGAGACAAATTAAATGTGCAAGCCTAAGCCTGCACATTTTTTGTTTAGTCTTAAGATTTATTACGCCGCGGTTGCTATCCGTTAAATATCACTTAAACTGAGAATAGTACAGCTTAGAATAGAGTCCGCCAAGCCTGAGCAGCGACTCGTGCGTTCCCTGCTCTACAATATCTCCGTTATCCACAACCAAAATATGATCCGCATTCTGTATGGTAGATAGTCTATGCGCGATAACAAAGCTGGTCCTGCCTTTCATAAGCTCGCGCATCGCCGCCTGTATCTTCTGTTCCGTCTGAGTGTCTACGTTCGAGGTCGCCTCGTCCAAGATCAGCATCTTTGAATCCAACAACATTGCCCTGGCAATTGTCAGCATTTGCTTTTGCCCCTTTGAAAGTCCGGAGCCCTCGCCCCTCAGCACAGTATCGTAGCCGTTCGGCATTTGCATGATCGCGTCGTGTATACGCGCGGCCTTGCATACTCTTATAACGTCGTCTATCGTCGCGTCCTCTTTTCCGTAAGAGATATTCTCGTATATCGTACCGGTAAACAGCCAAGTATCTTGAAGCACCATAGTATACGCCTTTCTGAGGCTCTGCCTGGTCAGCCCGGATATATCCTTGCCGTCTACCTTTATAACGCCGGACTGCGGGTCGTAAAAGCGCATTAGCAGATTGATCAAAGTCGTTTTTCCGGCTCCGGTGGGTCCGACTATAGCCGTCAAACTACCCGGCTCCGCGTGAAAGCTCAGATCGTGGATAACGACGCGTTCGGGGACGTATCCAAAGCGTATATGCTCCATTCTGACGTCGCCCTTTACATCCTTAAGTTCCTCGGCTCCGGGTATGTCCGCAGGCTCGGGCGCTTCGTCGATAAGCCTGAACACTCTCTCAGCCGCCGCGCATGCGGACTGGAGCTCGCTGAGTATATTCGCCGCCTCGTTGATCGGACCCGAGAACTTACGCGAGTACAACACGAACGAGGACAGGTCGCCCAACGATATGCTTCTGAACAGATATAGGATAGCGCCCAAAACGCTGATCAAAGAGAGCGATAAGTTATTGATAAAATTGACCGACGGTCCGGTTATGCTTCCGTAATAGTCCGCGTTATAGTACGCGTCCACCGCCTCGGTATTCTTAACGTCAAACCTGTTTATCATCGTCTCTTCTTGGTGATACGCCTTGACCGTCCTCTGTCCGCTTATTATTTCCTCAACGTAGCCGTTAAGTTCTCCCAGTTTTACCGAACGTTTATGAAAGAGCGGCCGCACCCTTCTCGTCATGTATCTGGTAAAGAATATAGACGCGGGAATGGTGATAACAAACACCGAAACCAGCTCGGGAGAGATGATGATCATCATCGCCAGCGAACCTATTACCGTGATCGCGCTCGTACATATCTGGAGCAGATCGTTCGATAACGAAGCGTTGACCGTATCTATATCATAGGATATTCGGCTTATTATATCGCCCGTCTGAGTCCTGTCAAAATACCCCACTGGCAGAGTCGTTAATTTATTAAATACGTCGCTGCGCATACGGAATATTATCTTTTGGCTCAGGTTTATCATAATACGGCTTAAAATATATGAGAGCGCCGATGAGATCGCATAGAATATTATCATCAGCGCCGCGTTGACAAACACGCCTTCAAAATCGACGTCTCCAACGCCGTGTATCGCGTCTATGGCGTACCCCGAAAGCATAGGACCTACCAGCCCGAGCAGGTTGCTGATCACAGTAAGCGCAAACGCCAAAAGCATAAGCCATTTGTAGCGATATAAATAACTCCAAAGCCGCGCGAACACATATTTACGGTCTTTTGGTTTTTCTCCGCCGGAGCCGTTGCGTCCGCCGGGACCTCTCTTTCCGCCCGGCATCCCGCCGAATCCGCCCATGTTAGCCGCCATAGTATTCACCTCCCATCTGGGAATCGCTTATCTGCGCGTACTCGGCGCAATTTTTCATAAGTTCTTCATGCGTTCCATAGCCTATTATTTCGCCGCCGTCAAGCGCCATTATATGATCGGCGTGTTTTATTGAGCTAACGCGCTGCGCCACAACTACCGTAGTGGCTCCCTTGAAGTATTTACCGAGGGCTTCCCTCAGCTTGGCGTCCGTCTGGTAATCCAGCGCGCTTGACGAATCGTCGAGAATAAGTATCTCCGGCTTTGCGGCCAGCGCCCTCGAGATCAAAACCCTTTGCTTCTGCCCGCCGCTTAGGTTAGAACCGCGTATCGTCAAGCGATGGTCTAATCCGTCGTCAAGATTGTTTATAAACGACCCGGCCTGAGCGCTGTCGACGGCGCGCTTAATCGACTTTCTGTCTACGTCTCTTCCAAAGCTTATATTTTCCTCGATAGTATCGGAAAACAAAACGTCGTTCTGAAACACTATCCCGAACTTCGAGCGCAATTCCGCCATAGGTATCCCGCGTATATCGCCGCCGTCGATCCGTATCGTTCCGCTGTCGGGATCGTAAAAACGTATCAACAGATTTATGATCGTACTCTTACCGCTGCCCGTGGCTCCAATAATGCCAAGCGTCTCGCCTTTCTTTAGCGCGAACGAAATATTGGAAACGACGTCCATCGCGCCGCTGTTATATGTAAAGCTGACATTCTCAAACGTTATATGATAGCCGTTGTCTACATGATCCCTATCGCCTATAGTCAGATCCTCGGGCGCGTCAAGCACTTCGCTGATACGTTTAGCCGACGCCGAACCCTTTGAAAACATAACGAACATACGATTGATCGACAGCATTGCGTTTAGTATGATAGTGAAATATGTCAAAAACGCCAGTATTGTTCCGGCCTGGGTAGCTCCGCCGTAAACTCTGAACGCTCCCACTACCACTACCAAAGTAAGACCCGCGTTTAAAAACAAGTTCATCAGCGGATTGCTCGCCGCCATAGTGACCGACGCTTTCGTGTCGTTTTTCACCAATTCTCGGTTGACCTCATAGAAACGATTTTTCTCATACTCGGTTTTGGACAACGCCTTAATGACGCGTATCCCCGACGCGTTCTCGCGTACTACTCTCACCATCTTATCGACAGACTTTTGCAGCTTTGTATAAAGCGGGATCCCTTTAGAAGAAATATAAAACATAACGAGCGCGACGAACGGCAATGTCGCCAGCAGGACGAGCGTCAAAACCGGCTCCATAAACAGCGTCATCGTTATTCCGCCCAAAAGCAGTATAGGCGCGCGTATACCGAGCCTCTGCATCATACCTATCATCTGATGGATATTGTACGTATCCGACGTGAGTCTCGACTCAAGCGAAGCTATAGTAAACTCGTCCGTCTGGCGGCAGGAAAGGTATGATATTTTTGAAAATAAATCGTGCCTTATGCTCTGAGTAGTATTCCTCGCCACCCTGGAGGCCATGCGATTCGCTATTACGTTGCCGAGCCATGCCGTAACGGAACAGACCACCATTAAAAATCCGTAAAACAATATCTCCCCGATATTCTCTCTCGGAACGATCTCGTCGATCAAGTACGACAATATCCACGGCAGGAACAAGTCCATTATCGTACCGATAAACTTGATGATTACGCCCAAAACCATCCTAAGGACGTTTGGCCGGAGATATAAAATAATCTTCTTCACTTGTTTCCGCCTCCCTCGTCCGCGTCCTGCAAAATTTTCTCGGCTCTCTCCATCACGCGCTCCATCATCGCAGAAAGAGTCTCCTTTTCTTCCTCGCTAAAACCGCTCAGCAAACGCTCGTTCCAGCTTTTGCGTACTTCGACTACCTTTGGAAAAATCTCAAACGCTTTCTCAGTCGGAAAAACCCTAAGCTGTCTGCGATCCTCCTCGCACGGCTCCCTGCGTATAAATCCATTCTGCTCGAGCAGAGATAGCTGCCGCGTCACGCTGCTCTTATTCACATACATCTCTCGAGTCAGAGCGTCTTGCATTATTCCGGGATTCCTGCATATTTTTATTATATATAAATGCTGGTATCCGTTTATTCCTTCTTCCTCAAGCTTATTATTTCTATACAGAGTAAAGCATCTGGACGTTCGGTTGATAAATTTCATTAAAGAAGCCATAATTTCCGTCGCTCCCGTTATATAATATTAGTTGCACACGCAACTATTTTAGCGCTATATCCAAATGTTGTCAACAATCAAATAAGCTATGCTTTCATATTCTAAAAATAAGAATCTCTATTAGACCTTTATGCTGGTATTTATATTATATAGGAAACAAAAAACTCAAGGGAAAGCAGAAATTCCCCTGAGTTAAAAACTATTATTTATTTACGGCTGAGCCTGAGCCGCTTTTTTCTTTTTAAGCTCCTCTATCTGCTCGGGCGTCAGCTTAGGCTTTACCTCTTTCCGCTCCTGCGGTCCCTGCAAACCGTCCTTTGTCACTTTATTTATCGCCTTTTGCGGACATTTGGACGCGCATATGCCGCAATTAACGCATTTGTTTGGATCGATAACGGCAAGGTTGTCGCTTATTGTAATAGCCTGCTTGGGACACGCCTTAGCGCAAATACCGCAGCCTATACAGCCGACCTGACAGTCGTGTCTTGTAGTCTTGCCCTTCTCGACGTTTTTGCACGTGATCGTATACTTGCTTTTAAACGGAAGTATCTTTATTATCTTCTTGGGACATTCGGCGGCGCAAGCGCCGCAGGCTACGCACTTGTCTATATCCACATACGCCACTCCGTTTTTTATCGACATAGCTCCGAATTTACAAACTTTTACGCAGGACCCGAAGCCTAAGCAGCCGTAAGCGCACATCTTCTCGCCGCCGCCCAAACGCGCCGCGCTGTGACAGTCTCTTGGACCGTCGAACTCGTACTTCTGGAGCGCTCTCTGAGGCGTTCCGTTACATAATACCCGCGCGACCAGCTTTTCCTTTTCTTCCGGCTCTACGCCCATTATGTCCGAAATTTTCCGAGCTACCTCGGCTCCGCCTACCGGACACATATTGGTTTTGGCTCCGCCCGTACATATCGCGTTCGCATACGCCGAACACCCGGCATAGCCGCAACCGCCGCAGTTCGCTCCCGGCAGCGCTACGAGGATCTGTGGTATACGCTCGTCTTCCTGTACCGCAAAAACCTTGGACGCTACTCCAAGAAGCGCCCCGAATATAATTCCCATTCCGCCTATAACGATCAATGGGATCAGTATTTGACTCATATACTATACCTCCTCATCAAAAACTCAGCCCGGAGAATCCCAGAAACGCTATAGACAACAGCGCCGCCGTAATAAGCGTTATCGGCATCCCCTTTAAAAATCCGGGTATGTCCGAGCTCTCCAAACGCTCGCGCACTCCCGCAAACAGCACGATCGCAAGCGTAAAGCCCATTCCAGCGGTCGTACCGTATACGACCGATTTAACGAAACTCATCTCCATACCGCCGAACTGCGATATGTTTAGTATAGCCACGCCCAAGACCGCGCAGTTGGTCGTAATAAGCGGCAGATACACGCCGAGCGAGTTATACAGCGCGGGGATCGACTTTTTAAGAAACATCTCGACAAACTGCACCAGCACGGCTATAACCAGGATAAACGCTATGGTCTGCATATATTCCATATTGAACGGAACCAGCAGGTAATACTGAACGCACCATGTTATAGCCGAGGCGCAAGCCATTACGAATATTACGGCAAGACCCATACCTATCGCCGTATCTACCTTTTTCGATACGCCGAGGAAGGGACATATACCGAGGAACTGGACCAACACATAGTTGTTTATAAGTATCGCACTCACGCTTATGATCAATAATTCGCTAATCATATATTATTCCCCTCCTCAGCGCTTTTCTTAAGCTTTGAATTTTTCACCCTCGCCGCGATCAGGTTGATCAACGCCAAGAGTATGCCGAGCGTCAGAAACGCTCCCGGCGGCAGGATCATTATCGAAACCGGCTGGAAGCTGTCGCCGAACAATTGTATCCCCGCAAACGTACCCGCGCCGAGTATCTCTCTGACCGACGCGATCAGCGTCAGCGACATCGTAAAACCGAGTCCCATACCGGCGCCGTCCGCCGCGGACGCGAGGACCGTGTTCTTGCTTGCAAAAGCCTCGGCGCGGCCTAAAATTATACAGTTGACGACAATAAGCGGTATGTAGATGCCAAGACTGCTGGACAGAGCCGGAACGTACGCGTTCATAAGCATCTGTACTATTGTTACAAATCCGGCGATAACTACGACGTATGAAGCTATCCTGATCTTATCCGGAATAAATTTTCTCAGCATAGATATTACTATATTAGAACATATCAGCACCGCCGTGGTCGAAAGCCCCATGCCTATCGCGTTTGTAACCCCGGTAGTTACCGCCAGAGTCGGACACATGCCCAAGAATAACACGAACGTGGGGTTTTCCTTAAACAAACCGTTTACAAAAGTCTTAAAAAACGATTGGCTTTTCATTATTCATCCTCCTCTGCGCCGTTATTTATATCCGAAGACGAATCTTCAGCCAAAGCCGCGGATTCTTCAGCGGCCTTGATCGACTCGTTGACCGCCTTTGTCACGGCTCTTGAAGTTATAGTAGCTCCCGAGATCGCCTCGACTTTATTGTCGATCTGGGCGGAGCCGTTCTTATCTACCTCTATATCTTCGCTAAGCCCTTGAAATTGGTCTATCCATTCGCCCTGAGCTTTAGCTCCAAGCCCCGGCGTCTCGTCCATCTCGGTAACCTCGGCTTTATTCACAGTAAAATCCGAATTTATGCCGGTCATCACCGTTATATCTCCGCCGTAGCCCTCGCTGCACACCGCAGTTACCACATAGCCTACGACGTCGCCGCCGGATCTGCCCGCGTATACGCTATCCACCGCGACCGCGTCGTCCTCGGGAGTTATTTCCACGTCTACCTCCTCGAACTCTTCAGCCTCGGGCAGTACTTCCGACATCGTCTCATTAAACGTTCTTTCATTATTAGCCTCTATCAGCGGTTCCGTCACCATATTGACCACAGCAAGCAAAGCCGCCACAACAGCCGTTATTACAAACAGCTTGATCGCAAGTTTTATAGTCTCGTTCATTACGTCTTTGCCTCCTATCTTCTATTCTTTTTTACAGAACCGGAGTTCTTCTTGTTTCGTTTCTGCGTCGATATTTTATCCGCGTTCTTTCTCTTGTCCGCCTTCTCCTGCTCTTCCTTTTTCGCTTTGGCTTTAGCCTCTCTCTTAGCGGCCCGCGTCTCGCCGTAGCGTTTAGGCTGAGTCAGCTTATCGATCAGCGGCGTCGCCACGTTCATAAGCAGGATAGAATACGAACAGCCCTCGGGATAGCCGCCCCAGAAACGGATCAAGACGGTTATGATTCCGCAGCCCAAAGCGAATATTATCTGACCTTTCGGCGTGTACGGAGTCGTAGTATAATCGGTAGCCATAAAGAACGCGCCCAACATCAAGCCTCCGGCCATTATCTGATACAGCGCGTCCCCGGTAAAGAATCCGTCCTTTCCGCCGAATATCCACGCGCCCAAAGCGACGGTCGCTATGTATATTACCGGAACTCTCAGCTTGATAACTTTCCGGCAGAGCAGATAGGCCGCGCCTATCAATATGGCGAGTACGGACGTCTCTCCAATACAGCCGCCCGTGTAGCCGAGGAACAAATTCAAGTAACTCGGCAGATCGCCGCCGTCGGCATACGCCGCTAAAGGCGTCGCGCTTGTGACCACGTCCGCCGTATTCCAAAACGGAACCGACGTCCCCGGAGCCACCCAGGTCGTCATAGCCAGCGACCAGGACGCGAGCAAAAACGCGCGACCGGCGAGCGCGGGGTTCATAAAGTTATGTCCGAGTCCGCCGAAGAACTGCTTTACTATAACTATCGAAAACAACGCGCCTATGACCACCATCCACAGCGGTATTGTCACAGGCAGGTTAAACGCCAAAAGCATACCCGTTACAACGGCGCTCAGATCGCCTATTGTGGACTTTTTCTTGAGCAGTTTCTCCCACGCCCACTCAAAGAACACGCAGGCCAAAACGCTGAGTACGGTCACAACCCCCGCGCGGTAGCCGAATACCAGCATACCGGCTATGAGCGACGGTATTAGCGCGATCACAACGTCGCGCATTATGCTCTGTATGCTCTCTCTCCCCGAGATATGGGGAGAATGTGATACAACCAATAAATTATTCATTCTTTTCTCTCCATTCTCTTATTTAGCTTTCTGCTGCGCTTCGCGCATTTTTACCTTAGCGACCTTGATCTGCTGAACCTGACGGCGCTTAGCCGGACAGACGTACGCGCAGCTGCCGCACTCTATACAGTCGGTGATATTCAGCTTATTAAGCGTATCCCAATCGTCGACTCTCGCCGCCGAATCCAGTTTATTCGGCAGAAGATTCATCGGACAGACGTACACGCATTTAGCGCAGCGCAGACATGGCCCTTCCTCAAAACCTCTCGCGCTCTTCTTATTAAATACCAACAATCCCGACGTTCCCTTTACCGTGGGCACGTCCAAATTCGGTACCGCAAGCCCCATCATAGGTCCGCCCATAACGACCTTTCCGGACTCGTCTATAAGCCCGCCCGTCTGTTCTATTATATAGCCGAGGGGCGTTCCTATCCTGACCCTGAAGTTTCCCGGGCTTTTTACGCAGTCTCCGCCCGTGGTCACGATCCTTGTAAGCAGGGGCATACCCGACCTCACGGCGCGGTATATCGAACGGCAAGTGTCCGCGTTGCTGACTATCGCCCCTACCTGCCACGGGAGCTGACCCGGCCCAACCTTGCACCCGGTAATAGCGTTGATAAGCTGCTTCTCTCCGCCCTGCGGATATTTTGTCTTAAGCGTTATCACCTGGATCTTGGCGTCCTTCTGCTTCGCGGCCGCCTCGGTCATAACTTTTACCGCCTCGGGTTTATTGTCTTCGATCCCGATATAACCGGTCTTTAAGCCGAAAATATGCATTATCACCCTAAGCCCGTTTATGATATCGTCCGGGAGCTCGAGCATGGTCCTATAATCCGAGGTGAGGTACGGTTCGCATTCCGCCGCGTTTACAATAACATAATCAATCTTAGCTTCCGGCGGAGGCGAAAGTTTAACGTGTACCGGGAAGGTCGCTCCTCCGAGTCCGACCAGACCCGCCGCCTTGATTATCTCGACGATCTCTTTTGCGGACAGCTTTTTAAAGTCGCCGTGACCCTGAATATCCGGATCTATCTCGTCCAAGCCGTCGTTTTCAATTACAATAGAATCCACAAACAAACCGTTTGGATTCATCCTCTTTTCGATCGCTTTCACGGTTCCCGATACGCTCGAATGAATACACGCCGAGACGTAACCTCCCGCGTCCGCGATCTTCTGACCCATGTACACCCGATCTCCGACGCTCACGCAAGGAACGGCCGGCGCTCCTATGTGCTGCGTAACGGGAAAAACAAGCTCCTTAGGCGGATCAAGCTCGACGATCGCCTTCCCCGCCGTCGGCGCCTTCATATCGTTTGGATGTACGCCGCCATGAAAGGTCCTTAGCATTATCGCATTCCCCCTTTATATAATTTAAATATTTTTACAACATAAAACTAAAAACGTAATAGGTTCGCTTAATCGCGTTAAGCATAAATATCCGTCAATCAACGCAAAACTCGGAAACGTCCGCGTAACCGCCCTCGTCTCCGAAAGCGAATATAGCCGTTTTCGCTCCGACCCACTCCCCTTGAGTCGGCTCGAATTCTTCGCCGAAAGGCTCGAAAGTTTTACCGTCCTTACTGTACGAGTAATTCGCTCTCGCTTTCGGAGAATTAAATTCGCCGCATACGTCGATCCTGAGCCAAACCGAGCTTACTCCAATATTTTCGGACGCAACTACGTTTTCTTCAACGTTCTCGCAAAGCTCTGAAGTTCCTTTTACTTGCAGCAAAGTTCCGTCGTTTTTCAGAGCTATATAGCAATAATCGTTTCCGGTTATAGCCAAAGCCGCGCCGCTCTCATTTTCGGAAGACAGATCTACCTTCATTGTTATCCGCATAACGGGCGAGCGCCACATCTGAGTCAAAACGTTAGGACGATTCAGCAGATATTCGCCGTCGGCGCCGTCCGTTTTAATCGCGTAAAGGCGCAAACGTCCTTCTTCATTTGCGAGAGAATACCAGCTCTCGTCAAAATTCGCCTGCCACTGCCACTGAAGGCCGAGCTTATCCGCCTTAAAATCATCCGACGTCGGAATATGTAGGATCGGCTGCGCCGGAAGATCCGGCTTTTTATAAGTCTCTACCGGCTTTCCGCAGTAGTCGCCGTCGATATCTTCGCCCATAGCCGGCCAGCCGTCGATCCATTTAACCGGGTTCAAATGAATGACCCTGCCGTACGCGCCCAGGTCCTGGAAGTTGATAAACCAATCCTCCCCGGCCGGCGTATCTACCCAACCGCCCTGATGAGGACCGTTAAAGATCGCGTCGCCTTGACGCATAACAGTTTTGATCTCATACGGACCGTATACGTTTTTAGAACGCAGACATACCTGCCAGCCCTGAACGACGCCGCCCGCCGGCGCCATAATATAATAGTAACCGTCCTTCTTATAAAACTTAGGTCCTTCGATCGTATGATTCTCTTCGCCGCCCATATACACGCAGCAATCCAAACCGATCATCCCGGTTCCGTCCGGCTCCATCTCGCAAACCGCAAGCCTTGAATTAAAACCGCATCTCGAACCGGCAAAAGCATGGACTAAATACGCTCTTCCGTCGTCGTCCCAAAGCGGCGTGGTGTCGATGATCCCCTTGCCCTTCCAAATAAGCTTGAGCGGACTCCATTTTCCGTATATATCCTCGGTATTCGTCATAAATACGCCTAAATCGGGATCTCCGTAAAATATCCAGTACTTTCCGTCATGATACCTTATCGCCGGAGCCCATACGCCGCATCCGTGTCTGGGTTTATCATACTCGTCCGTAAGTTCGTACGCGGCGTAATTGATCAGTTCCCAATTTACCAAATCTTTGGAATGTAAAATTGGAAGTCCCGGAACATATGTAAAGCTCGAAGCCGTCATGTAATAGTCCTCTCCGACCCTGATAACGTCCGGATCAGAATAGTCGGCGTACAAAATTGGGTTTTTGTATCTGCCGTCGCCTAAATCGGCAGTCCAGTTTCTTAAATTATCGCTCACATTCATATCCTCCTAAATTAGATAAAACTGCTTCTTAAGATAAAAAACATACTAAAATACTGCGTATTTAATTTTATATAAGAATATTGATATTATACTATAATAATAAAAAATTAGCAAGCGTTTCGCTTTTAACAGAAATTACGACTTAATTAATCAAATATTAACAGACTATTACAACTTAAATGGAAACAAAAAATCAGGAGCGCGCCGGTTCCGATCCTACCCCGGCGCTATGCTTGAAGACAAAAAACTTTTATTTTATCCTACAAACACAGCCGTCCGCAGTCGAATCTACCCGACCCGCTCCTATAAAAACGCGTCCTAAGACTACTTTTTATTTTACTATGATCTTCCTCGTCCGTTCAACCGCTTACGAGTTCGATTCCTAATTTCTAATTCCTAACTCATACGTTTATTTTTTACTTTTCGGACTGAAGATCAGCGCGATAAGAAAACCGAATACGATCGCGGCCGCTATTCCGCCCGCCGCCGCGGACGCGCCGCCAGTTATCACACCGAGCAGTCCATGCTCGTTCACGCCCTTTATTACCCCTTTGGCGAGCACGTTGCCAAAACCTATTATGGGAACGGTCGCTCCCGCTCCGGCGAACTCCACGATTTTATCATACACGCCTATCCCGCCCAGCAAAACGCCGAGTACGACGTATGAAACCAAGATCCTCGCCGGGGTAAGTTTTGTTCTATCGATCAATATTTGGGCTATGACGCATATCAAGCCGCCCACCCAAAACGCGTTCAGATACTGCATCTTTTTTCTCCTATTACAATATATACAATGTTTTAAAGTCGCGCCGTTTATCTCCTGTTCAGATTTAAAGGCTCCGCGCGACCTACCGGCCTAAATCTCGATAACCGCCGCGTGCGCTATACCCGGAATCGACTCGCCTTGAAGCGTAGAGGTCGGACTGAGCAGCGCGCCGGTCCCCGCTACAAGGACACGGCTCAGTTTCTGTTCTCTCATCAAATTTATTATATATCCGCAAAATGTTATGCTCACGCAGCCGCAGCCGCTTCCCCCGGCGTGTACGTCCTGCTTTTCTATATCGTAGATCATACAGCCGCAGTCGTCGTATAGGCCGCTAAGGTCGTAACCCTGCTCGAGCATGAGATCTATCGCGACCGACTTGCCGAGCGTTCCCAGATCGCCGGTCAGTATCAGATCGTAATCCTTAGGCTGAGTTCCCGTCGCCTTAAAATGCTCTGTCAGCGTGCTTACCGCGGCGGGCGCCATGGCTCCGCCCATATTGTTCGGGTCCTTCACGCCGAAATCGACTATCCTGCCGGTGGTAGCGTGAGTTATATATACTTCCTTTTGCGCCCCGTCCGAACCGGAGCCTTCGGCGTATCCCAAAACCGCGGCCGCCGCTCCGGTGACCGTCCACTGCGCCGTCGGAGTTCTCTGCCCGCCGTATTCGAGCGGGTTTCTGTACTGCCGCTCCGCCGTGCAGTAGTGGCTGGACGAGACCGCCGCAGCCGTTTTCGCGTATCCGCCGTCGATCATCATAGCGCCCAGGCTCAACCCCTCTATCATAGTCGAGCAGGCGCCGTATACGCCGAAGTAAGGAATATTCAAGTCTCTTATCCCAAATCCGGCGGCGGTGCATTGATTCAAAAGGTCTCCCGCAAAGATATAGTCTATATCGTCTAAGGCTAATCCCCGCCTGCTAACGGCAATCTTGACCGCCTCGCGCTGCATCTTGCTCTCCGCCTTCTCCCAGCTGTCCTCATCCCACATATCGTCGTCCAGCTTTACGTCGAAATAATCGCTAAGAGGCCCCTCGGTCTCCTTAGGCCCCGCTATCGTAGCCGTCGAGATTATAGGAACTCTATTTTCAAACTTGACCGTCTGCGCCCCGAGCCTCTTCGCCCCGGCTCCGTTATTCATATAAATCCATCCTCTCCGCGCCAAAATTCGCGCTCATATGATACCTCCAAACTTCTGCGCCTGAACTCTCTCTTTTCGGCGCCGTCAGACCAGCAACGTATAGATATAATAAATAATACCCACGACCGCCGACGAGGTTATCCCGTACACCAGAACCGGCCCGGCGATAACGAACATTTTCGCGGCCATCCCGAGAACGTAGCCCTCTTTTTTAAACTCCATCGCCGGAGAGACGATCGAGTTGGCGAACCCGGTGATCGGAACGATCGTTCCCGCTCCCGCGTATTTAGCTATCCTCGGATAAATATTAAGCCCGGTAAACAGCGCTCCCAAAAATATCATCGTCACCGAAACCGCCGTCTTGGCGTCCTCCTCGCCAAGGCCGCAGACCTTTGAATACAAGTCCGAGAACGCCTGACCTATAACGCAGATCAGCCCGCCTATGCAAAAAGCCCAGACTATATTCTTAAGAGTCGGACTCCCCGGCGCCTTCTCGTCCAAATACCTAAGATACTCCTTGTTTTCATGTTCCATAAATTTTTGCCGCCCTTCCGCCCGCAAAATATATCCTCTCCCCGCGCGGGCGCTCCGGGAAGACAGTTTTCGGCCTATTCGCAAACGAGATTAAGCCCTTTTTCATATTATCCGTTATATTTGTCTCGCAATATAATTCGCTTAACAAAATTTAGTTTTTCATATGCAAAAATATTATCGTAGGTAGTATCTGCGGCAAAGCGGATATTTATTCATTGATTTTTAACGTTCTTTATCTTAAATCTGCGGCCTAAATCGAGCCGAACTTACAAAATACACAATATATCTGTAAAATCCGCATTTACAAAATTAATATAATATGCTACTCTGTATGCGAATAAAATTTTTAATCTAATTAGGAGGGAATTTCAAAATGAAAAAGAAAATTGTAAGCGTATTTCTTGCGGCATTTATGCTAATAACGTTTTTTACCCCCCCCCCAATTACGAAATAACGTATTTGCCGCGGATACTCTAACCCGAAGCGAATGGATAACCGAGCTTGTCTCGGCGCTCTCCCTGACCGTCGAAAGCGACGACAATATGCCGGATAACTATTTCAGCGACATAACGCCGGACGATAGTTATTACCGCGATATCTTGGTCGCGGTCGAATTCGGCGTAGTCGATATCGAAGCCGGCGAAGCGTTTTATCCCGACGAGCCGGCGACCCGCGAATTTGCGGCGCAGACGCTGAACGCCTGCCTGAGCTTTCAGCCTGACGAGGAAGCGGGGTATACATACGCGGAATACGCCGACGTTTCGTATCCGGACGATATCCAAGTAGCGGTGAACCGCGGCTGGTTCGCGCTGTCCGGAAACAGCTTCCTGCCCGACCAGGCGATAACTTCCGAAGAGAGCGCGGCGGCGCTCGCGGACGCCAAAGCCGTTATCGAGGACTCGGCAATAGACGAAAACTATGACAGCTCCTACGAATTTGCGGAGGGCGTTATCGTGTTGCCCGAGACGGCGGACGCGTCTATCTCCCAGGATTACACGGTAACGGTCTCAAACTGCGACACCGCCGTCTCGGCGGGCGATATTTTCGTCGTGTTCGCAGACGGATACCCTGTTGCGCTTAAAGCGCTCGAGGTTACGACCGACGGCGAGACTATGACGATCGCGGCTACGCCCGACGGCGCTGAAAACGCGATAGTCTCGGCCGACAGCGAAGGCTCTATTGAGATCGATCTTGAAGATTTTGAATTCAACGAACTTACTACTTACACCGTTACTGACCGATCCGTTCCAAACGCTCAGAGCGAGGAGATGACGGTCGAGTTGCAAAGCGTCGATTACGATAAAAACACCAAGACTCTTACCGCGTCCCAGAAGATAAGCCTCGGAGGCGCGGCGGCCGGAACGATATCCGCCAAGTTCAGCAATATGAAGCTCAATCACAAAGAAAACGCGATAACCGGCAAATATTCGGCGTCGATAACCGCGGACACAACAGTTACGACGGCGGTATCCTTCGACTTCGGATCGTACGCGGGAATCCCGTCCAGCATAAGGCTCGGCTATATCAATATCGCCGGCATAGGCTCCATATCCCTCGATGTGGAATGTTCGATAAAGGGCGGCGTATCCATGACCTGGGACGGCGACCTCGAAGCCGGCGTCGCGTATACGAGGGGCGACGGCTTCCGCCTTATAAAGAGCTTTGAGAAGAAGGGCTTCACCTTTACCGCCGAGGCCGAGATCAGGACCGGCGTAAGGCTCTCCGCCTCGATCAGCCTCCTCTTTGTAGAAGGCAGTATCTGGGGTACGGTCGGCGTACAGATGAACTTCAGGTTAAATTCCTACGACAGCGGAACGCCCAAGACCTGCACGACCATAAGCGGACATATGTACGCGAGCGTCGGAGCGGGCGTTACCATAAATTATATTATCGACAAAGAATCCTATAACAAAACTCAAGACATCTTTACAGAGAGCAACAGCCCGGTAAGAGCGGTATACCACTACGAGGACGGCGCTCTTGTTTCGTCATGCTCGAGAGGCGAGGATATCTCCTATACGACCTCCTACTCCTCTAAGTACTTCAACCCGTCCCAGAGCTACGGCCAAAGCTCGTACGGCGGCTCGGGAACCGGCGGAGAGGCCGCTCCCGTCGTTATCTGGGAGTATGAACTCGACGATTCGAATAACGCCACCATCACCAAATACAGCGGCAACGCCTCGGCGGTCGCGGTTCCGTCTAAGCTCGACGGGTATACGGTGACGAAGATTGGTAGCAGCGCTTTCTCGGGGAATACAACTCTTAGGTCGGTTACTATGCCTAATACTGTGGTGGAGATAGACAGTAGAGCTTTTCAAAATTGTACGAACTTAAGTAGTGTATCATTATCATCATCTCTTGAGACCTTGGGAGGCGACGCATTTAGAGGTTGTAGTTCTCTGTTGGAAATCGAAATACCTAAATCTCTAATAGACGCTCAAGCTATCAGCTATGGCGGAGGCCCATTTTATGACAGCGGTTTAAAAACCGTTACTTTTGAAAGTGGTACAACCCAAGTTGTCGGTAATCTATTTTACGGGGCAAACAACCTTAAAAACGTTAACTTATTAGATACCATAACAAATATTGGTTACCGTGCATTTGGCGACTGCTCAGCTCTTACCGATATTGCTCTACCTCAATATATTACTAATATAGATCGCTATGCATTTAACAATTGCACCGGGCTTACTGATATTGATATCCCTGATTATGTAACAGAGATAGGTAGTAGAGCTTTTCAAAATTGTACGAACCTAAGTAGTGTATCATTATCATCATCTCTTGAGACCTTGGGAGGCGACGCATTTAGAGGTTGTAGTTCTCTGTTGGAAATCGAAATACCTAAATCTCTAATAGACGCTCAAGCTATCAGCTATGGCGGAGGCCCATTTTATGACAGCGGTTTAAAAACCGTTACTTTTGAAAGTGGTACGACCCAAGTTGCCGGTAATTTATTCCGCGGAGCAAATAACCTCGAAAATGTTAACCTATTAGATACTATGACGAATATTGGCGACTATGCATTTTGCGATTGCACAGCTTTAAAAAACATCGACTTACCTAACAGCATAACTAAAATAGGCAGAGACTCTTTCTCCGGTTGTACGACTCTTGCCGATATAGTTATACCGCCATATGTAACAAGTATAGGCGTGTACGCTTTCAACGGCTGTACTGGACTTACTAATATTGATATCCCTGATTATGTAACTGAGATAGGTAGTAACGCATTTCAGGATTGTTCAAACCTAAGCAGTATAACACTATCGCCTAATATAAAAAACATTCCGAACTCCGCCTTTGAAAACTGCGCGGCGCTCGAAAGTATTTCGATACCGGCGTCCTGCACCCGAATATATGACTACGCGTTTAAATCCTGCACGGCCTTAAAGAGCGTCGAAATGCAATACGGCTTGGAAAGTATCGGCTATCAGGCGTTTTCCGAGTGCGACGCGCTGACTTCGGTCTCTATCCCCGACAGCGTGACCTCGCTCGGCTCTCAGGCGTTTTACGGGTGCGACGGTCTCAGCGGCGTAACGTTCGGCATAGGTCTGACCGAGATTCAAGATTCTACTTTCCGGCTCTGTCCGAGCCTCGAGGAGATCGTTCTGCCCCGCTACTGCACCGAGGTAGCCTCCAACGCGTTCGCTGAGAATATTAGACTTACCGAAGTCACTATATTCCCGAACATGACCTCTATCGAAAACAACGCCTTCTCATATCCGGCGAGAACGACCGTGCGCGGAGTGTCCGGCAGCTATGCCGAGGAGTACGCAGGTTCGAGGAATATGCCGTTTGAGAATATAAATATCGCGGCGACCGGGCTGAATTTCTACAAAGACGAGCTCGACTTCTCCGGAACCAACAACACCCGCGTTCTGCCGCTCAGCATAACGCCGCAGGACGCTACGTCCGAGATAACCTATACCTCCGCCGACGAGAGCGTGGCTACCGTCGAGAACGGAGTCGTAAGGTCGAGGGGCTACGGCTCTACCACGATCACTGCGCAGAGCGCAAGCGGCGCGAGGGATACCATAACGATAAACGTGCTCCGCTCGGCTACGTCGGTATCGCTCGATAAAACTCAGCTCAGTCTTGAGGTCGGTGGAAGCGACACCCTTACCGCGACCATGCAGCCGTCCAACGCGACCGACAAGATAACCTGGACGACGAGCGCCCCTGGCGTCGCTACAGTAACCGACGGCGTCGTCAATGCCGTCGGGATAGGAACGGCCGTGATAACCGCGACTACCACAAGCGGAAAGACCGCCTCGTGCACGGTCAGCGTCACAAAGACCGTTACCGTGACATCTTCGGCGGACGCCGGCGGACGCGTATTCCCGCAGGGCGAGACCCCGGTAAACAGCGCCGAGGGCAAGACCTTCCATATGGCGCCCGATTACGGGTATATCGTAAAGGACGTTCAGGTAGACGGAACGAGCGTAGGCGCGGTGATGAGCTATACCTTCGAGGGTCTGACCGAGAACTCGACCATCAGCGCCGAGTTTGCGAAAGTGGACGTTACGTATGAAAACGGCGTTATATCCATATCCTCCGAAGCCGCCCTAAACGACCTCAAACTGATAGTCGCGGTATACAACGACGACGGCGTTCTCACAGACTGCGAGATAAAGAACGTCTCCGCGGCGCCGGGCGAGGTATATACGGAGTCGATAGCTGAAAACGCGAACGCCAAACTCATGCTCTGGAACGATTTCAACAGTATTTATCCGATCTGGAGCAACAAATAAACGTAGGCGTTAGGATTTAGATATTAGAGGGTAGGAGTAGAATACTTTGTCTTCCCATACGGCGGCGAGACCGACATGCGGATACAGCCGCCGTAAACTCTCCTATTCTCTATTCGCTAATCTCTAATCGCTACGTTATCTTATCCCTCATGCTCCGGAGTACCTTTTTCTCTATCCTCGAGACCTGGACCTGCGAGATGCCGAGAATTTTCGCGATCTCGCTCTGGGTCTTCTGTTTGTAATATCTGAGAATTATTATTTTCTGTTCCCGCTCGGGCAGTTCGGACAGGGCTTCCTTTAGAAGAAGCCTGTTTTCCACTGCTTCCTCATAGTTCTCGTCTGACTCCAATCTATCTATCAGCGCGGCGCTTTTGCCGGAGCCGTCGTCCGTCGTCGAATACAGCGATTCCGGTTTCTGCGACGCCTCCATTGCGGCGGCCAGTTCCTCGGGACTGATCCCCAATACCTCGGATATCTTCTTAACGGTCGGCTCCTCGTCGTTCTCCGCCGTCAGCTTCTCCTTGACCGCCATCGCCTTGGACGATATGTCCTTATAGCTCCTGCTGACCTTGATTATCCCGTCGTCTCTTAAAAAACGCTTGATCTCGCCTATTATCATCGGTACCGCGTAGGTCGAAAACTGCACGCCGTAGCTCAGGTCGAACTTTTCGACCGCCTTTATCAGGCCTATACAGCCTATCTGAAACAAGTCCTCGCTCTCCGCGCCCCGGTTTAAGAAGCGTTTAATAATCAACCTGACCAACCCCACGTTGCCGTTGATAAGCTCGTCCCTCGCCGCCGCGTCGCCCTGTTTGACCCGCTCGAGCAATTTGATGTTCTCGGTATTTTTATCCGCATTTTTGTCCAAGCTATCGTTTATTGGCAAACGGTCTTTATATTCGTTTTTAGCCGCGGCCGCTTTATCGTATCCGGTCATATCTCCTCAGCTCCGCCATTTTGCCCGATCCTCTTAGTCATATGTACGGTCGTTCCCTTGCCGATCTCGGAGCTTACCTCGACCTCGTCCATGAAGCTCTGCATAACGGTGAACCCCATCCCGCTGCGCTCGTCGTCCGGACAACTCGTATACAGCGGCCGCATCGCGGTCTCTATGTCCTTTATCCCCTTGCCGTAATCGATGATTTTTACGTCTACGACGTCGCCAAGTATCTTACACTCTATCACGACTTCCCCTTTTTTGTCCGAATAGCCGTGTATTATTGAGTTTGTCACGGCCTCGGACACCGCCGTTTTGATATCCGCAAGCTCGTCTACGGTCACGTCGAGCTGTACCGCGAACGCCCCGACGACCGCTCTGGAAAACGCTTCGTTCACGCTCTTGCCGGGTATGACCAACCTCATGTAATTCTGTGCTTTATTGTTATTATCCATTTATATATCCTCCGATTTAACCCATTGCGTTATCAGCAACAATATTTTTAACCATTATTCCAAATCCTAAAGTCGAGATCAACCGCAGTCCAATATCTTCTTTATTCCGGACATCTCAAGTATCCTGTCCACCTGCTTCTGCGGTCTTACCACCATGACCTTTCCGCCCTTGGCCTTGATGAGCTTGTATCTGCCCATGATCATCCCGATCCCGGAGCTGTCCATAAAGCTCACGTCGCCAAAATCAAATATTATGTTTTTTATATCGTGTATATTGATCTCCCTGTCCAAAGCCTCTCTCAGCTCGCCGCTCAAATGATGATCCAGCTCTCCGCTCAGCTTTACGACCAGCGTCTCGCCGATCCGCTCCAGCCTGTAATCCTTGTTGTTTCCTCCGTTTATCTTTCTAAAATCCTTATCCATACCTTTGCTCCTTTATCTATTATTAAATGTATAATGTATTTGTATTACTATGACGCCGGAATCTCGCCGCCAATTAGATATATCCATCTCAAATATGATCTTTTGACCTCCTCTTTTTAGTTTCCATATTTTTACAAGCATATATTATCATTTAAAGACCGAAATATTTGTCAAAATTTATACCGATTTTCTATATACATAATCAACATATTTTCGACATATCAAAAAAAACATATGGCCGCCGCTGAAACAAAAATATCGCCGCGCTAATAATTTTTTCCGACTCGCGCGTATGTTATGAATATTATTTCCAAAAACAGGCAATAATATTTCCATATCAATGGTAAATTGGGAGAAGTATCATAAAGAGACGCGTCCGACGAATTAAAAATAATAGTTTCAGTAACGCGAAGAATGATTTTATAAATAGTTGAGAATAAATTTTACTCAATTATATTTGATTATTATTTGGATCTATTATAATAAAATTTTGAAGACGATTTAGTTAATAAAAAAACGTTTCCTATCCGCCCGAGATAGGGAAACGACGCTACAGACGGGCAGAAAGGCCGGGGATATAAATATGATCTCAAAAAAGACTTATCCATTCGAGGTTCCCGAGCTTCCATTCGCTTACGACGCTTTGGAGCCTTATATTGACAAAGAGACTATGATTTTTCATCACGACAAGCATTTTAAAACCTACGTAGATAACTTAAACAATGCGCTCAAAAACTTTCCCGAATATCATTCCTGGACTCTTGAGAGGCTGCTGACCGGACTTTCGACGCTCCCGTCTGGACTTCAAAACGCCGTAAAGAACAACGGCGGCGGAGTTTATAACCACGATATGTATTTTAACGCGCTGACGCCTGGCGGACAGACTTCGCCCGAGTTTATAGAGGAAGCTTTCGGCGGAGACGAAGCGTGGAAAAAGCAGATGAAAGCCGCGGCGCTCGATCAATTCGGCTCGGGCTTCGCCTGGCTCGTTTTAGACGGAGATAAAAACCTTAAGATCATGGCGCTGCCCAACCAGGACAACCCGCTTTCTCTCGGCTTCGAGCCTATTCTTCCTCTGGACGTTTGGGAGCACGCCTATTATTTGAAATACAAAAACCTAAGAGGCGATTATATTGATAATTGGTTTAAGGCGATCAATTGGAATTTTGTCAGCGATTTGCTGAACAGGATTCTTTAATCGCTTTTTACTTAGAGTGAATATTAATATACTTAGTCTTCAACTTGGAATAAATGATTTTCTGGCTCTTATACAATCCAAAATTACCCGAAAGCATATAGCTCACCGCAACCGCTACGGCAAACAGGAGCAGACCTTCGGAGCCGAACATTTCTATTCCCAGCATAATAGACGCTATAGGGCAATTAACGACTCCGCAGAACAGCGCTATAAGTCCTATCGCGGCCGCGAACGACGGATTCATTCCAAGCAGACCTCCGACCGCGCAGCCGAACGTCGCGCCTATAAAAAACGTCGGCACTATCTCTCCGCCCTTAAAACCCGAACCTATCGTTACCGCGGTAAAGATTATTTTCAAAATAAACGCGTACCATACCGCGTCTCCATGCTCGATCGCCCGTGTTATCACATCCATTCCGGCGCCGTTGTAATCGCGCGACCCGCATAAATATGTAAGCGCTACGACGATCGTCCCTCCGACAAACGCTCTGATATAAGCGTTTGGAATAAATCTGTCCAAAGCGCCATGAGCTCCGTGCATAACGATACAGAATATTATGCTCACGGCGGCGCAGAGCGCGGCGAGAATAAGAGTCTGCGTCAAACTTACGGCCGTCAGCTCGGGAATAGCCTCAATTAAGAACGTCTCAGGCGTAACCCCAAAGTAAAGCGCGAGCCGGTACGAGGCAAGCGCCGAGAACAGACACGGAACAAATCCCGAATAATGGATTATTCCGACGCTGATCACTTCCAAAGCAAAAAACGCCGCGGTAAGCGGAGTGCAGAACAACGCCGCAAACACGGCGCTCATGCCGCACATCACCACAACTCGCAAATCGTTATCGTCCAGCTTAAGAACCCTGCCGACCATACTTCCGAGACTTCCGCCAAGCTGCAGCGCCGCGCCCTCGCGTCCCGCGCTCCCGCCGAACAGGTGGGTCAAAACAGTTCCTATAAAAATAAGCGGCGCCATCGCGAAAGGAATCTCTTCTTCGTCCCTCACCGAGCTTATCACGTTATTAGCGCCGCTGTTATCGGCCATTTTAAATTTATCGTATAAAAATACAATAATTAAACCCGCGATCGGAAGTCCAAATATAACAATAGGATTAGCCTGTCTAAACTCGGTCGCATAACCTATGCACCGGTTAAAAAACGCGCCTACCGCCCCGCCTATCGCGCCCATAAGCGCGGCGATCAGGAGCCATTTAAAAAATGTATACAGATATTCTTTAACCGTTTTGCAGCCGCGCTTTACGCTTCTTTTTCCTATATCGGCAAGCGTGTATCTATATTTTTTATTCGAACTGTTCGGACTTTTAAAAAAATTATTTTTCATAACGTTTTATTCCCCAATATATTTTAAACGTCAACTACCTGTGCAAAAACGACTTTACGATTCGCACGGCAAATTTGCGCACAAAAAAATTCCTTGGTCAAAACGCCAAGGAATCAAACTGGCTGCCTGACTAGGATTCGAACCCAGACAAAGTGAGTCAGAGTCACTTGTGCTACCCTTACACAATCAGGCAATATATGGTGCGAGCAGTGGGACTTGAACCCACACGCCATAAGCACACGCCCCTCAAACGTGCCTGTCTGCCGGTTCCAGCATGCTCGCAATTATCGTATACCGATTCCAACAAATCCCTCTAAACAAGCGTCCTGTCAAAACCGACTTTGACATTATAACTCCAGAAGATATATTTGTCAATAGTTTTTTTACAATTTTTTTAATTTTTTTACTCGGCCAGTCCGCAGACTCCAAATTACCGGCAAACTCAAAACTTTTACCTATCGTTATTTATTATAAACTCATACGCGGCCGCTTATAAGCGCGTCTTTGCGCATATTATGATTTTGACCGTTTCAGATAAAAATATGCTTAACCGCCGCCCTTTTATTTAATTTTATATAAAATCCGCGCGCGTTTCACCTCGATCGCGCTATTAAGTCACAATTTATTAAATTAAATATTGAAATCTTAAAACAGTAGCGCTATAATATTAGAGTTAGTTTTGAAAATAGTTAAATTTAATCTTATATGATGTTTATAAAGGGGTTGATTTAGGTGATGAATATCACGGTAACCAAAACGACAAATCCGAAAGAAAAACCCCAAATGGAAAATCTTCCTTTTGGCAAATATTTTTCGGATCACATGTTCATGATGAATTACGACGAGGGAAAGGGCTGGCACGATCCGCGAATAGTCCCGTACGCTCCTCTTGAATTAGACCCTTCGGCTATGGTGTTCCACTACGCTCAGGAAGTGTTCGAAGGTCTAAAGGCGTATAAGGACAAGCAGGGACACGTAAGACTCTTCAGACCCGACAAGAATTTCGCCAGATTAAACGTATCAAACGAAAGACTGGCTATCCCTCAGATCGACGAAGAATTATGTCTCGAAGGACTCAAACAGCTTGTGGAACTCGACAGAGACTGGATCCCCGAGCAGGCGGGCGCTTCGCTTTATATCAGACCTTTTATCATAGCGACTGATCCGTATCTCGGCGTTAGACCGTCCGAATCGTATCTCTTTTTAATAATTTGTTCGCCGAGCGGACTCTACTATCCGGAAGGTCTGGCTCCGGTAAAGATATACGTAGAAGACTCGTATGTTCGCGCGGTACGCGGCGGAACAGGCTTCACAAAAACCGGCGGCAACTATGCGGGCAGCATAAGAGCGCAGGTTATCGCTCACGAAAAAGGCTATTCACAGGTACTGTGGCTCGACGGCGTTGAACAAAAATACATAGAAGAAGTAGGTTCTATGAACATATTCTTTAAAATAGACGGCGAGGTCGTTACTCCGGCATTAAACGGAAGTATTTTAAGCGGTATAACAAGAATGTCTACTATAGAACTACTTAAAAAATGGGGAATCCCCGTATCCGAAAAACGCATATCGATTCAGGAAGTAGCCGACGCTTACGACGCCGGTAAGCTCGAAGAATGTTTCGGTACCGGAACGGCCGCTATCATCTCTCCCGTCGGCGAACTGCGCTGGGAAGATAAAGTAATGCATATAAACAACAACCAAATCGGCGAGGTCACTCAGAGGATTTTTAACGCTATCACCGATATTCAGACAGGCGACGCGGAAGACGAGATGAACTGGGTCGTTAAAGTAGACTAATTTTTTCTTGAATTTTTTCAGACCGGAAGGCTTAGTCCTACCGGTCTTTTTTATATCATATCGGCCTAACGCTACATAAGCCTAAACGCACCGTATATTATAGAATATTTACCATTATGCTCCGGCGTTACATACGCGCGCCTCTTCACAGGCCTTATAATAATCAATAAATTTAAATAGAGTGTCGATTAATACGATACGGCAGTTGACTATTAAAGGCGTTTGGGTTAAAATTAAGGCAATCGTTGAAATGCGTAAATATACTGATATAGGCGCAATAATTTGAAAGGGGCGAGTTAATCATGAAAAGGGGAAGCGGTATTTTAATGCATATATCCTCACTCCCGTCCAAATACGGGATCGGTTCTATGGGGAAACAGGCGTATGAATTTGTGGATTTTTTATATGAAACCGGTCAGAAATACTGGCAGATACTTCCGATAGGTCCGACGAGCTATGGCGATTCGCCGTACCAGTCCTTCTCGACGTTCGCCGGGAATCCCTATTTTATTGATCTTGATATTTTAGCGGAATCCGGCGCTTTAAAAGAATCCGAATACGCAGCTCTAAACTGGGGCGACGACGCCGAAAAAGTCGATTACGAAGCGATTTTTGAGAACAGGTTTAAGGTTTTAAAACTCGCGTTTAAACGTGAAAAAATTACCAAGAAAAAAGAAATCGAAAAGTTCAGGTATTACAACTCGTATTGGGTAGAAAACTACGCGATGTATATGGCTCTTAAGTTTAAATACGATCTGGTATCTTATCAGGAATGGCCGGAAGATATAAAACTGCGTAAACCTCAGGCCGTAGTAAATACTTATGAAGAGCTTTCGGAGGAGATAGACTTCTGGGTATACGTTCAGTACCTGTTTAACTCTCAGTGGACGGCTCTTAAAATATACGCAAACGACAAGGGTATAAAGATCATAGGCGACATCCCCATTTATGTAGCCGAAGACAGCGCGGACGCATGGGCGCACAACGAGATCCTTATGCTCGACGAAGACCGAACGCCAATAAAAGTCGCCGGTTGTCCTCCCGACTACTACGCACCGCTCGGTCAGCTTTGGGGCAATCCGATCTACGACTGGAAATATTTAAAGAGTTCCGGCTATGAGTGGTGGACGCAGAGGATCAAGGCCGCGCTCAAGATGTACGACATAGTGAGGATAGATCATTTCAGGGCGTTCGACGCGTTCTATACTATAGACTACGGACGCAAAGACGCCGTTATCGGCGAGTGGCTGAAGGGTCCGGGAACCGACTTCTTCGAAATATTAAAAACCCGGCTCGGCAAGGATCCCGCTATAATCGCCGAGGATTTGGGGACTATCACCGACGACGTGCGCGCTCTGCTTAAGTTCAGCGGTTTTCCCGGAATGAAGGTAATGCAGTTCGGCTTCGATCCCGTGAGCGACAGCGAATATCTGCCGCATAATTTCGTCAAAAATTCCGTAGCTTACATAGGCACGCACGATAACGACACTCTGATCGGCTGGTACAACCAGGAGAGCGAAAATGTAAAACGCTTTATCGACAGGTACCTTAGGCTAAATGAAAAGGAAGGCCTGACCTGGGGATTTATCAATAGTCTGCTCGCCTCCGTTTCGGATATAGCGATCATCTCGATGCAGGATCTGCTCGGCCTCGGTTCTGAAGCGAGAATGAACATCCCGTCCACGCTCGGCGGCAACTGGCAATGGCGGATGAAAAGCATGGAGCGCCTGACAGACGATCTAAAAAACCGCCTTAAGGACTCGACGTCGATCTACAAGAGATAACGTTCGTCATTCTGCGCCGCAATGATTTTACATCCTTTCAAACGCAGAATGCTTTCAGTTCGACATTACAATAAAAAAGACCGAGTATTTACTACTCGGTCGGGAGTTACCCGGGATCTGCCCGGGTATTGGGAAATGAAAAAAGATTGTTAGTTAGTTGTGGTATGCATATATATTACATCATTTTTTGATTTTTGACAATAGCCAACTTTGTTGATATTGCAAAGAAAGCCATGTTTATATTTGTGCAATATACACAAAACAAGGGGCGCTTTTTTATATAATTAGCTTGACACTAATATTCATTAGCTGTATAATTTACTGGTAAACAATTATTTTAAAATCTGGCAAACGCTAAAATACATAATAGTCAAGGAGCTGATAAAATGAAATACGCTGTTATTCTCACAGACGGCGCGGCTGACACGCCGGTAAAAGAACTTGGCGGCAAGACTCCGCTCGAGGCGGCGAATAAGCCGAACATTGACAGACTCGCCGGTTTGGGCGAAATGGGCATGGTAAAAACCGTTCCCGGCGATCTGCCCCCCGGCAGCGACGTCGCAAACCTCGCGGTTTTTGGATACGATCCCGAAATATATTACACCGGTCGCTCCCCGCTCGAAGCGGTATCGATGAAAGTTCCGCTTAAGCTTACAGACACGACGTTCAGAACAAATCTCGTCTCTCTGTCCGACGAACCCGAATATGAAAAAAAGACTATGGTAGACTATAGCTCGGACGAGATCTCTACCGCCGAGGCGCATCAGCTTATAGACGCGATCAACGAAGCGTTTAAGACGGATGAGATCGAATTTTTCGGCGGGATAAGCTACAGACATCTGATGGTTTGGCATAACCGGGAAAACGATTTCAGTAAGCTAACGCCTCCCCACGATATTTCGGACAGGGTAATAGGCGAATATCTGCCCGATAACGAGACGATCCGAAATATGATGATAAAAAGCTACGATATACTAAAAGATCATCCCGTAAATAAAGCGAGGATAGAAAAGGGTCTGCGCCCGGCAAATTCAATATGGATCTGGGGCGCCGGCACAAAACCCAACCTTAACGCCTACGCCGAAAAATTCGGGATAAAGGGCGCCGTAATATCCGCAGTCGACCTTGTAAAGGGTATCGGCTACTGCGCCGGACTGGACGTAATAGACGTCGAGGGCGCGACCGGAACGGTTACGACCAATTTCGACGGAAAGGCTAAGGCGGCGATAGACGCGCTTAAAAACGGCGCGGATTTTGTCTACGTTCACCTCGAGGCTCCAGACGAGGCGGGGCATCGTCACGAAATAGAAAACAAAGTCAAGGCCATCGAGCTTATCGACAAAAAAATAGTGGCCCCCATCGTAAGTTATTTAAAAGACAGCGGAGAAGATTACGCGGTTTTGATCATGCCGGATCATCCGACGCCGCTCGCTATACGCACGCATACGTCCGATCCGATCCCCTACGTCCTCTACAACAGTAAGACGGAAAAAACAACCGCCGACGAGGTCGTATACTGTGAAAAAGAAGCGGAAAAAACCGGAATCTTCATAAAAGACGGATATAAGCTTATTAATAAACTGCTGGAAAGATAATATAACTTGGCCGCCAAAGCGGCTTTGTTAAATAAATATACATTAAAACTAAAAAATTCTTGCATTTAACCTAATAATCTGGTATGATAATAGAGTATGTGTTTAGGTGAATCGCCATCTAAACGGCAACTTATATATATGAGCTGAATCATACGGTTTAGTGAGTTAAGGAGTGAGAACATTATGCCAACAAAAGTCGTTATTGGAGCGCAGTGGGGCGATGAAGGAAAGGGAAAGACTATCGATATTTACGCTGGCAAAGCCGACGTAGTCGTCAGGACCTCCGGAGGTAACAACGCCGGTCACACGCTTGAGGTAGACGGGGTCACGTATAAACTTCATGTGATGCCGTCCGGTATACTCTACCCCAATACGCTTAATATAATAGGCGCCGGAGTCGTGGTAGATCCCAAAGTTTTATTAGAAGAGATCGACGGATTCGAATCTAAAGGAATAAGTACCAAAAATCTGAAAATAGACGCCCGCGCGCACGTTATAATGCCTTATCATATCGAGCTTGACGGTTTGTCCGAAAAAGCGAGAGGCAAGGGCGATATCGGCACAACCAAAAAGGGCATAGGACCTTGTTACATGGATAAAACCGAGCGCAGCGGCATCCGCATGAGCGACCTTATCGACGAGGATAAATTCGCCGCTAAAGTTCGCGAAAACATGAAGATCAAAAATAAGATCATCGAGTTCGTATACGACGGGACCCCGATGGATCCGGAAGCTATTATAAAAGAATACTCTGAGTATGCAAAACGTTTAAAACCGTATGTTACAGATACTATTCCGATCCTCTATAACGCGATAGACGAGGGCAAGGAAGTTTTATTTGAAGGCGCGCAGGGAATACTCTTGGATATAGATATCGGCACATATCCCTACGTCACCTCCTCCCATCCTATTTCGGGCGGGGTCTGCGTAGGAAGCGGTATAGGCCCGAAAATGATAGACGAATGCATAGGCGTTTTAAAAGGCTATACCACAAGAGTCGGCAACGGTCCGTTCCCTACCGAATTACACGACGAGGTAGGCGAAGCTATCAGACAAAAGGGACACGAGTTCGGCACGACGACCGGCAGACCAAGACGCACCGGTTGGTTCGACGCGGTCATTGCAAGATATGCGGTGAGAACAAGCTCGTTATCGGGCGTAGTGTTCAATAAGATCGACCCTCTCGGCGGCATCGGAAAGATAAAACTCTGCGTGGCTTACCGTAAGGACGGCGAGCTGACCTATGATTTTCCGCCGACGCTCGAGGAGCTTGCAAAATGCGAGCCCGTTTATGAGGAAATGGACGGCTGGGACGAGGATATCAGCGATATAAAAGAGTTTGATAAACTGCCCGAAGCCGCGAAAAAGTATATCTTAAGGGTCGAGGAACTAATCGGCTGTAAGATAATTTCTATAGGCGTGGGTCCGGGAAGAGATCAGAATATTGACAGATAGGCGCCGGTATTTAGCGGCAAACTTTCATATATCTGTCGGTAATATACATATTAAATAAAAAGGAGGCAGATGTGAATGGCTGTAGAAAAAGCGAAAGACGGCGCTGCTAAAGAGCCGAAAAAGGCTGAACCCAAAAAGGCCGCGAAAAAGAATACGAAGAGCGCTAAGACCTCTACTAAAACGACTGCCGCAAGCAGTAAATCCAAGCAAAAGCAGAGCAAAAAAAGCGAATATCTGACATACAACGGTAAGCTGCTTTTAAGATGCGGAGATCAGATATATTATGGAGACCCGAAAGACAAATATATCGTCGTCTTCAGGCTTATGGATAACGATAAGCTTGATGATCTGACGATCTCCAGAAAAGTTATTATAGAGCTTAAGACTAACGAGGGCAAGGCCTCGAGATTAATGCGCCAGGCCGAACGCGACGGCCTGTATAAGGCTTTTGATATCGGTTTCTTCTGGCTTGAACAGGCGTTAGAACAAGGTTAAGTTATATCCTCCGGCGGACGAGCCGGAGGATATTTTATTTTTGTAAGAAGTTTAGGATCATCGGCAATAAAACAATTCCGGCTCCTTGCGCGTCTTCAGAAGAGCGCTTTCAAGCGCCAGCGAAGCTGTTTTATAGACCGGGGCGAACACTCCTCTCGCTCCGACCGGACAGTTTTTAGCGCAAGCCATACAGGCGATACATTTTTCAGCGTCCGTCAGCGTCGGCGTTTTAGGATCGATCGCCGATACCGGACAGACCTCCGCGCATTTTCCGCAGCTTATGCATTTTTTGTTTCCGCGCGGATTAAACGGCGCCTGTTTAGCTTCTCGGTACGGATAATCGCCCGGAACCTCTAAACCGATCTCAGATAGATTTTTGTTTAGAACTATTTCCTTTATTTTACCGGCAAATTCCGAAACCTTTTTCAAATCGTCCGAATCCGGGCGTCCCGCCGCGATTTTATCCGAATATGTATGCGGCGCGATCCACGCGCCCGCGGCGATACCTTTGAATCCGTTAGCTTCGCATATATTCTTTTACTCAAGCAAAGCGTCCTCGTAGGCGCGGTTTCCATAACTGACCGTAAACACGGCCGGGGTATCGTTTCCAAAAACGTTGTCAAAAATCCCGCCTTCGACGGACGGGAGTCTTCCCGCATACACCGGCGCGCCGAAAATTACAAGCTCGTCGCTTTTAAACTCGTATCTCCTGCGTCGCGCGTCCGGTCTTGTCAGATCCAAGACCTCAAACTCAGCCGATATTTCTTTCGCTATAGCCTTTGCGTATCTCTCGCTTCCATGCGTAGGACTGAAAAATACCGCCGTAACTTTATTTATATTAATCATACTTTGATTCACGCCTTTCATTTTGTTAGAATAGCCTTAAATAGATATTTTCTTATAACACGGCAAAGAGGCGGAGCATAGCCCCGCCCGCCTGCGCAATGTATTTTTTTGAGGATCGGCTACAGCGTCTCTACGTTCGTCGCGCTGTAACCCGCTTTATCGACCGCGTCCTTTAAAACGTCGTCGGCGACGTCCTTAGACAGCGCGACCGTGGCGGTCTTCGTCTCCAAATTAACGTCGGCCAATTCAACGCCCTCGATCTCCTCTAACGCCTTCTTAACATGCGCCTGACAATGAGCGCAGCTCATTCCTTCTACAGTAATCGCTTTTTTCATAATTATCCAACCTTTCTCATTATTATTTGTTTTATTATTTTTCCGCATAATATCTTCCTCGGCGCTATGCATATCGCTTTCCGCTCCGGAATTTTTCTCTCCCGCCTCGGCTTCGCCTTCTATTCGTTTAACGGAGTTATTCTCCTCCTCCGCCTTCGCGGAGCCAGCGCCGTTATCATTGCGCTCCTCGCCCGATCCTTCGGAGATCTTAGACTTGAAGAACCGCAGCCTCAGCGCGTTCGCCACAACGCACACCGAACTCAGGCTCATCGCCGCCGAACCTATCATCGGGCTGAGTCTGAGCCCGAACGCCGGATACAAGACGCCCGCCGCGACCGGTATTCCCAAGATATTATAGAAGAACGCCCAGAACAAGTTCATGTGAATATTGCGTATGACCGATTTGCTAAGCTCTATAGCGGTTACGACGTCGCCCAGTGAATCCTTCATCAAAACGACGTCCGCCGAATCTATCGCTATATCCGTTCCCGCGCCGATAGCTATTCCTATATCCGCTCTCGTGAGGGCGGGAGCGTCGTTTATACCGTCTCCGACCATGGCCACCTTGCGACCCTTGGCCTGAAGTTCGCGTATACAAGCCTCTTTCTGCGCCGGCATAACGTCGGATATAGCCGTCTTTATTCCGAGCTTCTTCCTGATCGCCTCGGCGGTCAATTTATTGTCGCCGGTCAGCATCACCACGTCGAGCCCCATCTTATTAAACCTGTTTATCGCGTCTACGCTCGATTCTCTAACCGTGTCCGCAACCGCTATTATACCGACGGGCTTTCCATTCCTTGCAAATACCAGCGGGGTCTTTCCCTCTTTTGCAAGACGCCCCGCCTCGCTCTCGACGGTTTTGATATTTGATATATTATTTTCCCGCATGAAATTTACATTTCCGGCTATATATTCAGAATCGCCGATCGTCGCTTTAACTCCTCTGCCGGAAACCGCCTCGAAACCGTCCGCCGCCGGGATACCGAGTCCCATATCCCGCGCCCGCTCGACTACCGCTTCGGCGAGAGGATGCTCGCTTCCGGATTCGACCGCGGCCGCTTCCGCCAAAAAGGTTCTCTCGTCGATCGCTTTGTCAAACGCGACTATATCGGTCACCGACGGATGTCCGGATGTTATCGTGCCCGTTTTATCCAAAACTATCGTATCTATTGAATGGAGGTTTTCCAAACTCTCCGCCGACTTTATCAATATGCCGTATTCGGCGGCCTTTCCCGTTCCGGCCATTATAGCTACCGGAGTCGCAAGTCCCAGCGCGCACGGGCAGGATATTACCAATACCGTTATCGCGGAGGAGAGCGCGAACTCAAACGTCCGTCCGGCTATTATCCAAACGATGGCCGTAAGTATCGCTATCGCTATTACCGTCGGCACAAACACCCCGCTGACCTTATCGGCCAGTCGCGCGATCGGCGCTTTCGAGTTCCCGGCCTCGTCGACCAGCCTGATAATATGCGCGAGCGTCGTGTCGTTTCCGACCTTAGACGCCTTAAACTTAAAACTTCCGTTTTTGTTTATCGTCGCCGATATTACGTTGTCTCCCACGTTTTTCTCAACAGGTATGCTCTCGCCGGTTATCGCCGATTGATCGACGTAACCTCCGCCCTCGGTTATAACTCCGTCTACAGGTATACTCTCGCCCGGCTTTATGACCACTATATCTCCCGCCGTCACCTGCTCCGCCGGGATCGTTTTCTCTGCGCTGTTTCGGATAACTACCGCCGTCTTGGGCGCGAGATCTATCAGCTTGCCGAGCGCGTCGGACGTCTTTGATTTAGAACGCGACTCAAGATATTTCCCGACCGTTACGAGCGTCAAGATCATAGCCGACGACTCAAAATACAACTCGTGCGAATAATGACTGACAAGCTCCAGATCCCCATGTCCCAGGCCGTACGCCATGCGGTATATTGCAAAAATACCGTAGATAAGCGCGGCCGAAGAACCTATCGCCACAAGCGAATCCATATTGGGCGCGCGTTTTGTAAGCGCCTTATAGCCCGACGTGAAGAACTTGCGGTTTATGATAAGGATCGGAACCGTTATCAAAAACTGAGTGAACGCCGATATGACCGCGTTTTCCGTTCCCATAAATATGTGCAGAACGGGTATATGCAGCATATGCCCCATCGCTATATACATCAGCGGAACGAGCAGTATTATCGACCATATAAGCCGTCTCTGCATAGCCTTCTGAGCTTCCTCCGCATTCTTCTGCCGAGTCTGCCATTCGCTTCTGAAATCGTCGCTTCTTCCTCCGCTCGCCGCGGCGGCTTCCATAGATTCCGCTCCGTACCCGATCGATACGACCGCGTTTACTATATCGGCCGAACTAATCCTATCCTCGTCGTAGCTCACCGACATCTGGTTCGACAAAAGATTTACGTTGACCTCGTCGACGCCCTCCAATTTTTGAACGTTTCGAGTTATATTCGCCTGGCATGCCGCGCAGGTCATCCCGGTGACGCTAAACTTTTCGCTCTTCATATTTCAACTACCCCCTTTTTACAAACTTCAAATATAATATCGATTACGCCGGATACTCTCTAATTTAAAACGTCAACGCTACTTTAATTTTTTAATAAGCTCCAGCGTCTCCTCCATTACCTCGAACTCGCCGTTTTGTATCTGCTCGATAACGCAGGTGTCCATATGCTCCTTAAGCACTATATAACCGAACGACTTAAGCGCGCTCTCCACGGCCGATACCTGATTGAGTATATCGCCGCAATAACGGTTGTCGTCCAACATTTTACTTATCCCGCCAAGCTGACCTATCATTCGGTTTATTCGGTTCTTAAGCGCCCTCAACTCTTTTTCATCGCGCGGCGTCGCCTTGTATCTGCACTGGCATTCGCTCTCGCTTTTTATTTTTTTATCTTCCATTTTTATTTTCTCCCAATTCTTTTATTAAATACCCCCACAAGGTATTTTTCAAATATAATAATATACCCTTGTGGGGTATTTGTCAATAGGAAATCTTTAAAATTATTAAAAAAATTATGCAAAAGCGCAGCAATCAATAACAACGCTATTTCAAGCGTATATTATATTCATAATGAATCTACCGCCACCCCCCCCCATTTTTAAAACGTGTAATAAAAAATAAATTGAAATAAAATTGAAATAATATCAAAAAAGTATTGACTTATTATGACAACAGCGCTATCATTAGATAAAGGAATAAAATAATAAACCTTATTGCAGGATCGTATAAAATTATTAATACGAGTACAAACGCCGAGATTACGTTTGAATATTTATACTCAGTAAACATACGTCTGCATAGGAAATTGGTGGATGCGGTTTATTTATCTATAAAATTCTGTTTTTTGAATTGACCGAAAGCGGCGTATATCGACGTATGTCTAATGCGGGCGAATAATTAAATACACGGATCATATCAAAGCGCCGGAATAGTTGGGCTTATGATCGGCTAACCGGTTCGTCCGTCGTGATAATATCTACCAATTTCCCAACTAAAAAATGCGATCATAAAGTACAAGGAGGAAAAGATTTGATGAAAAAAGTTATATCTGGAATATTGGCCGCCGGGTTAATATTTTCCACAGGAGCGGCTGCCGACAGCCTATATCGGGAGTATATAGCAAAAGAGTCGGATAGCGTTATAGAGCTCGACGGTATAGAACAAGAGTTTGATTTGCCGGTTGTTTCGATCGACGACAATACATATGTATCTTTAAGGCAGTTGTACGAAAATTTGGGGTATAGTGTCGATTGGATAGAAAAGGAAAACAGGATCAAAGTATCCAGCGACGCTGAAAACGTATTGCCGTTTTATCAAAATATGGACGAATCTAGGGAAGGCCTATTATCCGGCGGAGCGCCGTATTATTATTCTAACGACGCGGATTTCTCATATGCCGAATTCATCGAAGAATATCATCTGACCCCCATAAATAACGGATACGGCGAGGTCTCAACAGCATGGCTCGCAGCTGAGATCGGTAAGGATATATTGGGCTATAGCGATTATCCCGCCGACGAGTTGGGAATACAAGTATATTTTGATAGGGAACAAGACGCTTGGCTTGTGTACGCCTATACTGCCAGAGTCTCTCATACGGGTATGAAAACGGCTGTAATACGGCGTTCGGATGGTAAAATAATAGGTAAATATGAATTCCGTTAGTAGTAACGTAAAACAAGATTAATTAACCATGGCGTATTCGTTGAAATCAAGTATGCGTGGCATTTTACATTCAATACATGGAGGTATAATAATGTTTAAATTCATATGTATGTTAATTATTTGCGACCTTATTTGGGTCCCTATGAACGGAATGTGCGCAGAGACAATATATGATGAAACTGCAATACAAGATAATGTTGCGGAAGTTGCAGAAATTGATGTTTCTGTAACAATAGAGCCTATACGGGATTCGAAATATTGTTTTGTGTTTAACACAAATGACAGAAATCAAATGACATATATATTACATCTACTTAATGCAATGAGTTTGGTTGACGACGGCAAACTGATAAACGGCGCAGATATTCCTATCGTTAATATTAATATTGTTAAAAACAATGAGGATGTCAGTAAAATTGGATTTATTAACGGACGATTTTATGATGAAACAAGAAAACAGTATTCAGTCGACGCTATTGAATATGGCCGCTTTGTCACATTCATTTATGCTCTCAAGACAGGCGACGTTGTTTTAGACGACGTATCTTTCGAACCGTCAAAGTGGGCTGAGGAATATGTAGAAATTGCAATAGAAAATAATTTATTGCCCAAATGGTTTAGAATTGATTATAACAAAAACATAACGAGAATGGAGTTTTGTCAGCTTGCGGATAATTTTTTGAGCATAACCGGAACGCAATCAGATTCAGAGAATTTCGTTTCGCCGCCATTTTCTGACGCGGCGGACGCAGGAATTACATCTTTATGGAATAAAGGTGTAATCAACGGTAAGTCTGAAACAGAATTCTGTCCGTACGACTATATCACTCGCGAAGAAGCCGCAAAAATCCTATCCGGATTATGCGACGCAGCAGGCATTGAAATGAACGGCGGAACAGGCGTCGATTACGCGGACAAAGATCAAATATCGGACTGGGCGATCGATTATGTAGATGACATGACTGCTATAGGAGTATTTAACGGAGACGATGAAAATAAGTTTAATCCGCAGGACAATATCACGAAAGAAGAGCTTATCTCTATTTTGGTAAGGCTGAATGATAATGCGCAGGCTAATATATATCAAACAGGAGCCATTTATGTAAATGATATTAAAATTAACGGTAAAGAAACGATTTTAACGAGAGATGGCGAAGTATTTATCCCGCTAAGAACGGTTCTGGAAGCGCTTGGCTCTGAAGTTACACGGGATGAAAATACAGAAGATATTTATTTTAATTATGCGAATACGGAATACATATGCGTGTTCGCAGCTTTAAATTCACATTTTCCAGAAGAAAAATACCTATTAATTTCTAAAGTCGAGAACAAAGGCTCCGCAGCAAATTCCGACTATATACAGTTAAATCCAATGTCCGCCGACGGCGCGTATTGTGAGATAAACGATAGAATATATCTATATCCGGAAACCGCAGAGCGTTTGCTTGATACGTTAGGATGCAATGTAGAGATCGAAACCGACCCGCTTGTCTTAAAGATTTCTACAAAATAAAAATGTTAAAAACAATACAACTTAAATTAGAAATAATAGTTTAAATAATTAATACAATATCGATAAATTATGAGTTCACTTATCCGGCTAAGGCAGAGCGGCGCTCGTCGTAGTCGGATATTTTTGTTTTATGCGACTTTTAATATAGCCAAACGTTATGCTCATATAAAATGCACATGTTAAGGGTTTATGTTCAAATCATTAATAAAAAAGCAGCTGCAAAAGCAGCTGCGAATCAAGCTATATCTTAAGTATGATGTATGTATATGTAAAACTAAAAATATTACGGCTGCTTACCGATATAAGCCAAAATACCGCCGTCGACATATAAAACATGTCCGTTAACGAAGTCGGATGCGTCCGATGCAAGGAAGCAAGCGGGACCCATCAGATCTTCCGGAGTGCCCCAACGAGCCGCGGGGGTCTTCGCTATGATAAAGCTGTTGAACGGATGTCCTTCCTCGCGGAGCGGAGCTGTCTGCGGAGTAGCTATGTAACCGGGGCCTATGCCGTTACACTGGATGTTATACTCGCCGTACTCTGAGCAGATGTTTCTGGTCAGCATCTTAAGTCCGCCCTTAGCTGCAGCGTATGCGGAAACCGTTTCACGGCCGAGCTCGCTCATCATAGAGCAGATGTTTATGATCTTGCCGTGACCTTTCTTGATCATGCTCGGGATAACGGCTTTGGATACGATGAAAGGCGCGTTGAGGTCTACGTCTACGACCTGTCTGAACTCTTCAGCGGTCATTTCCAGCATAGGAATACGCTTGATGATTCCCGCATTATTAACCAAAACGTCAATAACGCCGACCTCTTCCTCTATCTTCTTCACCATTTCCTGGACCTGTTTCTCATCCGTAACATCGCAAACATAGCCTTTTGCGTCTATGCCGTCCGCCTGGTATGCGGCTAATCCCTTTTCAACAAGTTCCGGCTTGATATCGTTAAATACGATCTTAGCTCCCATATCGGCAAAACCGGATGCTATAGCGTAACCTATACCATATGAAGCGCCCGTCACAAGACAAACTTTTCCGGACAAGCTGAATTTTTCTGAAATGCCCATTTTAAAAACCTCCTAAAAATTTTCTGTATTTCAATTATATCATAGCGATATTGGCTTGTCAAACATATATTCAATAAAGTTTTTAAATTCTATACGAGCCGTATCTTAATCTTGAACGCCTCCTATCCGCGCCCATATATTTATAGCTCCAATCGCCGCGTTGAGGAGCTTATAGAGCCGCTCTAAGCTCAAGGGCTTTCTCCTCGATCCCCCAAAGAGAAAGCCGCATACTGCGCACGGCAATATACGGCTCTCCCTAATTTAATATGGCTTTATATAAATTGTTTTGTTAGCTTTAGAACGAACTCAGGAATTATTCCGTTGCTTCCTGGTCGGTCGTGTTGAGACGTATGTAATCCCATCTTCCGCCCCAGGTACTTCCGCCGGATACTACTACCTTTCCGACTATTCCCTTAGAGCCTGTGATCCCGTTCGCTTCCACCGGAACGTTTACGGTTTCATACGTTCCGTAATCGCCCGTGCTCTGATTGCCGGTACTTCCGATATAACAATCGTCTGTCAAAAGCGCGTTGAGTTCCTCCTTAGTCATTGCGTTCATATCTTTACCGCCGGTCTCGATAGCGTAGAAGTCCATTCTCGCAGTTTGTCTGTTGCCGAGTCTAACGTCTATCGACTCCAGCGTACCCATGTATGCGACGCCAAAGTAGAACATATCTCCAGATCTTGTCGAATCTATCGCAATGGTTCCGTCGCTCTCCGTTATGAAGTTAGCCTGCGAAGTCCAATCTCTTCTGTAGATCTCCTCAAACTCTATCTTACCAACGTCCTCGGGGTCGAGCTCCTCTTCGTCGGATACGACCGCCTCTTGAGCGTACGGGGTCTGATTCTGATCCCAGACGAACAGCTCCGGTATAGCGTCGTAGGACCCGAGCTCTATCGGTATGGTCACGGTCTGCTTCTCGTTTGCCGTAAGTTCCGCTTTCTGTTCTACGCAGTCGGTCATGATTCCGTTCTCGCCGTACGACGCCGCAAACGCGGAAATCGTAACATCCTCCGGAGCCGTTATGTCAAAGCTGATAGCGCCCGACGTCGCCTGCGCGTTTTCTATTACGACGTCCTCTGTACCCTCGATATTGATGTTTACCGAGTCTCTCACTACCTCTTTGCTCTTAGCCGTCCGTTCCTCAATAGTTTCGCCGTTTATCGGCATTAATGTGTATGCGTATGTGTATTCTACTCCGGTGTCTAAGATGTACTTATCCTCGCACAGCCACTGCTGGTAGCCGGGATCGTATCCGCCTACGCCCATCTGCTGCAAGTTGACCTCGAGCGTGATATTCTCGTTCGCGGTCAGATTAGCCGGGTTGGTGCGCGTATCGAGCTGATCCATCGTGTAGTGGAGCGCCTTGACGTCTATATCGTCGCCTACCGCCATAAGTCCGACTCCGTTTTCATCGGTAAACGACGCCCACTTAACGTCGGTAGTGTTGCCGCACTCCTGAGAGTTTATGTATTCGACGAATCTGTCCGATACGTTTGCCGTGTATACGCCCATAGGCTCGCCGGCCTTTCTGTCCTCATAGCTGTCGTGCTGTCCGTCTACGCTTCCTCTGCCGTACCAGGTCATGGTCTCAAACTCGCCGGGTATCGTCATCTTCATGCCTATCTGGGTTATGAAGTCGGTATCCGCAGTCGACGGGGTTACAGACTGGGTAACGCGGATATTACCGTCCGACATGATCCTATACGTTATCTCGCAGGGCGACTGCCCTTTCAGGTCGGACGTAACGCTTACGTCTACATATCCCGCCGCGGTATTTACCGCTACGTTTACGTTAGACGGATTTAGATCGGCGTTCTTGAACGCGCTGGTCGCCGTTCTCACCGGAGCCGCGTTTGAAAAGTTGCCGATAAGCGCTCTTGCGAGGCTCGGCGCGGGACCGTCTTCGTCCGCGATCAGATCTACTCCGTTATAGTTGTAAGCCGTGATGTATCCGGTCGTCTTATCTACTGTGACGCTCAGGCTATCGTTGGATACGGTAACGGAAGCGTCGCCGTTGTCAACGCTTAAGTTATCCGTAAGCTCTGACGTAAGTTTACCTATAGTATCTCTCGCGCCAACTTCAAGCTCGAACTGATCGTACGCGGTCTCCGTGCAGCCGCTCGGCAGTTTTCTCGAGAAATTAAGCGTCAGGTAATAGCTCGCTCCATCCTTTATCTCCGCCGGCAGATACTGCTCGTACGGAACGTCGATCTCGCCCTCTGACAGCGCCGGTATATCTACCGTAAACGGTACGTTTTCCGCAAGCGTCTTTGTGTCTTCATGCAAACTGAACGTCGCCGTGTATTCGCTCGCGTCCGTGAAGAGGTTGAGGTTTCTGAGCGTTATCGTCTCGCCGTTGTACTTAGCCTTGAGATTCTGATACTGGTATCTGATCTCCGCTACTTCGGGGCGAAGCTCTCTGTCGGCAGTCACAAAACCGTTTGCGATAAAGTTGCCGTTATTTCTCTGATCTCCCCACTGACCGCCGTAAGCAAGGTATTCCGTCGATCCGTCAGCCAACGTCTCTCCGCTGGGTTCGACCGTGAAATTCTTATCGGTTGTTGAAAACGCCTTCTTCGGCTTTGTCCAGAGCGACTGATCTATCATATCCCAGGTAAAACCGCCCTGAGCGCGCTCAACGTTTTCAAATACTTCTATGTAATTATACAGTCCGCCTACCGAGTTGCCCATGGTGTGCTGATACTCGCATATGATATACGGTCTGCCGTCGTACTTTGCGTTCGCCTCTGCCTCCGACGGATACGAATACATATCCGAGAGGATATCGAAATTATTCTTGTCGTCGCAGTAGTGGACGGGTCTAAGCTCGTCCAGAGCTTCAAAACGTTCCTTACACTTTACAAAGTTGTCGCCCGTACCGCTCTCGTTGCCGACCGACCAGATTATCACGCTCGCGTGGTTATAGTCGCGGTGTACGAA
The DNA here is from genome assembly GCA_019419865.1 of Clostridiales bacterium. Lineage (GTDB taxonomy): Bacteria > Bacillota > Clostridia > Monoglobales > Monoglobaceae > Roslinia. The sequence goes on along the minus strand of JAHZIG010000007.1, from coordinate 50,919 downwards.
CTTGGTCACGCGGTCTAAGAACAACTCCGTCCAGTCGGATCTGCCGCCCAGCTTAGCGTTTCCGTTAGTGTTGTACGCGTCGCCGTGGGTCTCGATGTTACACTCGTTCATTACGTATATCCCGTACTCGTCGCAGAGCTCGAGCCAGAGCGGGTCGTTGCAGTAATGCGCTGTTCTGACCGCGTTGATATTGTTCTCTTTCATTATCTCGAGATCCTTACGCATCAGTTCCTCCGTGACGTAACGTCCGGTATCCGGGTTGATCTCATGCCTATTGACGCCCTTTAAGTAGATGCGCTCGCCGTTGATCTCCATCACGTTGTCGCGGATCAGGAATTCTCTGAATCCGACCCTGGAGCTAACCGTTTGAACGACCTCTCCGTCTTTTTCAAGCGTTATGACCGCGGTGTACAGGTTCGGATCTTCCGCGCTCCACAGCGCCGGGTTCTCAATCGTCGCGCTTGTCTCAACGAGCGCCTCGGGGTTTGTAAGCTTATATTCGTTCTCGTAACTTCCGTAGAATCCCGCGGAGCCGTCGTAATCAAACTCTCCGACCGGCGCGCTCATCTCTTCTACCTCAACTCCCGACGCGTCGAATAATCTCGTTTTGACAGTGTATCCGGTTACGTCCTGATTACCTATATTCTCGATATTGGCTCTTACTTTGAGCGTGGACTGGGTATAGTCTTCGTTCTCAAATTCGGTGTCTATCTTAAAGTCGCGGATATGTACTTTCGGAACCGAGGTAATATAGCAGTCTCTGAATATTCCGGAAAGTCTTATAAAGTCCTGATCCTCCGCAACGGACGCGTCAGACCAGCGGAATACTCTGATAGCGATCTTGTTCTCGGTAACTCCGTCGGCTGTTACATAGTCTGTGATATCGAACTCCGCGCCGCTGTAGCTATCCTCGTCGTAGCCGACGTAATGTCCGTTTACCCAGATATAGTACGCGGACTCTACGCCCTCGAAGTTAAGCAGTATCTGTCTGCCGTCCCAATCCGCAGGTACGGTAAAGGTGCGGATATAGTGTCCGACAGGGTTATAATTTCTCGGCGCGATCTGCTGATAAGTATCGGTAATTCCATTCCAGGTTAAACCATCCCACGGATAGTAGTAGTTTATATAGACCGGATAATCGTTAAAGGGCGATACGTCCTTGTTATACGCGTCAACCTGCCAGTTTGACGGCACGACGATATTTTCCCAAGTGTCGTCCATCTCGAAATCCGTTTCATAGAAGTCCGCAACGTTATACTCGTCAAACCACATTCCATCCGGGTTGAAGTACTTAAAGATCTGCTCGTTCACCTGCTGAGGCGAATATACCAGCTTAAACTTCCAGTCCGGATTATTCTCTCTGCCCTCACCCTGATTGGAGCTCGACAGCGACTGATAGAACTTGGAATCCTTGCGATCCGCCGCAAGAGCCTTCTCGTCGCTTTCATAGCTCATGTATGACGTATGAGGCGCAAGGCGGTTCTCCTGGAACGTCTGCGGACTTGCGAACCATTCGAGTCCCGGCTCCGGATCAGGTTCGGTCATATCCTCGCCAAAGAATCCTGACGCCGGCGGCGCAGTGACTATCGGGTCGGTGTTCTCGACCACTGCAAGATATCCGTCGCTGTTCGTCAAATTATATCTTTGATACGTCGTATTATTGGTAACCATAAAACCTCCCGTATCCAATTCTCCTATATTTGCAATATTCTGTAGCGCCTGTCCGGAGCAGTCTATCGTAAGCCTTGTCGGCTGCTGCTGGATAGTCAGCGGAACGCCCACTGTATTTTCAAGCTTGATCGAGCTGATATTGACGTTATTTACCGTAGCGTCCGTATCCTCGCATACCACAAGGTCGTTGGTATTTCCCTCGAATACCGCGTTCTCGCCTATGTAGTTCTGATCGGCTAAGTTGTTTAAGTATACGGCCGAAATATTGTTCCTGAATTCTCCGCCGTTTATCGTAGCGCTGCCGCCCGCTCTTTCCTGACCCTCCGTATCTCCGGTCGGAGTAAGCGTTCCGTTCAATGTGATCTCAGCCCAATCGGCGGGAGTATTCCAGCTCTTTGCGCAGACGAACAAATATCTGTACTCCGTTGTTCCGTCGCCTGTGTAGCCGTTGGTAAGAGCGCTTGTAAGTACGTCTACTCCGGTAAATTCCGTCTCAAAATTTGCGAACGTATCGTCCGGCCTGGTTAAATTATTGGCGCACGCCGTCAGCGCGTCCACAGTAAAGTCGGAATCAGGCGTAATACCTATAAGCGCCGAATCAGCCGAAGCTCCGACGATCGAAGCGTTCGTCAGCGTCATTACCGCGTCTGCTCCGGCGTCGATCAATACGCCGTTCACAAAGGGATTGTAATTATGATTGCTTTGACGGTCGACCGTCGCCGCAGACGCAGCGGTATCCCCGTCGCTGAGCGCCGCGTAATTAAACGTATCCATCTCATACGCCGATACTCTCTCCGAGCCTGCTATTCTGATCAGATTGCCGGTCTGAGGTCCGCCGGCGCCCGTCTGAGCTACTTCTATGGCGGTGTTGAAATTCTCAAACGTAACTCCCGCGTTTACTGTCGCGTTAAAGTTTGTTTCGCTCGACGAGGAAAACACTCCCTTACGCGAACCGTCGACTCCGTCGATAGTCAAATCCGCGCCCTCGCCGCCGAAGGTAAGACTTACTCCTCCGCTTACGTCAAACAGATCGACGCCGCTTACGTATATCGTCCCGGTTCCGGTGATAGTCGTGTTCTTTGTAACCGCTATGGTCTCGTCCACGTAGCAGTTACCGCTGACCGTTACCGTGCCGTCCGCCGCGCATGCCGCGACCGCCTCGTTTAAGCTGTCGTATACTTCGCCGCCCGTCTCGGCAAGCCCCATTGATCTGAAGTCGAACTGACCATATTTGGCGTTGGTTCCTGACACCGAATTTGTAAGCCTAAGCTCGCTTACTGTTACTTCGGCGTTAAGCCTGTATATTTGGCTCTCCTCAGAACCTTTTTCTACCAAAGTAGTCCATTCTTCATCCTCGCTCATTCTGTATTCCAATTTAAATCCTACGCGATCGAAACCTGTTCCGGCTTCAAATGTAAAATAATTGAAGGTAAACGGTTCGGTAAACGTGATATAAAACTCTGAAATACCGGCGTCCATCGCCGATCTTATATTATTCCTTCCGGTATTGTTGATATCGCCGCTGCCATCCGCGTTTCTTATGATTTGCGGTCCGTACTCGTTAGCGTCTACCAACTCCCCGTTCAGCGAGTACTGCACGTTGTAGTCGACTCCCGCCTCAAGACCGTCCGAATACGGGAGCATATCTCCGGTCAGCCACTCGCCTTCCGGCGTCTCCGCGGATACGGTTACGCTCGCTAAAACAAGCGCCGCCGCAAGACCAAGTAACAAAAAATTCAGCTTCTTTTTAAGTAAACTCATTTTTTCATCCCCTTTTAGTAATTTAACGCTATAAGCTTTTTTAAATATTGTCGCTATTTATTTCAACTTCCGCCAAACCTCTCTCCTTTCTCCAATTAATATCTTCCAATTGCTTTTAACCTGTGCTTTAATTATATCAGACGAGACGATCGCTGTTAATATCCAAACTTGATTTAAACTTAACAATTCTTGAACAAAATTCACAAAAAAGCGGCGCGTAAAGTCCCGAATTTCTCTTTACATTCCGGTATGCCTCTGTTATACTTTAATTATAAAGGAGCGCTATTTATGAACTTCCAAGAGCTTTTAACCAAAACCAATATCAACGTTTGCAGCGCGGCGTACAAGCCTTTTAAACCATACGGTTTTTATGGCGTCAACGGCCTTTCTCTCCACAATAAAATATACTATGTGCCTGTAGGGAAATGCGAATGGCAGATAAGGGGCGAGAGATACGTACCGTCGCCGAATTCGCTTATGTTCGTTCCCGCCGACGCCGTCGTCGAGTATAAGATAGCGGACGGCCTCTCGGCGGACGATACGCTTATGGCCTATTACAGCTTTGAATCAAGAGTTGACGGGATAAATATATTCGATTATATCAATTTTGATCTTACGGCTAATTTTGAACCGGAATTCGATTTACAGGCGCTGTTTATAAAAGGAGCGCCCGAAAGCGGCTCGGACGATATATGCAGGGACTTATGGCTTAAATCCGTCGTCTGCGAGATACTCTATCATTTTTTCAAAAGGACGCGTTTCATCCAAGAGACTGAAAGGTATAAATCGTCGATCGATTTCAGAGCGGTTTTATTATTCATAGATAAAACTATCACCCAGAGGCCTATAACTCTCGACGACTTGTCAAATTTTGTACATGTAAGCCCATCATATTTTTCGCGCGAATTTAAAAAGACATTCGGCATGTCTCCGATGAAATACGTAGACACGCTCCGCATGGAAAAGATCGCAAAGCTGCTCGGAAATAAGTCTGTTTCCTTGACCGACATAGCCGACAACTTCAATTTCAGCGGAGCGAGTTCGCTGTCTCGATACGTTAAAAGCCATACCGGATTGTCGCCGAAAGAATTTAGAAATCGGGCTCTTTTGAAATAAAAATATAAAGCGATTTTAAAGCTCAAAAAAGCGCGGCGGCCAACAATATGCCGTCGCGCTGATAAATCTAACGCTGATAAATCTAATATCTTTTAGTCTTCTTGCAAAGTTTTGATTTAAAACTTAAAATTCCTTAAAATAAACGTATTAGTCTTACGATTCAGCCAAAGGCCTTATTCCGGTAACCGTGCGTCTCATGGGAATGGTGTAGGCGTCGTACTCGTTAAGCTCCACTATCCCGGTAATATTGACCCTGATGCCGTTTGGATCGTTGCTCTCGACGCCAAGCTGCTGCGTCCAATAGTCGGCCACGTCGGGAATACTGCTGAGCGACACCATATAGGCCGGATTCTCCAGATCTTGGAGATAGTATTGACCTTCAACTTTCACAATCGTTCCGTCCACCGATACGAGTGTATCGTTTTCGACCTCGGCCTTGTTATATAGATCCATTACCGTAACGGTATTTATATCCTTCGTCTCATAAAAATCGTCTTCGAGAACGATATTCATAGGCGCGTCGTATTCTCCTTCATGTCCGCTGACGACCTCCGCGTCGATCTTTGCGCCGAGCGCTTCGGCTATAGCTCTGAACGGAACAAACGTCCTGTAACCTCTCGACTCGTCGCCAAGCTCGGGAGGAGCGTCTAATTCGGTTTCTCCGACCTCGGTAAATTCATTATCGATTATCTGATACACCTTCATTATGTTATTATCGATCTGGAGCGTAAGAGTAGTGTCGTATCTCACGATCTGTATCGATTTATCGTCGTCAAACCAATAAACGGTCGCGTTCATCGCCTCGGAAACCGCTCTCAGCGGTATCATAGTCCTGTCGTTCTTTATGTACGGAGTCTGAGACTCGTCTATTTCAAGGACCTGCCCGTTTACGTATATGTCTTCTATCTCCGCGGCGTCGGCGCACACAAAAACACCGCAGGAGACCAAAACGACCACGCAAAATATAAGTATGCCTAAAAACTTCTTCATCTAATTCCACCCTTCAAAATTTTTATTTTATTCTTTTCGCCTAATTTCTGTGTTAATAAGCGCTACCGGATATAGCCTTACAGATATTATATATCACTTAAATCAAAAAATCAATCTTTAAATTATAATATTCATAATTTCACAGCATAATGACATATCGGCGAAAACGATTTATGCGAGAAACTTTAAACGCGATGCAATTCAAAACGGGTTTTTCAAAAAAGTGTCAAACCGTGGAGCTTATACATATGATATAAATAACAGCATCAGGAATTGGAGGGATTTAATTTGAAAATCATGACGCTCGACGAGCTTCCTATAGATGTCGAAGCCAATATAGTCGATATGGATAACGCGCTTAAAGAAAACGGCCGTCTCTACGAATTCGGTTTTTCGCCGCGGGCGACGATCACGGCTAAGTTCTGCGGCCCGTTCGGAGATCCGACCGCGTATATGATCATGGGCGCCTTGATCGCGCTGAGAAAAAACGAAGCGGAACTGATAAGGGTTTGTCCTCATGAAGAAACATAATAAGCCGAAAAAGCATGAGCCTTCAGAAAACAAAACGCTCCTGCTCGCCGGCAATCCAAACGTCGGCAAAAGCACGGTGTTCAACGCGCTGACCGGTCTTAAACAACACACCGGGAACTGGACCGGAAAAACGGTTGAGCTCGCCCGCGGCGGCTTTATATTTAATGATTGCGGTTATACGGTATACGATCTTCCTGGTACATATTCGCTGAACTTCAACTCTGCCGAAGAAAAAGTCGCTTCGGATTTTATACTGAAAAATAACTGCGATCTAACGATAGTGGTAGTCGACGCAACCTGCCTCGGCAGGAACCTGATCTTGGCGCTGCAAATCCTCGAAATGGGCGGCGACGTTTTGATCTGTCTCAATCTTATGGACGAAGCAAAACGCAGGGGTATAGAAATAGACGCGTCCAAATTGGAAAAAGAGCTTGGCGCTCCGGTGGTAGCAATCGCCGCAAAAAATAAAAGGGATATTTTAAAGCTTAAAGAAAAAATACGCTCTACGCAGTCTAAGAGAAGCGGCTCCGCGCCGCGAAATATCTACCCGGGTTTTATAAATAACGCGCTCGACGATATCGCCGAGGCTCTCGAGTCCGATCTTAGCGAAAATAAAACTTCGGATATTTCAGACTCAGCAAAGAGATACGCGGCGCTGTCGGCGCTGACCGACCCGGGATCCGTTTCAGAGCGGCTGTCGGAGATTACCGGTATAAACGGCGCCGAGTTTAATTATACGCGGCGAGCGCTTAAAAAGATAGAGTCCGAGCTTGAGTTCATGGGTATGGAACCAAAAGACTTACGCGAAGCGATTAGCGCTTCCAGAGCGGCGGCGGCTAAGCGGATCGCGGACGGCTGCGTAAGCTTTAGCGACGGAAAAAGGAGCGAGAGAAATCTGAAAATAGACAAGCGCTTGACCTCGGGACGCGCGGGAGTTTTAACTATGCTGCTCTTCTTCGGCGCGTTGATCTGGCTCACCGTATGCGGCGCGAACTACCCTTCGGCTTTGCTGAGCGGCTTTTTCGAATGGGTAAAGTTCTATCTTGAAAGGGCGCTTGATCTGCTAAAGCTTCCCGAACCGGCGGTTCGTCTGATAATCGACGGCGCGTATACGACCGTAACGTGGATAATAGCGGTTATGCTTCCGCCAATGGCGATATTCTTTCCTCTGTTTACGCTTTTGGAGGACTTGGGATATTTGCCGCGCGTAGCCTTTAACTTAGACAGTTGCTTCAAACGCTGCGGAACCGGCGGGAAACAGGCCCTTACCTTGTGCATGGGTCTCGGCTGCAACGCGGTAGGCGTAGTAGGGTGCAGGATCATGCCCACTGAGAACGAGCGCAAGATCGCGGCGCTCACAAACAGCTTTATCCCCTGCAACGGGAAGTTCGCGCTTATAATAACGGTATCAGGCGTGATCTTCGCCGCGGCCAAGCCTGGGATATCGGCGTTCGGACGCGCGGCGCTCATACTCGGAGCTATTACGCTTAGCGTCGGAGCCGCTCTGCTCGCCACAAGGATTCTCAGCAAAACGGTTTATAAGACGGATAACAGCCGCTCCGTTTTGGAATTGCCGCCGTACAGAAAGCCGCAAATATGGAAAACTATCTATCGCTCCGTATTCGACAGAACTCTATTCGTGCTCGGCCGAGCGCTGGTTTCCGCCCTGCCCGCCGGGGTTCTGATCTGGCTCCTTGCTAACGTACAGATCGGCGACGCAAGTATTCTAAACTGGGCGGGACGGCTCTTAGACCCTATCGGTTCGATTCTCGGGATCGACGGCTTTATTATGCTCGCGTTTATTCTGTCACTGCCCGCGAATGAGATAATGCTGCCGATACTTATAATGTGTTATATGCAAACCTCGGGTATGCAGGATATATCCGGAGCGGCGAATCTTGCCGAAATATTCAGCGCGCACGGCTGGACGATACTTACCGCGGTCAACGTATTGATCTTAACGCTGTTTCATTCTCCGTGCTGCACAACGCTGCTGACGATTATCCGAGAAACCGGAAGCAAGCTTATGGCTCTGTACGCGGCTCTTCTACCAACCGCGTTCGGCGTCGGCATGTGTCTTTTAACTACCGGGATATATAAGGCGGTTGAATTAATACTTACCGTATGCTAAAACAAACGGTCCTATATACTCGCGATCGGAATATATTTATTCGCCGGTGAGTTTTATCATCGGCTTTTATGTTGCGTTTATATTCTATTAAATTTTATTGCGCAAATAAATTTTACAAACCGGTTGTAACTTCGGAATAAAATCATATAAATCAAGCGCAAAGTTTTGTCACCTAAAGCTATTAAGAAAGTATAAATCAGCTCTGCAATACAGCAATATTACTAAAATTAATCCTGCGGCGTTGACACGCAAAAAAAGTTATTGTATACTTGTAATTGTTATTTTACAGCATGGTTAAGGCAGATAAAAACTCAGACTTTTAAAGACTGTTAGTTCGGCAAAATATCACGTTCAAAGGTTGTGTTCAATATTAATCGATATTGTTTTTTAATAGTTTTTAATAGTCGGTGTTATACAAAAATAATTATTAATTTTAATATATCATATTATAAAGGATAGGTGAGAAAAATGACATTTGAACAGGCAGTTGAAAAAATTCAAGCTCTGTTGGAAAACGCCGATACGAGCAAGATGGGCGAAGTTGCTTTTCAAATCGAATTCACAAACAAGGATTGCAGCGGTATAATGTACATCGCTAACAAAAACGGCGCGTTGGACGTTGCCGGATACGACTACAAGGATAACACCGCGGCCGTTACTCTTAAGTACGGCGACCTCACAAAGATCTTAACAGGCAGACTCAATCCCGTCAACGCCGTAGAAAAAGGCGTTATATCAGCGGAAGGCGACGTTGCGGCTCTCGCGGCTCTCTCCGGTATCGCGAAAAAAGCTGAAACAGCGGAAACCGAAACCAAGACCGCGGCTAAACCGGCTGCAAAGACCGCCGCTAAGCCCGCTGCAAAACCGGCGACTGCTGCAAAGGCTAAAACGACTGCCGCAAAGACGACTGCGACGACTAAAAGCGCGGCTGCAAAAACTACTGCGGCAAAGAAGACGACCACGACTTCAACCGCAAAGGCAAAGACTGCTAAGAAAACTACTAAATAAGATATTGAAACGACAATATCCTATAACGTTTATCATTCTTTTGCGCCAAAATAATTTTAGCGCTACAATAAAACCCCTTAAGAACAGCGATCGTTTACGCTTTCAAAAGGGGTTTTTCTATTGCGCTCGATACGGCTTCGCAATCAATACAACGCTCAAGCAGGCCGTGTGAAATACGCGCGCGAGGTATTCGCGTTAGAGCGAAGCTATGCGCGGCAACCTCCCGCCGTACGCGCGCTTAATTTTATCGCTTTCCCGCAAACTACTCGGCATAGTCGAGCGGGAGCATATCGTCCGTCCAGAGAAAAGCTTTATCGGCCTCGAAGCCGAAATCCTGATACGTGTATTCTCCGGCCGCCTCCGGGGTTTCTATAGCTATATTTCTCAATATGCCTTTCTCGTCATAATCGGCGATATATAGCGTCCGACCGGGTTCGGATACGCTGACTTTTATACCGGTTGGAGCGAACGAAATGATTTCGTCGCTAAACTGAACGTCGATCTCCGGGAACGAGAACGAATCCGTCCAATACACCTTTAGATCGGGTCTTACGTCCGTAGTATCCGCCAATCGCTCGAACGTGATCGGCAGCCAGACGTAGGTGGATTTTTTCACTCCAAGATGTCCGTCGTCCCAGTAATCCGAGTTCTTCCATCTGTCGCCCATGTAGTAATAACTCGTCTCGCCATCCTCGTTCTGCACAGAAAAGATACAGGTACTCTGCGAATTAAAACTGTATTTTGCGCTCGCATCCCAACCCTCGGTCCAGTCGGGATCAATCGTCTCGGGTCCGTTTCCCGTAAACGGATTTCCGCAGTCGGTCCATCTTCCGAGCAGGTCGTTCGTCTTTAGCGATTTACCCGTGTTCGCCTTCCAGCCGCTTATACCCGAGCAGATCATGTAGTAGACGCCGTCCGCTTTGATCAGCGCGGGCGCCTCGAGCTGCGTGGAGCATATATCCGAGTACTGACCTATCTTCGCCCACCTTCCGTTTTCCGGATGAGTAGGTATACGCGTCAGGCCGTCGCCGTCTTCGATCAAGGCTCTGTTGGTAGATATCGACTGCGCTATCGCCTCGCCGCTCGCCAGCTGGTACCTTGTATACGACGGAAGCATATAATTATTATCCGAATCCGTGTATCTGAAATTAAGATTTGATTTTGTCGTATCAAAATATATCAGCGTCTTCAGATCCTCTTCCGTCGGCGTATACGCGCTTCCGTCTCCGCTTGTATCAGCTGTTGAATAGCTGTGTTCGGTCGTGTTGACATACCCTGTTCCGTCCGCGTTATAGTCGTACAGCGTTCCGGTAGCGTACCAACCGAGGTCGTTATATTCTATTTCATCCGGATCGGCGGTATTCAAACCTTCGGTATCGATCCATGTGTATTCGTCGTTCAGGCGAACCGCGTAAGTGACCTGATTGCCCTCCGACGCATAAATAACATAGGCCTCTCCATCGTCGTCGACAAACAGGTTCATATCTCTGTAGGTCTGGATCATCTTCCCGTTATATGTTACATACGGATCGAGTACGGGAAAACCGTACCACTTCCACTCAAACGGCCCGGTCGGGCTGTCGGATACGGCGACTCCCGCCATAGACAGCGTGTATACGCCGTCTTTCTCAAGATGCATCCACATTACGTACTTCCCCGTCTTCTCGTTGTATATGACTTTAGGACGCTCTATCCTTCCTTGGCTCCCTATGATATGATCCGTTAAGAATTCGTCGGTAAACTCTCCGTTTCTCTCATAGTCGAACGCGTTAAACGCAAGTCCCTCGTACGTCCAGGTCTTTAGATCCTTTGAAGAATAACAGCTCACTCCCGTGCGCAGCGAATACGCTATCTTATTGTCCTCGCCGTACCAATAATACGTGTCGCCGACCTTGATTATAGATCCGCCTCCGGCCGAAATCTTCGAGCCGTATTTATCCAGCCACACGTCACCCGACGAATACGAATCATGGACGGCGCTGAGTTCTCCGGCGTCCATCTTTTCAAGATTGTCAAGCGTAAAGTTGATATTCGTAACGATATACTCGCAAGTGTCCGCGTCCGAGCCGTATTCGTGCTTAAGATCGGTATACTTAGGATCGTCGCCCGCCGTCATATATGAGATAAGCTCCTTAAGCATAGTATAATCCTCGGTCGGATTCGCGTCTATCCTCGCCTTCGCTCTCGCTATAGCGTTGCTCATTCTCTCTATCAAGGGCTGTTCCTTCTCCTCCTCGCTCATCGCATACTCGGGTCCCATATCCCTTACGATATTCTCGTCAAGCTCTTTTCCAAGCGCGTTGAAACCGGATATCTCGTTTAGGTATCTGTATACCGCTGTGTTGGTAAATCCGCTTGCAGCGGCGCTCTCGTTCAAGCGTCTTAGGAAGTTCGGGTTTATATCTCTTTCTATCCAGCTTACGCTTTGCGTATAATACTGAGCGAGTCTGCAAACCTCGTCGATAGCCTCGGCGGTTGCGTACTCGTCCGAGCCGTACTCCGCTATCTTTTGCTCTATATAGCTCTTAAAAGCCTGATCCGCGATCGCTTCTATGTCTATCGACTCCAATCTCGTTTTATCCACCACTGTCTCATTCTCCGTTTTCTCTACGTTTATTTCGGCCGCGCTGCCCGCGTAACCTCCGTCGTTGTGGAAGCAGTCTCTGACTACCAGTCTGATATATCTTGCTCTTACAGGATCGAAAGACGCGCTCCTCTCCTCGGAATCGATCGCGGTTTCGTCGTACAGCCATTCGCCGCCCGCGACCTTTGTCCATATCGCATTGTCCTCCGATACGTATACTTCGTACTTCGTTACCGTTCCGTTCATTGTGCCGGAATTGCCGCCGTCGTAAGGCCTCGGGGTATACGCAAGTCTCGAAACTCCCTCGACCGCCGAGCCCAGATCGACGGTCAGCATGTAAGGCGGCTTCTCGCCGTCTATCGCTCCGTCTTTGAAAAAGTTATCAGGTCTGCCTCCCGTCCAGTCGCTGTGCCAGAGCGTATTCAAATCTCCGTCGAGAGCGTAGCTTGCCGGATGTCCGCTGTTGGACGAGTTCGCCGATACCGAAAACATATCCCGATTCAGTCTGATAAATCCTTCGTCGTCCGCCGCGATCTTCTCGAACTCCGCCGTTATCGTAACGTCTCCGGACGGCATAATGAAAGTATTATCGACTATTTCGTATTCCTCGCCGTTATAGATATATTTAAGACTGCCCTCCTTAAGCTGGTATTCAGGCTTCGCCTTAACGTCTACAGTGACCTCGAGAGTCTCTTTTACCTCGGCGGAGCCTGTTATAACTCCGCCCTCTAATTCCGGATAAGTAATATTATACGTATCCAGATCCACAGTCACGATCTCGCCGTACAATTCGAGCCCGGCCGCGTTTCCGTACCAGTCTCTTGTATCGTTGGCAAAACGTATATACCTATAAGCCGTATCGTCGGTAACGCGCAGATCCTGCCAGACGCCCTCGTAATCGTCGTCTCTGACAAACGCCGTGGTAATATCCTTTCCGCTCCAGCCGTCGGGCGATATCGGATCCGCAGGCAGGACGTTGGTACCTTGGAGCCTTATACCCTCGGCTCTGGTATAGTATCTATCCTGTCTCGCCATAACTCTGACCTGCGACAGTTTTACCGCATACTCGGCGCCGAAATCGAATATCACCGAGCCGTTAGTGTTGCTTGTCGCCCCGTTGTTACTATAGCGGAAATCCGAATTTGTAGCCGGATCGTCGTCGAACAGATACATCGTCTGCTTCAAGGTCTCGCTCTCGTCTCTCGTATCGTTTCCGTCAATCAGCTTGACGGCTCCGCTCTCGATCAGTCCCGCCATGTCGATCTTCCCGGTACCCGACGGATCGGAGGTCGGCTCTGACGGCTCTGACGGCGCGTCGCCGGAAGTACCCAAAACCAATTGCGGAGTCTTTGTCCAGAAAGTGCGCGTCATTTTCCCCTGAGCCGACATCTCTATCAAGACGGTCTTTGCCGACTCGGTATTGTTCGTAAATACTTCTGGCGCAAGCTCTATAGTAATACTCCCGCTCGCTACGTCTTCATCCGAAACAACGCCCGAGCCGATAATGTCGCTAAGCGCGGTAATACTCCCGGACGCGTTATTCCAAGTTATTGTATCAACATCGTATCCATTCGTTTCGCACAGCCTGAATTCATAACCTACTCCGGTCTTAAGCGAGCTGTTCGACGCCTCCCGATGGAAAAGCGTAAGCGTCGCCGAATCAAATCCGACGGTCTGAGCCGGGATCTCGAATTCTATGTACGCCTTTTTAGGATCGTTAGACGAAGTCGATACCATAATATAATCGTTTCCGCTCATATTTTTATCGACGTCGCCGGACCAACCGCTTACGTAAAACGCCGCCGTCGGAGTCAAGGTCGTCGCCCCGCTTTCAGTCGCCGACGCTCCCGAAAACGAAAACAGCATCGCAAACAAAAACAGCGCCATTGTTGATAATGAAATTTTTCTTCTCATGATTATTACCTCTTTTATATATGTGTGTTTTATTTTTACAAATTTTAAATTATGTTAGCACAATAAATTATACATTATTCCTAACTCTATTAAAATAATAACACATTTATTTTCCTGTGTGAATTGCAATATATTGATATACCGTTATAATATTTCACGGATTTTATTTGACTAACCTATATTTTATGATATAATTAATTATGAAAAAATAAAGAGTTTGTATATAAAACGAGGGGAGCGCTCTCTATGAGTCCGGTAATGCTGCCAATATATATTTTAAGCGTCCGAGCGCACGAACAACAGTGGATAAGTCGTCCAAACGGATACGGTAATCATCAGATCGCATTATGCGCTGAAGGGAAAGGGTATTTTGTAGACGAAAACAATACTTGCCACACGATAGAAAAAGGGGATCTGTTCTATTTCGCCCCTGACACGCCGCATAAGTATTATCCGGCCGAAAACGTTAAGTGGGAGGTTTCATTTATTGTTTTTTCGGGAAAATGCGTGAAAGACCTGCTTACGTATTTAGGTTTTAATAAACCCACCGTAGTTTTTAAAAACTTGATGCAGTATTACGACGAATTGAAATATTCCTTCGATATGATTTTTAACGCATTTTGGAGCAATACGCCTTACAGCCTGACAAGAAGTTCGGGAATGTTTTACAATTTGCTTCTTAAGCTGTGGGAATACGTCGGAATAGAAATAGAGAATAAAAATAGTATAGAAACGGGCGTCTTGGCGCCGGTCATAGATTTTATAACGCTTTACTATAATCAGCCGATCACTCTCGGCGATATGGCGAAACGAATCAACGTAACGCCAAACCAGCTTTGCCGCCTGTTTAAAGAGTACTATAATATATCTCCGGTAAAGTTTTTGGTGCAAATGCGTATAGAAAAGGTTAAGTTTCTGCTTACCAAGTATCCAAACATGAATCTAAATGAGATCGCGTTTAAGACGGGTTTCTCAAACAAACAGTATTTAGTTAATACGTTTAAAAAATATACCGGCGAATCCACGACCGAATATAGAGAGAAACATCCGTATATTCCACCGTGGTAACACGGCTTTCTAAGCGCTTGGAAATCCTCAAGCGCTTAGTTTTTAATTGCGCATAATTCGCCTCTGGATAATAATAATTCCCGCGTATCAATTATCGGCTTCGACCTCGTCCATCGGCTTTGGATCGACGGTTATCGTATAGTAGTTATCATATATAACAAAGCCCGGCTTTGCGCCGTTCGGCTTTTTCACGTTCTTTACGTGGGTATAATCGACAGGAACGTGACTCGAATTTCCGGCCTTACTGTAATAAGCCGCGAGCTGAGCCGCTTCCGTTATCGCGGCGTCCGACGCTTCGCCGGTCCCGTTCGTCCTAATAAGCGTATGCGAGCCCGGGATATTCTTGGTATGCAGCCATATGTCGGTCGAATACGCCATCCTGATGGTCAACTCGTCGTTCTGCTTATTGTTCCTGCCGACTAATATCTCGTATCCGTCGCTGGATCTAAACTTCATGGGCGCGGATTTTACCCTGCGCTTTTTCTGCTTGCCGCCGCTTTTTGGGATATATCCCTGTTCTGCCAGTTCTTCGCGGATTTCAGACAGATCCGCCGGAGTTTCAGCCTTCTCAAGACTGTTCAGTACGGTCTCCAGATATTCGAGCTCCTCTTCGGCTTCCTTTATCTGCTCGACTGCGTGCGTCTCGGTCGCTTTGGCCTTATTGTATCTTTTATAATACCTCTGTGCGTTCTGGGACGGAGATATATCGTTTTTGAGTTTTATTTTTACTTTTTCCATATTCGGACTGTAGTAGTTTTCGACCTCGACCTCATTCATTCCGTATTTGATACGGTATAGGTTCGCCGTAAGCAGGTCGCCGTATATCTTATACTTATCCCTGTCCTGGGATTTTTTAAGGTTTTCCCTGTGCAGAGCAATTTTTTTCTGACAGCGCTCTATATTATTGTGTACAAGCTTTATCATAGCGGCCGACCGCTGTTTCATCCTCTCCTGCCTCGCCCGGGTCTCATAAAACGTATCCACCGCTTCGCTTATCGAGCCGATAGATTTAACGCGGGCGGACGATTCGTATTGCTTTAGTTTTACGCAGGAAAACGCAAGCGGTTTTTTCTCCACATTGTCAAAAGCTATACACGGAGAATATTTATGATCCGCTATATCGCCTAAAAAAGTTTCAAGATACGCCGCAAATCTCGCCGTGTCGATCTCGCCGATAGTTATTTTGGTATGACCGCTAAATCCGTACGCTATCTCTCTCGCTATGAGCGGACTCATGCCCGTTATCGTTGAGAGTAACAACTTATCTAAAAGCGTCTCGCCGGGCTGTCTATCGAGCATATTCAGATAGCTTAAAACGTCGAACTCGTCAGGTTCGAGCTTATCCTGCTTAGGCGGCAGCTCGTAGGTTATCCCCGGAAGTATTTGACGCACTGCGCTCACGGTGAAATCGACGCGTTTTATACTGTCTATCACCCTGCCGGAACTCTCTGTCAGAATTATATTGCTGTGCCTGCCCATGATCTCGACGATCAACGACTTTACTTCAAGATCTCCCAGCTCGTTTCTGCTCTCTACGTCTATTTTGATCACGCGGTCGAAACCTATCTGCTCCACGCCGATTATCTTCCCACTCCCAAGATGTTTTCTCATAAGCATGCAAAACATAGGCGCGATCATAGGATTCTCTCTCGAAACATTGGTAAAATGGACTCTCGCGTTCGATGCGCTCGCCGAAAGCAGTAGCTTAAAACTTCCCTCGAACGTTCTCAGCGATATCAGTATCTCATCGCTCTCCGGCTGATGTATCTTATCTATCCTTGCGCCTAAAATTGTATTTTTTAGTTCGTCTACCACGCTATGCGTAACAAATCCGTCGTATGACATATTTCCACAGCCTTTCCATCCGCGGGCGCAAGATCGCGCCGCGCATATATTCATTAGATGCTCAGGCGAATATCCGCCGTGATATAAAATCGAGCTTCGCCAAATTCGGCAAAGCTCGCGGTTTTAAATTAAACACCGGTTTATATTTCATGTCTCAAACGCATAAACCTAAGCGTTCTTAAGCGCTTCGACCTTGTCCAGCCGCTCCCACGGCAGATCTACGTCGGTTCTGCCAAAATGTCCGTAAGCCGCGGTCTGCTTGTAAATAGGACGCCTCAGATCCAAAGAATTGATTATTCCGCTCGGCGTCAGATCGAACACTTTGTTTATCTTTTCTATGATCTCTTCCTCGCTGACCGCCCCGGTCCCTCTCGTATCTACCCTGAGCGACACAGGCTCCGATACGCCTATCGCGTACGCGAGCTGAACCTCGCACGCCTTAGCAAGTCCCGCCGCAACTACGTTTTTAGCTACGTATCTCGCCGCGTACGCCGCGCTTCTGTCGACCTTGGTCGGGTCCTTACCCGAGAACGCTCCGCCGCCGTGGCTCGCGTAGCCGCCGTATGTATCGACTATGATTTTGCGTCCAGTATGTCCGCTGTCGCCCTGAGGTCCGCCTATGACGAACCTACCGGTCGGGTTTATGAGGAACTTCGTATCGGCGTCGATAAGCTTATCGTCAACAACGCATTTTATGACGTTTTCTATTATATCCTTCTTCAGCGTCTCAAGCGTAACGCTTTCGTCATGCTGAGTCGAAACGACGATAGTATCTATCCTCTTAACGGAACCGTCCTCGTTGTACTCGACTGTGACCTGCGATTTTCCGTCGGGTCTCAAGTATTTGAGTATCCCCTGTTTTCTCACGTCCGCCAAACGCTTAGCGAGCTTATGCGCGGTCATAATAGCCATCGGCATATATTCCTCGGTCTCGTCGCATGCAAAACCGAACATCATTCCCTGATCGCCGGCGCCCAAGCCGTGCTCGTCCTCGTCCACGCCCATCGCAATGTCGCCCGACTGCTCGTCGATCGCAGTCAGAACGGCGCAGGTATCGCAGTCGAAGCCGTATTTAGCCCTGTCGTAGCCTATCTCCCTTACCGTCTCTCTGGCGATCTTCTTCATATCCACGTACGTCTTGGTCGTTATCTCTCCAACGATCAAGATCAAACCGGTCGTAACGGTGACCTCGCACGCGACCCTCGCTTCTGGGTCGTCCGCCAAAATAGCGTCGAGTATCCCATCCGAGATCAAATCCGAGATCTTATCCGGATGCCCTTCGGTAACCGATTCGGAAGTAAATAATCTCCTATACATATCTCATTATCTCCTTTGCAACCTCGTCGACGTCCCTGTTTGCGTCGACGATATAAATATTCTCATCATTCTTAAGTCTGCCCAGCGCCGAGATAAAGTTTTCTCTTACCTTAGCCATTAGCTCGACGTCCCTCTCATAAAGCTCGGCTTTTTCACGGGTCGCATCTATCCTGCCCTTGCATGTCGCCGGATCGACGTCAAGAAATATACAGACGTCCGGCTTTATTATTTTATCGCAGCCGAGGTTCATATCCATGACCCAATCCATATCGGTAGCGGTTCCCTGATAAGCGAAAGACGAATAATAATATCTATCGCAGATAACCGTATATCCCTTGTCAAGGTATTTCTTTATCCCGTCGTTTTTGTTTGTAACATGGTCGATCCTATCGGCCAAAAACAACGCCGCCTGAAAATGCATATCCGTCTCCACGCTCTCGGACAAGATCGCCCTCAAATATCTGCCTATATAACCCTCGCTCGGCTCCGCAGTCGCATAAACCGCTTCGCCTCTATCTTTTAACGCCTTAGCCAAAAGGTCTATCTGCGTGGACTTGCCGCTTCCGTCAAGCCCCTCGATAACTATAAACTTTCCCATACGTCCGCCCTTCATACGCACAAACTCTTAGCCGCTCCGCGCTCTCCAAACCGTCGCGGTTTCGTAACCTCAATAATTCTTTTTCACAAAATGTTAAACGCTTGTCATTTAATGATACTACAAATTTCTTATAACGTCAAGTAAAATGATATTTTTTACTTATTCCTATAAAAATCTGTATAGATTAAAAAAATAACGCCGGTTTTTCGTCTTTTGTCGCCGAAAGCAATTATGGCAAAATTTCTGTAATAGGTATGATTTACAAAAAATTACACCGTTTGTACGGAGAATTCGGTTTTATAATTTCTATCAAAACATGTCCGCAAATACGCTGTTTTTTCAGCCTGTGGAAAACCTTAAAAATTCAATTTGATTGTGTGTAATTTCTCAGCTCAACCTGTGGATAATGTGTGTAAATCTGTGAATAACTATATATACGCCGCTTAGAGGCTGTGGATTAGATGAATAATTTGTTAACAAAATGTTATTTTCAAAAAAATATTAAATACTGATAAAATTTATGTACAGGCGCGTTTCAGTATTGTCAAGGGGTAATTTTGTCTTTTTGTGAACTGATTTTTTGATTTGATTACTGTTATTTTGCAAAAAAATAACCGCACAGGAAGCGCGCCTATTGCGGTATTTTTATAAGACCGGTTTATATATCGATCTGTTTGTCCAATTTACGTTTTATTCTTTGCAAAGCGTTGTCGATAGATTTCGGCGTCTTGCCAATGACTTCGGCGATCTCCTTATAGCTCAGCCCCTCAAGATAAAGAGATAAGACAGTCTTTTCCATATCGCTTAATTTCTTTTCGATCTCGTCGCCCAAGGCTTTTATCTTTTCACGTTTCAAATACAGCTCCTCGGGGTCTATCGAATCTCTTTCGATCAGCGTTTCCACAAGAGTCCGCTCCGACTCATCGTCATACGCCGGCTTATTTAAAGAGACGTAGTTGTTAAGCGGAAAATGTTTCTGCCGAAGCGACGTTTTTATAGCCGTTATAATCTGTCGCTTTATACACATATCCGCAAAAATATGAAACCCCACTTGTTTCTCAGAGTTATAGTCCCTAATGGCTTTAAAAAGACCTATCATTCCCTCCTGAACCAGATCTTCTCTGTCCCCGCCGGCGATATAATAGGATTTGACCCTGGATTTAACCAAGTTTTTATATTTATTAAGTAAAAACTCCTCCGCTTTTTTGTCACCGGTCGCGGACATTTCTACCAACTCTTCATCAGAAATTAAAGAATAATCCATATAATCGAGTCCTCCTATCATAAAAGAACTTTTATCATAATTTCAAGCAAAGTCTCCGCCCATAATTTACGTCAATAATTTATCTTCCCCTGAATCGTTTGTTTAATTATATTATCACAGCCAAAACATTAAATCAATAGAAATTTAGCATATATGAAGCCGTTTATATCACGACTGCCTAAATAACGTTGCGGCCGATAAAAATAAAAGGATAAAACAAGCCGGTTAAAACTTGTTTTATCCAATTAAGCTTCAGTATATATGATTCAGATTACTGGATACTGAACAGCAGATCTCCATACGTCGGGAACGGCCAGTACTCCTTAGCGGTGCACTGCTCTAATTCGTCCGCGTATTTTCTAAGCTCCTCCATAGCGGAGAGAACCTTGTCATGATAAAACTCAGCCTGCTTCTGCCCCTCTTCCATCTCGTGAGCCTTAGCAAGTTTGATCTCCAGCTCGCCGAGCGCTTTATACATGGAATCGATGAGCTTAGAGTTTTCTTCTATCCTGCTCTCCTCAAAGTCGCAAACGATATTAGCGCTTACCTGTCTCTTAGCGAGTACGGTCTCGCTGAGCTCCTGCACGTATTTAACCGACGCCGGAAGAATATCGCGCTTCGCCATCTCAACCATAGTCGTGGCCTCGATGTTGATTACTTTGCTGTAATTTTCAACGCCTATTTCATAGCGCGCGTACATTTCATCTTTAGTCAGAACGTTATGCTTTTCAAACAGTTCTACGTTCTTCTCAGCAATGAAGCACGGCAATGCGTCCGGAGTGCTCTTTAAGTTCAAAAGACCTCTCTTTTCGGCTTCTTCTACCCACTCGTCCGAATAGTTGTTGCCGTTGAATATGATCCTGCTGTGATTCTTCATAGTATCTCTAACTATGTCGTAAATCGCCGCGTTCTTATCCTCAGCCGGTTCGAGCACGTCGGCGAATCTGTCGAGAATCTCCGCTACCGCGGTATTTAAAATAAAGTTCGGTCCCGAAATAGAGAGTGAAGAACCCGCCATTCTGAACTCGAATTTATTACCCGTAAACGCAAACGGCGAAGTTCTGTTTCTGTCGGTCGTATCCTTAGCGAAGCCCGGAACGGCGTCCACGCCTGCGCCCATTACTTCTTTTTTCTTGTTTTCATAGTCGGCGTCGTTCTGGATTGATTCAAGTATCTCCAAAAGGTCGTCGCCGATAAACATAGAGATGATCGCCGGAGGCGCCTCGTTAGCTCCGAGTCTGTGATCGTTGCCCGCTGAAGCTACCGAGAAACGAAGCAGATCCTGATATTCGTCTACAGCCGTGATGACCGCGCTGAGGAATAATAAGAATCTCGTGTTGTCGTGAGGTTTCTTGCCCGGATTTAAGAGGTTCTCGCCTTTGTCGGTCGATATGGACCAGTTGTTGTGTTTACCGGAACCGTTGATACCCTCGAACGGTTTTTCATGCAGGAGACACTTCATGCCATGCTTCTCAGCTACTTTCTTCATTATTTCCATAGTGAGCTGGTTATGATCCGTAGCGATGTTCGCCTGCGTGAAGATAGGCGCGAGCTCGTGCTGAGCCGGAGCGACCTCGTTATGCTTTGTTTTAGCCAGTATGCCGAGCTTCCAAAGCTCTTCGTCGACCTCTTTCATGTAAGCCGAAACTCTCGTCTTTACGACTCCGAAATAGTGATCGTCGAGTTCCTGACCCTTAGGCGAAGGAGCTCCGAACAGCGTTCTTCCAGTGTATGTAATGTCGCGTCTCTTCAAAGCTACGCTTCTGTCGATAAGGAAATATTCCTGCTCGGGTCCGACCGTAGTCATAACGCGTTTAACGTCAGTATCGCCGAGTATTTTAAGAATTCTGCAAGCCGAATTACTTATCGCGTCCATGGAACGCATAAGAGGCGTTTTCTTATCCAGAGCCTCGCCGGTATACGAGCAGAATACTGTGGGTATACAAAGAATTCCGTCTTTGATAAACGCGTTGACCGTCGGATCCCACGCAGTATAGCCTCTCGCCTCAAACGTAGAACGAAGTCCGCCCGAAGGGAAGCTCGAAGCGTCCGGCTCGCCCTTTATAAGCTCTTTACCGCTGAATTCCATGATAACTTTATCCACTCCGTCCGGCTGAATAAAGCTGTCGTGTTTCTCTGCTGTAACGCCGGTCATAGGCTGGAACCAATGCGTAAAATGCGTTACGCCGTTCTCAACCGCCCAGTCCTTCATCGCGTTCGCTACAACGTCGGCCACTTCTCTCGTGAGCGGGGTACCCTCTTCCTTGGTTTTTCTGAGCTGCTTATAGATCGTATCCGGAAGGCGTACTCTCTGCACCTCGTCTTCAAATACCGCGCTGCCAAAAAGCTCGTTCATGTCTTTCATAAAAAACACCCTTTCAATATAAATTAATATGGATAATAATTTTACTATAATAAAGAAAAAACGCTGTGAGTTCTAATAACTCACAGCGTCATTGCTGTATCCAACTTACGTGTGAATTATACCGCTGAATTTTTTGTTTGTCAAGCGTTTTTAATTAAAAAATTTGTTTTACCAAATCTTTCAGCCGTTTTTACTAATTAAATCCACTGAAAATTTATCATAGTTGTTAAAAACTCACCTATTTGTTATTCTTAATCTTAAAACGCGTCATATTAGGAACAAACTCTAAAATTCATCCCAATAATCGCTGTCTTCTCCGGCGTCTTCTGCGGTCTCGTTACGTATTTTATTCTTTTTGCCCATTATATATAACAGCGCCGCAAAAATTAACCCGACTACGAGACAACCTATGTATAAATAAAGCATTGCCGGCGGCTCAAAACTCATGGTAGACAGCGGATTAAACACGACCGTATCCGATCTATACTCTCCTTCTGCGTCAAAACTCACGGGCGAGGTCTCGCACATCCTCTCAAACAGCCGATACAAAAATTCGGCCGCCGACTTTCTGTCAAATCTATTCTCATCCACAGTCAGCGCCATCCCGTCGTTGATTATCCCTTCTCTGACTCCAAGCGCAAGTTCGTCCAATGAATCGCCCTGCATATACTGGCAGTCCGGAAAATTCAAATACGAGCTCGCGTAAGGTCTGTCCTCGTCGCCGCTCATTTCCGGCGGATAATAACCCTTATACTCGACGAGCAGCCCCATGCTCCTAACCAACGTATCTTCAAGGCCAACCGCCGAATTGCCGTTAAACTTTAATCCGCCCTGATCTGAATACAGCGTTATCCCGGCGTTCTCTATAGAGGCTACGTATATCGCGCTCGGATCAGTCTCGTCCACGTCGCTGTAATCCGTTCTTGAATCGGTATCCACCGCGAACAACATGGAAGCCACCGCCCTCGCGGCGTTGTAGTTCGTATACTGCTCGTCGCCTCTGAACGAACCGCCCACGCAGGTGAAATAATCCTTAGAAACAAGATATTTTATATGCTCCTGTTCCTCCTCGCTAAGGTCTCCGATATCGTCTATCTTAGGTTCGTTGTTCTTGACCTTATATTGACCCGGGGTCTTCGTCTTAAATTCAAGACTTGTATTGCCGTCGTCAAATTCGCCGCCTATATTAAAGTCGCGGCCGTCGCTCGTAACGTATACGCTGTCGTACATATTCTGAGCCGGGATCGAAAAGTTAATATTCGTCGGAGCTTCGTCTAACTCTTCTCCCGCCGAGTTATAGAACTTTATCAAATACCCGCTCGTAGTCATGCCGTACTCTATCCTAAAACCGCCGCCAAGCTCTTCTATTATATAATCGAGGCTCGCCTTATCGAGCAGAATTCCATGGCTGTTATCGCCGAGCAGGATCCTCATATTGTTAAATCCAAATTCCTCGTCCTTAAGGCTTTCGTCGAACGTAACCGTCGGCATACCTTCCTCGTTCAGATCCGTAACAACTATCTGAATAGGCACGGTTATGGTCTTATTCGGCCGCACGCCGAACTCAGAAGCGGTATCCCACAAACGCTCGCTCGCCGCCTCGGCGGCTTCGGCGCCGTCGCCGATCGTATTGGGCGTTATCTCGGCAAAGTTGTTCTCCGCCTTAAGCTCTACCTTGGATAATCTTGAGCAAGCGGCAGATATGTACGCCGCTATATCGTTCACGCCCGGACCGTTAGGAAGTTCTCCGCCAAGACTCGAAATAACCTCTCTTAAATACGCGTCGTACTCCTCCAGCTCGCCGAAAGTTTTAAAGCGTTCGTAGTCGAACTCGATATTTGAGACCGCGCGCGCTCCGTTTTGGGCGTCCTCGATAAAGCCCATATCGACGTATTCGTCGTCCAAAGCGGATATCGTTCCTATCTCGTAGGCTACGTATCCGAAATCGTTCGAAGCTTCTCTGAGCTTTGCATAGTACAGAGAACCGCTGTGCATTCCCTCCGCGGATTTTAGATATTCCGGGATATATTGGACGAGAAGATCGCCATTTTCCAGCCTTACAACATACTGTATCTTACAGCTCTCGGGCGAGCGCGTCCACATAGTTCCGCTCGGATCCTGCTGCGGCGGATGGTAATTGCCGTCCGAATGATCTATATAATAACTGTCCGCAACCGCTCTGACCGCGGACGGGGTCTCGTTCACGTCGAAAGTATCCTTTACGCACTGCCTCAGCGTCTCGGGGGTTACCAGCTTAAGGTTCCCGTATATCGGCGCGTTCGGATTTTCTCTGTCGCTCTTGCTATAGGCCAAATACTGCCACCAGATTATCTCCGACATGATATCGCTCCAGCCCTCGTCGAACCTGACCTTGCCGCCTTTCTCACCCTCGAAATCGGTAGTATAGCAGGCCCCGAATCTGCAAAGATAGTCGCTCAGCTCTCTTCGGCGCTCCATACTGAGCTGCGAGGTTATATCGGTATAAGTCTTTTCCGCGTTCGACGAGCTCTCCGTCTCCTCCGCGTTCGGAGTCTCATTCTCGGCAAAAGCGACTCCGCTAAAAACGCTCGAAAACGCAACCGTAAAAATTATAAGATAAGGCGCTATCCTTTTTGCTATATAACTAAACCCAAACATCTGTTACTCCACCCGTCTAAAATGATTCTTAATATTATCGATTATATCAATAACAAGCTGCAACTCAGCCTCTAATTACTAAAAATAGCAAATATATCTTTAGTATTATAACATATATATCGATAATTACACAAGTAATATTTTTGACAAATTCGTAACACGGAGTATACAATAATATAAAAGCCGTCCGCCGCGTCGATCGTACCGCTTGACATTAAACAAATCTGTTGTTATAATATAAAAGCTTGCTCGGAGGGCGAGTCATTCGTAGGAAATGACGAGCCGGATAAGGCTACAGGCTGAGACGTCTGTTATTCTTATCCGGCTCTTTGTTTTATATAAACGATCTTTAGGAGGGACGCGTATGGATTTTTTAAAATGCAACGTAAAAAACATATACTTTAAATATCTGGCGGCGGCGTTCGGCAGTTCGCTCATCACGTCGATCTATTCCATCGTCGACATGGCGATGGTCGGACAGTATCACGGCCCCAACGGAACAGCGGCGCTCGCCGCGGTCGCTCCGGTCTGGAACATAATCTACAGCCTCGGCCTGCTCATGGGAATAGGCGGTTCGGTTATCTTTAGTTCCATAAAAGGCCGCGGCGAAAACGATTCAAAACACGCCGAGGAGTATTTCACCGCGTCCGTTATCGGCTCAATAGTTTTATCCGTCGCGGTATGGCTCGCGTTCATATTCTTCGATACGGAAATACTGATATTTTTCGGAGCTCAGGGCGATCTTTTACCCCTTGCCGAACGCTATATCGAACCGATAAAATTCGTTCTGCCGCTGTTTCTGTTCAATCAGGCGCTCGCCGCATTTTTAAGAAACGACAAAAACCCGGCGCTTGCGACGGCTGCGGTTTTAGCCGGCGGCATATTCAACGTGTTCGGGGATTACATATTCGTTTTCACATTCGATACGGGCGCGTGGGGCGCGGGTCTCGCGACCGCAATAGGCGCGGCGATCACGTTTATCACAATGCTCTCGCATTTCTTCACAAAACGAAACACGCTAAGGCTTACGCGCCCAACGCGAATATTCAAAAAACTCGTCAATATTTCGGTAAACGGCTTCTCCACATTCTTTATAGACGTAGCGATGGGGATCCTGACTATATTGTTCAACCGTCAAATAATGAAGTATTTAGGCGCGAACGCTCTGTCCGTCTACGGAGTAATCGTCAATATAAGCACGTTCGTCCAATGCTGCGCCTACAGCGTCGGTCAAGCCGCGCAGCCTATAATATCGATGAACTTCGGCGCGGAGCTTGGCGGCAGGATCAAGCAAGTACTTAAATATTCCCTGGGAGCGACGGCGTTTTTCAGCCTTATATGGACGATCGCTTGCCTCGCTTTCCCTCTCGCGTTTGTAAAAATATTCATGGATCCGACTCCGGAAATCCTTGCGACGGCGCCGAATATTATAAGAACGTACGCGCTCTCCTTTCTCCTGCTGCCGCTAAACATCTTCTCGACCTACTACTTCCAGGCGCTTATGAAACCCTACGCCTCCTTTACCGTTTCAGTAGCGAGAGGGCTGGTAATAAGCGGAATACTCATAGCCGCTCTTCCCGCGATCGCCGGAGCCGATTCGATCTGGTTTGCAATGCCTATTACCGAAGCGCTCACCGCGATTTTTGTCGCCGCCGCTATGACGTATTACACAAGGCGTCTGCCGGAGAAAAAATTAAATCTATAGACGCGTTTATTCTGCCGGCTTTATAGGCCTCCGCGTTATATTTTATATTCGGATAATAAAAAATTAAATATAAATCTCTTACGGCATATAGAAAAACTGTATGCCGTTTTTACTTGTCTCAACATTTTCCATTACTCAGGCCGTATTAAAAACAAATTTAATAAATTTCGGAATTATTTGATAATACTGCAACAATTTACGACCCTGAGTTGTAATATATATGAGGACCTCAGTTACAAACGTTTTATTATATACCATCTTAAGGAGGAAAATATCATGAAATCAAATAAAATATGTTCTATTATATTAAGCGGAATAATCGCCGCGTCAACCTTCGCGTCCGTCTCTGCGGCCGAGGCAGGAGAAGCTTGTACGTCCGGCGCGGCAGAATGCCAAATCATCGTAGACAACTCGTCGCTCGATCTAAACGGTACGACGATATACTCAAAAAACGGCGTCGCTATGGCGCCGCTGCGTCTCATAGGCGAAGCTCTCGGTTTTGAAGTAATATGGAACGAATCGGAGGAAAGCGTGTTCCTTGATAACGGCGAGGTAAACACGACCGTCTATCTCGGCGCGGACAGCTATTATACGGCGAGCTCCAAAGCGATAGGCATGTCGGCGCCCGAATCGCTCGGCGCGGCCGCCGAGACGGTAAACGGCGTTACATATGTTCCGGTGGAATTGTTCTCTTTGCTATTATCAGATCCGGACGCGGTAAATATCATTGGGAATACGATATACATAACCTCTCAAGATACAAAAACGCAGATCCCGAGTCCATATGCGGAATACGCTTCGACCGAAGAAGCCGAAAAAGCGCTCGGTTTTGACGCGGCGATCCCTTCAGTAATTCCCGACGGATACGCTCAGACCGCCGTTTACACCATAGGCGAAAGTCTTTTACAGCTCGACTACGCTAAAGACGAAAACCGTATATCATACAGAACCGCTAAGGACGACGGCGATATCAGCGGAGACTATAACGTCTACGACGACATAAAAACGGTATCGGTAAACGGCGCCGACGTCGAGCTTAGACGCGACGGCGGACTTATCCGCGGCGCGGTCTGGAACAATGGCGAATACGCCTTTTCAATATCTTCGGACGCCGGACTTTCCGAAGCGGACATTATTTTAATTATTGAAAATATAAAGTAACGGCGCTATAATCATATGGTTAAAGCGCGCTTAACTAAAATTTCACACGCGATATACAAGTTACGGAACTATTAACAAGCTAAAAACGTCTATATTAAGCCGCGAATTCGTCCTGCGGCTTTAGACGCCGATCAAATATTTCAAACTGGGGAGGGTCGCCGGGCATGGTTACAAACGATTACGCCGAACGTCTTATTGAAAAATACGGAGACATGTGTCTGCGGCTCGCCTTTTCATACCTAAAAAACATCCCGGATTCAGAGGACGCGGTACAGGACGTATTTATTAAAGTATTCGAGAAGAACCTTTCATTTGAAAGCGACGAACACGAAAAAGCTTGGTTTATACGCGCGACAATAAACGTCTGCAAAAACAAACTCAAGCTATTTTGGAACAAAAATACATGCTCTATAGACGATATCCCCGAAAGCGCGGAAAGCGACGGTTACGACAGCGACAGTACGATCATGCAGGCGGTCATGAGCCTGCCTCAGCAATACAGGATAGTCGTTCATCTGTACTACTACGAGGGCTACAAAACAATGGAAATATCTCATTTTATTGGCAAGCGCGAATCTACTGTGCGTTCGATATTGCATCGAGCGCGGCTTCAGCTAAAAAAATATTAAAGGAGGACTATGACTTTGAATAACGGTTATAAAAAAGCGATGGACAAAATAACCCTTTCGGACGAATCAAAGCGGAAGATATTGGACAAAGCGCTCGCCGACAAAAACAAAAAAATACAAAAAATGTTTTATATAAAACGCGTCTCAGGTCTCGCCGCATGCCTTGCGCTGGTTATCATATCGTCGAGCTATTTTAGCTTTATGAACCTCGATCAAGCGCAACCTTTAGACGTTCCGTCCTCCTCGGACTCTATTTCTCAGACGGAAACGCCGGAAACGGCTTTGCCGCAATTCGAGTCGACGCCCGACGAGATTAATCCGCGACCGGATTCCGACCCGGCAAACGCTCGGAATGCGGACGGCGCGGAAAACTTCTCCGGTTCGTCGGACGCAGGCCGAACGCCCGATTTAAACGCCTCCTCCCCAGCGTCTCGCTCCTCGGTTTCCGATTCGTCCGCAGCGACTTCTGACGGCTCGACGCATTCCGAAACGGGTTCCGGCTCCGCCGCCCAGGCCTCCGCTTCTAATTCCTCGGCCGACCAATCAAGCCAAAACGACGCTCGGCCGCAAGCCGAAAACAGCGCTCAAAGCGCCGCGGATACGTCGGCTTACGAAACGTCCGGATCGACCTCCCCGTCAACCGGCGGCTCGGACGAGTCGGATCAATCTGAAAGCTCGTACGACGACTACGGACCTCCGGTTATGAGCGGCGGCGCAAGCGCCGCATCCGACGATTCTTCAATTTTTTCCGGCAGCTCGATTCCTGAATCCTCAAACTCAGGCGACTCCGATCCTGCCGTAAGTTCCTCAGGCGGCGGCTCCGCTTCAAGCGCGTCCGGCGGGACCTCTTCAGGAGGTTCTTTAGGCGGGGGAGCGGGCGGCGGTTCCGCGCAGGGTTCTTCCGGCTCCGCCGAATCGGAAACGGTCGGGTCTTCTTCTATTCTCGAAAGCGCGCCGGATCCGGGATCCGCATCAGGCGGATCGGCTCCCATCGACGAGACGTACTCGGACGATTCTGAGAGTTCTCCGTCTCCTTCGCCGTCGCCGCAAACTACGGAGCCTGACGATTAAATAACGTCAACTGTTATTTATATTTTAAATGCAACATAACATTCCGCAGCTTAATTAACAATAGCTGCGGAATTGCCGCTTAAAAATATTTCAACATAAACGTATAAAATTTGTGCTAAAATACAATAAAAAACTTATATTACGACTAAAAACAATAGCTAAAATCAAATTATTCCTCGATATCGGCTTGAAGCCTCTACTCAGATTCACGCGCCGCAAAGCCGCGGAGTATTGACTTTTTATAAAAAAGATAGTAAAATATATAAATTAAAAAAATTGTCATACAAACGTTTATTAACATGAAAGATAAACAGATCGGCAATTTAGAATTTATTTTTAGGAGAAACGCTATTATGGATTACAATAAGCTCGCTGAACTGTTATTTGGGGATATCGACAAGACGCCCGAATACTATGAGGAAAAATATCCGCCGCGCGATCTACCGAGCGGCGCCAAGGTTACGAGAATAGGTCCCAGCCCCACCGGTTTCGTACATCTCGGTAACCTATATAACGCGATAATCGGCGAACGTCTCGCTCATCAGAGCGGCGGTATTTTTTATCTCAGAATAGAAGACACCGACGCGAAACGCGAAGTAGAAGGCGCGGTCGATCTCGTTATATCGGCTATGGATTTCTTCGGCATACGCTTCGACGAGGGCGCGACGGCCGATCCGGACGCCGACAACGGCGCCTACGGGCCTTACAGACAGAGAATGAGAAAAGATATCTATCAATGCTTCGCTAAGAAATTGGTTCAGATGGGGCTCGCCTATCCGTGCTTCTGCACCGAGGAGGAACTGACCCAAATGCGCGAGGAACAGACGCGCTCAAAACAGAACTTCGGCTATTACGGCAAGTGGGCTAAATATAGAGACGCAGAGTACGACGAGATCGAGAAAAGGATAAACGCCGGCGAGGAATACGTTTTAAGATTCCGTTCAAACGGAAAAGAAGAGAATCACGTTAAGGTCTTCGACGGGATCAGAGGCGAACTGAACGTCTCGGAAAACTATCAGGATTTCGTCCTGCTGAAGTCGGACGGGATACCCACATACCACTTCGCTCACGTTATAGACGACCACCTGATGAGAACGACTCATGTTATAAGGGGCGAAGAATGGCTCTCTACTCTGCCGATACACGTTCAGCTGTTCGATACGTTCGGCTGGGAACGTCCTATCTACTGTCACACCGCGGTGCTTATGAAGATGGACGGCGATACGAAGAGAAAGCTTTCAAAGCGCAAAGATCCGGAGCTTGGTCTCGAATATTACCGCGCCGAGGGCTATTCGCCCGCGGCGGTTTGGGAATATCTGCTGACGGTGCTTAACTCAAACTACGAGGAGTGGCGTATCGCGAACCCCGGCGCGGACGCGAACGACTTTGAATTTACCTTGGATAAGATGAGTAATTCGGGCGCGCTCTTTGATATTATGAAATTTGAGGATGTAAGCCGGAACATTTTGCTCGCTACAGACGTCAAAGATATATACGCTGAATTTGCGGACTGGCTAAAGGAATATAATCCCGAATTCTACGAGCTGTTCACCAGAGACAGAGAGTATACCGAAAAAGTTCTGGACGTCGGCAGACACGCGGCGAGACCGAGAAAGGATCTGACCAACTGGAAGCAGGCGACGGAGTTCATCTCCTTCTATTTTGACGAGACGTTTAAAATAGAGGACGATTTCCCGGAAAATGTTTCGGACGAGGACAAAAAGGCAATACTCGAAAAGTATTTGGAAACCTTCGATTACTCGGACGACAATTCCGCGTGGTTCCAGAAGGTAAGAGATATAACCGCCGAGCTTGGATACGCGGTAAAGCCTAAGGATTACAAAAAGAATCCCGATATGTATAAAGGCAGCATAAGCGACGTCAGTTCGGTTATCCGCGTAGCCCTGACCGGCAGGACAAACTCCCCCGACCTATGGGAGATCATCCACATAATAGGCGAGGACAGAATGAGAAAGCGGATAGAGAACGCTCTTAATTAGAAATCCCGACCGCCGATACCGCGCTCGGCCGATAAAACGGTTCGATCGTTCGCGCGGCCTTGAGGGATGGAATCAAATCTTTAAACCCTTGGGGAAATAATTCCCCAAATTGACAAGTATGGGGTATAAAACAAATAAACAGCGTTATCTGCGGCGTTTTTAACTGATATGAAATATTAAATTTATAAAAACGTAAGAATTTATTTATATTTATATGGTATTATTAAAATTGGCCATAAAATAGAGATCATATGAACTTTGGCAGGAGGCGGCAAATGGCAGCGATGAAAAATGATAGAAACGGCTACAACAGGCCAAAAAAGGCGAGCGTATTCGATATACCCAGACCGGCGTTTCCGAAACGCGCGGTGATCACCGGAGGCATGCCCTACGGCAATAAAAAACTGCACTTCGGGCACGTGGGCGGAGTGTTCGTTCCGGCGGACGTACTTGCGAGATTCCTGAGAGACAGGATCGGTAAAGAAAACGTCATATTCGTCAGCGGCACCGACTGTTACGGCTCGCCGATCGTCGAAAGCTATCGCAAGCTTAAAGAGAGCGGCGAATTCAGCGGCAGTATCGAGGACTTCGTAAGACAAAACCATGAAAGCCAAAAACAGACGCTCAGCGATTACGACATAAGCCTGAACCTGTTCGCGGCTTCGGGACTCGGCGAGAGCAAGGATATCCACGCTAAGGTCAGCGCCGAGCTGATGGAGCTTTGGTACAAAAATGGATTCCTGGAAAAATTGGTAACTTCCCAGTTTTACGACGCTAAAGCGGGACAGTTCTTAAACGGCCGCCAGGTTGTCGGAAAATGTCCTGTCGATAAGTGTCAGTCGGACAAAGCTTACGCCGACGAGTGTTCGCTCGGACATCAGTATATGCCCGCCGACCTCATCGATCCGAAAAGCACGCTCACAGGCGAGACTCCCGAGATGCGCGACGTTGCAAATTGGTATATCGACCTGACGAAGTTCAGCGACCTGCTTAAAAAATACGTCGGCGAGCTTGAAGAATCGGACGACGTGCGGCCGCTTGTCAGCGCCACCATAAAGGAGTTTATGCTTCCGCCTATATTATATGTAAAGAACGATTTCTTCGAGACGTACGAAGGACTTAAAGCGGAGCTTCCCGAGCACGAGCTTGATACGGAGGAAAACAAGACCTCGTTCTCGCTGATATTCAAAGATCTGGACGACCGCGAAGCGGCTAAAAATCTCCTGAACGAAAACGGGATCCGTTTCCGCGCGGGAAAAACGCTCGTTCCGTTCAGGCTTACCGGAAACATAGAATGGGGCGTTCCCGCTCCCGTTTTAGACGGCGAGGAAGGACTCACTATCTGGGTATGGCCGGAATCGCTCTGGGCTCCTATATCGTTTACAAAAACATATTTAAAACAACAAGGCGCGCCGGACGACGAATGGAAGAAGTACTGGATGAGCGAGGACGCCAAGGTGTACCAGTTCATTGGGCAGGATAACATCTACTTCTACGGCATAGCCGAAATGGCGATGTTTATGGCGACTCAGGGTAAGGATAACCTTACGACCAAGCCAAAGGACGGACAGCTCACGCTTCCGACGCTGGTAGCGAATAACCATATACTGTTTTTGAATAAAAAAGCGAGCAGCAGCGGCGATATCAAACCGCCTATGGCTGAAGAACTTCTCGACTACTACTCGGCAGAGCATTTAAGGGCGCATTTCCTGAGTCTCGGACTCAGCATGAAGAGCGTGAGCTTCCAGCCGAAGCCGCTCAACCCGACCGCGGGCGAAAAAGACGCAGACCCGGTCCAGAAGGAAGGCAAACTGCTCTCAAACGTGTTCAACCGCGTAGCGCGTTCCTGCTTCTATACTTTGCAAAAGTACAACGACGGTGCTCTACCCGAAGGCGAAGTATCGGAAGACGTTCTCCACAGTTCTAAGGAGACTATCTTGAAGTACGAACACGCGATGTACAAGTTTGAATTCCATACGGTCATGAGCCTTATGGACAGCTATATAAGAGACGCCAATAAATACTGGGCTAAGAATATCGCGGTCGCCGATAAAATGGAAAAGGAAGGCGACCCGGCGCATAGCGAGCTGAGAAATCAAATTCTTACCAATACTCTGCATATGGTAAGAACGGCTATGGTTCTTATGCACCCGGTAGCCCCCAAAGGAACTGAAATGCTGCTTGATTATATGAACATAAGCGACGAGTTCTGGAGCTGGGACAGGATCTTCGATAAGATAAGCGACTTCGTCGAACCGGGACATAAGTTCAAGTTCCTCGAGCCGCGCGTCGACTTCTTCCCTATGTTTATCCGGGAAGAAAATTAAAATGAAAAAAATAAATTAAATCAATTATATAAATAATATGGAGGATTATTGATGAAAAATTTAAAAAGCATCGCGCTTCTTCTGGCGCTGTGCATGATCGTTTTCACTTTGCCAATGTCGGCGTTCGCTGAAAACGCGGGCGCAGGCGATAGCGAAACGACTATCGCAGAAGAAGCTAACACAGAAACAACAGAGACGACAGAAACGGCTGAAAGTACTCAGGAACCGGACGCTACGACCGATCCGGAAGCGACCGCCGACGCGGAGGCTACTACAGAACCTGAAGCTACAAGCGAACCGGAAGCGACTTCAGCTCCTACGGCTACTTCGGCTCCGTCGGGTCAGAACTACACAATAACCGTAGACGATCCCGATAACGCGAACCTCGAAGTTTCGCCGACCAGAGCTCCTGAAGGAACCGAGATAACGGTCGAGGGTACGGCGCAGCGCGGATATAAGTTCACAAGCGTTTACTATACTCCTGCAGAAGCGACTTCCTCGCCCGAGGCTACGGACGAACCGGAAGCTACCTCTTCACCAGAGGCTACTACCGAACCGGAAGTAACGGCGGATCCGGACGCTACGACAGAACCTGAGACTACGGCGGAGCCGGAAGCTACAACAGAGCCGGAGACCACGGAAAAACCCGAAGCTACGGCTGAAGTTGCAGAAATCAGTTCCGTTGAATTAGCTGCTGATAACGTCGATATCTCAGGCGGCGAAACGCTCGGCGAGGATTTCACTGTAACTTTCGATATGCCGGCATACAATATAATCGTTTCGGGAGAAACTGAAGCTATGACCGCAAGCGACGTGCTTGAATCGGCTAACAGACAGAATACCGCGGTCGCAAACAGACTCAGCACATATGAGAACAGATACGCGTCGAACACCGACTATTCATCCGAAGATCGTACGGAGCTGAGAGGATATATTTCCGATACTGAGGACGCTTTGGAGATCCTCGTTGAAAGAACGACGACTCTTGAGAATTATTTAGATTCCGACACGTCTTCTCCTTCGGCTATTGAAAACGCAAGGAACTCTGTCGTATCGGCTCAGATTGACGTTGACGACGCCCTGGAGATCGTTGAAAATAAAATATTGGATATGACGGGCGGCGACGGCGAAATATTCAACCTTTATATAACGACAAACAACGGTATATCAAGCGTAAGCGTGTCGGGTCTGGTCAGCCACAACTCCAGCTCGACAAACACGACCGTTAGCGATATCGAACCTAACGGCGAGGACAGCCTGATAATAACCTTCGCGGTAAGCAACGGATATTACATAAACAGAGTAACCGTCAACGGCAGTAACGTCGGTTCGGGAATGTTCAGCAACAACAGACTCACGCTCTCGCCGAGCGAAGTAGCGGATTATTCGGTTGGCGGTTCTATCACAGTTATAGCCTACACTTCTTCTAACAGCTACAGCAGCGGCGGAACAGGCAACGGCTGGGGCGGAAGCACAGGCGGAACCACAGATAATGGAACGACTACTCCGACCGCGGCTCCCGGAACAACGACCGGATTCACCGACTTAGGCGACGTTGAGTGGGCTCAGGAAGCTATAAATCACCTTGCAAGCCTTGGAATAATCAACGGTATGGGCGACGGCACGTTCGCTCCAAACGACAACGTAACCCGCGAACAGTTTGCTAAGATGATCGTTATGTGCATGGGATACACCGTAAACGATTCGGCGACTTCAAGTTTCAGCGACGTTGTAGCGGGCGAGTGGTACGCGCCTTTCGTAGCTGCGGCGGCAAACAACAACCTTATAACCGGTTTTGAGGACGGCACGTTCGGCGTCGGTCAGAACATCACCCGTCAGGATATGGCCGTTATCATCTACAGAGCGCTTGGAAGCCCCAACCCGTCGTCGACAGGTTCTTTCAGCGACGACGCTGAGATCGGAGATTACGCAAAACTGGCGGTCTATTCTCTGGTTGAGATAGGAATAATCAACGGTATGGGCGACGGTACGTTCGCTCCTCAGG
Source organism: Clostridiales bacterium (assembly GCA_019419865.1). GTDB lineage: Bacteria > Bacillota > Clostridia > Monoglobales > Monoglobaceae > Roslinia. Next base: position 15,221 of record JAHZIG010000007.1, on the reverse strand, counting down.
CTACGGCTACAAGAGCGCAGGCGGCTCAAATGCTCAACGGTTTTTATAACTATATTAACCAATAAAACTGTTAACTAAGCAGTTTCCGCTGTGATCCAAATTACATCGGACGCTGTTAAAACTCCTATTAGTTGCGTCTTAAGCGCCAGCGCGGCGTTTAAGACGTATTTTTTATATATGGGCTTAAACTTAAACGTAAGATAATAATAGATTCCGCTATTACTATAACAAAAAAAGCATTTATAACTAAAAAACAATAGTATCTCTATCGAAAATTCAATATTTTACAGCAACACTAAACATAAGTTGTCATTTTTATTTGACATATATATCTAAAACATGTTATAATATTATAAATTATTACGGTGGAGGGTTATTATGAAAATATCAAAAAATATAGTAAAAATCATATGTAGTTTTACCTTGACGACCGCGCTGATCCCTTCCGTAGGCGCAGCGGCCGCTCAGGACGCCAAAGATATTAGCCTCGTTCAAATAAATTTGGATCAAAGCTCCGTTTCATACGGCTCATATGAATATTTAAGTTATCAAATATATCCCTATGGAATAGAAATAACGGATTGCAGTGAAGACGCCGTATCTGTCCAAATACCGTCCGAGATAAATGGATCGCCGGTCGTATCCATAGGCGCCAATTCCTTTTCAGAGCTAAACGATCTTGAAAGCATAGAAATTCCCGACAGCGTTACCTCTATTGGCGACCGCGCCTTTTACAATTGCGAAAAACTCAGTGGGATAACGATTCCGGACAGCGTTGAACGCATAGGCGACTACGCGTTCTACGGCTGCTCCTATCTCAGAAGCGCCGCTATCCCCGAAGGAGTTAAATATATAGGCGAAAGCGCGTTTCGTTCATGCTCGCTCGCGCCGAGGATAATTATTCCCGACAGCGTAGTGAGTATAGGCGACAGGGCTTTTTACGATAATTCTCAATTGATCGGCGTTACTATCGGCGGCGGAGTGACAGATATAGGCTCCGAGGTCTTTGAAAATTGCGGCCGGCTGGACAGAGCGATCTATAACGCCGGACACGATCGCTGGAATAACCTAAATATTGGCGAAAACAATTCGGTTCTGCTCAGCAAGCTCAATTTTACCTATTCCATCCCGGACGCGGATTGCGCGTTAATATACGCGATAAACGACGGCGAAGCGACCATAAGCGGATATACCGGCTCCCCGATCGAATTAGAGATACCGGATAGTATCCAAGACACGCCTGTGACCTCTATCGGAGAAAACGCGTTTTGGAATTGCGACAGTTTGACCGTTATAAAGATCCCCGACGGCGCGGCCGAGATCCAGGACGGCGCTTTTGAAGACTGCTCCTCGCTCGCCGACGTCGAGTTCGGCTCCGGCCTTACGTATATCGGCAAACTCTCTTTTTCATCATGTCCGGCGTTGAAGAGCATAACCATACCCGAAAGCGTTACCGAAATTTGCGAACGCGCGTTTAGTTCATGTACCGACCTCTCTGAAATAATTCTTCCCGGCGGAGCGATCGATATAGGCGAATCCGCTTTTGCGGGTACCGCGTATTATAAAGACCCGGCAAACTGGACCGACGACGTTTTGTATATCGGCGACTGCTTGATCCAAGCGGACATCGGGATAAGCGGCGGCTATGAGATAAGACCGGATACGAGGTCGATCGCCGATCACGCGTTTTACGGCTGCGCAAACCTTACGATATAACGATCCCGGACAGCGTCGAACGCGTCGGAGAATACGCTTTTAGATCGTGCTCGGCTCTCGAAAACGCGCAAATCGGAACCGGACTGCCCGGCGTTAGTACGGGAATGTTTTTTGGGTGCGGTAAACTTTCCGGTATCCAACTCCCGCAAAATATCAAATACATAGGCGACGGCGCTTTTGTGCAGTGCGGCTCCTTAACGGATATAACTATTCCGTCCTCCGTCAGAACAATAGGCGGCGAAGCCTTCTATTACTGCGGCCTCGAGAGCTTGACCGTAGAAGACGGCGTAGTATCCATAGGCGACGGCGCTTTTTCGGCCTGCGAAAAACTCGATTGGATCGAACTCCCGGACAGCGTATCCGATATTGGCAGATCGGCTTTCGCCAACACCGCGTACTATAACAATGATGATAATTGGAGCGATTCACTGCTCTACATAGGCAATTGCCTGATCGAATGTAGGGATAACACGGATTTTCCATACGTCATATACGAATCAAGAGAGATAAGACCGGGAACCGCGACGATAGCCGACTACGCCTTTTATGACTGCGAATGGCTGGACGGCGTAACTATTCCGGACGGCGTCGTAAATATCGGCGACTATGCGTTCGCAAACTGCGTAGCGCTGAAAGCGTTAGAAATTCCTGACAGCGTAAAAAACACCGGGATAGGAGCGTTCGCCGATTGTTCCAATCTCGAAAACATAAAAATCGGGAGAGGGCTAAGCTCGATCGGCGACAGTATGTTTGCAAATTGCCGCGCCCGCGTTACGATCCCGCCCAACGTTAAATCTATAGCAGACAACGCGTTTGGCATTGAAAATTACGACATAACTATAATCGGGAGAGGCGGTTCTTGCGCCGAGGAATACGCCGAGGCAAACAACCTTGAATTTTGGTACTTGTATATAGACGCGAAGATCTCTTCCGTTACCGAAGAGGCCGACGGCGGGTACGCGTTCGAGCTTTTAGTATCCAATTACACCGGCTACGACATTACCGACGCTAAGATAGTCCTCGCGGCGTATGCGGACGCCGAAGCAAACTGCGTCAGAGATATTAAAACGATCGATTACTCCGCTAAGAATGACGAGGAGCAAAAAATAACCGTGAATATCGACGCGGGCGAAAACCCGACGCTTAAACTTTTTATATGGGAGAGTCTCGAATCTCTCTCACCGCTTGAAGATCCGATCGAGCTGACCGTCAATTAGCCGCGGTCCTTACATATGCGCGCAGCGTCAAAACGCGTTTATACGCCGTATATACACAGCGCAGTATGTCGAGGTATGTGATCAGGTCTCATATTTTCGACCATATAATAACAAGAACGCTGCAACTCCAATCGCAAGCGTTCTTTTTTGTTATGTTATAAACAGATCTTAATTATATATAATGTATCCAAAAGCTCGAGGCGCGGCTATTATTGCGAACCAAGATCATTCGCCGCTCCACCGCTTTCGTTTGCTGAACTATAATACCGCTCTATTCCCTTGTAAATCGACATGGCGATCTTTTTTTGATACTCCTCGCTTTGCAATAAACTCAGTTCTTCCGGATTAGACATAAACCCGCATTCAACTATGACGGACGGGATCGTCGCGTTTTTGAGCAGATACACTCCGGTCTCGTTTTTCTTGATCTGTCTCTCGTTCTCAGGATCGATTTCTCTTAGCGCCGTCTGGATACTCTCGGCAAGATACATACTGTCTTCAACGTTCTCGGCGTATATTACCTGCGCGCCTCTATATTGGGATTGCTCGAACTTATTCATATGTATGCTGACCATGATATCCGCGCCGGTCGACCCCATCATATCGACCCGGGCCTTTAAATCGTTCCGCTTTTGCCCTCTGACGGTATCGCCGCTTTCTTTTCCCAGAGATACGTCGCTCTCCCGAGTCATAACGGCGCAGTCTCCGCCTATATTTATATAATCGCTTAAAATCGACGCTATTTTTAAATTAATATCCTTCTCCAACACTCCGTCCACCGACGCGCCGCCGTCAATACCGCCGTGTCCGGCGTCGATAAGTATAACCCTGCCGCTCTCGGCCGACGTCGCCGCGCTCTGTTCATACTCGGTCGGAGACTGCGTAAAATTTTTGATCATAACGATAGAAGCGGCTATTATAAGCGCCGCCGCGCAAACCGCAAAAATCAAAGTATTTTTCTTGATCGCGTAAAACATTAACAACACATCCTAAGTTTAGTATTAGTTAATTTTATGCTAAACTTATGGATATTATTACATGTCCGAAATCAAAAGCGGACCGCCGTAAAACCCTCGGCGATCCGCTTTAAAATCATTTATATTCTTGTTCTTGCGTAGTTATTAGTTCCTTAGATAAGCGGCCTCATAGCGCAATCCCAAAGCATAATACGAACGTGTTCGTCCTCGACTATCCTATTCGGTTCAAAAACATACTCCGTCCTGTCAGCTTCGGTCGTGAATCTGAATATCTCTATATCCTCAAGAATACCCTCGTCGATATATTCAGCGACGTAAAGATAGTTTTCCTCTCCCGTAGACGTATCCGTCGGAGCCGTTACGATTATCGCCCCGTTTTCAATTTCCGAAACCGACCAATCCGGATCCGGAGTCGCCGTAGGTTCGGGCGTTGACGTGGGCGTCGCAGTAGCCGTTGGCTCAGGCGTTTGCGTTGGGATCGCGGTCGCCGTAGGACTTGCCGTCGGAGCTTCCGTTGGCGCAGCCGTTGCGGTTGCAGTCGCAGTCGGCGTTGGCTCGTCTGTAGGAGCCGCAGTTGCCGTCGCTGTCGGCGTCGCCGTAGGTGCTTCTGTCGGAGCGGCCGTTGCCGTCGCGATTGGCGTCGCCGTTGGCTCTATTGTCGCCGTAGCCGTTGCTGTTGCGCCCGGCGTCGCTGTCGGTTCTATAGTCGCCGTGGGCTCGGGTGTTGCAGTTGCAGTCGCTGTAGGCGTTGGCTCTTCGGTTGGAGCCGTCGTTGCTGTAGCGTCCGGCGTTGCCGTCGGCTCTATTGTCGCAGTTGGCGCTGCTGTTGCTGTTGGCGCGGGCGTCTGCGTCGGCATTGGTGTTGCTGTAGCCGTTGCTGTCGGCGTAGATGTTGGAGCCGTCGCCGTTGGTTCAGGCGTCGCCGTGGGCTCGGGTGTTGACGTTGGAGTCGACGTCGCTGTTGGCGCTTCTGTCGGAGCCGCCGTTGCAGTCGCCGTAGGTTCAGGCGTTGACGTAGGAGCCGGAGTCTCAGTTGGCTCGGGCGTCTGCGTTGGAATCGGCGTCGCAGTTGGCGACGGATTAAATAGTTCCATTAGCCGATCATATTTTTCATTTAATCTTTCGACCGCCGCATCGTCAACCATGCTTTTTTGACTATCCGTCAGCGAATCATACGCGGTCTTTGCATGAAATATTTGCTGCGAATCGTCTATTGTAACCGTTTCCGGCAAAGCGTTTATTAACTCCGTAACTTCTTGCGCTTTAGCGGCGTCCTCTTTTTCTTGTTCCTCTTGGTCATGCTCAGTCTTAAGCGCGTTAAACTGCTTTAAAACGGCATTTAATTTGGATTTAAGCTCCGGATCGAGTAATTTTTGCCTATCCTCGTAAAGCATTATGTACGCTCTGTTCGCTTCATTTACCGCATCCTCGTCCGTCAGCGCGATCTCTTCGGCCTCGGGAAGTTCGCTTATCAGCTGCGCGGCGTTTAATACTTTCTTAGCGTCGTCCAATTTATTTTTCAGGTCCTGTCCGACCAAAAGCTGATACTGAGCCGACAGAGCTTCGTACTCCTCGGCCGCGCCGTCGATTGTTTCTTTTGTATCCGTACCGATGATTTCCGGTATCTTGCCGATCGCTTCCGCCGCTTTGCCCACCTCGTCGGGCATTACGACATTGATAACCGCCGTATCAGACGCGCCGCTTCCGGCTGTCGCGGTAATAACGGCGCTACCCTCGGAAATTCCTCTGACTTTTCCCGAAAATACCTCGGCGACGCTGTTGTCCGACGAGCTCCATGTAATCGTATCCGAACAACCCTGCGGCTCGAGCGCGGCGTTTAAGTCTAAGACGTCATATATTTTGATCTCCGCCTCTTTAGGTTCCAAAACGACCGACGAAGCTTCGGTCTCGACATAAGGACTTACATACGCCTCGCAATATCCCCTTACAAGGCTGTTTTCCGACGTCGCCACAATTGTAGCCTCGCCCTCCGAGACCGCTGTGACGTTGCCGTCGGCGTCCACCTCTACGACCTCCGGATCGCTGGAATCGAATCTGACAGTACCCGAGCTTCCGTCAGTATATTCCGCGACGCCCTCGATCTTTTGACTCTCTCCGACGGACATATACAGCCTCGACGCGCTGAGAGACACTCTCTCTATAGTCGCCGTCGCCGTAAGCTCTATTTCCGCAAAAACGCTTCCGTCTTCAGTAGCGGCCGTGATCGTCGCGCTTCCCGGATAATTCGCCAGTACTGCGCCGTATTGATCGACAGATATTATCTCCGGGTCGCTGCTGCTCCATACGATCTTATCCGTATGGTCTGCGGGCAGGATTTCCGCCGTAACTCGGTTTACCTTTCCGATAGTCAGCTCGGATTCCTGCATACTCAAATTGATTTTCTCAGCGGGTATATCGATATTTTCATCCTGATCCGCTTCATATATTTTTAAAATATCCGGCTTTATCTCCTCCGACTGAACGCCCCCTTCGACAACCGTTAAGGCAATATCGTCGGTCGAATTTATTTCTTCCGCGTCCGTTATCCCCGTTTCAAAAACCTTATCCGTCTCCAACGGCACGTCTTCAAACTTGATCTGTTTTACCTGTCCGCCGTTTTCGTCAAGCTCGGATAGCGTTATATCCATATCTCCGCTGTCGGTTCCCAGCAGTTTCAAGCGGTAGTCGGCGCCCGACGGCAGGAGCAGTACCTTTACGTCGTTCTCCTCTTCCATAGTATACGCGCCGATATTATACCCTTCCGTTACGCTGACCTCTCCGCCCTTTACGGACGCCGCGAGGTTATTATCCATATCGTACAGCTCTACGTCTACGGGACACGCTATTTTCAGCATCGTCGAATATGTATTAGGACTGTCGCTTAAAGCTCCCGCCAGATACTCTATCATATTCCTCCTGAGCGCCGTGGAATCAAACTCCTCCATGCTCCTCATAAGCGAAGAATAGAATATTATCGTCTTTTGCTCCTCCTGTCCTACCGCCAATAAGCCGGACATCGAAAGCTGTAAGGTTTGTTCTATGGCGGCTTGCAGTTTTGAATCCTTGGCGTATTCGCGCCAATCCTGATTCGCGTTTATCTTATAAAAACTGAGCTGCATATTCCCCGAACCGTCTATGTCGAAATACTTGTTCAGATAATCCGGATCCTGAGACAAATAATAGTGCGCAAAGAATACGTTCGTCTTTCCGCCGCTCCTGAGCAGCTCCCACGCGGTGTCGAACGCCTTTGAGAACGCGCCCAATCTACCGGTAAGCGCGGACGCGCAGAAGTCTATATATCCCATGAACTTATCCTCGGCAGTAAAGAGCTGTACATAATCCAAGACCGAACCCGCAAACTTGGTCGCCGCGCCTCCCAGATCGAGCAGACTCTCGTAACTTCTGATTGACCCGGGCAGCTTGATCCCGTCTAACCTGTCCACAAACAGATATATGTTTCCGGCTTTTATCAGATCGCTTATATTCCCATTTATCGTCTTCGCGGCTGTCAGACCGCTCGCCGTGCTGTGCGAGTAGAAGTTTGACGCGCTGCCCGCGGTCGAAAACAGCGGATTGTGTCCCACCTCGTTTTCGTAATTCTGATACTGTTCGACTATCTCGGGCACTCTGTTATAAATATCGATAAGCTCGTTCTGACTCCTTCTATTGTCGAACTTGTACCCTAAATAATTTACTCTCCAGTCGTCTACACTATTATACAAAGACGACATAAAGATCAAATCCCTCATCTGCTCGGCTACCGTAAGACTCTCGTCCTTATAATTTCCTCCGTCCGACGCCAATACGACCGGCATACAATACTTCAGATCTCCCGAGATTATCCTCTCTATGTTATAATCCGTAAAAAGATCGCCGTATCCGAACTCGTTCGCCCATGCCTTAAGCTCCTGCTTATACTGCGAAGACGCGGACGCGGAAGCCGGCGTGCCCGGCAGTTCTTTATCGACGCTCCACGCGAAACCAGGATAGCCCATCCTGACCGCGCTCGGATAAAACCGGTTCTTGGAATATGAGATATCCTCGCCCTCCGGCGTCTGAGACGGAACATATATCGAACCGAAATATATCGTCGCGTTTAAAAGCGGATCGTTTCCGGAGCTTATACTCACCCTTCCCCAGCTGTCTTCCGTACCCGCGTAGTGTACTTCTTTTAAAGATGAGCAAGATGCAAACGCTCTTTCTTCTATGCTTTCTATGCTGCTTGGTATGGCTATATTGATTAAACTGCTGCACCCAGAAAACGCATAATCCGTCAATGTGTCTAAACCCTCTGCTATTGATACACTTTGCAAGTTTGAACATGAGTAAAACGCAGAACCTCCCATCTCCTTTACGCTCGATGGTATACTTACTCCTGTTAAACTTTTACATCCGCTGAAAGCAGACGACGTTATCGTCTCTACTGTATTCGGTATGTTATATGTTCCGCTATATTGTTGCGGTACCCTTATTATCTCCGTCCTCGCTTTGTTAAACAGTATCCCTCCATAACTTGAATAATTTGCGTTATCTCCTGATACCGTTATTTCCGTTAAGCTGCTACAGCTGTTAAATGCATAGTATCCTATGCTCGTTACACTATTCGGTATATTTATATTTGTTAAGCTATTGCACCCAGAAAACGCACTACCGCCTATAGTTGTTACTCCGTTTCCTATTGTTACACTTAACAATTCTGAACATCCATCAAACGCAGAAACACCTATTTTACCGCTTGGAATATTTATCTCTTTTAAAGATGAACATACGTAAAACGCATAAATCCCTATACTCTTCAAACTTGATGGCAGACTTGCTTTCTCCAGTCCTTTACATTCACTAAATGCTCTAATACCTATCGTCTCTATGCCTTCTTCCAATATTGCCTCTTTTAAACTTATGCATTTACTAAACGCATTTTCTCCTATATCTTTTACGCTTCCGGGTACTACTATGCTTGTTAAACTGTTACATCCAGAAAATGCGCTGTCGCCTATACTCGTGACAGGAATCCCATCAATCTCAGACGGTATATCAACGGACGTAGCGCTCGTCTCGCAATCGGTTATAGTTATTTCATTAGAGCTCGTTATTGTATATGTAAGAGGACCGTAAGTATAATAAAGCGTGGACGCGAGCGAAACGGTCTCTTCCGCACCCCCGTCTAAATACTCGGGCTCGTCGTATTGCGCCTCGATCTCGTTTTCGTCCGGCGCATATTCCGGCAAACCGTTCGCCGCTTCGCTTTGATCGGCGTACGGCGCGGGAAGTCCCTCCGACGTTTCCGTCGCCTCGACTGTATAAGACTCGTCCGCCAATACAGGGGTCGCAAGCGACGTCAGCAAAACCGAACCCGATAATACTAAACCTAAAATACGTTTTATCTGTTTTAACATATATATCCTCTCCCGTAGTAATTTATTGGATAAAATAGTGTGAAATACTTGAAAGGCTGATTAAAAATGTCATGATTCAACAACAATATAATATCATTATCCAACCGTGTTGTCAATGCGAACGCGTTTAAGTTTTTTTTCGCTTAATTAGCGCCGCTCTACTTCAATTATATTTTACATTATAGGTCAATTTCACCCTAAAGTCAATAGGTCAATATGCCATAATTTAATAGAGGTGATTTGGTTGAATAGACTAAAAGAATTAAGACTCGAGCGGGGTTTTACTCAAATTAAGATGCAAATGCTGACCGGGATAGACCAAAGCGACTATTCTAAGCTCGAGACGGGGAAGCGATACTATACTTTTGAGCAGTGCAGAAGGATAGCGCTCGCGCTCGATACAAGCATGGACTATCTCGCCGGCCTGACTGACGAAAAGAAGCCGTATCCGAGAAAATAGCCCGGGCGCGGCGGGCTTGACAAATTATCCTATAGCCGTATTGCGGTGGTTTTTTGATCCTCTCGTCCTTTCATATGCGTATATTATAATACCGCCTCGCGCAAAAAACGCAAGGCGGTAAAAAACTTAACGCTGATGTTTGATCAGTCCGCAGGCTTTCGATATCTCCATAACAACTATCGGAACTAAAATCAATCCGAGCGCGATCAGGTACGACTCCGCCGGAAGCGTAATAAGTCCGAACGCCGTCTTAAGCGGCGTGAAGAGAACAAGCGCGACTAACGCGATAGAAGCAAGCGCCGCCCAATTCAGCTTATGATTTGTAAAAATTCCCGTTTTGAAAAGCGAGCGCTCGCTGCGCATATTGTACGACTGGATCACCTGCGAAAACGCAAGAACCATAAACGCCATTGTCTGACCGCCCGCAAGAACGCCCGTAGAGTTTTCGCCGATTCTGAAGCCGATCAAACTGAGAATAGCGAACATACAGCCCTGGAGAACCACGCGAACGCCTAAGCCGTGAGCAAATATGCCTTCGTCTTTCGGCTTGGGTTTTTTATCCATAACGTCCGGTTCAACAGCCTCCATACCGAGAGCGATAGCGGGCAGACTGTCGGTGACAAGATTTATCCATAATAGCTGCATAGAAAGAAACGGCGTTTTATGCCATAAAAGCATTGCGGTAAATACCGCCAACATCTCGCCGATATTCGTACCGAGCAGGAAGCCTACTACCTTTCGGATGTTTGCGTAAATACCTCGTCCCTCGCGCACCGCGTCGACGATAGTAGCAAAGTTGTCGTCCGTGAGCGTCATATCGGCCGCGCCCTTTGCGACGTCCGTACCCGTAATACCCATAGCGCAGCCGATATCGGCCGCTTTAAGCGCCGGGGCGTCGTTTACGCCGTCGCCGGTCATAGACACGACCTGACCTTTCCTCTGCCAGGCCTTGACGATCCGGATCTTATCCTCCGGAGATACGCGGGCGTAAACTGCAATATGTTCAACTTCTCTATCTAACCGCTCGTCCGACATGGCGTCGAGTTCAGCGCCCGTGACCGCCTTGTCGCCGCTTTCCAGGATACCGAGCTCTTTTGCAATAGCCGAAGCCGTAACAACGTGGTCACCTGTGATCATAACAGGTTTTATACCGGCTTTCCTACAAGTCTCAACCGCCTCTTTAACCTCCGGTCTCGGCGGATCGATCATTCCGACTAAGCCCATAAACGTAAGCCCGTTTTCCAATTCCTCGGGCGTGGGATCTTCTGGTATATTGTCGATTTCTTTATAAGCGACCGCGAGAACGCGCAGAGCGTTTGCGCTCATATCTTCCGCGATCTGCTTTGCTTTTGACAAATTTCCGGAAATACAGCGGTCGGCCATAACGTCGAAAGCGCCCTTGACGATAACGATGTTTTTCCCGTCGATCTTATTCACCGTCGTCATCAGTTTCCTATCTGAATCAAACGGGATCTCCGCATGGCGCGGGAATCTCTTGCCCAGCTCGTCTTTAGGCATCCCGTTTTTATGCGCCGCAAGCACAATAGCCGTTTCTGTCGGATCTCCTATATGCTGTTCCTCGTTTTCGCGGAATACAACGGAGCCGTCGCAGCAAAGAGTTCCGTATTGAAGCAATTTTTTGACCTCGGCGCCGCAACTGTTCGATACTTCTTCAGCGTCCGGCATCCCGTCGACATACGCCCTTACCAACGTCATACGGTTTTGCGTGAGCGTGCCCGTTTTATCGGAGCATATAATCGACGCGCTTCCCAAAGTCTCGACCGCCGGAAGTCTGCGAATGAGTGCGTTTTTCTTTACCATTCTCTGAACGCCTATAGAAAGCGCTATGGTAACGATAGCGGGCAAACCTTCGGGAATAGCCGATACCGCCAAAGATACCGCCGTCATAAAGATGTCGAGAACGGGTAAGCCGTTAACCGTTCCTATAACGAAAATAACGGCGCATGCGGCGAGCGCCAAGAACCCCAGATATTTGCCAAGCTGGGCGAGTTTTTGCTGCAAAGGCGTTTGGGTTTCCGTCTCGCCCTCCAAAAGGTTTGCGATTTTTCCCATTTCCGTATCCATACCCGTCGCAGTTACGACCGCCGTCGCCGTTCCGTAGGTAATACTGCAGCCCGAAAACACCATATTGCTGCGATCGCCCAACGGCGCGTTTTCCTTCACCTCCGCCTCGCCGTCTTTTTCCGACGGAACGGACTCGCCCGTAAGAGCGGATTCTTCGCTCTTTAAACTAACGCTGTGCAGGAGCCTTGCGTCGGCGGGGATAAAGTCGCCCGCTTCCAAGCGAATAATATCGCCGGGCACAAGCTCGACCGCGTCGATAACTTCTTCTTTACCGTCGCGAATCACTCTTGCGTGCGGCGCGGACATATCTTTTAACGCGTCGAGAGCTTTTTCCGCTTTACTTTCCTGCAAAACTCCCATTATAGCGTTAAGAATAACGATCAGCAGAATGAGGACGGGCTCGAAAAATTCATACGGATCTCTCTCGACGCAAGCAATTCCAAATGAAACGGCGACCGCGGCCAGAAGTATTATTATCATAACGTCCTTGAATTGGTCGAAAAATCTTTGGAGATTCGATTTCTTTTTCTTTTCATCGAGCTTATCTAGGTCCGTATTTGCTTTTCAACTCGGAAACCTGCGTCGAAGAAAGACCTGTTCGTTCGTTTGTTGAAAGAGCTTTTAACGTTTCCTCTTTTGAATTATTGTGAAACGACACTTTTAATTCCTCCTGCCATAAATTAATTCTAAATTAAATCGTTTTAAAAATTGTAACATATCATCAAATAGTTTTCAAGAAACAAGATACGACAATGTTACACTTTTTACCGCAGGCCTAAATCTGCTACTTTTTTGGACAACAATGGAATTTTGTCTAAACCAATTTTATCGCTCATTCTTGAAAGTTTGATTTTTTTGTGTTATAATCACGTATAAATAAGGGAGTAGTCGGCGCAAAAGCGCGGTGAAAGTCAACATCCTGAATGTAAATTGTTATATGTGACAATTTATTTCTGGCTTCATCTTAAGCGACGAGACTTATCTGCTTGATACGCGGATAAGCGTCGTCTTTTTTTATCCGTATAAAGCGGATCTATATAATACGGATAAAATTTATATGAACCTATGAGGATTGTTCATCATATATCTCATATGTGACCGGAGCATACCGGAATTTTAGGATAGGCGGTGATTTGGATGCCCGATTCATACATAACTAAAAAAGCGTTGGCGGCTTCTTTAAAAGAGCTAATGGAAGAAATGCCGTTTGAAAAAATAACTGTCGGCGATATATGTAATAAATGCGCAATGAACCGTAAGAGTTTTTACTATCACTTTAAAGACAAATACGACCTTGTGAATTGGATATTCGATATAGAATTTATAACGATTGAAAAGAATAACGCTTATGAAGATAGCTGGGGACCTGTGGATAAATTATGCGCATATTTTTATGATAACAGAGATTTTTATCGCAAGGCCATGCGAATAAAAGGACAAAATTCCTTTCCCGAGTATTTCAGAGAGGTTTTGACTCTGGTTTTGGAAAAACGCATTTTAACGCTGTTAAATACTGAGGAAAACCTTGAATTTTACAGTACGTTTTACGCGGACGCATTTATATGCGCAATCGAACGCTGGCTGTCGAAAAAGGACTGCATGAAACCGGATAAATTTGTTGAGCTTCTAAAATCCTGTATATATTACGTTGCCGAAAAAGTTAACGACGAAAAGAAGGATCAAAAATAATACCGGAAGAAACCGCGTTCTATCCTTCCGCAACCGTAAGAAAGAGAGATAAAACCTTTGAGGTCTTATCTCTTATTTTTACGTTATTTATGCAAAACCGCTTTGGGAAAAACTTCCATTAAAATATCTTTTAACGGGCTATCAAAAAAAATTATAGTTAACGCGTCTTGTCTCCGGTTCAAAAATCAATATCCGTCCATCTGTGTCGAAGCCGACGGAACAAGCCTCGTCCGATATTATACCATCCACAAAACGACTATCGGAAAGGAGATCCCATAAGATCGTCCGATATTTTTGTTTCATCCTCGCTTCAACAACGCTTTTATACACGGCGTTACGCGTCGCCTCATCGCAGCGCGAATCCGGTATAAGTATTGTAAAAGCCGGCCGCCGCGCTATGATTTCTTCTATTATATTTTCGCTTATGTTTCCATTTTCCGCGTCTTGCGCGTTAATTTTATTGTATGGATAAAATATGGAATACAATCGTTTATTATCACGGAGTAAACCGCACGCTTCATCCACGCCTTTTTCATATTTTACCGAAATCATGGTATTATCGCATCTTTTTATTTTTTCCAGACCCTCGGATTTAAAGTTAGCGCACATTATATCATGCGGAGAACACAAAAATATAAAGGCGCTGTTTTTAAACGTTTCCGCTAAATGCAAAATAGATGTAATATCTCCGTCTGCAAATATGATCCAAGTATATATGCCGATAGCTTCACCTTGAGCTATGAGCGAGAAATAATTTTTTTGATTTGTGTAATACGTCAATTTATCTATTCTGAGAGCTACAGACCAAGAAATATTGAACCGCTCTTCTTCCTCTATCTCTCTGATACGCCTCGCTCCAACCGTGCAGCTGTTGTAACCGACATTCATACCGAATCTAATTAAATTTTCTTCGTCCGTATGGCAAACGACGTCCTTTATCAGATCGTAATATGGGCTTTGTTCATTCTGAAGCATGGTTTGAGCCGCGCCTAATAATTGCGTCTGGAATCTTCCGTTAGAAAAATGTAGCCCCATATCCACAAGGTTTCTAACGCTCCTTTTGGGGGAATCCTTTATATCCTTGATTGTTTTTCGCACTGTTGTTTCTACAAGCGTCTGCGTAACGTCAAACATCGCCCTTGCTCCTTTCAACAAAAATTCAAGGTAAAATGATTTATGCTAAAAACAAGCTATATCATTTTGAATTACTTTCTATAAATATATCTTATTATCCGCAACGATTCAATGGACAATTTTGAATTTTGCCCAAAAAAGTAACATTAAAGTAGATCAGCGCCAACTATTTCGGTAAATTCAAACATTTTGTGAAACAGCGCCAACTTTTTCTGTAAATATAAAATCTCTATAATGGAACAGTTTGTTTTATTTAGTAGGCATAACCTATGTTGGCTTCCATGTCTTAATACGAGGAACCTAAAAAAAGACCGATACGTAAACGTATCGGTCGTGTTCCGGCAACTACCTATGTTCCCGGGCGGTCGCCCGCCAAGTATTTTCAGCGTAGGGAAGCTTAACTTCTGTGTTCGGTATGGGTACAGGTGTGTCCTTCCCGCTATCGTCACCGGATATTTTCTTTGTTTTTGTTTTTTTTCTTTTCTTCTTCTTCTGTTTTCATTGAATAGAGAAGAGTAAGTCTTTATTTCTTACTCACTTCTTGCTA
>JAHZIG010000006.1 GCA_019419865.1 Clostridiales bacterium | reverse complement strand
CAAACATCTCACCTAATTTCTTTTTGACTTCTTCAGAGATTATGATCCGCGCCTTGCGATCGAGCCGCTTCTTTGCGTTCGTCAACATGAACCGACCTTCGACCCATTTTTTATGATCTCTTGTGCGGTGTCCGTATTCGACGTATATAGCGTAATCGGCGGTGTTGTATACGGTGACCGTCCAATGGGCGCCTGATTTAGTTACCGCCGACTGCTTCCAGCTTCGTTTTAGGTTGCCGGGATTCTTCGTCCTTACGCCGGTTGGCGTATTATTTTTAACGTCTTTGTAAAGCTCCTTCGCTATCGTGTTACAGATACGCCTTGCCAGCGCGTCGAGTTCCCTGCCTTGAAACCTCTCAAGGTTAGCCCGGAACCTCATCACGTCGTCGTATTCGCATTTTCCGCCTTTTGACATTACGCCCACCTCTCAAACAGCTCGAGATTGATTTCCTGATGATACTTATACACTGCCGGAACGCCGCTCATAGCGTACGCGGTCTCTTTGCCGCCCCGCGTTACGGTTATCCTTGAACCCGGCTCGATCCGTATATCCGGACTGCAAAACAGCTTGACCGATTGAGTCTGTCCGGCGACTCCATCTTGATCCGAGACCGCCGGCGCTGAAGAAAACGAGACCCGGCACGGCTCGCCCTCCGCGACTACTACAGTACGGCGTAATTGTCGCCTTGTTGTTTCGTCTTTTTGGTATTTTGAAATTTCTATTTTCATTTTGTCCGTCCATAGCGTACGGAGCGCCTTAGCCCTATTCATTTTCCAAACCTCCTGAATCTGTTAAGCTGCGCCGTATATCCCTTCAAAAACTCCATGCCCGGATTCTCGGATACCGAATACGCCGAACCGTACGAGACCGAAGTGTCGCCCTCGCTCACGCTCTTAACTACTCCCGCGCCCTCTTCGTCGCCGTAGCCGGACGCGCGGTGATAGTCGGCGCACATGCCGATAAGGATATTCTCGAGCCTGTCCGGTATCTCTTTAATGTTACAGTAGTTTAGTATCATATCCTCGACCGTACTAAGTTCGTATTCGAGGATCGCGTCCTTACTGTCGTCGCTTATTCCGAGCAGTTGTTTTAGCAGTTTTAGCCTTTCCTGCATCTTTATCTACCCCTTGTCCGGTTACCGCCGTATAACCTTTTGCGATATACACGGCGGCGTTCTTATCGTCTATGTTCCTGCTTATCCCGCCTTTAGTTATCAGCATAGATTATCCGCCTCTTTTCTCTTAGCCCGTAGCGGCCGGAGCCTTATGCAGATATATGCCGCTCGCCTTGTTCTCGTACACGAACGCGTCGTGATAGAGCCTGAACTGGAACTTCCAGGCGTCCTTGTCCTGGTTCGTGTCCGGGTCGAATATCTTAGGCAGGGCGAACTTCGTGACCTGAAGTATAGCGTCCGGCTGGATTATCATAAAGTTGATGTCCGCGCCGGTCGTAGCCGTCTTAGCGTAGCCCCAAGCGGTCTTGCCGTCGTTTAACGTTATCTGAGTATAGAATCTCGACTTAGGCACGTAGGTGATCGGCATATCGTTGTAGCCCGCGAGCACGGTGTTGACCGTACCGTCCGAACCCCACTGCCTGCTGAGCGCCGAATTGAGTACCGGCTTTAGGTCGCTGCTCACATAAAGCCTGCGCCCCTCTACCGGGACTTCCTTTTCGTCCATAGCACGGCAGCCCTCGTCGATCGCCGCGAGTATGCTGTCCTTAGCGAGCTTCGCCGCCGTAGTCGTGAGTATACCCGTCGCGGACGCGTACTTTGCAAACCTGTATGCGTCAAGCTCCGGACTTACCCAGTCTCTTACGAACCTGCCCGTGACCGCGCCGAAGGTCATACCGAGCGTCTCCTCGTTGTCCATACGGTCGATAGAGATCTCTTTACCTCTCTCCTCGCTCAAGGTCATCGTCTCCCACGACGCGGTAACGTCGCCCTTAGGATAGCCGTCTTCCCTGCTGTAGTCGCCGAGTCCGGTCGTCGATACCTTAAGTACCTTTACCTCGTTGACGCCTGTAAAATCTAACTGCGTCGCGCTGTCCATGCCTTCGGTCACCGACGTACGCTTGTATATGTCGTCGATCACAGGCACGAACTTTTCAGCTAATGTAATGCTGTTTGCCATTTTCTCTCAACTCCTTAAAATTGATTTATATTAATTTAATTATCTTTTCCAAGTCCCAAAATCGCGCGAGCCTTGCTTATGATGACGTCCGTCTTATCGGCCGCCTTAGTCTCGCCGCCCTGTTCTCCAGCTCTCACACCCGCGCCCTGATTCTTGTGTTCCTCCACGTTGAACAAGTACGCGTCGCTCTTCTTAAGCTCGCTTAAGTCGAAGCCTTTAAGGTTACCCTTATCGTCGAGGGTTATGTTGTCCATGTCGATAAGCGCCTTGATCGCCTTAGCGTTGCGCCCGTTCTCCCGCCTTATCGCTTCGTCTACGGCCGCGTTCTTCTTTAGCTCGTATATGTCGCTGTTGTACTTATCCTCCCAGTCCTTGACCTGTTTCTTGAGTCCCTCGACGTCCGCGCCCTCGAAGGCCTTAAGGTCCTTCTTAAGCCCGGCTATGGACTGGTTGGCGACCGTCAGCTCGTTCGCCTTGCCGTCGTACTTTTCCTTAGAGACGTAAGCCCCGCCGGACAGATCGGCCAGCTCGATACCCTTGCCCTTTACCGCCTTTTCAAACTCCGCGTAGCTCAGTTGTCCGTCGCCGAACAGCTCTTTTAATGCTTCCATTTTCTCTTACCTCCTGATTTTGAGCATAAAAAATAAGCAGTTTTAAGACTTACTCGGGTCTGGATTAAGTTTTGATTGTTTATCTTGTTTCACAAGCGGTTAATCGTCTTGATAATATTCGCACGCCTTGCAAATGGCGGCCTCTTCCTCAAACGGTCGAAGTCCCGGCATATTAAATTTCGGGCACCCCATAGAAGCCGCCATACACCTAACAAAACATTCGTCCTTATCTATGATTTCGTCATTGATCGGACAAGTAACCGGATAATTTGTATCATATGCCATGTTTTCCTAACACCTCCATGATTATTTCAGGCTCGCCTTCAAATTGCTCTCTCTTATATGCCGTTCTGATAAACTTGTTATTTTCGTCTTCAACGTTAACATACGCGGCGCCTTCTTCACTGTAATAGTTTTCATATTGTTCTTGCCAAACAGTGTGCGACATTTTTGCGTTTTTAACAAACGCCTTAGCCTCTTCCTCAGTTACTTTATGTTCGCTCTCTGCATTGACATGATGATCGTCAAAGCCAAGCTCCGATATATCAATCTCTTTAGGCGGTATATGTATATCGCCTCTTACGCCTCTTTCTTTTAACTCCGTTGCGCACTCATAGGCTTTCCTATCGGCTTTAGGATTCTCGCCCTTATACCTGTAAAAGCCTTTTGTGTCCGTCCACCACTCATCATCAGTGTACTTCTTTTCCTGCCACATGTCAAGCGTCTCCGGCACGTTTTCTTTACCCAAACGCTTCTTGTACCGCTCGTACTGCTCTTCGTCGGCTCTTCTGTTCTTAAGCTTCTTGACCTTGAGCGCTTCCTCCGGGTCGCTTTCGACATATTTCTTGTACCATTCGGGATAAGTCATATCCTCCGGCACGTAATATATCTTGCCGTCCGCGTTTCTCGCTACCCTCTCTCCCGGCTCGAACATATCCTCGTAGCCCGTGAGCGGAACCGTCGTAGTCCTGCACCTACAGTGAAACGGCGGGCAATTTACGCCGATCACCGCGTCTTTGCGGCTGAAGACTTTGCCGTCCATACTTCTGCATATCTCGCTGGTCTTATAGTCCAGCGTCGCGATTATCTTGTATTCGTCTACGCCCGTCTCTTCGTATGATTTCAGCGTCGCCGCCTCGATAAAGAACGCGCTCTCGGTCTGTATCAGCCGCTCGGCCTGACCCTCCGCGAGGTCGAAATCTTTTTCAAGCGACCTTGCCAGCTTCCTCTGTGAATCGCCGCTGATCAGCGACCTTGAAAGCGTCTTACTGAGCCTGTTTACAAACTCCGGACCGTATTTCTCTCGTATCCGCTTGCCAAAGCTCAGACCGTCGTCGGCCCAGGGCTTTAGCATTATATTCTCGATAGCCTGAGTATTGAGCGCCGTAAACTCCGCGCCTATGCCGGATCCCTTTTGTATTTCATATATCGCCTGATAATACGTATCCGAATAGAGACCGCTCAGAAGCTCGTTTATTCCCTTTTCCTCGCTGTTCATAAGCAAGGCGACATAATATTCGATTTGAAGCTCCATAGCCTCTAAACGGCGAATATGGACCCTTGCGCTCGCGTTCTCAAGCTCTTTCATATACTTTCTTGCAAGCCCCGCGTCTGAGGCGCGTTCTATGTACTGCTCGACCGTCCATTTAAACTCTTCGAGTTCCTCGTTGTCGAGCATACGCTTAGCCTCCGCAAGGGATACCTCGTTATTCTCCGCCAAACGATTATACCATTTGGCAAGGTCTTTCTCGAGGTCTGAGCGTATCTGTCTGTATACCTTTCCAAGCTCTTTTACGTATTCGTCGGCTTTCTTATACTGCGCGTCCTTGAGCATAGCGAACCGGTTAGCCCAATACTCCGCGTTGTTATTCGGCATTGTTATCACCGCTCTCTCCGGTTCCGAAGTAGTTAGCGTTCATGCGTTCGTCCATCTTTTTCTCCCGCTGTTTTTCCTCTTCCTCGATCCTGTCGAGCTCTTCGTTTACGTCGGTAACGAACGGGTGATTCTCTATCAGCGTTCGCTCGGACAGCACGCCCTGCGACTGGGCTATTATCTGGACTTGCTCCAAGTCGTTGGTTATCTCCGAGTAGTTGAGATTTACCGCTATCAGCTCGCTGTCGAACGCCGTGTTGTTTCGTCTGTTGTAGTCGTATGTCAGGAACCAAAACAGTTCTTTTATCGCCTGTTTGAGTCTGGGCGCCATCTTGCCCGCCTTAAGCCTTAAGCCCGAATACCTGAATTTAAGGCTTACCCCCGAAGGAGCCGCGCCCAGCGTATCGTTGTCGAAGTCTACGCCCATGCCGAAGTGGTATATATCCCGCCTCAGCATTTTCAAAAGCTCTATCCTGCCGGTCAGCGACAGGTCCACCTGATGAGCGGCTATGTTCCCGCCCGCGTCGTTTATGCTGACCGCCTTGTTTATCTGAAGCAACCGCGCTATGGCCGAAGCGGTCTCGCCGCCGTAGCCTTGTATCACCCAGTAGAGGTCTACAAGATCGAGCAGGGTGTTGGTCCCCTCGCTCGAGATCATATCGTACGCGTCTATCAAACCCTTGTTAAGCTGTAGGTCCGTCGTTCCCAGACTGTTGTTTTCGAGTATGACGAACGGGATCCTGCCCCATGAGTTCGGCAGTCTGCTCTTTTCCGCGCCGT
Organism: Clostridiales bacterium; assembly: GCA_019419865.1. Taxonomy (GTDB): domain Bacteria; phylum Bacillota; class Clostridia; order Monoglobales; family Monoglobaceae; genus Roslinia. The sequence continues at coordinate 145,244 of JAHZIG010000006.1, read as the reverse complement.
TTAGGAAAGACACGTCCCAAAAATGCGGCGCAGGATTGACCGGCACGTCCGGATCCGGGATAAACACGTCCTTTTCCTTTTCTATGTAGTAGGTAACCTTATCCTTAGTCCACCATTCGACCCGCCGCCTTAAGTATTTATCGCCGCCTTTTATAACGGTCATTGTGTAATACCTGATCAGCTCGACCAGTTCCTGCTGAAAGGCGCTGTCGTATATCGGTATTATCTCTTCCATCGGCACGATACAATATTTGAGGTTAAAGTCCTGATCGTAATAGACGTGGACGCACTCGGCGCCCTTGTTCGACGCGCCCGTTATCCAGTCCTGAAGCATGACGTTAAACTCTTCGTCCGCCGTCTCGGTCACAAAGTCCTCGTACGCTTTAAGCTCGCCGCCGTCCGCCGCGCCCTTGACCGTAAACGTCGGTTCCTTGCCCGCTATATACGCGGTCTTTTGGTCTACAAGGTTGGTGTGGAACGTGTTTATATTATGGTGGTTGCTTCGGTTTGGGTTCTTGAGCTTTCGCCGCCTCGTGTTCTCTTCGCCGTCCGCCTCTTCGACTTCCTCGATCACGCTTTCGTCGTAGGCCTTGTTTAGGCTGTCGTGTTCGGTCGCGTAATACCGCGCCCCCTCGAATATGCGTTTCTTCTTAGCGCTTACGGCGTCCTCGTTTAGTATATATTTAATCAGCTCGCTCTCGCTCATCTTTCCCGCGCGCGATAGTTTCGCGTTGATTATATCCGTCATAGTAAGCATTATCTTACCCTCACATTCCTCATATCGTACTCGCGGCTGTAGCGCACCGCGTCTATGCTGTGGTTATCCTTATCCGGGAACCTCGCTATCAGCTTTCCGTTTCGGTCGCGTTCGAGTTCGTACTTGCTGAACTCTTCCGCCGTCTCCGGACATCTGACCGGGTCTATGATTATCTTGTTTAGGTCTTGAAGCCACTTGGTCCCATACTCCACGCTGTCCGGACCCTTTCTCGCGCCTATAGCCCTTATACCCAAGTCGTTGAGCTCGGCTATGCTCTTAGGCTCCGCGCTGTCGCATACCACAAGCGAATTGCTCTTGTTCTCCGCCCTGATAAGCTCCGCCGCCTTTCGGTTGCTAAGCCCCGTCTTATGGATCTCGTAGAATATATACAGCCTGCGCCGCCGCTTGTCGTAGTGGTTGACCGTGTAATGGAGCGGATCGGACGCAAAGCCCCAGTCGAGACCCCGCGCTATCCTGTCGAAGCCGCTTATCTCTTCGTCGCTTATCCGGCGCAGTTCAAGGTTGTTGAACACCTCGCCGCCGGTTCCGGTTACCTCGCCCAGATATTCGTGTCTGTAGCTGTCCGGACGCGTCCGCTTAAGTTCTTCCGCCTCGAGTATGAAGTCGCCCCCAAGCCATTCGCTCGGCGCGTCCAAATACGTGCTCTTATGTACCAGCTTCCTTTTCTGCTCGACCGCCGCCTCGCGGTTTACCCAGTTCCTCTGACTGATCGGCGGGTTATACGTATACAAAACGACGAAGTTATCCCCGCCGCGCATAAGCGACTGGTTGATAGTCCTTATCTCTTCTATGCCCTTGAACTCGCTGACTTCCTCGTACCAGATATACTTGATATATCCTTTGGACACTTTTATCGACTTAAGCTTTTGCGGTTCGTCGGCGCCCCTGAATAATATCTTCTGCCCGGTCTTTTTATACACGATCTCAAGCGGCGCGGTCTTTATCCTGAACATCTCTGTTATTCCGAGTTTATCGAGCGTCCAGAGTATCTGCTCGTATACGCTGTCGCGCAGGTACAAGCCTATCTTGCGCACGATAACCGCGTTGGCTCTCTCGTCCGAAAGCAGCCCTAAAACGATCTCCGTTCCCGCGAAGGTAGATTTCATACTCCCTCTGCCGCCGCCGAGCCAGTAATGCGTATATTCGCCGCGCTGAATAGACTTATGCACAGAGTAGAACGCCGGAGCTATGACCGAACTAAGATTTACCATCTTCGCCGCCTCCGTTTATATCGTCCACTATGATAATATCGCTCAAGCCCTCGACCTTAACGTTTTGGCTGTACTTGCCCTTAAGCTCGAAGTACAGCTTTATCGCGGGCACGTTCCCGGCCTTGCATTCTTTTATCAGCGCCCGCCATACCGCGCCGAGTTCCTTGTCCGTGTACCTGTCTATCAAATGCGCCGCGTACTCTAATATCTCTTTATCCTCTCTAAGCCAACGGTAAAAAGTATCATGGCTGATACCCACCGCCGTGTAAATATCCTTGTCGGTCTGTCCGGACTCCGGATTCGCGAGGGCTTCCGCAACTTTGAGCTTCTTGCCCGTAAGGCTAAATCTTTCAGATTTTATCAGATTTTCAGCCACGTTTTTCACCTGCCTTTATGCTGTTTCCCGCTTCCTAAACACATCAAAGCCGCCCGCCCCTCGACATAAGTTTGATGTACAGATCCCACTCGCCCTAATATATATGACCCCGCTGAGTCGCGTTACGTTATGTCGTCAAGCTTATCTCGCTTGCAAGTGATTCCGCAAGAGGCGCGCGGGCGCGTTAGCAAAAAGAGCCGTACCGAATAAGGTACGACTCTATAAAAATATATTTTGGAAAAGGAGGAAGTTACTAAAAATGTTCTGTCTACATTTAACCTCACTATAGCCATTATACCACTTGACTTTTACCCAAAGTGACATTTTTAAAAATAATTTAATTTTTTTGCTACGATATATGCAAATTCGCTTCTATACCGTTTCCAAGTCCTTTCGCACGGGGCTGTATTTTTACCCTTCTTACTTCGGTAATAGCAAAACGCCCCGTAATCCATAAACGACTCGTACGGATCGAACGGCTCTCCCGTATATGTATCTCTGTATTTATCCCTAAGATAAATCATAGCTTGTTCTATAGCCTCGATATCCTCCCTGATCCTCATTAATATCAAAGCCCGCTTTTCGGTCGGATTCCCGGTAACGCCTTTTCCGTTTGGCATTCCGTCCGGCGGAGGCGGGGCGCCGTATAACGCCTTGTCTCGTTCTTCAATTAATGTCGGGTATCTGCGGATTTTATAAAACATCTGCATATATAAATCATGCTCTAAACGATATGGATTATTAGTTTTCGGTTGATAATGCCGCGCCATACATTCACCCCTTGATTTTCGCTTTGATATGTGATATAGTTAACACATCTTCTACAAAAATTCAAAGCGTCTCGGCGGAGTCTTTCACGCGGGGCGTTTTTTGTTTTAATCCATTTTAAACGCGTTCAAATACGGCTGATAATCTCTGTGCAGCCATAGCACGTTGTCGTAGCCTACAGCCCCTATGGCGTTTCGCGCTGTTTCAGCTGAATCAAAGTATATCGTGTCATACTTAGAGACCCACAAAAAATCTACGGATAGTTTTTCCCAGTAAGGGTTATAAACAATGCAATATTTATGGCTATTTAAAACTTCCGCGTTATGCTCGGCCGCGTATTTCTCCAAAGCAAAGCGTATTTGCGCAGCTCTGTCGCGGTCGGAGCATAACTGTTCGTCAGTTGTAACTCGACCCCTTTGGTAGTCGCCTTCAAAATCCGAAGAGTATGCGAATTCATTACCGTCACCATCGTAATCAATGTAATACACATCTTCGCCCTCTTCCGGCTCCTCGATCCCCGTATGTCGCTTTTCGGGCTTGGCGCTTGCCTTAGCCTCGACCCAAAAATCCGGTATATATCTGACGTCGTTTATGGTTATGCTCTTGTCATCGTTAAACTTTATATTCATCTCAGCGTTCATTTTAAATCTCCTTTCTTTCCGGTAATTCCGCTATCTGTAGCGCAAGTTTTCCGGCTTCTTTGTATTCATTGTGTCTAACTGTCATTTCCCAAAGACTATACAGCCCATTATCGCCGTCTTCAAATTCCTTGTAATGCATACAACTTATTCCTCCCCAATCTATAGGACAACTATCACAACCCGAACGTTTTCCCTCTTTATGAGCATTCTTATAAGCATACTCACAGCAATAACAACCGCAAGTCACCCATTCTAATCCAAACCTCTCAAACCATTCTTCTTTTTTCACACACCTTTTTTCTTTCAGCGTCTTAAGCCCGAGCCATCGCCACATTCTACGGTGTAGGGTTATAGCTCGTTCTCTTGTAAGTTGCATTATTCATTCCCCCATTCCTTGCCCGTCAGCGCCTTATACACGGCGTATTTATTCCGCTCGGCGGCTTCATGCGTCTTAAACGCCACTCCCGACGCTATGAGGGCATGATCTAACGCGCTACCCCAAAATCGACGGAATGTAACCTGAAGATTAGAATGTTCTAATGTTTCTGTAACAGCATCTACATACCAATCAATCGTATAATATTTCTCATGCTCTCCCGGCAAATCCGTCGAAGTATATCTATCTTCCATGTTCATTATGCCCGTATCCGTGCTCATTTCTTACCCTCCTCGATTCTAAAATATCTTGTAAATTATTCATACTTAGCCCTTAGCGATTTAAGCAGTTCGTCCTGCACGTCTTTCTTACCGTGAAGACTTTCCAATACTCTTTTATCCATCGTACCCTCCGTAACCAAATGGTGAATAATAACGGATTCCTTTTGTCCTTGTCTATGTAACCGCGCGTTGGCCTGCGTATAAAGTTCCAAACTCCAAGGCAGGCCAAACCATACGATTATATGTCCTCCGGCTTGTAGGTTCAGCCCATGACCCGCTCCGGCTGGGTGCGCTAAAAGAAGCCTTATTTTTCCATCATTCCAATCGCGTATATCGTTTGGGCTTCTAAGAGATCTGGCAAAAGGATATTCTTTCAATATCCTATCGAGATCATGCCTATAGCTGTAAAAACATAATATAGGTTTACCGGCCGACGTATCCAGCAGCTCCCCCAAAGCGTCAAGCTTTTTTCTGCTTGTATCCACATAAGATCCGTCCGGCAAATACAAAGCCCCGTTGCTGTATTGCAAAAGCTTATTTGTGAGTACGGCGGCCGTCGCGGCGGAGACCTCGCCGCCTTTAAATTCAAGATAACTATCGCGTTCAAACTTATCGTACGCGGCCAATTCCTTTGGCGATAATTTTATGCTCACGATATTATCGATCCGCTCCGGCATATCAAGCCAGTCCTCGGCCGACATACTTATACATATATCGGATATTTTTTCATATATGGCTTTCCCCGCTTCCGGCTTTGGCTTATAGTTAAATATCGTCGTTTGATTCCTTTGGTTCGGCGTGAAATACCTTTCTCTATATCCGGTTATCGTCTTTCCAAGCCGCGCGCCTCCGTCTAAAAGATATATTTGGCTCCACAGATCCATCAGCCCGTTGGGCGCCGGCGTACCAGTAAGACCTACCACGCGGCGGCTCCGTGTAATATATTTCTTCAAGGCCTTAAATCTTTGCGACTTAGCGGATTTAAAACTCGACAGTTCATCAATCACCACCATGTCAAAACGCCATTCGTTCCCAATACCGGACAGCTCGTTAACCAGCCAGACTACGTTCTCCCGATTGATTATGTAAATATCGGCCCCCGCAGCCAAAGCCTTACGCCGCTCCGTCGGGCTGCCTAAAACTTTGGATATTTTCAACCGTCTTAGGTGATCCCACTTGCGGCTCTCGGAGCTCCATGTATCTTCCGCGACTCTTAGCGGAGCTATTACCAAAACGCGGCTGATCTCAAAACGGTTATACATAAGCTCCTCTATAGCCGACAACGTTATCACCGTTTTCCCTAAGCCCATATCGAGAAACAGCCCGACCCGCTCAGTGTTCAGTATCTTATTAAACGCTATATCCTGATATTTATGCGCCGTGTATTTCAATCTTTATCGCCTCCTCCGCAGCCGCTTTGCCGTCTATTACGTAAACCTTAAACCCGAGATCCCGCAGCGTCTTATGCACGTACTTCTGTCTCGGTCTCGGTTTGGCGCCCGGCCGCTTAAGCTCTGCGAAAAACATCAGCCCGCCCGGAAATAAGACCATGCGATCCGGCAACCCTGTAAAACTCGGCGAATACAGTTTTATTGCCATGCCTTTATTTAAGGCGACCTTCTTTACAAAAAATTTTTCTATCTCAGATTCTAACATTCTGCGCTTTCTCCTTTTAGTTTGTAGTTTGTTACAAAGTTTGTAACCCAGCAAGTTCCCGTAAAAACGTTGATTTCTCTATTTGAATAACAAAAGTTACAAAAGCTCTATACACTTTTCATAAAGATAGGTTTTATGACTACACGCCATAATATAAACCCTATAATTCTTATAAGTGTATTAAAACATTTTGTAATTTTGTAACTTTCTATAATAAGTGACATTTTTACGCCATCTTACGAGATTACAAACGGGGTTACAAACTCATTACAATCTACATCAATTGTTATTTATTCTGGCAAACCCTCTTTGCGATCCGTATAAGTTTCCGAAGTTTGCGACCTTTTTCATATCCTCCCAGCCGTCAATTTTAGACAAAATATCTTTAATCTCCCGGCTCTTGCGCCGGTCAAAATCTTTCCGGTCGCCGTAAAACATCTCGCACCATATCTCAAGAGGACAAACTTTTTCCCTTTTAATAGAGCCTTTAGCTTCGTCTCCGAACTCAGTACCATGTATGTAGCCGCGACGCTGAGATAAATCCCGGCTCGCCCAATCGTCCGGCAACGTGATTTCAAGGTATCTTTTAACGTCTCCTGTTAAAGGGCTTTCGTCCAAATGCCCGTTTTGCTCCTTCTCGGCTATCTTTAAGGCGCCCCTATCGTCTATGTATAACGGCTCGCCATCCCTGTACATGCAAACCGCTTCCGCCCATATTTGGTCTACAGTCTTTTGATCAAGATCTTGCCAGATACTAAGAGGCGCTATTTCAGGGTTTACGTCTATCGGCCAAAAACGGCGGTTGCCTGTCATATCTCTTAAAAATTCATGGGTGTTTGTCGTTCCAAAAAATACGCACTGCCTTTTATAATTACTTACTCGCCGCCCATACGCCGCTCTGTATGCGTCCTCGCTCTTTGAAACAAAATGCTTGATCGACTCGATCTCAGCGCGTTTCATAGCCGCGAGCTCCGCTATCTCTATTATCCAAAAGCCCTGTATTTGCTCGTATGCTTCTTTGCCCTGCATAGTAGTTAACGTATCCGAAAACCATTCGCCGCCGAGCTTCTTTATTATTTGGCTCTTGCCGCAACCTTGTTTTCCTACTAAAACCACTATTGAATCAAACTTTACGCCCGGCTCCATAACGCGGGCGACCGCCGCCACAAGACTTTTTCGCGTGACCGCTCGGATATACGCGTTATCTCTTGCGCCCATATAATCTATAAACAGACTCTCCGCTCTTTCCTTGCCGTCCCATATAAGCGAATTTAAATAATTTCTTACCGGATTAAATTTATGCCTTACCGACACAATCTTAACCGCGTCGAGTATCTTTTTTTCGCTGTCTATGCCGTACGCTTTTTCTATGTAATATCTCAGCCCCGCGTCGTCGTTGTCTGTCCAGTCCCGAACGCTCTTATCGGGATCCCACGCGAGAGCCCCTAAAGCCTGCGTCCTCTGGGTAAATTCATTTAGAGCGATCTTTCCTCTGAGCGCGGGGTCATTCTCAAGTATAAGAACCGCGTTTTTACGCGTCTTAAGATACCCGCCTTGATTATTGGTCTCCATCTCTAAAATCCAATTATCATCTAAACTCTCCGTATCGCCCACGCCCTCAAAATCGCTCGCCGCGCCCTCAAATCGTTCTCTATGTATCAGCTTTCTCACGTCCGGATCGGCGCCCGCCGTCTCTATCATAGCCTTATACGACGGCATTTTCGCCGTCGGCGTCCCCTCTTTTGCTTCGTCGTCGAGATCGCCGTACAGATGTACCCTGCACAGATCAAAAGCGTTACACAGCATACCGCCCGCCGGATCCGTAGCGTGGTTGGAGTACGCAAACTTCCCGTCTTCGTATACGACCAGCCCCGCCGACGTGCTTCCGCCTGTGTATGTAAACCTGTCTTCATGCGCGCAGGGCTCGTATATGCCGTTTAAAAATTTGTCTATCGCGCCGTATATATCGTACGTCCGGCAAAACGCGCCCACGATCCCGCCTTTCTCAGTTGGGTCTTGTTGCTTTTTTAAACGTCTCTCATGTTTTTTAACCGTCCGCGAAGACACCGGCCATTCTGTAGCGTCCCGCCAATTATCATACATATTAAGAACATCGTCGGCGCATAAAGGCGCGCCGTCGTTTTTCTCAAATACATATTCTCCGTCTATGCTCGTGCTCGGCCAATACATCAGACGCTGGGCTTGGTAAGTAGTATCGTCAAATTGGTCTATTCCGATAATATCTGCGACTTTCCTTGATATAGCCTCGTATTCATCCGGATCAACGGGTCTCGATAGAGGAATAATCAACCTAAGTCTTGGCTTTTCAGGGGTATGTTTATGCGTAGAATATACGCACCAAGTTTGCTCCGGGTATATCAAGGTCACCGTATCAATGAAGTCGGGTTTAGCGAAATCCGCGTCTAAGGTGACTATATATCTTTTGATAACGGCTCCTGATTTCCGCCTTCCTTCACGAAGCGTACCGCCCACAAAGCCCCCGACGTCCTTAATTTCATCTTGCCTCGACTTCGACATATTAAAGTACTGTCCTTGCGTTTCTGTAGTCCTTGTGGTTGTTTTGAGCCTTTCGCACAATTCGTCAAAGGTCAGCACCGAACGCTTCCACACCTTTTCAAACCGGCTTTGCCCTATCGAAAGGCAGATTTTGTCCACTGCGTTTAGCGCACGCAAAGCTCATCACTCCTTTTTGTAAAATTCACATTCATAAGCGTCCGCTTTAAGCGGCAATCCTTGCGCCCATGCTATAGGTCGCCCCATTATTTCGGCGACTTCCTGAGCGGATCCCTCGCCTATCGGCGCGTCAAGGATAACTTCGTCGTGTACGTGAAAGTTTAGCTCGTACCCCGCTTTTTCAAGTCTTATTATGCTCTCGGCCAAACAGTCGCGGGCTATAGCCTGGACTATATTCTCCGTCAGTTTGCCGCCAAAAGTTTCAAGTCTTGTCCAGCTTCCTTCTGATACTCCCATGTACGTCAGCGCGGGGCGCCCAAATTTGTTATCTCTGATCTCCGGATTAACATATGCGAGCCGTCTTCCCGACGGGAGCCCCACAAACAGAATACCGGCCTCTTTTTCAAAGCTAAGTCCTTTCGGCAAAGTAGATTTATATATTCTCGACGGCGTATCTAAAGTCGCGTTTATCGCGGCCTTTTCAATCTCGCGCCAAAGCCTTGTTATAGCGGGATTACTTTGTCTCCATGTATCGACGAGAGGTTTAAGCTCGTCTTCTTCAAGCCCCATCTTTAGAGCTCCCATACTTATCAGCGCGCCGACGCCGCCCCCATACCCTAACGCCAGCTCCGCTATCTTTCCTTTCTGCCTAAGCGGAGAGCCTTTCTTTATATCCTCGACCGGAACCTTAAACATTTGCGCCGCCGACGCTTCGTATATCTTTCCATGCGTTTTGAAAACCTCGACGCGCCATTTTTCGCCCGCAAGCCACGCGATAACTCTTGCTTCTATCGCCGAAAAGTCCGATACGATAAACCTACGTCCTTTTGAAGGTATCAGAGCCGTACGGATCAACTGAGATAATACGTCTGAAACGTTGTCATATAACATATCGATCAACTTAAAATCTCCCGCTTTAACTGTTTCGCGAAGAGCTCCTAAATCCGCTATGTGATTTTGTGGTAAATTCTGGACCTGCACTATACGACCCGCCCAGCGTCCCGTCCGGCTCGCTCCGTAGAATTGTAACAGGCCCCTTATGCGTCCGTCGGAATCGACGCTGCGCTTAATCGCCTTATATTTACCCACCGAAGTTTTACCGAGCTTGGCCCTAATTTTCAGAGCCTCTATTACGTCGTTGTCTTGGATCTCCTCTATTATCCGCGTCACGGCTTCTTTATTAAGCGAATCATAATATACGCCTGTTTTTCTCTCTATCCACTTTTTAAGCTGAGCTACTGAGTTTGGGTTTTCAAGTCCGGTGATCTCCGCCGCTTTGCGCGTAAGCCTTTCTTTATTTGCATTGTCAAGCTCTATCGCTTTATCTACAAGCTCCATATCGACGCCCACGCCCCTATCGTTTATTCTCTGATCTGCTTCCCAAAGCCGCTTTTCGGATTTTGGTAATCTTTGTATCCTGTCAAGCTTGCTACGTATAGACGCCTCTACCACAACGTCTTGAAGGCAATATTCCTTAAACTCTTTCCATTTATCCCTTGCATGTTGAGGTAAATTCCGCGTCCGCCACTCGTTCGCTTTCGACGGTTTGCACGGCTTGCAAAAGTAAGCAATCAGCGATTTTCCTCTGCTGTCTTTTTGCTCGCTGAGACCCAAAGCTTTAGCCGCGCCCGCAAGCGTAGACGGCAAGCCCAATTCCGCCGCGTGTACCGCGCTGCACTCCCATTGCTTAGGATCGCACTCTATCTTAAAGAATCTCGCTATACATGTTCTCTCAAAATTGGCGTTGTACGCCGTCTTTGTGATATTTTCGTCCGTAAGCGCCGCCATTATTTCACCTGGGAGTTTTTCTCCGTTAGCTATATCTACTATTCTTGGCTGCGCGTTTTCAAACTCGTACGCAAACAGTAAAATTTCAAAATCGGGAGCCGCCGTATAGGCGTATACTCCCGACTTAACTAAGTCGACGCTGCTGTAGGTTTCTATATCTATCGACAATTTCATGATAAGAAATCCTCGTCTAAGGCCGCGCTTTCCGAATACGAATCTTTCAAATCCCTAAAGTCGTCTTCCGCCTTTGACCTACCGCCCAGCGGTTCGCCGTCCTCTGTTTTCATAACATGATTAAGCCCGCAAGCTATCCCCCTGTTGCCGTTTACGTTAAAAGCGTAAAACGTCAGCGACGCATGTCCATAACACCCGCTGTAGAATTCTGTAGAGTCGATAATCGGTTTGCAATTCTTATCCACAACGCCGGGCTTAGTCTTGCAATTCGCGTTTAAGAAATAGCAGCCTTCATAGTTTTCATCGTCCTCTCGATCAATATCTCCGTCTCTAAGCGGCGTCTTTAAGTTTTGCGGTATCTTGCCTCCAAACTTAGCTATACCGGCGCGCTTCGCATTTTCAACGGCTCTGTTTATATCCGCAATGGTATCTTTGTCGTTCTTATCAATGATTATCGACACTGAGTATTTCTCGTCTCCGCCGTTAACGCTCGCGGGCTCCCATACATGAACATATGAAAACCTCACTTTTCCCGTTACAACTTTTGTGCTATATGTATTATTATTCATTTTTAAAATCCCTTTCTTTATTTAATATTCTTAAAATCGTCCTCCGCTGAATCCAGCGCCGGGCGTTTGTCCTCGCTGCGTGCAAGCGTCGGTTTTCCTTTAGGCTTTATCACATAGTCGCCTAAAATATTATTGAACTCTTTTTTACCCAAATACCTTTCCATATCTGTTATCCCCCGTAGCTTGACGTCGTATATATCCTCATATCCGCCGTTCTTTAAGGCCTTTTCAACCGCTTTCTCATCGGAATAACAGCGCGCGCTTCGTCCTTCAACCACTTTAAAGCCCGGAAATTTTTCGCCCTCAAGCGCCTTTGTAAGCGCGTAATCTTTGACGGTCTTAGACCATTTCACAAGCTGCTCGGATAGGTCTATGGCTTCCGCTATTTCTTCTTTAGTCATCGTATTAGGCCGCTTAAAATCAAACTTAGCGGCTCTGAGGTTTCTCTCATAATACGCTCTGCATACGGGTCTCGCCTTACAAAAACCATCGTCGCAATGTTTGCCCGCAACGGCGGTTCCTTCGCCCATAAACGCCGCCTTAGCTTTCTCTTTAATGGATTCGCCCCAAGCGAACAGTTCGTCCTGCGTTAATATCTCAGTACTGATGTTGTCGAGTCTCGGTTGATAAATCGTCATATGTATATCGTTTATGCCAAACAAAAAGCCGAATTTAGCGGCTGCGCCCAGTCCATACAGCCTAAGCTGCGGGTTGTCTTTCGCCGAGATCGGAACGCCTTTACCGTATTTTAGGTCTATAACTTCAAGCCTTTTATCCGATACTATCACCGCGTCTCCAGTACCGAAGCCTTCGGGCGCCCACTCTGAGAAATCCAACCTCTGCTCCAGCAGTATTATAGCGTCCGTAGTCTCGGATTTTGCGGCGTTATATCTCTCCATTACAAAATCTCTGTAATCGTCGGCGTACTCTTCCATCTCTTTATCAGTTTTAAGTCCTTCGATTAGTTGGTGATATTGAACCCTTGATATTCTGCCGAGCGCCAGCTTCAGCTTCATTTCGCCGAGAGAATGAGCCGTCGTCCCTTCCGCCGCATATTCCGACGGTGTGTCTGGAAACTCGCTTTCCAGCGTCGTAGATATAGGACAGTTAAGCCATTTCTTAGCGCCTGACGCGGATAGTTTTGCGTGTTTATCCGGCATAATCGATCGCCCCCGCCGCCTTCATCACGGCCTCGTATTGATCCGTCGCAAGCTCCGTTACCCTGCTTGCTCCGAATGAACTAAGTATAGCCTTAGCCTTTTCGGTTCCATCAGACTTAGCGACGTTCGCTATAGCCGATCTTACATCTTCCAAAGAGTATTGCGAAACCTTTTTAGACTCCGCGACCGCCGCGTACTCGCCCGACTCCGGCGTAGTCGCCATAATCGGCGCGTCGTCGCTCGGGGCTTCCCTAAGGGCTTGAACTATTACGTTTTTTAGCTCGCCCCAAAACTCTTTGTCGGGCGATATGTTAAATTTTGCTTCCATCTTTATTTCCTCCTACTATAGTAATTATCTTGCGTTTTTACCTAAATCCTTGACAATTAGCTGGTTTTAAGTTATATTGACTATGGTTTATCAATTTTTACTTTTTTCCGCCGTGCGCTTAGCCGCTGGCGGAATTTTTATCGTCCTGTATTTGTAGCTGTCCTTCAACTCTTGCCGCCGCCTTTCGCCCCCAATATTTTTCTGTATTCATCTTCGGCGCTATCTAAATCGCGGTGAATATTTTTAGCGTACTCGGCCAAAACTTCAAAAAGCGCATTCACCTCGCCGTCAAGCTGATTATTGAAATCGGCTTTGGCTAAAACATTGAGCGTGTCGCTAAAATATGCTGTTCGCGCTCTTATAAGCCCTAAATCGGTACAGAATTTTTGTTCGTCCATGCGTGATCAACCCCTTTCGTTTTCCATCTTTTTACTCGCGGCGGCTATCTCAAACATACCCCACATAGCAGTTACGGCAGGCGCTATATATAGAACTTTCTCCGCTCCGCTCGCCCTGCATATCCACAAGCCCAACGCGCCTATGCAAAATAAAACAAAATTCTTATAAAACGCTTTCATCGTCTTGTCCCTCCGATCTCTCGGCCGCCGCTTCGCCGTAATCGTATTCGTACCCCTCAATAATTAACGGCGCGAACAGCCTGGCTAAAAAATCAACGTTGATCTCTTTTAGCGTCGGTTCCTTTATACTATGGCCGTCGCATGTCGTTTTAATCGCAGTTATCATACAACTTTACCTCCTTTCGTCTTTGATCCTTATACCGGCGCTTCTTTAGTTTTAAACATCTTATTGTACGCCGCGTTATTTGCGATAAGGATCGTATGCGCGCCTTGCAAATACCCCGCTAAATATGCGGTTCTTACGAGAGCTAAATATTTTACGTAAGGTATGGCCTCTTCCTTTTCATTCTGCGTTATACAGAAATTTAATAGCTCCTGCGTCGATTCCATATCCAGCTCTTCGTCCGCGAACTTAGCTACCTTTTTCAATTCTGCGTCTATGTCGTTAGCGCAAAAATATTTTTTTACCTCTTTTGCGCTTGCCTTTCTCTTTACGGTTTTACCCATCTACACGCCCTGCCTTTCATCCATATTTCCCGCGTCTTGTTCGACGGTAGGGAGTATCCCGTGCTTTTTTAACAGCTCGTAAATGAACAGTCTTCCTTTTTGCGTCCAATACGTATGTACCTTAGAATGTTGAGTTCCGTCATTACCGTTTACAGTATGCGTCTTTGTACTCGTATACCCCTTTTTAGCGTAGTCCCTGTATAAAAGCCAAATTCCGCCCTGCTTAAACTGCACTCTCTGATCTCTAAGAAATTTATTGAGCCAAGTTGCCGTCTTTCCGAAATCCTTCGCAATTTCTGTAACCGACAACAAGTCTGGACAATTCAAAACTAAATCGTAGTAACTGGCCTTTGGTTTCATCGCTTGGTTATCCGCTGAAAGTCTCAGATTTTCTTGCTCTAATCTGCGGTTGTTTTTCCGCTCTTCTTTCAATATAGTCGCAAGTTGTATGATCGTATCCGGATCGCGCAAAGCCTCCTCGATCATCTCCGGCGTCAAATACCCGCCATGCTTGCGAATGCTCGGGATAACTTCCGCCGTTACCCAACGCTTGAACTTCTTGGCTGTCGGCAATTTGCTTGATAATACTAAGCTGTATAAGCCTGATTCATTGATAATATACATTTGTCTATTCTGACCTAATGCACCGATTTGGTGCATCAGCTTATCCTCGGCGTCAACATGTTTTCTAATAGCATTATCAGCGCGTTCATACCCCAATGCTTCTGCAACATCTTTGCCCACGAACCAAGGCTCGCCTTCAATGGTTATGGTTCTTATCTCGCCGAATTCGGTGTTTTTAAACGTCTGTAAAGTTTGCATACATTAACCTCCTTTTTATTTAGTTTGTTTTTTGACGCGCTCTCGTATCAGTCCAGAGTTTCACCTCTATCCCTTTTTTGGGACGGATTGCTTAAAAAAATTTTTGCCTTTTCCGTGTTGTCTGTAATATTTAGAGCCTTACAAATAGCGTCTATCATAAGCGTATCAAATGCCGATTTCCCATTGATTTTTGCGTTTATAGTATTCTTTGATACACCTAATTCTCTTGCTAAGGCCTCTTGTGTGTATCCATTACTTGCCATATGGCCAAGCAATCTATTTTTATCCATGTATATGTCACCCCCATTCCTTCCCTGTTTTGGGACATATTCATAGTAACACTTAATAAATCTCTTGTCAACCCTTTTTTGGGATAAAAGGTAAAAAAATTAAAATTTCCTATTGCTTTTTTGGGATGAATAAGTTATTATTACTTTGAGGTGGTAGCAATGAGCATATGTTCGGATCGTATTTTAAATGCCATTCGTGATAAGGGATATTCTTATAATGAGTTAGCGGCAATAACTGGTATACCAAAATCTGCTTTACAGCGCTACGCTACTGGCGAAACCGAAAAAATTCCTGTAAGCAGAATTGAAGCAATTGCATCTGCGCTCCACTGTTCTCCCGAATATTTATTAGGTTGGACAGACGATGCTACAGATTATGATGATCCTGAATTAGTCGCCGATATTCCGTTAGAAGTTCTAAACCATTTTGATGGTGATATTGAATCGGCTTATAAAGCACATAAAGCAATTTTGGACGATGCTCGGAATTCACATACTCAGGACTTGATAGATGAATATGATAATATAAATCCTATTAGAACTCAAAAAATTCCATTATTAGGTAATGTCGCCTGCGGTGAACCCATAGTAGCTAACCCCGAATACGAGCTATATGTTGACGCTACAACGGATATCCATGCCGACTTTGCTTTAAGAGCCAAAGGCGATAGTATGATAAACGCCCGTATATTTGACGGCGATATCGTTTTTATACGGCAACAACCTGATGTTGATAATGGCGAAATAGCCGCAGTAATAATTGAAGACGAGGTTACTTTAAAACGCGTATATAAATTTGAAAATAGCCTTGAACTCAGAGCGGAAAACCCTCGCTATAGACCGCTTGTTTACAGCGGCGAAGAGTTAAATCACGTAAAAATATTAGGCAAAGCTGTCGCATTCCAAAGTGATGTAATATAATTATGTAAAAGACCGAGTTATTATGGCCTTAGATACAATAAAAAATTTAAGAGAGGAGCGTTAACGTATGCAAACAATTAAAGCCGTAGCGTATGCGCGTTTTTCGACCGATATGCAGCGCGACGAAAGCATAGACGCGCAGCTTAGAGCGATCCAATATTACGCCGACAAGTACAATTATGAGATCGTGGGCGTTTATGCCGACAAGGCTAAATCCGGGCGCACGTCCGATCGGCCTCAGTTTTTACAGATGATCGCCGACAGCGCCAAAGGCGGCTTTCAGGCGGTGATAGTTCATAAACTGGACAGGTTCAGCCGCGACAGCGCGGACACTCTCATTTATGAGCGCGAGCTTAACAAAAACGGAGTCGAGCTTGTCTCGGTCAACGAACGTCTCGAAAAAACGCCCGAAGGCCTGCTTATGAAGCAGATCATTATCGGCATGAATCAGTTCTACTCCGCCAACCTTGCCCGCGAAGTAATGAAAGGGCTTAAGGAAAACGCATATAACGGCAAGCACACGGGCGGAACTCCGCCTCTCGGCTACGACGTTGGGGAAGATATGCGTTATGTAATCAACAAAAAAGAAGCCGAAGCCGTTAAAATAATCTTTTCTATGTACACGGACGGCTGCGGTTACGGCGATATTATAAGAGAGTTAAATTCAAGAGGTTATAGAACAAAGATCAATAACCGATTTACCAAAAACAGTCTATACGAGATATTACGCAATGAGAAATACACCGGCGTATTTATATATAATAAAAGCTCTTCGATAGGTGCGAACGGTCGCTTTAATCGTCATAAGTACAAAAACAGCGACGATATTATCCGCATAGAGGGCGCGGTTCCTCAGATCATAACTAAGGAGATGTTTGATATGGCTCAAGAGATTCTGGATAGAAATAAAAGAAAAAAATCAACCTACAAAGCCAAGACTTTTTATCTGCTCGGCGGTTTGCTTGAATGCGGATCCTGCGGCGCGTCTTTATGCGGAGAAACGCATAGATACAGAAATAAAGAGTACTCTTATTACGTTTGCGTCGGCAAAAAACGCAAGCATAATTGCACGGTTTCAAATATCAATAGAGATTACCTCGATACGGCCGTGTTGGACGAACTTAACGACGTTTTGTTTTCCAAAAAGAACATAGAGCTTATTTGCGACCGTATTTATAGCAGTTATAATAACGGAGACGAATACGTACAGAAAACGAAGCGAGACCTTGAGGCGAATATCCGAAGCCTTAACCGAAAGATAAACAACCTGTACAACGCAATGGAAAACGGCCTGAACGCCAACGAAACCACAAAGCGGATAAACGCCCTGATAGCGGAAAAGGACGGCTTAGAAGTCAAATTATTAGAGCTGGATTGCGTACCAAACGCCGAAAGAAAAAGCAAGCAAGAGCTCATCGACGCATTTTCTCAGATGGCGAATATAAAAAACCTATCGCAGCAGAAACAAAAGATCGTGCTTAACAGATTTTTAGATCGTATTGTCGTTACTCAAACGGAAAACGGGTATGATATAGAGCTAAAAATAAAGCCCGATATGTTTAACATATCAGGACTTTTCGGATACACTGGCGGAGAAGGAGGGATTTGAACCCTCGCGCCGGTTTCCCGACCTACACCCTTAGCAGGGGCGCCTCTTCGGCCAACTTGAGTACTTCTCCGAATTTTTTCATCGTATTAAATTTGTAGGTTTCGAATGGCGGAGAGGCAGAGATTCGAACTCTGGGTGCTTTCGCATCACTAGTTTTCAAGACTAGCTCCTTAAACCACTCGGACACCTCTCCGTGTCTGCGCCGCCTAAGAAGATCCCCTACCAATCAGCGACTTAAGTATTATACCACGCTCCATAATGTTTGTCAAGCGTTTTTTTAACATAGGAGTTAGAAACTTAGGAATTAGGCGTTAGGGCGCAAAAAGCTTACATTAACATCATTCGGCTTCTTAAGCGGAAAAGGACACGACGTTTTCCATTCCCGCCTAAAGCCGCCGTTTAGGCTGCGAACGTAGCGATTAGCGATTAGAGAATAGCGAATAGGAGTTCCATTACGCTTCTGTATCCGAAAAAACGGCGGCTGTAACGTGATAGGGAAACAGATCATTCATTTCCGCAAGCAAAGCTGTCAAGCGTTACAGCGGCAAATTTCCGCCCCTATTCGCTAATCGCTAATCTCTAATCCCTACGTTGTTACAGCCGCCCATTTTACCGCCTAATCCCTAATCCCTACGTTGCCAAAACCCGCGTTGCTTATACACTCTTGTCCGGCGTCGGATAGGAGGTATTCCGCCATTTTGGACGCTGGCGAATCATCCGGCTCGTCGGCGCGCAGGACTGCGTAATAATAGGTCGCGAGCCCGTAGCTTCCGTCCGCTATCGTCTCGTCCGACGGGGTTATTCCGTCGACTGCGAGCAGCTTTAAGTCGAGCGGGCCAAGCGTCCGCGTCGCGGCATTGAAGTAATAATACATACTGTATCCCAGCGCGTAGCTTCCCGGGTTATTGTCGCCGTAGTCCTCTACGTCCGTCAATATGCTCGCCATCGCTAAGGAAATGTTTTCCCTGCGTATGTCCTCGTTTATCTCCTGTCCATCCAGGAAAAATTTTTCCATCTGCGCGTGACTGCCGCTGTCGTTATTCCGGCAATATGCTGCAAACGGCGCGTCCTCTCCGCCCAGCTGGCTCCAGTTGTCGTACGCGTTGTTTATGTATATGTCCTTTATCTGCTGGGTCGTAAGCCCTGTTATACTGTTGCCGCCGTTGGTGAAGAACACGAGCGCTTCGTTGGCGATAGGGACGAACTCAAGCTCCACGCCCGACTGCTCCGCAAGCGCCGTCGCGTCCTCGCTCGGGTCGGGAACTATTATTATATCGACCTCGCCGTTTATCAGTCTTTTATACGATTCGATCGTCTTGCTGTGCGCCGCCGGCATGTCCGGATGATTCTCCGAGTTTTCAAACAGCCTGCTATATACCGCCTGGGTTATCGGATACGAAGAAGTCGAGCCGTCGATGATCGGCATTTCCCGGTCAAAGCCGTACTCTATAGCCGCGTCTTTCGCTATCGCCGGATAATTCAACAGCATGAACCGCTCAGCGTGGAGCCTGAACACTTCCGCGGTGTTGTAACGGTTCAGCTCGACCTGCGGATTGTAATAACCATAGTCGCCTTCGTAGGCCGCGGTTTGATCCAAGGTTATATAACCGTTATACTCAAGCCCCGCGTACGCTTCCACCGCGTATTGCGAGATAGAATCCGCGTCGAGCGAGCTTGAGAACATGCCGTCGTATCCCTCCTCGGGCGGCGCCTCATAGCCCGGGAGCGAGCTTAAGATCCTGTAAAACATCGTGTTTAGCTCTTCCCGCGTCACCGTCCGGTCGGGGTTAAAGTTCTCGTCCGTCTCTACTATCCCCAATCTGTTCAGCGCGCACACGTAACCTGAGTACCAGTCGTCCGCCGCGACGTCCGCATAGATAGGCTCGAAATCCGCCTCCTCTATCCCGAACAGCCTCGCGAGCATCGCGCACGCCTCGGCGCGGCTGACGAACGCGTCGCCGCAAAACGTTCCATCGGGATTACCCTGCACGACGCCTCGCGCCGACAGGTAGTCCACGTAATAGTTACTCGACCCCGGAATATCCGTAAAGGCTATCGGCTCCGCCAAACGCGATTCCACCGCCGCGCCTTCTTCGCCAAGTTCGCCGTCGAAATAGTACAAATATTCGCCGCGCGATCCGCTGAGCGGTATCGGCTTTCCGCTTTCAACGTCGTACGCGACATGATCGGAATATAAAGTATTCATATCTTCATCGGATATGTCGATATATTCGATCTCTCCAACGTCGATCCCCTCGGCAAAGACGCTCGCCGCGCTCACCGCCAAAACCGCGGTCAATACAAATACGAACAGAATGCAAATGAATCTCTTTTTCAAACAATACATACTCTATCCCTCCATGATTTTATTTAATGATTTTATAAATTTTTCCTAACGTAGCGATTAGAGATTAGCGAATAGCGAATAGGGGGTAAAATCCGCCGCTGTAACGCCGAACGCAAGCGTAGGCGGAAAGGAAATACTCCGTTTTCCTATACGGCTACAGAAGTCGTTTTCACGCTACTGGAGCGTTTTCGCCCCCTAATTCCTAATCTCTAATTCCTAATCTCTACGTTGTTGCTTTTGAATATTCTCCCACAAACAGTATCTCGTCGTTCGCCCTATCATATATGAAATACGTAAACGGCTCGTCGGCGATAAAGTCGATCGGCTCGGGCGGCTGACTGGCGCCGCTTCCGCCTGCCATGATCGCGGTCGCGGCGGCGGCTTCGGTCCCTATCTCGTCTATGCTGATATATGTCTTATGCACGACCTCGTCGATAAACATATTCATAGGATAATTATCGATCATGCCGCTAAGCTCCGCATCGGACTCCGAAAAGGCTTTCTCTATCCCCAGCTCGCTTAGTACGTCTTTTAATTCTACGCTGTACTCGGTCTTAAACTTAGGTATGGATAAATTCACATAAGCGCTCTCCATCTCGGGTATATACCGGTCGAGATCGACCGCGCGTCCGGCGCCGATCGCGATATACATAGCGATATCCGTATCCATGTCCTTATACGGGATAGCTATCATCCGCATCGATTTGTTTTCGTAATAGCCGTAGTATCCCGTCCGGTTCATAAACTCAAGTTCCGTTTCGCTTCCGTCCCGGCTTGTAAACGTCTTGAAATCGTTATCTTCAGGCTCGAATTCATCAAACCACTCGCCCTTGAAGTACACCGTATTGACAAGCGCCGCGAGGAAATTGGGGGAATTTATTATATCGGTTATCCTGCCGGAGGTGTTTTCCTCGACCCAGTTATTCACAGTATCCACAGCGTTTGAGTTATTCACAACCCCGACCTCGCCGGAATACATCTTCTCTATTATCGCCCTGAACGTATCGCTAAACTCCGCGTCTTCCGCATATGGGTAGTCGCGGTTGAGCCAGATGGAATTGGCGACGCTTAGAGTCAGATAATAGTTGTTTGAATAGCTGTCGATCAAATACCGAATCCTGTCGTTAAACGCGTCTAAGTCCTCGACGCCCAGCGCGTCGAGTATCTCCCGTCTCGTCTCGCCCTCCGCGCCGTTCGCGGCCATAGCGAGCGCCGCTTTTATACTAAACGGCGAGAACATATAGTTTTGATCGGTCGGCGCCTCGGAGTTGAGGTTCCACGCAAAATCCCTGTCCTCTCTCAAAAGCGGAGTCGCGCTTATAACCGGGGTCGCGCTCCCCATAACGTCTCCAAATTCAGCGTCGGTAAATACCCCTCTCTCTATCAGCAACTCCTTGAGCATACGTCCGTCGGGCAGTTCGCTGAGCAGGGCGCCGCGGCATATCCTGACTACGTCGCTCCGCTTTAGTTCGTAGCCGTCCGTCGCGACCGCCGTCCTGGTGTAGTTATTGAGCAGGAGATCGGTCTCCACGGCCTTTTCGTACGCGTTCTCTAACGTAAGATTATCGTATCCCATCGCGCCGAGCAGCATTTTTACAAACTCACGCCCGGTAACGCTTCGCTCCGGGGTAAACTCGTTCTCGCTCGTGCCGTTTATATAGCCGCGGCCGTAGGCGTATTCGATCGCGTCGCCCGCCCAGTGTCCGTAGGTATCTATAAAATGTCGGTCTCCGATCGCGGCGCGAACCTCGTCCTCCTCTCCTATCATACGCAATACCATCACTATAGCCTGCGCGCGGGTCAGGTTCTCGTCCAGCGCGTAACCCGCGCCCGTTCCCTTAAACAGACCCAGCGCGTCGAGCGCCGCCGCTCCGTTCTCGTCGTACGGGATTTCCAGCTCGCCTATAGTATAGGTCTCGGCCGCGCCGGTCGCCGCGTTTGCTCCCGATCCGTTTGCTTCAACCGCTCCGGCCTCTTGGATAGTATCGGCGCTCTCCTCGGTCTCAGCCGTCCTCGATCCAACGTCTTCAGCCGCGCCCGCCGCGAACGCCAAGGACGCTCCGGACGTCAGGACGCAGACCGCCAGTAAAAAGCAGATGATTTTCTTCATGTTTCGCTACCTCCCTGTATAAAAAAACTTTTTATAATAAGACAACTCATAGGCCGGATTTGTTGCGGAAATTTTATACAAATATTTGCGGGATTTATAGCGATATTGCATAAACCGCATTGAATGTACAGCTTATGATTCAATTTTAAAATTTAAACCGCGCCGGTATATTTCCGCGGACGCCGCTTTGATCCCGCTATATATCTCATTTATATAATAACAGCTTTAACGCGTTAAGTAAACGCAAAATATGATTTTTATAAGCGTTTTTCCTTTTATTTGCGGGCGGCGTGTGTTATAATGATCTAAAAGAAAGACGGAGATCGGCGTTTAGGTCGAAAAGCCCGTATGGAACGCGGAGCGGGCGCGGCCGAGCCTATCGCGTCAAGAGGAGCGAGGAGCGAATTATGAATAAAAAGGTTTTGGTAACGGGAGCGTCTCGCGGGATAGGCGAGGCGATAGCTAAAAAGTACGCGGAGCGCGGGTACTTTGTTATAATAAACTACAACAGATCCAAAAGAAAAGCCGAAGTTTTGGCCGACAAGCTCGGCGGGTTCGCCGTATGCGCGGATATTTCCAGTCCCAAAGCCGTAAAGGCGATGTACGGCGAGGTGACCGAGAGATTCGGCGGGGTGGATATCCTTATAAACAACGCCGGGATATCGGGGTTCGAGCTGTTTTGCGATATAACCGAAGATTCGTGGGACAGGATGATAAACACAAACCTGTCGGGCGCGTACCGCGTCACGCAGGCGTTTTTGCCGTACATGATACATAACAAGTCCGGCTGCATAATCAATATATCCTCTATGTGGGGGCAGACCGGCAGCTCCTGCGAGGTCGCCTACTCCGCCGCCAAGGCGGGGCTGATCGGCATGACCAAGGCGCTTGCAAAGGAGCTGGCGCCGTCCGGGATACGGGTCAACTGCATAGCGCCCGGCTTTATAGACACCGACATGAACGCGGACGTATCTAAGGAAGTAATAGACGAATTCAAGACCGACATACCCTTAGGCAGACTCGGCTCCGCCGCCGACATAGCCGAAGCCGCGTATTTTCTCGGCACGGACTCCGCGTCGTACATAACCGGACAGGTCCTCGGCGTAAACGGCGGATACATAACAACGTAGCAACATAGAGATTAGCGATTAGAGAATAGCGATTAGGGGCGGAAATTTGCCGCTTTAACGCCAAACGCTACGGCAAGCGGAAAATTGAATACTCTGTTTTCCTATGCGGTTACAGTCGCCGTTTTTACGTTGCATAAGCGTATTAGGCTCCTATTCGCTATTCTCTAATCGCTAATCTCTATGTTGCTATATTGGTAATCATAATAGCCAAATGTATGCAGCAGATTTTGTGCAACATTTATATTGTGCACAGTAGATACGCATGTTATAATAATCGCAATGAGTACAAATTAAAAGAGCGGCGGCGACTGTTCCGACACCTACCGAAAGGGGGTGTTGATATGTATGATATTGAAATTATATTAATTTTGATATTGTTGATAATTATTTACATAAAAAAATAGTCGCCCCATTTTGCGGATAGGGCGACTAATTTAGTTAATCTATTTTTGCGGAACGGTCAAAACCGCTCTTTTGTACTCAGATTATAACATATAAAATAATCTATGTCAAGAGGTTGAAGCGATATGGCGCTGACAGAAGCTCAAAAAAGAGCGGTTAAGAAGTATAACGCAAAAGCGTACGACGAGATAAAAATACGGGTAAAAAGAGGCCAAAAACAGGTTTTGAAAGATATCGCAGAAGAACACGGCGAGAGTTTAAACGGATATATAAAAAAGGCTGTACAGACTAAAATTAAAGCCGATACAGGCGAAGAAATCGAGTTATAAGTAATTTTCAAATAAATCTATTACAGAAAGGATGGACGCTATGCCGACAATTTCAATGTTTTACGGTATTTTAATCAGAATGTACAACGACGAACATAACCCGCCTCATTTACACGCCTTTTTCGGCGAATATCAAGCCTCGTATGATTTTGACGGAAACGTCATAGACGGCGATTTTCCAAAACGTCAGCATAAGCTTGTCGCCGCTTGGATAGAAATACACAAAGACGAACTAAACGCAAATTGGAAATTGATCGAACAGGGCGAACCGTTATTTAAAATAGAGCCTTTAAGATAAGGGGGATTCTCATATGATAAACGCTGTAAGCGTAAAACCGCTCGACAATTATTTACTTTCGGTAACGTTTAACGACGGCCAAACAAAAATCTGCGACATTAGACCGGCTCTTGATAAACCGGTATTTTCGCCGCTTAAAAACGTCGATTTATTTAGCAGAGCATATATAAGCTTTGGAGCCGTTGCATGGCGCGACGAAAACGGCGAAGAGATAGATATTTGCCCCGACAAGCTTTATAAGATCGGCAAAGCGGCAAACGAAATTTTTGCGCAAAGAAACTAAGACAACATTATCAAAAATAGAATAACTATACTCGGAGCGGTCGACCCGCTCCGTTTTTGTTCGTCCGGGAAAACTACCTCGCGATAGTTCTCGCCAATATACCCAATGGGGGTATTTTCCCCATTTTTATACTTTTATCTAAAGTTTTACCTATACGAAATATTATCACAAAAATAGAACTCCCTAAAATTTATAACGTTTTTACGGGCTTTGCGCCGTTTTGACTAACTTTTTAGGGAGTTTTTTCTTTCATACAGATTTTACTGATGGGCGTAAATTGAACAGATAGAAATATATGTAAAAGTGTAAAATAGTTTTAGGGAGTTTTAGGGAGCTTTTAGGGAGCGTTTAGGGAGTATTTTTTTGCAAAAGTCCCTAAAAAAATAACGTTTTCACGGTATTTTCCGGATTTTTAGGGAGTTTAGAGAACTTTTTTATAATAAGTTACTTGAAAAAGAAAAAATATAATATAAAAAATAAATATATAAAGGAATAGGAAAAACCCTCCCTAATTTCCCCGTTCAACGCGAAACCCCCGAAAAAACGCGATTCTTTTAGGGAGCTTTAGGGAGTTTTAGGGAACGTAAAAAAATAGAGCGGCCGCGCTCGCCGCTCCTGAAACTTTTCAAATATTTATTCTCACGTAATAGCGTGAAAAACGGCTTCTATAACCGTTTAGGAAAACATAGTATTCCATTTTCTCAAACGATAGAGTCAGGCGTTAAAACGGCAAATTTTACCCCCTAACTCCTAATTCCTAAAGCCTAACATCTACGTTGTACGGTATGCAGGAGTCGAGCGACGTCCAGAGAAATATTTTGTAGTCGTCTCCGACCGGCATATCCGTCTGAAGATTCTCGGCGGCTTGCGCCGCGATCGTCTTTTCTTCCGAGACCGAAAACGCTATGAGCGCCCCGTCTTTGTAGCTCGCCGCGATCAGGACGACCGGCTGCGCCGCGTCGCTTTTATTCTTCACGTTAAACGACAATTTGTCGGAGCTTTCGTCTCTTGTTATGGCCAGCGTATCCGTCTCGTAATCGGGTTCCGGTTCGGGTTCCGGCTCCTCGGACGCGCTTATATGAGAATACACTATCTCCGCAAGTCTCGCCGCGCCGTTCTGATTTGGGTGTATCCCGTCGCTTTGATACAGCTCCTCGCCTTGAAACAGCGCGTTGGTATCGATCGGCGTACACTCTTCCTCGGCGCATATATCCTTAACCGTTTCAACGATCTCGCCGATATATTGGCCGTTGATGTTGCCGCTGTTGGAATCGTCGTATTCTTCTATAACGGGTATCGGCGTCGCCAAATATATTTTCGCGTCCGGGTTAAACGCGCGGATCGATCTTATTATCCTCTTATAATCCGCGGCAAAATCGTCTATATACGCGTAATTTCTGTACTGCGCGTCGTTCGTTCCCAACATTACCACGTAGATATCGCCGTTTATTTTCAGAGCTTCCTCAAATTCGTCCTCGTCTACATACGGCGCGTAGCCGTCGTTTACCACGCATCTTCCGCTTACGCCCTCGTTATAGACCGTATATCCGCTCAGCTCCCCTTCGGATAAATAGTTTTGGAGAACGGACGGATAATAAGCGCTCGAGTTCGAGATCCCGAACCCCGCCGTTATGCTGTCGCCGATACATACGACGCTTTTTGTCGCAAGAGAGTCGGAAACCGCCGTAGTCGGCAGACCGCTGTCGTCTGTGAGGTTGGGAATTTCGGGGTATGAATCGTAGGCGTATCTGAACGCTATCGGCTCCGCGACGTTCTCGGACGATAGGATGACGTTAGCGCCGTCCAGTTCCGCGTCTGCGGCGTAGTATACCCCGTCGGCTCCAGCTATCTCGAACTCGCATACGCTATCCGCGTCCGCGCCCGTCTCGGCTATATAGGTATCGGTATAATAGTCGGCGTACGCCTCTTTCGGCAGTATCTTCAGATCGCCGGTCGTCTCGTAGCTAAGTATAAGCCTATCCCCGTCCGCGCTCATAGATCTGTATCGAGGCCCCGATACCGCGCCAGTCCCTCCGTACAGGTCGTTTTCTATACAGTTATATATGCGCTCCGCCACTATCTCCTTGCCCTGGGGGTGGATATCGTCTCTGGCGTTCCCCGCCCAATGATTCGAGCCCTCGTATATCCCCGGTTCGAACATGTTGTACGATCCGTTCAGGTCGAGAGTCGGGATAAGATGCAGGTTGTTTTGGTTCGCGGCCATATCGAGCGCCAAGGTCTGCCCCTCCCGGATATCTTTAAAGTCTTGAGCTCTGTTGTTCCATCTCTCGATCCTCATAAGCTGGACATAGTAGAACGGAAGTTCCTCGTCGTTCCACAGCTCTCTGTAGTTATCGATTAATTTTGCCATAGCGTAGCCGTACTCTACGGGCGAAGCTCCGGGCTGCGGATCCGCGTCCGCCTCTCCCTGATAGTACAACACGCCCGATACGCGCATATCCCTAAACGGATATACCCTGTTGTTGTACAGGCCGCCGCCTTCCGCCCACAGTTCAAGCTTGGTTCCGCCGACCGCGGCGGATATAAGTCCGACGGGAACGCCCTGCTCCTCGGTTATCGACTGCGCCACGTAATACCCGATCGCGGAGGTATCGTAGGCGACGTCTTTATTCATGACGCTCCAGCTGTTTACGGACGGCTCTTCGAGCGCGACTCCGCTCCCGGCCGTGTCTATCTTATACATGCTAAAGACTCGTATGTCCGGGTTGTCCGCACGCTCGTCCTCCTCGCCGCCGTCGAGCGCGGCTTTGGTATCGCCCATCTCGACCATTCTGCGCTCCATATTCGACTGTCCGGCAAGCAGGAACACGTCGCCGAAGGTTACGTTTTCAATCTCGACCGTCTCGTCTTCGGTCTGAGCCGTCACAGTATACGTCCCGCCTGCGGGCAGAGCGTCGAACTCGGCCGACCAGAGCGCGGGCTTAAGCGGCGACGACTGATCCGCCGCAGCCGATCTTACATCCCGCGTCGTAAGTACGGTCTCGCCGTCCTTATCCGTTCCCGATACGGTAACGGTTATATCGAGATCCGGCTTTGAGTAGCCCTTGATAACGAACGAATCGTTCCTCTGTATCACCATGTTGTCGGCGTAGGCGTTGTTAAAGCGCAAAGGCGTTGAGTTTTCAAGCGCCTCGTCCGAGCCGTGCAGGGTGAACGTCCTGTAATTTCCAGCCCAGCCGCTGCTTCTGAACACAAAGTACAGATCGCAGACGCCGTCGATCGGGTTGGTCAGCGTAAACGTGTTTTCTTCATAAATACTATACCCGCCGGTATTGATCGAGAACGATCCGATAAGGGTCCCGCCGCTCGTCGTTCCTGAGTAATATCTGTTCGCCTCGTCGTCGTATCCGTCCGAGGTTATATGTTCTGTCATATCCGCGTAGACCTCTACGGTCGCTCCGGAGCTGCCGCCGTATATCGTCATCGCGACTATATCCGTCATGTCGATATCCTTAAAGCAGAGCGTCGGGGTATATCTCACCGAATCTATCTCGTTCTCCTGGATATTTACTTGTCCGCCTATCGCGTAGTCGTAGGTATTAAACGCTATAGTCTTTTGCGTCTTCTCTATCAAACTTATATCGCCGAGGCAGGGGACCCACTGACCCTGATTTACCGCGGAGATCTGGAGATACCCCTCTCCGCTGAGACCGAGACCCGACACGTCTATCGCGACTTCAGAGCCTTCGCTAAGGTCGGTCTTAGTCTTGGTCACGGTAACGAGCGGCTCGCTCTCGACAAACTGATTATAGGTCGTATAGGCGGGATCGGTCTCCGCGACAAGCTGCGGCTCCGCGACGAAACTTATCCCAAACACGACCGAGCCGTCCGAACCGTAGTCGTAGCGTATAGGTATGGACACGCTCCCGATATTATCCATGTTGACCGGGTTCTTGGTCAACAGATATTCATAGTTTCTGCAATCGGTCGTCCTGTTATTTTCGTTATCGATCGTCGGCGTTCCGTTTAAATGTCTGCCCGCCTTCCAATAAAAATTATCCGTCGTCATCTCAATAACACTCTCCTGCGCAAACGCTTGCATCGCGCCGACCGAGGTCAGTAAAATCGCAAAAAGCATAAACGCCGCCGCAAACTTTTTTACCGCTTTCATTTCCGTATTCCTCCATATGACAAATTTATTTTAAAGCTCCTTAGCTTAATTCTATCACATAAGAAAACGACTGACATTCATAATCATACCAAATTATTTGCTATTTTATCCAATCCGATCGTATTGATTTTTTATTTTGAGTCGTGGTATAATATAGACGTTTAAAATAAATTTATTACGCATGATTTAAAGCGGGTGATCAAAATGAGTGATAAAACAGAGCTAAATACTTACGAGGCGCTTCAAGGCGCTTTGGACGAGATCTTCGGTTCGGATAAGATAATCAAAGGAACGATAAGCAGTCCTAAGAATAAAAGCTCCGAATACAAAAAGTACAAGATAAGCTACAAGACGGGCGATAAGATACGTCCGTATTATCAGATAGAGAGATTTACCGATAAGCAGGTATTCCACGAGAATAAAGAGCCGGAGAGCGTTGCCGAGTACCTCGCAGACGTCATACTCGGCGGGTTCAAGCGTTTCGACGCGCAGAGCGCGGATAAGAGCTACAGCTTGATGGTCTCCAAAAAGGGCAAGGTGTCGCTGGTCAAGAAGAATATCAAGCCCGGAGCGGCGGGCAAGACGGATACCGGGCACGACCGGAAAAAGAATTATATCCTAAAAGAGGGCGCCGATATTCCGCCGCTTGTCGATCTGGGCGTATTCAGTCCGGACGGGAAGATAGTAAAGGCCAGATACGATAAGTTTAAGCAGATAAACCGGTTCACCGAGCTTATAGCCGACGCGGTCAAGGAGCTTCCGGAAAACAGCCGTCTCGATATAATAGATTTCGGCTGCGGCAAGTCCTATCTAACCTTTATCCTCTACCACTATTTAACGAATATAAAGGGCTTCGACGCGCATATCACAGGGCTGGACTTAAAAGAGGACGTTATCCGAAAATGCTCCGCGCTCGCGGAAAAATACGGCTACGAAAACCTGAACTTCCGCGTCGGAGACATAAACGGCTTTAAATGCGAGACGCCGCCGGATATGGTGATATCCCTGCACGCCTGCGACACGGCGACCGACTACGCGATATACAACGCGGTCGAGTGGGACGCGAAGATAATCCTCGCGGTCCCGTGCTGCCAGCACGAGCTGAACTCCCAGATGAAGCCGAAAAGCTTGGATATCCTGTCCAAATACGGGCTTATCAAGGAGCGTTTCTCCGCGCTCGCGACCGACGCGATAAGGGGAACTATTTTAGAATACTGCGGCTATTCGGTGACCGAGCCGGAGTTTATAGACATAGCCCACTCCCCGAAAAATCTGCTCATACGCGCGGTCAAGACCAACGCTTCGGATATTAGCCCGAGCAGAAAGCGAAAGCTTTTAAAACAGCTTAACGCGATAATCGACGAATTTGGCTTCAGTCCGACGCTGTACCGGCTTTTGATAGAGAAAGGCGTTGATTCATAAAGCCCCGCGCCATATTCGTTTTTATTCGATCTTTATTCAAGTTATATCCGATCCAAGAGATATTTTTCGTATCCATACGTACAAAACGGGAACCGCAAACGCACGGTTCCCGTCGATTTATTCGTTTGTTTGACTCGGGCGCCGCTTACATAACGACTATTACCGTAGCCACAAAGTAGCCGGTGCTGTCGTTTCCGGTCGCGGTTACGGTGTCGCCGGAGGTTATATCCCTCGCGCTCATCGTCTTACCGGTCTCGTTGTCTATGATAGTCGTGCTCGAGTTATAATATACGGTGTCTGTTCCGCCGTTTGAATTTTCCACAGATATGACGTATATACTCGTATTTATTCCGGTGACTCTGCCCTCTATCGTGGTTCTGCCGGACGACGAGGTCGCGCTCGTGTCGATAGAGGTCACGGTCGTTCCGTCTATAACTATATCCGCCGAGTTGTTCGGGCGCAGATCGTATATAGTGCCCGCTACGCCGTTGACGGTCACCTCGGTGTTGGTAGTCATACTGTACGTATACTCCTCGCCCTCTATTTCCATCGTTATTTTAGGCGCGTCCGAAAGAATTATCTCCTTGATCGTGCCCCTCGCCGTTCCGGAAGTACTCGAAGCCTCTACTCTCGAGACCTTTCCATAGTCGAGAGTGAGCGTAACTTCGTCGCCGTCGGCGAGCTCTCTGAGCGTGATCGAAGATCCGTTTCTGGTAACTCTCGCGCCGTTGGTCGATACCACGTATTCTATATCGTCGCCCGACTCGTCCTCGGTTATCGTGATATACGTATGGTTCTCGTTGTCAAATTCAAGCTCTCTGAACACTCCCGAAACGGTCGAGGTCTTATCCTCGACATGTATCTCCACAATCTCGCCGCCGCTTAAGATACAGCGCACGAAATTGCCTATCTTAAGGTCGCCGAATCCCGCGGTGGTACCGCTTACCGTGTACGCGCAGTTTCTTGAGATCGTGTACGTCGCCGTATTGCTCTCGTCTTCGTGGTCGTATATAGTGAGAGTGAGTCCGTTTGCGTTATCGTTTTTCTGAGATATTACGCCGTATACCGTCTGGTTGGCGCTATCGACCGCGTCGCCTACGTTTATAAGCATTGCGTCGCCGTATACGTATACTATATCTACCGCGCTGTCTTCAACTATGCTGTCGAAGCCTATCTCGGTACTCTCGGATACGACCTTAAGCGATTCGGAGTAATCGATATCGACAGTAGAGCCGTCTATATCCACGCCTATGTAATCGGTCCCTATCTCGACCGCCGTACCGGATTCTATATGTTTATCCATCTTGTCTATCAACCGCGAAAGCAGCATAGCCATCTGCGATCTGGTAAGCGTGGTCTCGGGCGAGAAAGTAGCGTTACCGTCCTCGTCGTTACCCATACCGTTCATCAGCCCCTCCTGCGTAACGAACGCGACGTACGGTCTCGCCGTCTCAGGAACAGATTCGTAATCCGAATAATCCGACGCGGCGAGCGTAAGATCCGCCGCCTCTTCGGTCTGACCTAAGAGCTTGGTTATAAGATACGCGGCCTGCCATCTGAGCAGCGACGTATTAGCCGCCGCCGTAGACGCGTAAGTCCTCAGATCGGATATATCTATAACGCCGAAATACATCAAATAGCTAAGCTCGCTTACATATGTGGAGTTTATCGCCCTCACGGTATTCGAATACGCCAGATCCGCCCAATTGGAGTAATCTGCAAATTCGTCCTCGTCGACGCCGAGTATTCTCGACATCAAAAGCAGCGTCTCAACCTTCGACACCGCGCGATTGGGTTGGAACGTTCCGTCCTCGTAACCTTTGATATAACCCGCGTCCGCCATATCGTTTATAGCGTCTCTCGCCCAGGATACCGTCGGGTCGTCTTCAACGTCCGGAAAAGACGCCGCCGCGCCCAGCAAACCAAAAGCCGAGACGAGCATTGAAACGCATAGCGTCGCTGATAAAATTCTTAATTTTTTCATTTTACTGCTCCTTTCATAAATCCTTATTTTAAGCTGTTCTTTCCTGAAAAAGTCAGTTGCGGCCTTCTTTATTTATTAATAATAACAGCCGGGTATCATCATTAAAAATAACAAGTATAATACTATACAAACCGGTATATTATAAATGTTATACATAATAATTGACGAAAAATTTCAACACAAACTGTGTTTTTTCACCAAAGAAACACATCTTTAATATACCATAGTTATTTTTATAATTCAACCGCAAAACCGCTTTTTAAACGATAAATATTTTAACATTTTTGTTACATAATCCTTAAACCTCCGCACGCTTTTAGGTTTGACGCAAGTCCAAGTCGGCGCTTATTTAAATACGCGTTTCGAACCTGCGCTTTATACATATACTTGCCGAATCTGCCATAATCTTTCTTGTTTATTTTTTTCGGGCCTGCAAATAATAGCATTGTACAAAAATAAAAAAACAAAAAATCCAAGGAGGACATACAATGAAAAAATCTTTCATTTCGTTTATATGCGCGATATGTACCGTCGCGACGCTGTCGACTGCATCGATTGCATACGCCGACGTAAGCGACGTATATTCCGCGCCGACTCCGGCTCCTTCCGCAGATACGACCGCGCGGCCTAACCAGATTTCTCCTGGAGCGTCTGCGCAGCCGGATACCGCTCCGTCGGATACCCCGATATCCTCGCGAAGTTCGGTTATGTCCGATAATTCGTCGGACGGCTCTTCAAGCTCGAACGCTGCGGGAAGCTCCGGGAATATCCCTATGCTCAGTTCGTTCGACGGAACCAATACGGACGGAACCCTAAACCCCAACCAGACAGGCGCCAATCTTGCCGAAAACAACTCCAAGTATAACGGCATGTCCACGATTCCGATACCGGGCGCGGCTAAATCCAGATACAGTAACACAAGAGTAGCTCTGTCTCCCGATATAGCGGATACCAAATACGAAGAGGCCGCCGAACTGCTCGGCGCGCTCGGAATCATGGTGGGCGACGCCGAGGACGGCGCGTTCAGACCTAACGACAGCATTCTCCGAAGCGAGATGGCTAAAGTCGCCGTATATACAGTTGGACTTGAAGACGTAGTAAAAAGTTCCACTTCTCCGACAAAATTTCCGGACGTTGCGACCGACCACTGGGCGGTTGGAGCCATAAACGTGGCGGATCAGCAGGGAATGGTCATCGGCGATACCGAAGGAACGTTCAGACCGGACGATAACGTATCTCTGCAGGAGGCTGTGACGATTATAGTCAGAGCGCTCGGCTACGAACCGGCGGCCGAGGATAAAGGCGGATACCCGTCGGGCTACATGACGATAGCGTCGTCAAAACAGCTCCTGAGAGGGATCGACGCTTCGATCGCGGAACCTGCGAAGAGAGGCGACGTAGCCCAGCTCGTATTCAACGCGCTCACAGTAAACATGATGGAGCAAGTAGGCTACGGTACGGAGGTAAGTTACGAAGAGGTGGATAAGACCCTCTTGTACGATAGGCTCAACGTTGAAAAAGGCTACGGCCAGATAACCGGCACCGGCGAGACGACGCTGAGCGGAGGCGCTACTCCGGCCGACGACAGGATCCAGATCGGCGAGAATCAATTCTTCTTAGGCGATACAAACGCGAAACAATTACTCGGATACAACGTATTATATTACGCAAGAATAGACAAGA
The DNA here is from genome assembly GCA_019419865.1 of Clostridiales bacterium. Lineage (GTDB taxonomy): Bacteria > Bacillota > Clostridia > Monoglobales > Monoglobaceae > Roslinia. Next base: position 111,597 of record JAHZIG010000006.1, on the reverse strand, counting down.
ATCAAGACAGAAGAACGTTAATCAACGTAAGAGAACAGGAAAATCAGAACCAGACCAAGAGAATCAACTCGTCCGATCTTGTAGACGTGACCGGCGAGACCGATCAGAACAAGACGGTCGAGTACTGGGAGAACAAGACGACCGACAGAACCACAAGGACGGCGACTATAGACTCAAACGCGACTTATATCTATAACGGCAAATACAAGGACGACTTAAACCTTTCGGATCTGATACCCGAATCCGGAAACCTGATACTCCTCGACACAGACATGAACAACATCTACGACATCGTATTTGTAAACCACTTTACAAACCTTGTAGTAGATACGGTATCGACCGTTACCGGCAGAGTTACCGATAAGTATCTAAACGGCTCGGTCGTATTCGATCCCAACAACACCGAACTCAAATACAGCATAATCAAGGACGACGCCGAGATCGGAATCGAGGATCTTGCGGAATGGAACGTGATCTCCTACACCATAAGCGAAGACCAACTGCTTATCAAGGCGTACGTCTCCGACGCGTCGGTTACGGGTACTGTGAGCGAGGTCACAAGCGAAGGCTACAGAATAGGCGACAGCGATACGTTATATGAAAAGGCGAGCAGCTATCCTAACGAGATCGCTCTGCGCGACAGAGGAACCTTCTATCTTGATATAGAGAACAAGATAGCGGCGGTCAACACGAACGCGACCGTCGAGGGAACGACGAATATGCCGAACTACGCGTACCTTGTCGGCGCGGCTATAGAGGATAACTTTGGTACGACGGCGCGCTTTAAGCTCTTCACCAAGACCGGCGAGACGGTCGTGCTCTCAAGCGCAAGCAAGCTCAGACTCAACGATAACTATTCGCAGACGCCCGAGACGGTCGTAGACGCTCTCTCGAGCGCGGGCACCGTGGTTCCGCAGCTTATTATCTACGAGACCAACAGCTCAAACGAAGTGACCGCGATAGAGACGGCCTTCAACGGTACGGGAACCGGGGCTCCGAACACCGAGAGATTTACGCTTAATATCTCGCAGGATAACCTGGTATACAGAAAGAACGCGGGCAAGCTCGGTAACGCGGGAATAGATTCGAATACGATAATCTTCGATATCCCGGCTTCGGCGGGAACCGACACCGATAAGTATTCAATAAGAAAGAACTCGACTCTGTCTAACAACGCCGAGTACAACGCGCAGATCTACGATATGCAGGCCAACTATATGGCGAACGTCGTAGTTATAACAAGCTCCACCGGATTCACCTCGCCGGAGGATCCGATAACGGTAGTAAACTATCTGGCGAGCGTTCAAAACGAGGACATGGAATATACCGACAAACTGTACGGTTACCAAAACGGCGAACCAGTGGAACTCCTTGCGTCGGATACGAACGTTCTTGTTAAGGATACCTCCGAGAAGCTTAAATCCGGAGATATAATCCAGTATACGACTAACGCAAGAGGCGAGATAGACAATATCAGAGTACTATTCGACAGTTCCGATATGGATACCGAATTTATAAACGAAATAGAAACAGATTTAACGACCGTCTACGGCAAGGTCACGAGGAAGTTCAGCGGCAGCGTAAATATGAGCGTAAACGACGTCGCATACAATTACGCCATAGGCTCGGATACCATCGTATATCTGTACGACTCCAGCAAGAGTAGAAATAACGTTTCCATCGTATCCCCGGCGGATATAGAGATATACGAAGAAGGCAACGAGGCGAGACTCTTTGTTAAACTCTACGAAGACGGAGTTCAGGAAATGGTCATCGTAAGATGATCCGCGTAATGCGATCTATTTAATTCGATTGATTTAATACGCTCGATTTAATGCGATCTATTTAGCGCTATCCTGTTAGACAAAAGGTTTTAGACATGTTAAAGGCGGAGCAGACAACCTGCCCCGCCTGATTTTATTATGTTTGAAAAGATCCGTCCGCTCTTTTTCGCGTTTACTGCAGATTGATTACGTCCGCCGCCGGCGCGAAATCGCTGTTCCACAGCATTACCTTTACGTCGTCGCCGCTGTCGGCGCCGATAGTATCGCTTATCTGCGCCGGAGTATCGGACATCGGAACGCCTACGACCTTAGCGTCCTTAAGCGCGCCCTCCGAGTTATATACCGCGACGATAAACATCGCGCCGTCCTCGTCTAAAGTGTTGAGCACGGACGCGGTGACCGTTCCGTTTTCAAGCGCCGGAGCCTGCGCGTACTCAAGAACAGGATCTTCCGGTTCGGGCGGTTCAATCGTTCCGCCGAGCGCCTCGTAAGCCGTATTTAAAGCTTCATACGCCTTATCTACGTCCGGCTGCTGTTTGTTCTCGTACGCCATGACCGAGTTAGCTTCCGTAAGCGCCGCCTGAACGTCCGCCCACTTAGCCTGGTCGTAATCGCCTGCGTCCAAACCACCGACCGTGCTTATCAGCGCTTCAAGCCGCGTCGTATCCAGATCGGTGACGGGAACGCTGACTACCTTGCTAAGTTCAAAGTTATCGACATACGGGTGTCTGTCAGCATTGCCCTCGGAGCCTCTGATCATTATCGATGCGATATCCGTTATATCCGTACCGCAAGATTCGTTCTCAAAGTATGTAACGCCGTCGCATTTGTATGTAACAGTGTTATTGTCGATATCGAAGATAAGCTCGTACGAACTCCACGCATCAGCGGCAAATACCGGACCGTTGCTGTTTCCGCCTATGATCTCAGAACCCGTGTTATAAGTGATCATTCTTTGGCTGTTCTGAGTCACAGTCCATAAATATCCTAAAAGGTCTTCATCCGAAGACTGGATATTTACCAACCTCATACTGCCGCCGAGAGCGTCCGCCGTAAGATCGAACTTGATCGATATTTTACCCTCGGTCTGCGGCGTAAATCTTATAATGGTCTCGTTAGCCGACTCTCCGGTATCGTCCAAATACAGAGCAAGATCGTCCGGCGTACTCTCGTCGCGCTGTACGTAATATGTGTTCACCGTAGTGAAATCGTCCTTCGAGCTGTCATAGTAATACGGCGTGGTATCGTCGATCTCGTTTATCGTCGGTATGCTCTGATCCAGCGTCCCATCGTTAAAATCATATCTTACGACCTGATTCAGCGACTCGGATTTCTGAGCCAACGTCAGCTCGCCCATAGCGGCTCTCAGGCTCTCCTCCGCCGCATTTATCGCGGCCTGCTGAGCGTTCGGATCCTGATTCACCGTATTCGCCTCTCCGAGCGCCGCGGTCAGCTTCGCATAGCTGTACGGCGTGTAATCGTCTTCGTTCAACGCCTCCGCCTCGGCTATCGCCGCCTGAAGCGCCGCCTTTATATTTATCGTCAACCCGCCGATCTTATCCCTCAGATCCCGAGCCGCGGCGTCTACCTGATCCTGATTTACATACGTCGAATTAGCGACCGCTCTCGCCGCGTTGTACGAAGTCTCAAAAGCCTGCCAGCTCTCGGCGGTATACAGCGCCTCGTCGTCCATATACGTCTCGGCCTCGGCTATTGCCTCGTTTAGCGCGTCCTTATTGACGTCTTCGCTTCCGGTCGCGATTATATCGTTAGCATACTCCTCTATATTTAAGTATCCGCTCTCGGCCAGCTCAAGCGCGTCGCTCGCGTCGTTTTTATCAAGACCGTTCTCGTCCTCCCAGGTATCGGGGATACCGTCGTTATCCGTATCGGTCTCCTTAGTTCCGGTAAGCGTCGGCCAGCCTCCGACCTCATCCGGGCTGTCTATCAAACCGTCTCCGTCCGGTCCGGCGCTCGAATTTCCATTCTCAGTGGTCGATACCGCTCTCGCGTCGACCGAATCCCTTACCTTGCTCGCGCCCGCGTACATTAGCACGTCGCTGTAAGCCGATTGATAGTCCTGAGTCGTCACCGGATAGTCGTTTATGTACTGAGTGTGAGCGCCTTCCGCGTTCGACGGCTCGCTCGGATCGTATAACGATACGTCAAACACGTCCGCATCCGAAGTGTCTACCGCGCCGTCGGCGGTATTATCGGCGTTTATGCTGTTTATCAGCGCCGCTTCGTCGTCGTTTCTTATATCGGCCGCCTCGTAGAAGTTACCCGAAAGCGCCAGATCCGTTCCCCAGTTATCCACGCCGGCCTCGTTGCCCGCCGAGATCTCATAGAACTGATTCAAGTTCTTTTCAATACTTGCCGGGCCTTCTTTATAATAATTGCTTACAAGATTGACTCTCGTGCCGTTCTCGCCGCCGTAAGCTCCGGTCTCCTTCCAGTTATAAAACACGTTGTTTCTGATATCTATTAAGCTGTCGGTATCCTCCGTCCCGTCCACTATACTGGTCGTCTCGCTCGAACCAATTCTCGGGAAACGCCCCTTTGCGTTGGCGAGCAGATTATGATGGAAGGACGCGTTTATACCGCCCCAGATACCGCAGTATCCGTGCGACTGGATCCCGTCGCCCTCGTCGTGTATCGAACGGTTGAGCGGTTCGGTTATTATACACCACTGAAGCGTAAAATTCCTATTCTGATAGAAAGAAGCGCATTCGTCGACCGACCAGCTCATGCTGCAGTGATCGAAAATAAGATTCTCGCCCCTGCGCGCGCTTAGCGTATCCGAATCGCTGTTCGCGTTCTCAGTTCCCATTCTGAATCTCATGTAACGCATTATGACGTTACTGCTTTGATTGAATATAACAGGCGCGTCCTTTATGGTTATACCGTCGCCGGGAGCCGTCTGTCCCAATATGGTCAGATTGCTGCTTTGTATCGTAAGCCCGCTGTCAAGCTCGATATTTCCGGCAACGTCGAATACGATTATTCTGTTATCCTTGGACACCGCGTCTCTGAACGTGCCCTCGGAACCGTCGTCGGTCAGCTTTGTAACATGGTATATCTCGGGATCGCTCGCCGCTCCTCTTGCGCCGGTCGCATACATGCCTCCGCCCTCGGCGCCCGGAAACGCAGCCAAATCGCCCGCGGCGGAAAGCTCGGCGTCGCCGGCCGCGAACGCTGTCGAAACCGAACCCAACAACATGAGCGAACTCATGACGGCGCAGATTAATTTTTTCATATCGCATCTCCTCTTTCTATTATTTTTAATGCATTTTTAATGATTTTCTTGCTTCATTCCCAAGCTATTTATAAACGTTTACAAACGGCAAAAATCTATAAATAACCCCATGAAACATTATAGCACAAATCAATATTTTATATCAATATAAGTTTTGTATAATTCTTGACGCATTTTACATATAATTTGTCACCAAAAACGAATAATTTGTCTATTAAAAGAGGGGGCAATATAATGAAAAACGGCAAGCGAAAAGCCCGCCCGCCGTATGGTTTAATCATTCGATTTTATAGATCGGCTATCGATTATTTCCGATATAATCTCCGTAAGTCTGCATCTTTCTGCGGCAAACTATATCTATCTGCGCCGTGGTCGTATCCCGGTATACTCCGAGCCGCTCCATCGCCATCTCGTCCACAAAAAGGCTAAAATCGTCCTGGGATTTCGCGAGTACCGCCTTGTCAAAGTACTTTCCCGCGATCTCCTCAACGTCCGAATTCACATATCCTCCCGGGTACGCAATAACGTTTACCGTTTTATCCAATATGTCCTCGAGCGTCCGCTTCGACTCTCTGAACTCGTTCTCTATCTCGTCCGTCGAAAGCCTGCTAAGATCCTCGTGCGAGACCGTGTGGCTCTCCACGTCGACATAACCGCTATTTTGCAGCTCGCGAAGCTGATCCTCGTCCAAATAACCCTCCTCGCCGATAAGCGAAGTCGGCATGAACAGCGTCGCCTTTATCTCATATTTTTTAAGCAGCGGAAACGCGTTTGTGTACACATCCTCGTACCCGTCGTCGAACGTAACCGCCACCAGTCTCTGTTCATAGTCGTATTTTGGCATATCTTTTACGAATACGCTCTCGTAGCCGCGTTCTCTGAGGTATCTGAGCTGGCTTTCAAAATCGTCTACTCTAACCGACAACTGCTCTTCGCTGCCGATCGGCTCGTCGTTTATACTATGATACATAAATATCGGTATGTGCCTTAGGTTGAGAACAGCCGCGGCCGCGTACCATACCGCGCCTACGATCACCGCCAGAGCGACAAAAACGGCGATTATCCTTACCGGCTTCGCCTTTATCTTAGCGGCAATCTCTTTGTTAACCGCAAGCTTCTTGCCACGCTTCTTTTTGTTATGGTCTCCGCCGTCGCCTCTTAAATCTCCACCGCCTCCGACCTTTAATTCCCCGGTCTCTTTTTTAGGTAAAAACCGCGCCGCGCCAAGATCGCCGACCGCGTCCTGCCGATTCGCATCTCCTGCCGCGTCCGGGCTATATCCATCCGCAGTCTCCGCCGATCCTATTTTCTTTATTTTATCCGTAAAGTCGTTTCCTCTGAATTTATCGAAAGCGCTCGTAGACTCTATATTGTCGTACAACGCGTCGTAAGCGCCGAGATCGCCGGTTATTTCGCCGATATACTCGTCCTCGCCGCTTAAATCGTAGCCGTCCGTATCTTCGTCTATATCCACCTTGACCGAGATCGATCTGAGCAGCTCGTCAAGCTCGTCGAACACGTTATCCGCGCCGCCGCTAAAGCCGTCTCCGCCGATATTCGGTTTTTGCTTCAATTCCGCCATCTCAGTCGCCTCCAATCATGGTTTAAAATTTATTCCAAAAACGCGGCTTTTTCGTCAATCTCCGAACGCGGCGACGTCCGCGCCTTAGGATCGACAAAATGCCTCATCCTTTTTATATTAATACATAGTTTGAGTTAGTGTCAACTAATTTACACAATCTTAAAATTTTTTAATCAAATTGTAATCAAATCTCCGGCGGCGAGAAGCCCGTACAAAAGCGCCCGCGACAGGCGCGGACGCGCGTAACTCCTTTAGTAATATTCTGTATCCGTCCTTAACGGGCGGATACTGGCGTACGTTATTTATGAGAAATTAATTTCAGACTTTCATTATAAATATATCATCTATATCATCTTGCTCATATTTTTAAAAATTAGGCCAGCGCCGCCGATTCTGCATCAGCCATATCTTCAAGTATATTTCGCAAACAATTATTGATTTGATTATCTTCCGGCACGTAAACTCGCGGACGTTTTTCTACTTCCGCCTCTATAATAGGTACCAGCAACTCATTTGCAAACCCATATCTATCCTCGCTTGCAAACATATCTTTCAGTGTTTTCCCATCTAATTTATCACTAAGCCTGTCAACGATTTTTTCAACCTCAGTTTGATTAAGTAAGTAATCAACAGCAAGGCTACTAAATTCATTTTCTATGATCCTAACCATTTCATCCGCGTCATCCTCAATAAATTCGTCCATTATTTTACTTGACGCTTTACTGGCGACAAAACCTCCTATAACACCTCCTACAAAAGTGCCAAGACCTGGCACGATACTGCCGACGGCGGCGCCGGCAGCAATACCTCCGCCTATAGATGCTGCGGTTGTGGCCAAATTTTTAAATAATTGTTTGCCCGATATTCTTCCTCTAAATATATTTACTACATCAACCGATGTTACAACTGCAATCGTTACTCCAGTAGTTATCACATTAGTTCTTAATAACTTAGCGGCGCTTTTCATTGCCGCAGCGCCATAAATATTTGACCCGCTTCTAAAAGCATTAACTATGAATGCAGAAGCTTTTGGACCCATTAATGACACAATTGCTTCAGAACTGTTGACTAAAGCGCTATTAAGCCCCGCTTTGGACAATTGACTTGCTATAACTTGTGTGACAAACGTAATTCCTTCAACTTTTAGGCTGGAAAACGTTGCGCTCTTTAAAGCTGTATCAAGATCATCTCCATTCCACAAGGCAATCGCGAAAGTAAGCATAAATGTAACTCCAAACGCATGTATCGCCGTAATTGCTCCATTTATAGCATCATAGGTTATAGATTCAACAGTTCCAAATTTTGCAATATTTTTGGCCTGATTATAAGTAAAATGTCCTTTTTTTACAATTCCTTTAGCCTCTTTAGGATCGTTTATTCCTTCAACTTGTCCTCTCCGAATTTTCTCTTCCATAGCTTTTACGGCAGCCTCATATTTATCTGATGGAACCTCAATTTGCATAGGTTTCCCTTTGGAATTCATATATCTAAACGCGCCTTTTCCGCCGTTCTCAAAGCATTCGTTTATACATCTTGAACCCGTTTCACAATATTTTGACTGTATCTCAACCCCATCAACAATCCTATCGGCTCCATTGCGCGCATTATTGTCGCCTACAATTTTCGATTGGTGTCCTGTTAATTTATCATACAAATCATTTGCGCTTTCTGCCGCAAATCCATGACCCTGTCTTGCATTAAATTTTTCTTCTTCGAACAACCTGTTAGACGTGCCGCGTATACCGTCTACAACGCCGCCCATTTCTACCCAATTCATAGATTTAGGCGTAAAATCAATATCGGTATTAACTTTATTATCATATTCTATTAATTCCTCGAACATCTTTTTTAATGGTTTTTTATAAAAATAGCATGTCGACCAAGTTACATAATCACCATCTGTCAAATGAAATATCAATTCGTTGTCACAATCGCTTTTATGCTTGTCAACCAATTCTATAGATGCAATATCAGAATACCATAGTTTTCTCGGTTTTTCTAATGTTATCTCGCGATAATACACCTTATCATCAGTAAAAATAAAGCCTAATCTCCCATTTCCAGAAAGCGTTATATCATAAAAGCCTATAATGGTCTCTCTTTTTAAACCAAAAGCAAATTTAGATATAGCCATATCAATTTTCTTTGACGGAATTTCTCCTTTAATGTGAAATGGATTATAATCGCTTTTTACTTGTGATGCATATTTTCTTATTATCTCAATTTTATCCTCGTGTTCTCCCATATTAATATCACCCTCCCACAACAAAATGATAGAACACATTGATTATATCAATTTAATTAAATTAGGTCAATATGTTCATATCACTCAAATAACCTTAAAAACAATTTCATCAAAATGCATAATCATGTAATAAAAAATATATAAAAACTGCTAAAAAATAATTTTTACAAAGCTTCTATATCAATAAACGCCCCTATTGTTACGGCTCTTTTTGATGAGAAAGAGGCAAATACCGCTCCTTTCTGCGAGCAATGGCGATTATTGCAAAATGTAAACGATTCTGTATATCTATTTGTTAGACGAAATGCGTTAAATATCGAGTACCGCCCAATGCTTATATATACGTTCTATTATGAATTAAAGAGTAATAAGAGGTTGAGCAGAGTCAAAAAATTTGACTTAATGTACTCCACACCCGATGAAATTGATAATATGGCGGATAAATTGCGTTTTTATCGTCATCAAAATAATCTATCGCAAAATGACCTTGCTCATCTGCTGAATGTTGACAGGACGGTATATGCTAAATATGAGAGTAGAAAAACTGATTATTATCCAATTGACCGAATGCAGAAAATTGCTGACTTCTATCATATTCTAATTACTGACCTATTAGATGAGTATAACCTATTCATCTATCATGGGCAGGCAGAGGGTTTCAAACAACTGCGAAAATCACTATGTTTATCTCTATCAGATGTAGCAGAGCGGTTAAACGTCAATTTGGCGACTGTAAAACGATGGTCGCAGGAAATAACAAGGCTTCCCAAATCTGCTTTAGAACAGCTTTTAGACATGAAAAAAGCGGTCAATCGCTGACCGCTTCGTTCTTCTCTCATTCGTCTATGGTTACTTCCCATGTTGGTTTAGGAAACTTTTTTCTCAATTCTGCCATAGCGTCACAAGGTCCCATAAATAAATCATATATACTGTTACAACGAAATTTCTCACATATCAGTTTATCTATTATCTGGTATACTTCATAATATTCATCATGCATTTTTATCTTCCTTTCTTAATTCATCCATCATGCTATCTATAAGTTCCAACTTCTGGAATGTGGGACAGGACATATCTTGTAGTTGTAGGTTAATAGCTTCAATATGCACTGCCGTTACTCTTCTGCGTAGTTCTACCATTCCAGATTCATCTTCTGGATATTCAAAAATGACTTTCAGATTGTCCTGTTCCCCCTTTCCTTAACGTTTGGGGCGCGAGGGGCAAGTTCTGTCCTCTTTTCGCTTTAGCTTTTTTCAAAACTCGTTCCAAAGTCTGTTATACTCGCCCTTTACGCCCTTGTGTCTTGGTTACCGCTCTTTTCCCTCTGAGGATTCGTTAGAACCCGAGGAGTTGTTTTGATTTTCTTTACTTTTCACGATGGCTTTTAGTTGATTATAACTGTATTCTGCTATAGCTTCATAATCTTCATCGGGAATGCTTAGATTGTATATAAAATAACCGTTTCTCTTAGTAGCTGTAATGCCAAATGTTTCCGCCAGCTGGCGACCAATATCTCTCTGCCGCTCTGGTTTTACCAGATTTTTCTGGCACCATTGCACATAGGCTTCGTTGAATTCCGCCCGTTTCGTATAACCTTTCAACAGCACACATCTCTCTTTTACGAATGTTAATAACGAATTATTTTCAATAGTGTACCGTTCTCGTTCTACCCTCATGCTTTCGCTTTCAGTAAAACGATAGCCACGCTCTATTGTCTTGCGGAAGTGTTGAAGCGCTATATTTACAATAGCTTCTTTTTCAGCTATCAACTTATCCAGCAATTGCTTGTCTTGTTTTTCTGGTGGAATCACGTTGTTGCACCTCACTATGGCATAGCGAGAATATACCCATTGTCCACGGTCCGAGCGGAAGTAAGGTAATCGATTGCAGTTGCACCACAAAAAACCGTCATATCTAAAGGTGAAACTATCTTTACCTTTAAACTCCGCAAACAATTCATCTCCGCCAGTTAACTGCTTGATAATGTTGACCTCTGGTAACTCAACGAATCCGAGATCTCCACTGCCTGCAAGGCGCTTTCCGTATAGGGCAGAACTACCAAACCGTTCGCCAAGCCTTTTCAGCTCAATAGATACACAATTATCCAATCCTACCAAGTGCATTGCCAATTCTCGAAAAACTGACTTGCCCGTGTTTCCGTCTCCAACCATCAGCAACATTTTCTTGTATCGCCAACCATAGACATTGGCAATAATAGCACCGAGGAATTCCAGTAAAAATACTTTAGTAACTTCATCATCACCAAGTAAATCCGTCAGATACTTCTTGAATACCGGTGCATTATCCCAAGTTAAATCTGGATTGTATGCACAAGGTATTTGAATTGTTGATAGGCACTTTGGACTGTGTGGATTTAATTCCATTGTCCTCAAATCCAGAATTCCGTTTTGAAAATTTATAATATTCTCATCGGAGTTGAAGTCTTTTTCTTCAACATCAGATAAATCTGTCATAAATTCTTCAAATATCGAATTCCAATGCCTATAGGTTCTGTATCTGATTGGCAAAAAGCCTTTGATGATACCTTTACAGGTATTTGGCGTAATTTGTTTCCAGACCCCACTGCCATCGTACAAATATATGTTGCCGCTATCTGTTGTAATTAGATGGACAAAATCGTGAAGGTATTTATAAAGCTCCTGTGTAACTATATATACCTTACCGTCTGCATTCCTTGCCACCCATTTTGACCGCATGATTTCATCTTGCGTCATGTTACACCTCTTTCTGGCTCTGCTATTAAATTGTCAAAGAACAGTCCGGCTCTTGTTAGCAGAGCCTTAATTCTATAATTTATTTTTAACGTTCTTAAATTGGATTTTCTTATCCAGAATCAAAATACATTAAAATCCCCCTTTCCTCTGTACGGTCATTGTAAATGCACATGCATTCACAACAACCTGTCTTATATTCAGGTCGAAAAAGTGGGGGGTATTACTTTTTTAGGGTCAAAAATTTGTGAGTGAATTCGCATTGTTTTGCGTAAAACACCTATCGAATTCGCTTTTTCTTTGTTTAATATGCACATATATCTAAAGTTAGGTATAGAAAATTTCGGTAAAAATCACAACAGAAAAACCACACCTTTTAAAGTGTGGTTTGACAATTTTAGTATTTACTTTTGGATTATTGGAATTTTATGCCTATGTATTGTCCTGCTCTTGACGTGTTAAAAGGACGTTAAGCCGTTGCAATCTATTTCATCGGGCAGGTTGCCGTATATAAGTGATAGACGGTTTAGAGGACAAATCAAGGGTTATTCATCATTCATCTGTTTTGCACGAAAGCAATTTGCCACATCAAGTAAAACAGACACTTCCTTTTCGGTCAAATCATCTATATTTAATACCGCTCCGTGTTCCATGCCGAGCAGATAATCGGTAGATACACGAAACAGTTTCGCCAATTCAACTATATATTGAGTAGATGGAACGGACAAGCCCATTTCCCAACCGTTAATACTGGAGCGGGTCAATCCCAGTTTTCGAGCAAGTTCCGCTTGTGTCATTCCCAGTTGTTCACGAATGACTTTTATTTTCTCAGATAGTAACAATAATTCTTTTCCCATGCACTCACCTCAATTCTATTATAATTTTACTATAATCAAAAAGATGTTTCCTTATCATTTAGATGTTGTAACTTGACAGTTGGCAGGGTTTATGATATACTGATACTGTGGTTTCGTGTTTTTATCCTTTTATAAAATAATATCTGCTAAAAGCAGGGAATTGTAATTATAACACGAATTCATTTCTTGAAGGAGGTGAATTCGCATGAAATCAAGCACTATAGCGATTCTTGGTCTTGTTGCACTCCATGCAGTACCAAAGATTTTTGATATTGAATGCCCACGGTGTAAGTCATGGTGTTCTCTGTCGGAAGTCAAGCGAGAGGAAACAGGGAGTTGCAATATGATGGTGGAAAAATGCAGATTTTTAAAACGTGGATATGGTAAAAGTATTCCCGTTATCCGTACTTATTATGAAGTAACCTACCTATGCAAACGGTGTGGGGAAACGGTAGTACGGCAGGAATATAGGGATAGCAAGATGTAAATTATTCTCCATAAAAATAAAATTTAAGAGGTGTAAACTTATGAAAAAACAAATTAGTTTGTTGTTAATTGTTATTATGCTGTGTAGTCTTTTTGTTATGCCTGTTTCGGCTTATACAGTTATTGACTATTCATGCTATGAGGGCAACTGGCATTGGGACGCGGGAGACAGCGAATTGCAGATAAAATCTTGTACTGATACCGCTATGAGCTTTTATTTTCGGTACGGTCAATTTGCAGTAAGCGTAACCAATGCTGCGGTTGATGGAACAAATGTCTATGGTGAGTATTATGAAGTATGGGATGATAATCTTTGGGATCATTATGTTATAAGCGGAAATTTTAACATGAGTCTTGGAGACAGTGGTATTTGGGTTGATTGGACATCTTCTGAAAATGGTAGTGTGCCATCAACTCATGGCATGATGTTTTACAAACCAAATTTCCAGTATATTGCCCACACGATTGAAGAGGATGATATTATTGTCAGCTTAAACGGAGTTCCAATTATGTTTGATCAGAAACCAATCATGTATGATGATAGGGTTTTGGTTCCAGTACGGGCTATCTTTGAAGCATTGGGTTATGAGGTTGAGTGGAACGAAAGCAGACAGCAGGTAACTGCTAAAAACAGCGACAATGTACTGAATATGTGGGTCAATGATAAAGAGCTTTATCACAACGACAATCTCATAGGTCTTGACGTCAGTCCAATGCTGATAGGCGACCGAGTTCTTGTTCCTGTTAGAGTTATTTCCCAATGTGCGGGATATGACGTAAATTGGTATGGGAATACCAAAACCGTTACTATCACAGAGCCATCCGGCACAGAAGATTACTCAAATTATATCGGGGTATGGCAGTATTTTAATCCGGGCGCAACGACTCCTGATGTTGAACTGATTATCAATGAAATCTCTAACGGAATCGTTTATTATGATATATTATTTTACCGTTTGGCAGGCTATGAAAACCAAAAAGCAAGTATAAACAGTGATGGAAAAGTCGATTTTTCCACTGTCAGAAATGAAAATTCAAGCGCGCCTATCAGCGGCACAATGCAATTTGGGAATAATAAAGTTATACTTGATATTACCTCATCGGAATTTATGAATATAAAGCCGCAAACCATAGATTTTTATATTAAAAGTTCTGACAGTATATTGAAATAATGAATCAAACTTGGAGGTACTTACATTATGAAAAAATTTGTATCATTTTTAGTTGTATGTATTTTAAGCATGAATATTTTAAATATATCTGTATTTGCATATACCGAAGTTGATTATTCATCATATATAGGCGATTGGTATTGGATAAGCGAATCTGCAGGAGAAGATCGATTTTCTTTGGGCAGCGCTGATTTGAAAATTACGGAGTGTACAAACAGCTATGTGAATTTCACTTTCAGCGTCACGGCGTATCATTTTACTGATGAAATTAAGGGATATCAGGTTCCCATTGTAAATAATACGGCAACGCTTACAGCCCAAGGGTATAACCAATGGTCTTGGACGGTAACTTTGATATTTAACAATGATGGAATATGGTTTGAAACAGATGTAAAAAATAACGGATGCGGACAACTAACAAAATCGGGATTTCAATTGATAACACATAATATTGAAGAGGATAATATTTCTGTTACGGTAAACGGCGTCCCTCTTGTTTTTGATCAGCAGCCAGTAATGAAAGACGACCGTGTAATGGTTCCGATGCGAAAAGTTTTTGAAGCTCTTGGTGCTGATGTTTATTGGGATGAACATGATATTGGAGGAGGTATTGAACCCATTATAACTGCTATAAAAAATGGTACAATTATAAGATTAACTATGGACTTGGAAGGCGATGGTAATTGGTATATGTTAAAAGGTAAGTTGGGAGAAGATTTGTCTTTTAAAGAAATCGATCTATATACCCAGCCTATTATCGTTAATGATAGAACATTGATCCCGGTTCGTGCAGTTGCAGAAGCACTCAGTACAGCCGTAGAATGGAATGATGAAACTAAAACCGTGGTTATCACAGGTGACACTTCAGGAAATAGAAAAACAGATGAAGAAAATGCTTTAATAGAAGCATTTAATGCTGAAACTGCCTATAATATGATAAAAGATAAGTATTATATTTTACAGGCAGAGGGAGAGCCATGCTTTGATGAAAAAGGGAAATTTTTTAATTTTATGGTTTCATCCGATGGAACCAATCAAGGAAGTGTTATCCTTATAAAGGTTTATTATGATAGTACCATTTTAAAACAACGGTAATCGTAAGTAGACTGTAAACTGTCGTAATAACATGATAATAGGTGCCTTGCCAAATTGCAGGGCACTTATTTATTATCTCAATAAAAATGTACACATTCTCTGCCTGAATAAATGAAGTGATGAACGGAAGGAGATGTTAAAATGATATCTATTGTTGAAAAGCCTGAAAATGTCGAGGTAAAAGTATCAGCTAATGTAAATGATATGACAGACATTATATTAGTAAATCTTCAAATAGCGTTGGACTGTCTGATAGAAGCAAAAAATCTTGTTATTGAACTCCATAGTGAAAGTATAATGACAGATGTATTAAATGATTGTATAGAGAAAATCAATCTCATTATATCTACAAATCCAAAAGTGAGAAAGGCTGTTGAATGAAATGATACAAGTAATTGAAAAACCACAAACTAATAAAGCTCTGTCTGCTGATGAAGTCATAGCGGCTAATCTTGCTATGGTTGCTGATGGACTGGCAATGCTCAGACAGTTTTTTCAGCCCGATTCAGAAGATGGCTCTATTGCAGTAGAATTAGAATCATGTCGTAGAAAGATTGCAAAAATCAGAAAACAGGTATTGTAAAATCCACTTACTTTTAGACCGTTTATGAGCGAATTCAAACCTCATAAACGGTCTTTTTGTGCGAATTCGTAAAAAAGTTTTTGCTTTTTCTCAGATTATTTGCTATAATAAGAATAGAGCCGTTATATTCAAATTGATTGTATAGTTGAATATTTGGTAATAGCAAGTAAGGGGATATACTTATGAAAGATTCAAAAGATACTAGGAAATTTGCTATCTATTCCCGAAAATCAATGTTTACTGGTAAAGGCGAGAGTATAGCAAACCAGATAGAGTTATGCCGTCAATACCTGTTCCAGAAATATAGCAATATTACAGATGATGATATTGTAGTTTTCGAGGATGAGGGTTTTTCTGGAAAGAACACAAACCGTCCAGAATTTCAAAAAATGATGAAAGCAGTACGAGCAAAACAAATTCGTGCGGTTGTATGTTATAGATTAGATCGTATTAGCAGAAGTGTAGCGGATTTTGCAAATATCTATGAGGAATTGGATTCTCTCAATGTGATGTTCGTTTCCTATTCAGAAAATTATGATTCCAATACTCCAATGGGTAGAGCTATGTTGCAGATGGCGGCAGTGTTTGCACAGATGGAACGGGAAACGATTGCAGAACGTATCAGAGATAATAAATATGCACTTGCACGAATGGGAAGATGGTTAGGTGGTTGCACACCACATGGCTATAAAAGTATTCCTATAACAGGGAGTGTTTCAGCAAACGGCAGAGAGCGAAAAGCATATTCGTTAAGTGTTGTAGATGAAGAAGCAAAAGTAGTCAAACTTATGTTCAGAAAATTTATAGAATGGGGTAATCTAACAAAACTTGAGCAGTACTTAGAGGATAATCAAATGCGTTCCAGAAATGGCAACCGTTTTTGGTTTAATGCAATTAAAGCAATTCTTACGAATCCTGTATATATGATTGCAGATGAGGATGCTTGGAATTACTTTGAGAATAAGGGTGCCAGTGTATATATGGAGAAATCAGAATTTGATGGATTACATGGCATTATTGCTTATAGTAAAACAACACAGAATGCTAAGGGAACAAATGAAACAAGAGATATTAGTGACTGGATTATAGCAGTTGGACAACATGAGGGGTTAGTGTGTGGTAAAGACTGGATAAAGGTGCAAAATATACTGGAATTGAACAGGTCTAAGTATCATCGCAAACCTAAAGAAAATAGTGCATTGCTCTCTGGTTTACTTATATGTGGTAATTGCGGCGGATATATGCGTCCTAAAAATTATAACAGAATATTGGAAAACGGCGATATACGTTTTGGGTATCTCTGTGAAACAAAGGAAAAGAGCCACAGATATGACTGTGATATAAAAAATCCTAATGGGAATGAGTTAGACAGAATGATTTGTGAAGAAATTAAGAAACTGTCTGACGAAAATAGCGAGTTTTTAAAGATGTTGGGTGATACTAAAAAACTTGTCAATAAAAATAGTGATGATTACACACAGCAAATTAAAACATTACAAGATCGGCTTGCGATGAATGGCAAGAAAATCAATACCTTGTTGGATAAGTTATCGGAAACAGATGAGATTACCTCTGGTTATGTGAATGATAAAATCAAAGAATTACATCAGGATAATGAAAATATCAAGATAAAAATCGAGGAATTAGACGCTCTGAATAAAAAAGCATTGTTATCTGATACAGAGTTTGATTTTGTAAAAGATATGATGTTATCATTTGCAGAATCCTTTGACAGAATGAGTGTAGAACAGAAGCGCAGAGCCTTACGGACGTTTATCAAGAGAATTATATGGGATGGTAAGAACGTGCGTGTCTGTTTCTTCGGAAGTAAAGAAGATGAGGATGCAGAAATGGACTTGCCAAGCGATATATTGCCCCCTCTGTATGATGGTTCAAAAGAGCCGCAGCAGAGGGGGCGTTTAATAATTCATTATATCCAGCTATATAAAATAAAAAAGGAGGATCTCTCGATCCTCCTCATGATAAAATTCACTTAAATTAAATATTAGCCGAGTTCAGCGAAATATTTGATGGTTCTTACCATCTGGCTGGTGTAAGAGTTCTCGTTGTCGTACCAAGAAACGACCTGAACCTCGTACAGACCGTCGCCGATCTCGGAAACCATCGTCTGAGTTGCGTCGAACAACGAGCCGTATCTCATACCGATAACGTCGGAAGATACGATCGGGTCCGTGTTGTAGCCGAACGACTCGGAAGCCGCCGCCTTCATAGCCGCGTTGATTCCGTCAACCGTTACGTTGTCGCCTTTTACGACAGCCGTAAGGATGGTCGTAGAACCTGTCGGAACAGGAACGCGCTGCGCCGAACCGATGAGCTTGCCGTTGAGCTCGGGGATAACGAGACCGATAGCCTTAGCCGCGCCGGTCGAGTTAGGAACGATGTTAGCCGCGCCGGCTCTCGCTCTTCTCTTATCTCCCTTTCTGTGCGGACCGTCGAGGATCATCTGATCGCCTGTGTAAGCGTGGATCGTAGACATGATACCGGACTGGATCGGAGCGTAATCGTTAAGAGCTTTAGCCATAGGAGCCAAGCAGTTTGTGGTACAGGACGCAGCCGAAATGATCGTGTCGTCCTTAGTCAGAGTACCCTCGTTGACCGAGTAAACGATAGTCGGCAGGTCGTTTCCTGCAGGAGCCGAAATAACGACTTTCTTTGCGCCCGCGTCTATATGAGCCTGCGATTTAGCCTTAGACGTATAGAAGCCCGTGCACTCCAAAACAACGTCTACGCCGATCTCGCCCCAGGGGAGCTTAGAAGCGTCGGCCTCTTTATAGATCTTAAGGGTTTGTCCGTCGACAGTGATCGTGCCGGCCTCGTCGTCAGCCTCTACCGTGTGAAGGTTCTCGCCGATAACTCCGCAGAATCCGCCCTGAGCGGTATCGTACTTAAGAAGATCAGCAAGCATCGAAGGAGCCGTCAAATCGTTTATCGCAACGACCTCGTAACCCTCGGCCTCAAACATCTGTCTGAACGCAAGACGTCCAATACGACCAAAACCGTTAATAGCAACTTTTACTGACATAATAAAAGTACCTCCTAAAAGTATTATAAAGTATTATTATTTTTTAAGTCCCGCTTTGGCGGATCGCGCAGCCGAACGCCCAAACAAGCGCGGCCGAAACGACCCGTTATACAAATCCAAAACCGAGTCCATTATTTTAACAGTAATATTTTACCTCAAACTTGTTAATTATTCAAGTATTTTTATCATATTTATTAACATTTTACCTAAATTTTATTAATATTATACCGGATTAGTTTCAAATTGGCTCTCAGTCCTAATATTTTAAGCGCCCCGCCTCCGCTTTCGCCGCGCGCGTGCAATCCTGTTTTATGCGCTTATGACATAAGGACGCTCCGGTATCCGGCCGGATACTGATATCAGTTCTTTATGGTAAACCTCTTCTCCATATACTTCATTACCTGAGTCAGGATAAACGTCATCGCCAGATAGAACACGGCGACTATCAGGAACGGGGTCAGGCTGACCTCTCTCGACACGATACCTTTCGCGTACTGCAAAATGTCCTTCAGCGATATTATCGCAAGGAGCGCCGTATCCTTGACAAGAGTTATCGTCTCGTTGCCCACCGCCGGAAGCGAATTCCTTATCGCCTGCGGCAGCACTATCCTGAACATCGTGTTTATGTACCCGAAACCGAGCGCGCTCGAGGCCTCGTATTGACCTCGTTCTATGCTCTGGATCCCGCCTCTGAAGATCTCCGCGAAGTAGGCGGTATAATTGAGAATAAACCCTATCAGACCCGCCGTATAGTTATCGAATCTTACCTGGTAGCCCGTCATGATAGGTATCCCAAAGTAGATAAAAAACACTTGAAGCATCAGCGGCGTGCCGCGCAGAACCCAAGTATATACTCCGACGCATTTTCTCACAACCGCGCTTTTCGACTGGGATAAGATCGCAAGCAACAGCCCCAGCGGGATCGAGAATACCAGCGTCCATATAAATATGGTAAGCGTAACGTCAAACCCGCGGGATATTTCGACAATATTAGACCATAAATGCTGAAAATCCATTTATATCACTCCGACGCGCGAAACCGCGGCGGGATCTATCCGCCGCAGCCCCGAAAATTATTTTAATCTAATATTTTTCCGCCGCGCCGCTAAAGTCCGGCTGCGGGGAGATCGAGCGTATTAGCTTTAAGCCTATTACAGAAGTTTATCTTCTCCGAACCATTTGGTCGAGATCTCGGCCGCGGTTCCGTCGGCTTTAAGCTCGTTTATGGCCGTGGATATCCGATCCTTAAGAGCCTCGCTTCCGAGTCTGATACCCACCGCGTACTCCTCGCTTCCGAAGTTCTCGTCAAGGATAACGTACGAACCCGGGTGCTGCGAGATGTAGTAGTTAGCTACGACCTCGTCCATTACGACGGCCTTAACGTTGCCCGCATCCAGATCCAGCATCGCCGTAACGTTCGTGTCGTACTCGCGAAGGTTGGCGCTGATCTCCGCGCCGAGTTCGTCCGCGTTGATAGCGTCGAGCGCGCTGCTCTGAGCCTGAACTCCGACCTCTACGCCGGTCAGATCGTTCTTGGATTCAACTCCGTAGCCCTCTTTAGTCACAATTATCTGCGAGTTGGCAAGATACGGATCGGTAAACAATACCTTTTCTCTTCTCTCGTCGGTAACGGTGTATCCGTTCCAGATCAGATCGATGCTTCCCGCGGCCAACTCGGCTTCTTTCGCAGACCAGTCTATAGGCTTGATCTCCGCCTGAACTCCAAGTTTTTCACACACGGCGTTCGCCAGATCGATATCAAATCCAACGATCTCGCCCGAGTCGTCTCTAAATCCCATCGGAGGGAACTGATCGTCCACGCCTATTACGATCTTTCCGGCTTCCTGAACGTCCGTCCACGAAGTATCCTCCGCCTGCTGACTCGTACCGCTTTCGCCCTGCGTGTCGGCCGTCTCGGTCGTGGACGCGCAGCCGAACAAAGACAGCGCTATAGCCGCCGACATGATCCCGGCAAATATTCTTTTAAGTTTCATGAGCATAACCCCACCTTTTTAATTTAATTTTTATTTAATTTATTTTTTGACTTATTCGATAAACGACGATATAAATCCCGAGCTTAAACGCGGCGCCCGAGCGCGGCGCGTTTTATCAAACGCAATAAAATCGTCCGTTTTAACTATAATATTATATATTAATTGGGCTTTTTTGTCAACATTGCAATCCCGGCTAAAATTTACCGCTATATTATGCTTGCGCGTCATAAAACGCCCCTAAAACGAATATATAGATACTAATATTTACGATCCGCATAGAAACGCATATAACATAGCCGGCTAATTATCCGCCTAAATTTTAATTGGTTAATTCTCACTCTTTTCTTTATCTTCCGCCGGCCAATTTGTGCACTATGTATATTTTTTATAATTACTACATTATATTTTATTATTTAGAGTTTTTATTGCGTATTAAGTTACAATAAAAATACTATTTTCAGAGTAACAGGTATATTTTTTATTTTAACAGGGAAAAATAAATAATAAAAAGACGTCTATTATCTCTCGCTTTACATAAAATGGAAATATTTTTGTGATGATTTTCTTCATATTTAACCTTATTTTAAAATAAAAGACCTTGTAATTCAAACGTATTTACGGTAAAATAGAGAATATTGTGGAATAAAAACAACAGTAAGGAAAGCCGGCGGCCTAATATACTTAATAATATCGCCGTTTAACTTTGCCATATTGTACACAATCATTGATTGGAGGGAAATTATGTCGCACAGACTGCCTCTATTTAATTTTAAGCATATACCATTGTTGGGAGGAAAGAAAATGTCAGAAAACAAATCGACTAAACCGGTTACGCATAAGCTCGTAAAGGGCACGCCCGAATACGACGCGAAGAAGGAATTCATCAAGGCGGAGATCACGGGCAAGGTACGCCGCTATTTCGCTAAGCAGATCGCAAACGCCAATAAGATGGAAATATATCGTGCATTGTCGCTGACGATACGCGACGAGATCATGGAAAAATGGGTAAACTACCGCGATAAGCTGGACGGCAAGCCTCAGAAGGAATTGTATTATCTCTCGTTCGAGTTTTTGATGGGTCGAGCTATGGGCAACAACCTGATGAACATCACCGAGACCGAGGTCTATAAAGACGCGCTCGACGAGCTCGGCTTTTCGCTCGAGGATATCGAAGAAGTCGAAACCGACGCGGGTCTCGGCAACGGCGGACTTGGAAGATTGGCCGCTTGTTTCCTCGATTCTTTAACGAACCTCGATCTTCCGGCGTTCGGCTGCGGAATAAGATACGAATACGGGCTGTTTAAGCAGAAGATCGTGGACGGATATCAGATAGAGATGCCGGATCCATGGCTCCAGAGCGGTAACGTCTGGGACATAGCGAGACCGGAGGACACCAAAGAAGTCCACTTTAACGGCCGCATAGAGCAGTACTATGAGGACGGAAGAATGAAATTCAGACACGTCGATTACAACACAGTAATCGCCGAACCCTATGATATGCCTATAACAGGCTACGACACCGACACGGTAAACACGCTGAGACTGTGGAAAGCGCGTTCGCCCGAGATAATCAATATGAACGAGTTCAACAAGGGCGACTATGTAAAAGCGAACGAGAACAGAGATCTCGCGGAAGTTATCTCAAAGGTACTATATCCGGAGGATAACCATTATGAAGGAAAGCTTTTAAGACTTAAGCAGCAGTATTTCTTCGTATCGGCTACAATCCAATGGATAATCGCTAAGCATAAAGCGAAAAAGCTGTCGATATTCGATATCCCCGAATACGTTCAGATACACATAAACGACACCCACCCGACCATCGCTATCCCTGAGCTTATGAGGATATTGATGGACGAGGAAGGTCTTTCGTGGGACGACGCATGGAGCATAATAAACAGAACTTTCGCTTACACCAACCACACTATCCTCAGCGAAGCGCTCGAAAAATGGCCTATGAGCATGGTGGATTCGCTTCTGCCGAGACTCGGTCAGATAATCCACGAGATAGACAGACGTCAGAGGATATTCTTAAACGAAAGATTCCCCGGAGACTACGGCAAAATTTCGTACATGGCCGTCATAAGAGACGACGGACAGGTGAGCATGGCGAATCTGTGTCTGACCGCTTGTCACAGCATAAACGGCGTCGCGGCGCTCCATACGGAAATACTCAAAAAGGAGACGTTTAAGGACTACTACAGCATCTATCCGTATAAGTTCAAGAACATGACGAACGGCGTGACCTTCAGAAGATGGCTGCTCAAAGCGAACCCGAAGCTTGCGGGTCTTATCAGCGACTCCATCGGAGACGGCTGGATAAAGGATTACAGACAGCTCGAGAATCTGCTCCCGTACGCGGACGACGCGGCGTTCAGAGAAAAGTTCGCCAAGATCAAACACGACAACAAAGTGAGCCTCGCCAAATTCATAAAAGAACAGAACGATATAGACGTAGACCCCGACTCGCTGTTCGACGTTCAGATAAAGCGTCTGCACGAGTATAAGCGCCAGCTTTTAAAGGCGTTCCACATCGTCTACCGCTATAAATCGATCATAGAGGATCCCGCAAACGCGAACATGATGCCGGAGACGTTTATTTTCGGCGCGAAAGCGGCTCCCGGCTACCACATGGCGAAACTCATCATCAAGTATATAAACAACGTGGCCAAGGTGGTAAACAACGACCCGAGAACAAAGGATATCCTAAAGGTCGTATTTATCGAGAACTACAACGTATCGATCGCCGAGAGGATAGTCGCGGCGGCCAACCTGAGCGAACAGATCTCAACCGCCAGCAAGGAGGCGTCGGGCACGGGCAATATGAAACTGATGCTCAACGGCGCGCTGACAATAGGCACGATGGACGGCGCAAACGTCGAGATACGCGAGCAGGTCGGAGACGAAAACATCTTCATCTTCGGCATGAACTCCAACGAGGTGCTGAACATCTACTCGACGAACCGCTCGCCGAGTCCGGAGCTCTACGCTACCAACAGCGGAATCAAGAAAATCGTAGACACGCTTGTAGACGGAACGTTCTCGGATAATAACGCCAACTTGTTCTACGATATATACAGCTCTCTCGTACAGGGCAATCACGGTTTCGCGGATCCGTATCTGCTGCTGCCCGACTTCGAATCGTATCTGCACGCCTGCCTTAACGTATCCGATCTCTACGCGAGCGATCAGGATACCTGGACTCGCAAGGCGGTAATAAACACCGCCAAGGCCGGATTCTTCAGCAGCGACAGAACGATCGAGGACTACAACAGAGAGATCTGGCGCTTAAGATAATATAAATTATAAAGGAACAAAAATTCAGGCATACCGTATTTTCCGCGGTATGCCTTTTAATATTGAAAAAACAATATAACGATTTATATCTTAAGAATTAAAAACTCTCGCTATCCTCCCGCCCCCGCAGAACTACAACAGCCCCGCAAGCGCCGCTCTGAGATCGGCGGCCGCGACCGACGTCGGATAGCTCAGTATGATCAGATCGTCGAAGCCGGTCAGTTCATAAAATTCGGCTATGTCAAATTCATGGTCGTTTCCGCTGACGCCGTTAAAACCGCGAAGGTCTACGACATATATGCGGCTGTAGTTATTTACCGCCCATGTCGCGAACGCGTCTCCGAACGAATCCTTTATCAGGACCAAACTTCTTCCGTTTCCCACAGAGCTGTCTATCACCGTAAGCGGATAATCTCCCGAGATAAACGCGCTGTAGCTGTTATTGCCCGTGTTGACAAGCGGAACCGAACCGATCCTCAAACTCGTTTCCATGTCTAAGTATATATTGACCTCGGTATCGTATATCGGCAGGAATCTCTCCAGCGTCTCGGTATTTTTATTAAGCGCGTTCTCCGCTCCCGCGATCCCGCTCAGCTCCTCGGCAAACGAACCTGTGAAGCTGTCGCTCGGTACGTTCTCAAACGCGGACAACGGTTCTATAGCCAGGTCGTTATAATCCAAAAACGCCCTGTACGCATAGTACGCGCCCCGCTGAGTCCAGTGGTGATCCGTACTGAAATATATCTTCTCCTCCGCCTTTTCAAACAGCGAATCGACGATATTTATCGGGGTTACGTTTTCGTTAAGTCCTTGATAAACCCGTCTCATGCTGTCGAGCTGACCGGTGGAGTAGCGCTCGGGCGCGTATATCTCATACGAATCCGGTATCAGAATATTATATACGTTCGCGTCCGGAAGCCGCTCGCCAAAACCGTTTACTATGCTCGTATACTCGGCCGCGCCGCTTTCGCTTATCTCGACCGGCTCGAACGCATACTCTCCGTTTAAAACCCACAGCGAGCCGAACTGAGCCGACGTATTCTCTTCTACCCTACAGTCGAACGGTACGCTTATATCCGACATGGCGTCTCTGACCCCGGCCGGGCGCGCCTTGACCGAAGCGTCGGTCTCAAGCTCCAGTCCCGGAACCAGATCCGCGAACTGAGTAAGGCTTATGTATCCCAGATTGTGAAATATCAAAGTCGGCGCGGCGTACTCTTTTTCTTCGCCGTTTATGCTTATGCTGTAGCTGCCGAGCGGTATCACCGCGCGGATCCTTCCGTTGTCCGCGACCGCCGCGTTTTGCTCGTAGTCCCAGCCGACGCTGTAGCCGAACAGGCGCAGAACGTCGTCGAAAGGTATGTACGTCTCGTTTAGGTAAGTAAAACTCCGCTCCGAAAACCGGTATCTCATGCCGTCCACGGCGAAGGTGTTGGAGCTTACCTCAAACGTTTCAGCCGCCGCGGCGCTCGCTATCGAGGCCCCAAAGACCAGCGCTGCCGCCGCAAAACAGATAATTAATTTTTTCATACCCTCCCCCCGCGTCAGCAGAGCAGCTGCGACGTTATGATCATAACCGTACTCGTAGCCTCGTCCCATGACACCGCCGTGCCGAAGCCCTCGACGACCGCGCGGATCGGCAAAAGCGTTCTCCCGCCTATTATCTGCGGCGCCACGTCGAGCTCAACGTCGAATTCAAATACCTCGCCGGTACCCAAGTCTACCACGACCTGACGCATAATATTGTCGCCTATCGTGAGCGATATGCTTATCTCGTCGTCGCTGACCGTCGTTGTCTGGGTAGCCTCGTCCCAGGTCACCGTCTTACCCATTTCTCCATGACCGCGCGGATAGGAACCAGCGTTCTGCCGTCTATTATCACCGGCTGCTGATCCGTAAACTCGACGTATTCGCCGTCTACCATAACGTTTGCGGTCTCTTCAAGCGCATAACACGTCTGCGAAAGCGCAAACGCGACTATCGCCGCGACCAGGCAAGCCAAGACGCGCGCCTTAGTTCTTAAATAAGTCATAATATATTACCTCCTTCAAAAATGATCAATTATATTTATAATATCTCGGATAACCGTTTGTTATCATAAAAAAGCTCTGGTGATTATACGAGCCGGAATATTCAAGCTCCGGATCGAAAATATATGTATTCCCGTCGATGGTTATCTCGTTGAAAGCGTGATCGGCGACATATATCCCGACCGCGCCGCTGTAAGCGATAGCGGGAAATCCCGACCGGCGCGCAAGGTACATAAATACCGAAGCGAAGCTGTAGCAATTTCCTCTGTGCGTCCGCATGGTGGGAAGCGCGTACTCAAGTTCCCAACCGGTCGCGCCGCGCTCGACGTGCGCCCTGACTTGATATGTGAAGTTATCCCGCACATAGTTGTATACGAGCCTAAGCCTGTCCAGTCCGATTATATCGTCGGTGAAATATTCGTCCATGACCTCGTCGAAAGCCGCGTCCAGTTCCTCGCTCCCGGTCGTGTACTGACCGTCGCCGCCGAAATCGTACACGCCGACCGTCTCGTTCTTCCTAAACTGTCCGGTCTCGCCGTTTACGCAGTAAAGATTCCCGCCGAAGATATAAAACCCGTCGGCGAGTCCGCACGGCTCCGCGGTTACTTCTATCCACGTCTCGCCGCTCTCGTCGGATACGCAGGTATGCGAAACGGTCGCTTCGATTATATCCGCGTACGCCCAATGATCGGTCGGAACGTCGGGGAATATCCGTATATTCTCGTTTGTCGCTATCGCGTTTAAATCGGGCGTCCTGCCGGTAAACCTGTTGACTACCGCGGCCGTCTCCGCCCGCGTTACGCCGCCGTATACGTTAAACTCGCCGTTTTCGCCGCCGCTCATGATCCCGGCCGCCGCGACGTTGGAAATACTCTGCTCAGCCCAGTGACCCTCCTCCACGTCCGGGAAATCTACGTCCGCGTCCTCAAGCCCGCCGAGAAAGTCGACCGCGAACGCAAGCTCCGCGCGGGATAGGTTTTCTTCGGGTCTGAAATATCCCTCGTACCCGTCGAGCGCCCCGTACGCCGCGATCCTGGACGCATACTCATAATACCAGGCGTCGGCCGGCACGTCCAAAAACTCCGCGCTCCCGTCGTAGTCCTCGGGAATAAACGCGCTGAGGACCTTCGCCGCCTCCGCCCTCGTTATATACTCGTCGGGCATAAACCGCGAATCTCCGCTGTGATCCATGTACCTGCCATGATATACGGCCTGCTCCGCGGACGACGCGTCCTCAGAACCGGCGCCGTAAGCGACTTCCACGCCGGAACTACCCACAGCGGGCGCTGCGCCCTCGGCGGACACGTTGTCCTCGCCGGATACGTTATCCTCGGCGTAGACGACGGCGAACGAGAAAGCTGCTCAGACCGCAATAATAAATAAAAAGACCTTTTTCAATTTAATCCTCCTTTTTCTGAAAATTAATTATTCCATAAAGCCCGCGCCGCAAAACCGATCAACCAACCCTAAACATCAAAACAAGGCGGCGCGAGCATTGGAAACTGTTGAAAGCAGCTATATATTAATTTTATTATACACAGCGGCTTGTTAAAAATCAATATAAAATTTTGTTTACACCCGCCAAGCGCCGCCGACAGACGTATCGCCCGCTCTTTATCCTGCGAGATCCGCTTGGTTTAGTTATTTTTCAATATTTAAGCATAGTAAAACGCGGCGCCGGGAACGGCGGCCGCGCTGAAAAGCTGAAAATAGGTAATATTAAACGCCCCGCAAAAACGGGGCGCTTGAGCGTTTATGGATCTGTTAGCAATTTGTAATCGGTTATAAGTTAGAGCCGTTTTCTATCACTCTCAGCGACATAACCAGCGCCTGCTCGCGCGTCGCCATTGAATATATCAAAGCGTTTTCGCCTGCCGTCGAAGCTTTGGGCATAAACATATTATCTCCCATACCGTTTACAACTCCGATCTTCGTCATATAATAGACGGATTCTCTCGCATAGTCCGAAATATCCGCGTCGTCGGCGTACGGCTCGACGCCGCTTATATCCAGCGGGTAGGCCGAGTCGTTTTCGAGCGTCCACCCATCCAGACCGTTTTTCTTTACGGCGCGGCAGAGCATCGTCGTCAGATCCTCGCGGGTTATGTTGTCGTTCGGCGCGAACATATTGTTATCCGTGCCGTTGGTTATCCCCAGAGCGTAAGCTTTAGCCACGTCTTCAGGATTTGGTATCTCGTCCTGATCCGAGAAAAGCACGCTTGAATAGTCGATCGCGTCGCCGCCGAGCTTCTCATACATAGTTACCGCTACGGCAGCAAACTCCGCCCTGCTGATAGGCGCCGTCAGGTCTTTTCCCTGAAGGATAGAAGGAATAAGCCCCTCGCTCTGCGCCTGCGCTATCTGCTCCTGCGCCCAGGCGGATACGGTGGAATCGACCTCGCCCTGATAAACTATTTCATCTTCAGTGTAATTCCCGTCTGCATTTGTGTCTACATATATCGTGTTCTCTTCAACATATACGGAATTATTCCCACTGTTTTCAATAGCGGCGTTCTCTTCGTTCTCTATATCGCGAACCATATTTATTTCTATATCCCTGAGATTATCTCCGGTAATCTCAACGCCGTTTTCACGCTCGTTTAAGGTTATATTATTCGCGTTTTCTCCTATAACTTCATAAATAATCACATCAACCCCGGGCGTTCTGTCGTCAAAGGTCAAAGACGCTCTATAATCCATATCCTGCCCGCTTACGCTTATTCTTTTATCGGGATCAAACTCAATCGTATCGATATTATAACCGTCGATCGTTTCGGAGCAGTTAGAATAGATCATATTATAATACACCTGATCCTGCTTCTCAGTACGTACCGTCAACCCCTCTTCCTGCGGCAGTATAAATCTGACGTTGCATGCGCCGTCCTCATTATACGAATCCGGTATAGCTTTGGAAAGAGAAAGCCAACCGTCTCTGTAAGCGGTATACTCCTCACCGCTCGCAGTATTGACGGTAAACGCGGTGTTATCGTTGGTAGACAGGCTCGAATCTTCATAATCTGTAAGAGTTACATTTCTGTCTCTGCCTTCATAGTTAACAATGTCCAACGTCTCTATGGAATTATCAACAGCTTGAGGGATAAGGGTACTTGTATCGTTATTACCATCATAAACAATATCAACTTTTTCATATTCATTTCCTTTGTCCAAATTTACATGATATATTGCTTTTTTAAAATCTGTTGTTATATATAATTCTTGTTTCATATCATAATTTGGATCGTATACGTCTATTATATAGCATTCCCCATATCTATCAACCGTCTTTTTAGTCAAATCATGAGTTGTTTCGTCAATTTCACCGCCATAGATTACAACACTATGACCTTTCACGCTTATCCCTGTAATCCTCTCGCCATTTTCATCATCAATATATAATTCTCCCGGTATAACCTGAGCATAAGAGCTATCTTCGGCAATAGTTTGCCAAGCAAATTCAAAATTTGCAGCTAATCCTGTGTTTCCAGAATTTTTCGCTGCATTATACAGCGCCTTTAAAAAGTACTCAGAATTATTTTCTGCTTCTTTTTTTTGAGTTAGAATTGTCCGATCTTTGTCAGGCAATTGCCGCATAAGGTGATAATAATTTATCAATCCTTTTACGTTCAGATCGTCTTTAGGGTCGCATAAATCATATAAATTTTCCGCTCTGCCCTCCTCCCGATCGCTGTATTGCGATAGATCCAAACGTCCGCCATATTTATTTAAAATAGCCACTGTGCTCATACCATAACATGAACCGCCCCAAGGCATATTCTTTTTTTCCCTAATCTTATTTACAACATTTGCCGACATGCCGCTTAGCAACTGTACTAATTTATTTTCTACGCCGATTATATACCCATCGTCTTTCTCTTCAGATGAGTTAAAGAAATAATTTGTACTGTTTAAAGCATGAAAATTATCGCGTCCGAATTGAAAATCATAGCTTTGGGACGCGGGAGCGCTTTCTGGTGTCGGGGTTGGCTCTTGGTAACTCGGCGTCAACGAACTCGGATTTTCAGCTATATAATCGTCAAACCCACTGTAGTCTGGAGATCCGTTTGTATAGGGATACGCCACATAATATCTAATACTATATTCCTCATATTCTTTAGTCCTTTCTTCGTCGTTTTCTGTGTCTCCATCCATATCTCCTATAAATTCCTCTATACGACTTCCAATCTCCAAATTAGTTTTTTCTATTCGGTTTTCAGTCATAACATATTTGCAAATTGCTAACACACCACTCCCAAATATAACATCTCCATTATCCATCTTATACAAATTCCCCGAACCAATATCTTCTTGCGCTTCATACAGCTCAACGGATTCGTTTTTTGATGAATCATATGTAAAAAAAATTGTATCGTATCCGCCGTTTATTATATCTTTATTATAAACTATTAACTCTGGTATATCGTCGCTGTTCATATCATGCAAAAAATAGAGTGATATAGCTGTTGCTCCGTCTCCGTATCTTCCATCCGCATTGTTCTCATAATCCTCGCTTTCAGCTCCACGTGCTACCTCATCAATGATCTCCCTATAACAATCTTCCCAACCGCTGTCCGCGCTTACCTCAATCGTTCCCATACCGGCGACCATACCGACCGCCATGACTATACTCAGTATTAAACTTAAAACCCTTTTCATATTAAACTTCCTCCTGAATTTTTAATATATTGCCTTTCTCCTATTTCAAATAAATTTCTATTCTCAAGCGCGCGGCTAATCGACCTTGCTTAGCTCGATACCGCGTCTTCCGACACATTTAGCATTAATGAATTAGACATATTCTTACCTCTCTCCAGTGTAATAATAAAATTTTTAGAAATTAGTAATATTGTAGAGCGCATCTAATGATAAAAACGCGCTTACATTTTTATATTCTACCTCCAATCATAAAATTAACATTAATATACGTATACGTGTATAACATTTCTTTAAATCTACTATATCATAAACTTCGGTCTTTGTCAATTATAATTATCATTTTTGATAAGTTATTATCATTTATGATAGGTTATTATCATTGATAATAGGTAAAAATTACATTGAGGTGATTATATGGATAAGAATATGCATGGATTCGCAGATAGAGTGAAATATTTACGGGAACAGGCCGGGCTTACGCAGACGCAGCTGGCAAGGAAGCTGTGTCTTTCGCGGGCGAGCGTCAACGCTTGGGAGATGGGGCTGTCCGCGCCGTCGACTCCGTTTATCGTCGAGCTGTCCAAGCTGTTTCATGTGACTTCGGATTATTTGCTCGGGCTCGACAGCCTGACTATAAAAACGGATAATTTGACCGAGAAAGAAATATCGGCTATTTTGAATGTGATAGACTGTTTCAGCAGTCTGAAAGACGGAGAAAATTAAAATCGATCGCTGCGGAGTCCGTAAAACTTACGTTTCTGTTTCAAGAATCGAACTTACAGCAAAAAAGATCGCCGGGCGTCGAATGAAGACGGGTCTAAACTTCAAGACTTCAGCGGCGTTTTAGTCTGCCGACGAAATCCCGCCGGGGCGTCCGTTCGCCCGCTTCAATCCGCCTCGATTCTACTTCTTGCGAGCAAAGCAGGGACGGCGCCCCGATTTAAAAATTCAAAAATTATCACAAACGCAAATAAAAAAAGCTCCCGCAATTGGGAGCTTTTATAATCGGTAGGTAACTAAACTTATTTAAGTTCAACCTGAGCGCCAACCTCTTCGAGCTTGGTCTTGATCTCTTCAGCCTCTTCCTTAGCAACGGCTTCTTTAACGGGCTTCGGAGCGCCGTCAACGAGAGCTTTAGCGTCTGCAAGACCCAAACCGGTGATCTCGCGAACAACTTTTATAACTTTGATCTTCTGCGATCCAGCGCCTGCAAGAATTACGTCGAATTCCGTCTGCTCAGCAGCGCCGCCGTCAGCCGCGCCAGCCGCGCCCGCTACCATAACCGGAGCCGCCGCGCTTACGCCGAACTCTTCCTCTAAAGCCTTTACCAAATCGTTTACTTCTACCAGAGTAAGTTCTTTTATTTCATCAAGAATTTTTGTTACGTCTGCCATTATATTTATCCTCCTAATATAAATTTTCTTAATTAATTACAAACCAAATAATTATTCAGCCGCGGGAGCCTCTTCAGCCGGAGCTTCTGTCGTTTCAGCCGCCGGAGCTTCCTCCGCTGCCGGAGCCTCCGCCGCCTCGGCTTCTTCAGCCTTTGCCGCAGCCTTTCCGGGAGTAGCTTCCTCGTCTACGATAGCCTGCAAGGTACGAGCAAGAGCGCTGATAGGCGACTGCAACGAACCGAGCATCTTCGAGATGAGAACCTCTTTTGAAGGTATAGCCGCGTAGACCTTTACCTCGTCTATCGAGATGACCTTACCCTCGACGAATCCGCCCTTTATTTCAAGAGCCTCGTTCTCCTTAGCGAAATCAACCAATACCTTTGCCGGAGATACTACGTCGTCCTTACTTGTAGCGAGCGCCGTAGGTCCTTCCAGAACAGAGTTCAAGCTCTCGAGCTCGGTCTCGCGGATAGCGAAGTTGATTATGCTGTTCTTTAAAACCGTATATTCAACGCCGGCCTCTCTGAGCTTATTACGGAGCTCTGTATCCTGAGCGACGCTGAGACCTCTGTAATCGGCTAAAACGCCGGCCTGCGCGCCTTCAAGTCTCTCCTTAAGTTGAGCGACCATCGCTTTTTTGCTTTCCAATATTTTTTCACTTGGCATTTAGTTAGTCCTCCTTCCGATCGTATTCATATCCCCAAAAGCTCGCGCTTTGGGATAAACTAAAATCCCCCGCAGAACTGCGAGGGACAGCGTTATATATCAAGCCGGACGAATCCCGGCCATAAGACGTATTGCTGTTTCCTCGGCAGGATTTACGGATATACCACCTGCTGTCTGCGGAAAACCTATTAATTTTCATATTTTTGCTCAGCAGCTAAATTATACAGACCATGTCCGCTTTTGTCAAGCGCATATTTTAACAAAACATATTTTTATATGCGGCGTGTATATGGACAAACAACACAACGCCGTCCGTCGTACGCTCCGCCTTTGCCGCTAAGCCGTAGTTTTGTATCTACGCTTTGTTACGCTTCTATTCTGGTTCCGTTGATCTTTATACCGGGTCCCATCGTAGACGCTACCGTTACCGATCTGAGGTACTGACCCTTAGCGGCAGCGGGCTTCGCCTTGATTATAGCGCCCATCAAAGCCTTGAAGTTCTCGGAAAGCTTCGCTTCGCCGAACGACGCTTTGCCTATCGGACAGTGGATTATATTAGCCTTATCCAATCTATATTCGATCTTACCGGCTTTAGCCTCTTGTACTGCCTTAGCTACGTCCGGCGTTACCGTTCCGGCCTTCGGGTTAGGCATGAGTCCCTTAGGACCAAGGATCCTACCTATTCTACCTACGACGCCCATCATGTCCGGGCTCGCTATTACAACGTCGAAGTCGAACCAGTTCTCGGACTGTATCTTCTGAGCCATCTCTTCAGCGCCTACGTAGTCGGCTCCTGCAGCTTTCGCCGCTTCCGCCTTATCGTCGCGCGCGAACACGAGAACCTTAACGTCTTTGCCGGTTCCGTTCGGCAGAACGACCGCGCCTCTGACCTGCTGATCCGCGTGTCTCGAGTCGACGCCCAGCTTTACGTGCAGCTCTACGGTCTCGTCGAATTTAGCGGTAGCCGTCTTGCAAACAAGGTCTAAAGCTTCGCTTGGGTCGTAAAGCTTACCTTTTTCGATAAGTTTTACGCTTTCTTGATACTTTTTGCCTTTCTTCATTTAAATTATCCTCCTATGGTGGTCAACAGAACGTCTCCCGGCGCTTTCAGCGCCCAACGTTCCTCCCACTGTTTTTAACGGACTTAAAAGTCCTCGATATATTCAAGTTATCTCAAATATATTACTCCTCAACGGTGACGCCCATCGAACGAGCCGTTCCGGCGATCATGGACATAGCCGCTTCCAGAGAAGCCGCGTTGAGGTCCTGCATCTTCTGCTCGGCTATCGCCTGCAGATCGGCTTTCTTAAGAACCGCTACCTTCTGCTTGTTCGGTACGCCCGAAGCCTTGTCGATTCCGCACGCCTTCTTGATCAAGACCGGAGCCGGCGGAGTCTTTGTGATAAACGTGAACGATCTGTCCTGATATACTGTGATTACTACGGGTATAACCAGACCCATATCGTTCTTTGTCTTCTCGTTAAACTGCTTGGTAAATTCCATGATGTTTACGCCGTGCTGACCAAGAGCGGGTCCGACCGGCGGAGCAGGAGTAGCCTTACCTGCGGGAATCTGCAATTTAATGTAACCTGTAACCTTCTGTGCCATTGTGAATTACACCTCCTCAT
Organism: Clostridiales bacterium; assembly: GCA_019419865.1. Taxonomy (GTDB): domain Bacteria; phylum Bacillota; class Clostridia; order Monoglobales; family Monoglobaceae; genus Roslinia. The sequence continues at coordinate 77,100 of JAHZIG010000006.1, read as the reverse complement.
TTCACAAACGTGGTAATATCGGGGAGACCTTATTATCTCTCCCTCCCACAGACCGAAGCGTAAGCCTCGGCATATAACCGCTTTCGCCGCAAAACGGCGCCGCGGGATATATATAACGGACTTAGCCGTGTGGGTAACAATATTATGCTTATTATGATTTTTTAACTTAGCGACTTTATACTATCGCTTCAACCTGATTAAAGTCAAGCTCTACGTCGGTGTCTCTGCCGAACATCGAGACCTTAGCCTTTACCTTCTGCTTATCGAGCTCTATAACGGTTATCACTCCGATAAAGCCCTCGAGCGCGCCGTATTTGACGCGGATCTGGTCTCCGACCTCAAAGTCGAGTTTGACGGTCTTATGCTCGAGACCCATCTGAGCTATCTCGTCGTCCGTGAGCGGCACCGGCTTTGAACCCGGACCCACGAATCCGGTAACGCCGCGGCAGTTTCTTACGACATACCAACTCTCGTCGTTCATGATCATCTTTACCATGACGTAGCTCGGATAGATCTTCCGTTCGCTGACTTTTTTCTTGTTGTCTTTTATCTCAACGACCTCTTCCATAGGAACCTTGACGTCCTGGATTATATCCTCCATACCGCGGTTCTTAACGGTCATCAAGATATCGTCCATCACCTTATTCTCATAACCGGAATAAGTGTGGGCGACGTACCATTTTGCTTCCGCCATATCTAAACCACCTGTTATCTGTTAATGATAAACGACATTCCCCATGTAAAGAGCATGTCAAGAAGCCAAATAACTATACCTACCAAAAATACGTATATCAAAACAATTAGGGTGTTTTGTCTCACTTTGGCAAAGCTCGGCCAAACGACTTTTTTCATTTCAGCCTTAACGTCTTTGAAATATCTGACCATTTTCTGAAAGATATTCTGCTTTGATTGTTCCATATCTTTATACTCTCCTAACTACTTTGTTTCCTTGTGGACAGTATGCTTTCTGCAGAATCTGCAGTACTTTTTAAGCTCGAGCCTGTCCGGGCAATTCTGCTTATTTTTAGTGGTGTCGTAGTTTCTCTGCTTGCACTCTGTGCACGCCAATGTAATCTTTGTTTGCATAATTATCACCTCAAATTCTCAACACAAATAAAACCCCTTTCAAAAAGAGGCATAGGTATAATATCACAGAATTTGAAGTTTGTCAACTGTTTTTACATAATTGAAACAAATTATTTTTGATTCGCGCTAAAATTGCGAATCCCGCCGCGCATACCGCGGAATAAATAGGCGCCGCGAGCGTCGTTTTTTGGCGTCGACAATCCAAAAATTTCATGGATTTATTTTTATTAGCAAAAAACTCTTGCATTTTATTTTTATGTATGCTATAATATTGCTCGTGTCAAATACAGACGCCGGTGTGGTGGAATTGGCAGACGCGCTGGACTCAAAATCCTGTGGTAGCAATACCGTATCGGTTCGACCCCGATCACCGGCACCATTTTAAGCTTTGAACTTGTCTTTCGGCAAGTTCTTTTTTAATATAATTTTAATCTATTTTTAATATTCTTCTATATAATTCAATGTTCATATAATCAGATTTTTAATATACGATCCCGTTTTTCCTCCGACAAATTCGTCTTTATAATACGTCCTCTACCCACGAATGTTTAAAGTTTGTTCAAAAAATATTCCCGGATGATGGTATAATATTACTATAGTTTAATAAAATATTAAGGAGGCGTAAGGTAATGAACGAAGTCATAAACAATATACTTACCAGGCGGAGCAGCAGAAAATTTAAGAGCGAAGCCATTCCCAGATCGGATCTGGAGCTTATAGTAAAAGCCGGTCTGTACGCGCCGAGCGCGATGGGCAAGCAAACTTGGCAGTTTACGGTAGTTACGGACGGAGGGAAAATCTCGCGTCTTGCGGACGCAATCGGCGCGGCTCTGGGCAGAGAAGGCTACAATATGTACCGCCCCGCCGCGATCGTAATAACCTCAAACGAGAGGACGACGAAATACGGGATCGACGACAACGCCTGCGCGATGGAGAATATGTTCCTCGCCGCTCATTCGCTGGGGATCGGTTCGGTTTGGATCAATCAGCTGCGCGACTGCTGCGACGAGCCGAGCGTGAGGGGCGTTCTCACCGAATACGGTCTGCCCGAGGATCACGCGGCTTATGGGATAGTCGCTCTGGGATACGCGGACGATGAGCCTAAGCCGAAAGATAGGATAGGAAAAGTAAAATTTGTAGACTGATCCGCACGCCGCCTTTTGCCGCGTTTTATATACATATTTAACGGCTTAAGCCAAAATTTAACGCTAATATTAAAAAAGCGCTTGACAAACGGCGGCGTTTATGTTATAGTTATAAAGCTGTTGATGAACTAACGCCGGAGTGGCGGAACTGGCAGACGCCCGGGACTTAAAATCCCGTGGGATTAATTTCCCGTACCGGTTCGATTCCGGTCTCCGGCACCAGCAGACTCAAATATATATCGCGGAGTGGAGCAGTTTGGTAGCTCGTTGGGCTCATAACCCAAAGGTCGGTGGTTCAAATCCATCCTCCGCAACCAACGTATATAGGGGCTTTCAAGAGATTTGAAGGCCCCTGTTTTTTGTTTTTCCTTATAATGAGGATGATTTTAGCTCGCTTTATAAAAAAAATCCGAAACTGTTAAGCCGAGATTTTAGTCCGCTTTTTAATATCGCCTTACGTTTACTGTAAAAAGGTATGCGTCCGCACGGAAACCATACCTGCGCGCAAGCCCCCGCCCGCGGCTTATTTCCGCGCCTTTATCTGCTTGAGCGCGCAGGCGAGCTGATCCGGGCAGGACGTGCCTCTGCCGCCGCAGTTTATTCCGCTGAGCAGGCTTATAACTTTATCCGCGTCCATGCCTTCGACCAGCTTTGAAACGCCCTGCGTATTGCCGTTGCAGCCTCCGGTAAAGCTTACTTTCTTGATCGTGTTTCCGTCCATCTCAATATCGATTTGTCTTGAGCAGACTCCTCTTGTTTTATACGCGTATTTCTCAGACATTTATATTCTCCTTTCGTTTTTCCATATTATCAGCTACATATATTTTTCCTCGGCGCCGCCGAATAATTCAAAATATTTATCCCCGCAAAAAGCAAAACGGGAGAACGGCTAAGCCGGCTCCCGCGGGATTATATAAAATTCGATCGAAACCTTACTTACGCGAGGTTCCGGCGTATTTGCCGCACTTATCGCCCCATACCGCAAGCGTCTTGCCATCCGATACGACCTTGATTACCTCGCACATATTCGGGCAGTCGTTGCACTCGAAACTGGTCGGGGTAAATTCAAGCTCTAACTGGTCGAAGCCCTTGAACGCGGGTTTTACGCCCTCGCGTTCGATATATTCCTTAGCCAATATAGCGCAGCCGATAGCCCCCATAACGTTAAAGTATTTGGGGATGATGACCTCGTGCTTTACTTCCGCCTCGAACGCGGCGCGGATACCCTCGTTAGCCGCGACTCCGCCCTGGAATATAAACGGCGGCTCGAGCTTCTTGGCGCGTCCTAAGTTGTTTATATAGTTACGCACGAGCGCGGTGCAAAGTCCCTTGATTATCTCCGCCTTAGAAAATCCGTACTGCTGTTTAGCTATCATGTCGGATTCGGCGAAAACCGTGCAGCGGCCCGCGATCCTGACGTCCTGCTCCGCGGAGAGCGCCATCTTTCCGAACTCCTCTATCGGGATGCCCAAACGCTCCGCCTGGTGGTCGAGGAAGGAACCCGTTCCTGCGGCGCAGACCGTATTCATTGCAAAGTCCGTGACCATTCCGTCCTGTAGGATTATTATCTTTGAATCCTGACCGCCGATCTCGAAGATCGTGCGCGCGTCCGGATGATAATGCAAAGTAGCCGTTGCGTGAGCGGTTATCTCGTTCTTTACGACGTCGGCGCCCACCAAAACTCCGGCGAGCTCTCTTCCGCTTCCGGTCGTGCCTATTCCCAGTATGTCGCTGTCCTTACACTCGAGCTTTTCCTTTAAAAGACCCATGCCCTTTTTTACGCTTTCGAGCGGCTGGCCGTTAGCGCGGATATAATCGTTAAAGCAAACCACATAGTCCTCGTTCATAGCTATGACGTTCGTACTTACCGAACCGATATCTATTCCAATATAATATTTCATATCTTTTATATCACCTCTGTATAACTGTCTTTGCTTCCGCAAAAAAACATTGATTACGTCTAAGCGGCCGTCTTATTTCGTCTGATACTCGGGCGAACCGGGCGCGCCCGCGCTCAGATCCTTGACCTTGTCCTTGACCTCTCTGGCCTTTTCGCTGACGCCCGCATGACGGCTTATATTCTTCTTCTGTCTCGCATAGTGCTTGCTTTTCGCAAGATCGGTAAACGCTTCAAGTCTGGTCTTTACGTGAGCCTCGCCCATCTGCTCGTCGAGCGACAGCGAAAGTATAGGCATATCCAACTCCGCGCTTATAGCCGGGAACTTACCGAGGTTAACCAGCTCCGGCAAGCATGCGAACGGCATCAGATGCACGACTCCGTCGAAGTCGCGTTTTTTGAAGTCGTATACCCAGCCCATATTTTCCTTATCGTGACCGCCGCAATTGATCGGCGCCACCTTGTCGGACAGCTTAAGCACTCTGTGCGACTTCGGGAACGGCAGCCATTGGGGAACTATATTATGTCTCACCCAGTCTGATATGTACTGTACGTTCTCGACCTCTACGCCCAGATTGTTGAGTATCTCCTCGACGTTCTTATTTACCGAGCTTTCCATGATAACGTAGATCTCGCCCACGATACCCATACGGATCTTATCCTTCTCGGCTACCTCGCGTCTCGGTATCTCGTCGAATATCCTGAGCGCGTCTTTGTAGGTACGGTTCACTTCTTTGGTAGTCTCGCATTTTTCGAATCTCTTGACAAGCTTATTCCAAGCTCTGGTATAGTCGCCCTGGTTTATCTCGTAGGCGCGCATTATCTTCAGCCTTTTCTCAAGCTTATCCATTTTGTTTATCATGTTGTATATGTAAGACGCGAGCGCCGGTATCTTATACAGCGGAACGCCGTTTTTTACCTGCTTTACTTTTTCCATAAAGGCTCCGAAATCGGCGAACATACTGTCGAATACGACGACCTTCGTGTCGTAACCCAATTCCTGAAGCGCCTTTTGATGCACGTCGGGATACATACCCGCTCTGCACGGTCCGCAGCCTCCGGAGGAGACTATCAGCTCCGCGCCCGCCTCCGCGCATTCTATGTACGTGCCCATCATTACCTTAAACGGAAAACATATAAACTCCGGGCTGTATTTAACGCCCAGTTCCATCGTCTTTTGGGTCGGCTTCTGAGGCATAATAACCTCGTGACCCAACTTCTCCATCAATTTCTTATAACCTGTTACGCAACCCATATACGGAAAAGATACTTTCATAATTATTTCACCTCGTTGATTTTATGGATTTTCCGTTTAATCATATCCGTAAACGCCTCTATTCTCGTCTGCAAATGACTTTCTCCGGTGTGTTCGTCGATCCTCAGCGTCATGAACGGAACTCCCGAATCCGCAAAGTCGTGCTCTATCTCCTTACCTACTACCGAGTCGGGACCGCAGCCGAACGCGGTTATATGTATAAGCCCCTGAACGTTCATGTCGTTTATCATCACGTTCGCCGCCTCGTACAGCTTATCCGCAAAAGTCCAGAATATAGGCCTGGTTCTCTGGTCTCTGTATTTTATCAGGTCGTAGTCGTCCAGCATATCGAAGGTCACGACGTTGACCTTTAGTTCCCTGAGCTTATCTATGATCTCCATACTGATAAACGGATCGTACACGTTATAAACATATCCCAAAAGCCCGATCGTCGTCGAATATTCCTCGCGCCTGAACTTGTCGGGCGAAACGCCTTTAAACATAACGTCCGCCGCCTCGTCGAGCGTGAGTCCCGAATGACAGTATTCTCTGAACTTCGCGTAATCCTCGGCCGCTCCCTTAAGCGCTTCTTTCATCGCGTGTCTCGATACGCCGAGCTTGTGCGCGACCGGCATAAAACTCTTTAGATCGGCGGTATCCTCTCTCGTGCAGTCTATCTCCGCCACAAGAAGATTCGTATCCGGCAGCGTCTTATCGACCAGCTCGGGAAGCCCGATATACTTGGGGCAGAACCAAAATCCCTTTTCGATGTGAACAAACCTTGGACAGAATATATAATCGACGCCCTTTCCCTTAAGATTTATCACATGACCCATGTATATCTTGATCGGCAGACATATCTCCGGCACCGTCGCCGCTATGCCCTTGCCGACCAAACTCTTTGTAGACTTATCGGACAGAACGACCTCGCAGCCCAAACGCTCAAAGAGCGATCTCCAAAACGGATAATAGTACTGATACAACAATCCCTTAGGAATTCCTATTTTCATGCGTTTTCCTCCCACAGATAATCATACTTAACAACGCGTCCGGCGCTAAGCGCTTTTGTAGTCTTTAAGAAACATTCACAGATAAATTCGTATCAAGCGATCGCTTCCGCACAGACGCGCAAAATATTTCCGGCTCGGCGGCGGTCGCCGGATCTTGCCGGAATCCACATGTCTAAAATCGAAACTTCGCGCGCCGCCGCTAAACCCGCCTCAAAGCCTACGTTCGACGGGATCGCTTTACCTTTCGGCAAAACGCCGCGCCTGAGATCGCTTAAAAAACGGCGCCGCGCGCAATTAAGTAATCTTCTATACCCGACCGAATATTTTTCCGGGCGATAATCCCTCAAAATACTCGATTATTGCTTATCGTTTACAACAATTTCACAAGTTGGTTAAAATCGGATTTCTACCTATTTAATAAATATCCGGATTTTTAGTTTACATTATACTCCGCTTTTCGAGCTTAGTCAATGCGAATAATTCTTAAATATCCCGATTTTAAATATGATTATCCTGTGAATATTCGACATATATCGTTCCAGGTTGCAAACAGCATCAGTCCAATAAGCAGCACAAATCCCAGAAAATGCACAACGCCTTCCCTTTCCGGCTTTACCGGTTTGCGGCGCACCAACTCTATCAGCACGAACAACAGTCTTCCGCCGTCGAGCGCCGGAATAGGCAGAAGATTCATTACGCCTATATTGACCGCGAGGAATCCCGCGAGGAATATCAAATCGTAAAGCCCGGTACTCGCCGCAGTACTCATTGCGCTGACCACTCCCACGGGGCCAGAAAGATCGCTCACGCTCGCAGTACCGTTAAACAGCATACCTATCGAAACAAACACGAGCTTGACCATCCAGATCGTCTGGAAGAAGGATTCGTGAAGTATCGTAAACAGGTTTACCGGCGCGGTCTCGATAGTAAATCCCACAAGATAATACGGCTGTCCGTCCTCATATTCCGCTTGCATCGGCACGAACGCATCAGTGTATTTTTCGCCGTCCCTGACATATTCCAGCTCGCACTCGCCGGAGCCGTCGTACATCGAAAGCTCAAACGACAGATCCCTACGTATATTCACTCTCGTCCCGTTTATCCCGACGATCTTGTCGCCCGGCTGCAAAAAAGAGCCCGCGTCGCTCGCTTCGTCTACGGACGAGACTATCGTAGTCGGCATCGAGCCGCTCTGTATCCCGCTGTACGCTACGAGGATCGTCACTATCACAAATCCCAGAATAATATTCATCGCCGCGCCCGCCGCAAGGATGATTATACGCGGCAAAGGCTTCTTGTTTGTGAACGCGCCGTCCGACTCGCTCTCGCTGTCCTCCCCCTCCATTTTACAGTATCCGCCGAGCGGCAGCGCGCGTATGGAATACATGGTTTCGCGCCCGTTTTTGACCACGGTTTTCTTATACAGCGCGGGACCCATGCCTATGGCGAATTCAAGCACGTGCACTCCGAACGCCCTCGCCGTCATGAAATGGCCGAGTTCGTGTACAAATATTATTATCCCGTAAATGATCACCGCCGCAATTATAGTTAGAATCATCGACATCTACGCGCCTCCTCGTCTATCTCAAATATATATTCTATGTCCGGAGCCGACCTGTTCATCCCTTTATATTTCTCCATCTGCTCCTCGACTATATCCGCAATATCCAGAAATTTTATCTTATCATGCATAAACAGTTCAACCGCCCTCTCGTTCGCGGCGTTCATGACTGTCGGCATTATTCCGCCGAGCTTTCCGGCTCTTTTGGCGAGCGCAAGGCATCTGAAAGTCGACTCGTCCGGTCTGTAAAAGCTAAGGCTTTTAAGCTTTGAAAAATCGAGTCTTTCATCGGCCGAGGCAAGCCTTTCCGGATAGGTGAACGCATACTGTATCGGGTGTTTCATGGACGGCAGCGAAAGCTGGGCGATCACGCTCAGATCCTTAAATTCGACCATCGAGTGGATCACGCTCTCCCTCTGCACGACCACCTCTATATCGTCTATGTCCACGCCGAAAAGATGATGCGCTTCTATTACCTCGAGCCCCTTGTTCATCAGCGTGGCGCTGTCGATAGTGACCTTAGCGCCCATGCTCCAGTTTGGGTGTTTGAGCGCGTCTTCTTTGGTCACGCCGCTCAGCTCTTCCCTGGTTTTTCCGAAAAACGAGCCCCCGGACGCGGTCAGCAATATTTTGCTAATTTCGCTGTGCGCTCCGCCGCGCAGGCACTGGAAGATCGCGGAGTGTTCGCTGTCAACAGGCAGCAGTCTAACGTTATTTTTCTCGACGCTCTTCATGAATATATCGCCCGCGGCGACCAACGTTTCCTTGTTGGCGAGCGCTATATCCTTTCCTGCTTCAACGGCGGCGAACGTCGGTCTGAGTCCCGCGAATCCCACTATTGACGCGAGGACCATTTCGCTTTTATCAGCGCAGGCGACCTCGATAAGTCCGCTCTCGCCGCCCAGGATCCTGCACTCGGTGTCCGCTACCCGTACTCTCAGCGCCTCGGCCGTCTTTTCGTCGGCGGACGCCGCTACTTCGGGCTTGTATTTTCTTATCTGCTCCTCTAATAAGTCTATGTTATGGTTCCCTGAAATACCAACTATATTTATCGACATTTCACCCGATCTTTCCAGATCGTCGACGACCTCGAGAGCCTGTCTTCCTATCGATCCGGTCGAACCGAGTATGGATAAGTTCAGTTTCCTTTTATTCATCTTAATAACTCCATTCGTTTAAACTATATCTAAATCCGGCCCATACGCGCTCCGGCTCGCGCGTAAACGGCGTCAAAAAGAGGACCGGCCGCCGCCGCCCCTCCCGCGAAGAATTTTTCTAAATAAACAATCCGATCCTGACAATAAACAGGAATACCGCCGGCGCGACCATGACGATGCTGTCGCATCTGTCGAATATCCCGCCGTGTCCGGGAAGAATATTTCCGTAGTCCTTGATCCCGAACTGTCGTTTGATTATCGACGCGGTCAAATCGCCTATCTGAGCCAGTATGCCGCACAACAGTCCAAGTATTGCCATGCGTCCGTAGCTCATTCTTATATCCCCCAAATATCCGCCGAAGAACAGGTTTATTATCAAACAGAATAGCATAAAACAGAGCACGCAGGTTACTCCGCCGCCTATCGCGCCTTCGACCGTCTTTTTCGGACTGATATTCGGACATAGCTTATTTCTGCCGAATAATTTCCCGGCGAAAAACGCTCCGGTATCGGTCGTAAACGCCCCCAAAAGAACCAGCCATACCGTTATATTCCCGAATTCGGTCTGTCTGATGAAAAGTATGTTAGACAGCATAAACGGTATATATATCAAGCTGAATATAAGCAGAGCCAATTTAGTAAACGTTATCCTGCGGTGGCTTACAAGCGCCATTATAAAGAGGCAGACTATATAAATAAACGCCGCCGTAAGCATATCTAACGGTCTGAAAAATGAAGAAAACGGAATAAGCGCTCCGCCTATGTATCCCATAATACTCAAATCCAAATCCTTACGCAGTCCAACGGCTCCGAAGAACTCGTGCAGCGATATCAAAGAGCATATCTCGACCACCGCAAATAAAACCGCGTACGGCGCCAAAAAAGCCGCTATCAGTATCGGTATCCCGATAACCGAAGTCAAAACACGCCTCCTGAAGCTCGCATCATTAAATCCGGAATTCATATCACAGCCCGCCTTTCCCGGCTCGATTTTCTTATCGATCTCTTATAAAACTAATGTATTGCGGAAATATCTATCCGATATCTCCTCCGCGGATATTTCTCTCGTCAGTTCACATTACCGAAACGCCTGTCCCTATTCTGATAATCCAGAACGGCTTTTAACATATCCCGCTCGCTGAAATCCGGCCAGCATATATCGCTGAACCAGAACTCCGCGTAAGCCGCCTGCCAGAGCAGAAAATTTGAAAGCCGCAGCTCTCCGCTCGGGCGGATTATCAAGTCTACCTCCGGAAGATTAGCCGTATACATAAGACTATTCATGTATTTCTCGTCTATGTCCTCGACCGAGATCTCGCCGTCTTTGACGCTCTGAGCGGCCTTCCTTGCGGCGCGGACGATCTCGTCTCGGCCGCCGTAATTTAAAGCGATATTAAGAACCATCCTCTCGCCGCTCGCCGTGACCTCTTCGGCGTGGGCTATGGCGTCTTTGATCTTTTGGCTCAGAGGTCCGGTATCCCCGCTTATCTGAAGCCGCATATTTCTTGGCGCGAATTTCTCCTCGACCGTCAGCAGGTAATTATAAAGCAGATCCATCAAAGCGTCCACCTCTTCCTTAGGACGCGACCAGTTCTCGGTCGAAAACGCGTAAACCGTGAGCGCCTCGACGCCCAGCTCCGCGCAGTAGTCGCATATCTGCTCCAGCTTATCTGCGCCGGCCTTATGCCCCGCGCTTCTCGGCAACATCCTCCGCTTCGCCCAGCGACCGTTGCCGTCCATTATTATACCTATGTGCTTAGGTATGCGATCTCTATCTAAATCGTTTTCGGAATACTCCGTCTTCTTAAAAAACGCCATAAAATCCCGCTCCATTTTATCTTATACCGCGCGGCCAAACAGTTATATACCCGGCGCCCCGCGAATACGCTACAGTAAAAACTTTTATACTTCCAGTATCTCTTTTTCTTTTTCGGATATAATCTTATCGATCTGTTTTACGAACTTATCCGTAAGCTTCTGGATCTGCTCTTCCAGATCCGAAAGATCGTCCTCGGTGATCTCTTTGTTCTTCTTCTGCTTCTTAAAACGCTCTATCGCGTCGCGCCTTGTCGAGCGGATCGCGACCTTCGCTTCTTCGCCGCGCTTAGACACCTGCTTATTGAGCTCCTTTCTTCTCTCCTCTGTGAGCGGAGGGAAGTTAAGCCGGATAACCTTTCCGTCGTTATTCGGATTTATACCTATGTCGGACGCGTTGATCGCATGCTCGATCTCGCGGAGCAATGTCGCGTCCCACGGCTGGATTATTATCGTTCTCGCCTCGGGCACCGATATATTTCCGACCTGAGCTAAAGGAGTCTGTACTCCGTAATATTCTACCGTTACTTTATCCAGGATCGCCGGGTTGGCGCGTCCCGCGCGTATCGACGCCAAATCCTTCTCGAGCGCCGCTACCGTCTTATTCATTTTACTTTCTGCATCTTTCATTTCTTCGATCTCCTTTTTATAATTTTAATGTGCGATCAAGTCCGCTCCGCTTCGCCATGCCGGTAAAAGCTCGCGGCTCGCCGCGCTTATAAACCACAACGACTAATAATAATTTTAAAACCTTGTACAAAAACTTCCTCTATTTCAAAGGCTCGTTGCTCACGACGGTGCCTATCTTCTTTCCGCAAAGGACCTTCTTGATATTTTCCGGGTCGTCGAGTCCGAACACCAGAAGCGGTATATTATTGTCCATACACAAAGTCGCCGCCGTCGTGTCCATTACTCCCAGACCTTTATTAAGCACGTCTATGTAACTGAGATAGTCGAACTTCTTAGCGTCGGGGTTGACGTTTGGATCGCTGTCGTACACACCGTCAACCTTTTTGGCAAGCAGTATTACCTCCGCGTCTATCTCCGCGGCTCTCAGCGCGGCCGCCGTGTCGGTCGAGAAAAACGGGTTGCCCGTGCCGCAGCCGAATATAACGACTCTGCCTTTTTCAAGGTGTCTCGCCGCCTTAAGTCTGATATACGGCTCCGCGATCTGACGCATCTCTATAGCCGTCTGGACTCTCGCCTCTACGCCGTGATGCTCTAAGGCGTCGAGCATCGCCAGACAATTGATCGTAGTGGCCAGCATGCCCATGTGATCGGCTCTCGAACGGTCCATATTCTCGCCGTTCCTGCCGCGCCAGAAATTGCCCGCGCCTATTACTATCGCGATCTGCACTCCCGCGTCGTAACACTCCTTGATCTGCTCGGCTATGCTGTCTATCGTCTTCTGATCGATCCCAAACCCGCTCTCTCCGGCAAGAGCCTCGCCGCTGAGCTTAAGCATTATTCTCTTGTACTTTGGTTTCATAAAAATCTCCAATCTCCGCCTTACGCGGCTAAGTATTGTCTATTCAAAGCGTCCGCTCATGCATCGCGGCCGCCGTTTTTCGCTTAACTTTACGCTGTATCCGTTTATTGCAATATTCGATCCGCGACGTCTTATCAGACTTCGCATAGATTATTCTTCGTCGTCGCTCGAGCTTCTGCTCGGACTCGAACTCGCCCGGCTGCGACCGGAACCGCTTTCATCGTCCGAAGAATCTCCGTATCTTTCGCGATACGCGTCGTTCTCCGCCTGCACCATCTCCAGCTGTCCCTGCAAAAGCGTATTCTGATCCTGAAGCTCTCTGTTCTTCTGATTCAACTCCTCGATCTGCTGATCGTATTGAGCGTCGGGGTTTATAATAACGTTAAACGCCAGCACGAACGAACCCAAAAAAATCGAAATATTAAGTAAAATTATCCCGATTATCAGGCACGCCTTTCTTCCGGCCGACCCCTTCTTTTTGCCATTTGTCTCTTCATTCATTACTTCGTTTCCTCTCAAGAATTATATAATCTAAATCCAACCGCCGACGCGCGGCGGCCAAATTAAAATCAGCGCATCAGCCATTCTCCCAGCGCGCCGAGATTAAGTACTCCCGTCACCAACATGGTCATTATCGCTCCGGAGATCATAATTCCCAAAATGATCGCCGGGATCGCGTATTTAAACCTCATATCGAGCAGCGCGGCTATCATCGAGCCCGTCCACGCGCCCGTGGTCGGAAAAGGTATCCCGACGAATATCATGAGCGCTATAGCGGCGGCTTTGGCTCCTTTTTGAGAAATATCTCCGGCTTTTCTGTGCGTTCTCCTCTCAAGCCAATGAGCGAATCTTCCAAAAAGCTTGGTCCTTTTCAGCCAACGTATCACCGGTCTGAACAGCAGCAGGATAAACGGTACGGGTATGAAATTCGCTACGACCGATATCAAATATATCGAAAGTATATTCGCGGCGTTATGCGTAACGTTTGCCAGCCCCCATATTATAGAACCTCTTATCTCCGAGACCGGCGCCATCGCGAGCAGAACCGTCTGCCAGATCACATCAAAACTTATATCCATTTTAACCCTCCAGAATTTATCAGTATTTTAAACCGCGAACGACTCGTCACGCGACGCGGAACAGTCGCCCCGACCGCCGTAAGCCGCGCCCCGCCGGATCGGAATTTTCCCCGCGCCGCAAGCAAGGCGGCTTCCGCCCAAGTCGCGCAGCGTAAATCTATGTTTAACCGCCGTTAAAAATCCCATGAATAAATTCCGAACGTTATCTTTTTCTATTATATCATTTTTTCTATGCTATATCAAGTAAATAAACAGTATTATCCCTAAATTTTTAACAGGCTGTAATCGCGTTCAATTTAAAGTCGTCGTACGCGCGCCTTCCAAGCGGCGCGCATATTCGTTCGTCAATTGTACCTCTTTGGTTTTCTCGGCCTTTTCGCCTTCCCGTTACGATACTTTTTTACTCGTCTCAGCTCGCGGCGTATCCCCACGATCACGTATATAACAAATCCTACGATCGCTATCGCTATCAATACGACCAATACTCTTACAAACCAGAAACTCCAGATATACTCTCCGGCCGACATCAAAAATCCGAGCTTATGGCGCTCGATACTCTTGTCCGCGACAAGATCGCCGCTTCCTACTACTTCGCCGTCCAGTTTTATATTAACGGTCCCGACGACCTGTCCCATTTCGACCGGCGCGTAAATATTTTCCGGCAAGTCGTACTCTATCTCGAGCTGAGAAGCGTCGACGTCGTTTTCGACCGTTACCATCACGTTATCCGACGTGGACAAGGTCACGTGATCGTTCCCGGCTCCGGCGCCCTGCTTGACCCTGACCTCGCTGAGCATCTCGCCCTTTGAGATCGGAGTGATCGTCTTAAAATTATCCAGCGCGTACTTCAGCATATTCAGGCTGTCCGTATGCGAATCGTTCACCTCCGCGCCGTTCATGACCACGCCTAAAACGTTCATATTCCCGTTTGTAGCCGACGATACCAGACAGTTGCCGGCTTCGGTCGTGCGTCCCGTCTTTACGCCGGTCGCATACTGATAATAATAATCCGAATACCTAAGCGTCGAAATAAGTCCGTTGGTGCTTATCAAAGCGCGTCTTACGTTTCCCTCGCTCTCGGGTATGACCACCTGCGGCATTGCGACTATCTCGCGGAAAGTAGGATATTCCATCGCCTGCTGGGTAACCGTCGCCAGATCCCTCGCGGTCGTATAGTGATCCTCGTCGTGCAGTCCGTGCGGGTTTACATAGTGCGTGTTTTCAAGTCCAAGCTCCGCGGCCTTGTCGTTCATCCTCTGAACGAAAGTCTCTATATCTCCGCATACGATGATCGCAAGCGCCTGAGCCGCGTCGTTTCCCGAAGCTACAAGCAGTCCGTCCAACAGGTACTGGACCGTTATCGCCTCGCCTACCTTCAGCGACATACTGCTTCCGTCGGCGGGAAGCCCTTCGAGCATATCGGCCGTGATCCTATACGACGATTCGAGATTGAGTTCGTTTCTGTCGATCGCCTCCAAAACCAGCAGCGCCGTCATTATCTTGGTCGTGCTCGCCGGATACATACGCTTGTCCGCGTCCTTTTCAAATAAAACGTCCCCGGTATTTCTGTCCAGCAAAATAGCGGTCTCCCTGTCGGGGAGTATCGGCCTTCCGCTTTCGTCTACCCTCGGATTCGCCGTCGCGCTCGGAGCAGCGGACGCTTCGGCGCTTTCGCCGCTTTCCGCCGCCGGAGACGACGACGGAGACGCGGACGCCGACGGCGAACTCGTCGGACTCGGTCTATCCGACTCGGAACCGTTGTCCTCGCCGTCCGCAGAGGACGTCGCAGCCGGTTCCTCAGTCGATCCCGGCTCCGCGTACGCGGCCGTAAAACCGGCGGTCAACGATAATAAAATAACCGCGCTTAAAAACAAACTTAAAATTCTACTCTTCATTCTGTTCCCTTCCTGCTTCTATAAAAAATATCTATTCACTACTTATTACGACTCCGTATAACGGAAAGCTCCGCCAACCGGCCTCGGTTCAAAAATATCGTCGCCCAACGATCGATATATCTTCAAAACAAACGATTCGTCCGTTTAACAACAATCCGGCGCAAACGTATCTTTCGCCGCGCAGTCTCAGGACCGCGGCCGCCGCTCGGCGTTTAACCTCTCCATGCGCTCGCGCTCGGCCTGAGAAAGCCGAATATACTGCGGTATAAGCTCGCCGTAGCTTACCAGTTCCCCGTTTTCCGCCTGTTTGTACGCAAGCTCCGCGACGCTCCCCGCCAAATTCATCGTAAGGTGCTTCTTGGCGAAGACCGCCCGTTTTCCGAGCTTTTCGGCTATAGTCTCTTTAAACGCAAACACGCCGTCGCCCAAGAACATTACTTTCTCGCCCGAAGTCTTAAGCTCGTCTATCAGGTCCTCAAGCGCTAACGCCCTGTCTTCGCACAGCCTCTTCATCTCGCCCGAACCGTCGCCCTTAAACAACGCGTTATAGACCTGCTCCCGCCTCGCGTCCAATATAGGACATATCAAACCGCTGAAACAGGATACGTTATTCGCCAGCGCTTCGAGAGTCGAGACCGCCGCGCACGGCTTGTTATACGCCTGAGCGAGTCCCTTGACTGTCGCTACGCCGATCCTGACGCCGGTAAAAGACCCGGGGCCTACCGCCGCCGCAAAAACGTCGATATCGCGGACTTCCACCTCGGCGTTTGCGAGCGCTTGAGCGATCTGCGGCATTATCTTCTGCGAATGAGTCCTGCCGCAGTTGGTCAGCGACGCGGCGACAAGATAACCGTCCCCGCAGAGCGCGGCCGTAGCCGCCATACAGCAGGCGTCTAAACCTAAAATCAACATACTATTATCTCCCTGTAATCATCGCCCTTAAGCGGGTCCTTCAAAATATCTATCCTTATACTATCCGCGGGCAGAACGCTCTTGATATTGTCCGCCCATTCGATTATACAGATCCCGTCTCCGAAAAAATAGTCGTCCATCCAGTCGCATTCCTCGATCGAAGGATTTTCGAGCCGGTAAACGTCAAAATGGTATATACAAACGTCGCCGCCGTATTCGTTCACAAGCGTAAACGTCGGACTGGTAACGTCGTCCTCACAGGAAAAATACTCGGCTATCCCCTTGACAAACGCGGTTTTTCCGGCGCCCAGATCGCCGTTTAGAGCTATAACGTCGCCCGGCTTCAGCCCGGCCGCTATCTCCGCCGCCGCCCTTCGAGTCTCCTCCTCGCTGTTTGAAATATATTTTTTCATATACAATATATCCTCCCGCCGTTTTATCGCGGATACGCCGCATATTTGAGCGGAGCGTCCGCCCCGCGCAAAATTAATCTATTTTATTATATTTATAACCGACCGCAAAGTCAATATAAAAACTTGTTGAAAAATACATTAAAATAACTTATAATGTAGACAGCTGATTTATTATAATATAAAGATTTGATTAAATTGTTAACAATATAAAAACTTTATTTAATAATTTTGTTATATGAGGTGATTTTATGGCGCGCGTGGATAAAACAAATTATTATCTGGACATAGCGGAGACGGTTTTAAAAAGGGGAACCTGTCTCAGGCGCAACTTCGGCGCGATAATAGTAAAGAACGACGAGATAATCTCGACCGGATACACGGGCGCGCCGCGAGGCCGCGGCAACTGCAGCGACATGGGCTTTTGTATGCGCGATAAGCTCGGCATCCCGCGCGGACAGCGCTACGAGATGTGCAGAAGCGTTCACGCCGAGGCCAACTGCATAATAAGCGCAAGCCGCCGCGATATGATAGGCGCCAACCTGTATCTCGTAGGGCGCGAAGTCAAAACCGGCGAACTGGTAGAAAAGGCCAACAGCTGCGCCATGTGCAAAAGGCTGATAATAAACGCCGGCATAGAAAACGTCATCGTCCGCAACACCGCTACCGAATACACGGTTATACCCGTGCGCGACTGGATAGACGACGACGAATCCCTCGCCCTAAACATGGGTTATTAAACCCGATTATAGACGATTATGGCGGATTATTCCGCCATATTTTAGTTTATTCCGAATTATTTGGCTTTTTATAAAAAAACTCTTTACAAACATATTTGTATATGGTATAATATCATTCGTGTTTTGGGGGTGTAGCTCAGCTGGGAGAGCACCTGCCTTGCAAGCAGGGGGTCAGGAGTTCGATTCTCCTCATCTCCACCAAAAAACGGCGGTCGAAGTTTTGTTTCGGCCGCCTTATATATTTATAACGAATAAGGAATAGATACTTCGTCTACTCTTTGTTCTTTTTTATTTTTATCGAAAAACTTCAACCGCTCGCTCTTACTGCTTCAGCAAATTCAATATAAGTCTCGCGCCACATATTATGCCTATTTCCATATAAGCCTCCTCCGCTTCACCCGCGCATTCGTATATAACGCTGAGCGCTTCGTCAAATTCCTTATCGTCCGGTATCCGCTTTCTAAGCTCCCTCTCAAGCCGCCTCTCCGCCGACCTTATACGCTCGTTATACGGCTTATTTATCGCGTCCTCGCAATCGGTCCCGCATGAGAAAAATTCCCGCAAGTTCCGCACTTCCACTCTCTTAAAGACCTTCTCTATATTATCCATATTATCATCCCTTATATAATCGTTATTCCCAGTCCGCGGGTATATAAGACGTCTCGTGCGGCGTGAAAAATGTATCGAGCATAAATCTCGCCCCCAGCTTCCAGCCGTCTATAAAACACTCCTGACACTTGTCGCTCACGATCGCCGCGTTCGCGTCCATAAGCTGATCGAGCAATTTTTTCTCCTGCTCCGCTCCCGCCTCTTTTAGGTACGCGTTCAGCTTTTCCTCGTTATCGCAAACAAGTTTCGCATATTTATAGTAATCCGAATCAGTTTTAACAGACTTGGCGAACGGCCTTATATGTCCGTTATACAACTCTTCCAATATATTTTTCCGGCTCATTTCTACCTCCGTCTATAGATCTCCTCATACGGCTAACCCCTCACAACAATAAATTTCTTGCATTAATCTCCGCGTTGTTATATAATTAAATTTAACTATATCCGCAATATCATATTGCTTTTATCTAAGCTATCGACATTATACTCCGTGAATGCACGGAAGTAAATAGTTTTGTATAGGAAAAATTAAAATCGTTACTTTATACAAATATATAGAGGTGATTTTATGTATAACTTACAAATAATTGAAAATCGCATTATGTCCATTGCCGATAAAAAGGGCTTATCTAAAAATAGGCTTCTTATCAACGTCGGCCTAAATAAAAGCGTATTTGATAATATGAAAAAAGGACAAATTCCCGCTGTGGACAAGATACATAAGATCGCCGACTACCTTGATTGCTCGGTAGATTACCTGCTCGGGCGCACCGACGTCGTCGAGGTGAATAAAGGCGAAGTTCACGCGTCTTCAAACATACAGGACGCTTGATCGCTATAGAGCGCCGACGTCCGAGCAAAAGCGCCGCGTATTATATAAAAAAACTCTTGACAAAATCATCTATTCGAGCTATAATATAAAAGCTGTTGATTCAGTAATTCATTTTATGCGGATATGGCGGAATTGGCAGACGCGCATGGTTCAGGTCCATGTGAAAGCAATTTCATGCAGGTTCAACTCCTGTTATCCGCACCAAAAAAAGCGGCGTCGAAATTTTTCGTGTTTCGGCGCCGTTTTTATCGTATATTACATCATAACATCTTTATTAATAATGATTAATAGATCGTCTGAAAATATCTTGAAGAGTAAATACATCGCCGCTTACAGCTTTTATTGTTGCTATCATAAGCAGATCTGTATCTATTTTTGAAAAATCTATGCTTTTTCTCATATTCTTTAGAAGCATCGATAAAAATAATCTTTGTATTCTTCCATTTCCCTCGCGAAACGGATGCAGATAATTCAATCTACAGTATAATTCTGTAAATTCTTTTATAAATTCTTCATCAGCAAGATCCGTAAAATACGATTTCTTTGACAAATATTCGAATATAGCTCTTCCGCTCGTCTCTATTCTTGCCGACGGGCAAAACCGCGTACCTTTCTTGCTTATATCTACGCTACGTACCTTTCCAGCCCATTCGTAAATATCCGAAAATACATAGTAATGCAATTTCTTATAGAAATCAAAATCAACGCTTTCAAACGGTATCTCAATATATGCTTTCGCTATAAGAGCGCTTGTTATATCACGTTCGATTATATCAAGCTTTGCACCGTCTTTGATACCAAATTTATTTATCAACACCGTTGTACCTTCATAACAGCCATCCTGCAGGGGCTCCAACGAATAAGACATTATATAGCGCACCTTTCAAGAATCGTTTTGATAAATTCGGTTTTTGTAATAGTATCATTTACATAATCGTAGCATAGCTTTTTTTCTTCCTCGGTCAGCTTATATCCTTCCATTTCTACCGAAGCAACTGCGCTATCCAATATCTCTTTATTTTCATGAAGCATATTCAACACCTCTTTCCGTATAACAGTATATCATATTCATCTCGGATTTGCAATAAAAATATCGGTAAACGCCGCTTATCGCTGTGGAAAAAGCCCTCTATTATCATCTGCGAATAAGTTCGGTAAGAGCGCGCTTGCACCTAATAAAAAGCGGCGTCGAAATTTTTCGTGTTTCGGCGCCGTTTTTGTCTTACGATATTTATCATATATTATCCATCGCCGCGATATGCCGTTATGGATAATCTGTCGCATCAACCTATTTTACCGTCCTGACATATTGCTCTATCGCTTCTTCTACCGACGCGTTGAGGGTTTTATTATGCGACGCTGCGTATAAAGCGAGGCTCTTGTGCAAACTCGGTGAAATACGGACGTTGAAACTGCCTTTATACGTTTTCTGCGGCTCGATCCCTTGATCCATGCACATTTCAAGATAATCGTCGACGGCCTCTTCGAAATCTTCTTTTAAGCTCTGCACGCTGTCGCCCTCATATGAGACAAGACCGTTAATGCCTATGACTTTGCCGTATAATATATCGTCTTCCGCCGAATATTCGACCGTCCCCATATAATTCTTATACTCAAGAAAATTACTCATATCAGGTCCTCCTTTTCCAATGTATCGACTATTTGTCTTATCTGATATTCAAGCAGCTCTTTTCTCGGATGCGGCTTATGGAGAATTATGGGTATGTTGTTTTTCATAAACTTCACTCGGGAGCCGCTCGTTCTTCCTTTGTTCGACATAACAAACCCCAATAGTTCAAGCAATACTTTCATTTCTTCAAAAGTAAAATCCTTGGGATTATTCTTTAGCTTTTTGATCAATTTTTCTTTTCTGCCCACGTCAACTACCTCTCAGTGATATTATAGCATATATGCAAGAACATTGCAACTATTTTTTAGTTGCTTTTGGTATCGATTCGGCTCACGCTACTTATTGTCGGCAAAAAACCTCGCCGTTATCACATCCGTGAGCAAATACCGTAAAAATACTAACTCCATATCGGAAAAGCCGATTTGCTCCGATTTTTCTTTTCCAAAAAATATTTAAGCGGCTTTAATCGTATATCTCGATATAATCGCCGCCTTTTAATAATAAAGCGGAGGCCGAAGCCTCCGCTAAGTTTAAATCTACGCGATCGTTAATCCATATTATAATATGAAAGACATATGTTAGCAAAATTAACAAGCGCCTGGTCGTCTTTTGCAAAGCCGCCTATAAAACTATGAGACGATTCCGCGACCTCGCAGAAATACCAATTTGCCGGATCCAAAATTTCATTTTCGGCGGTAAAGTATCTCGGAGCTTTGTCGTCGGAAGCTACTATACCTATATACTTGCACTGAACAAGACTGTCCGCGTTTTCAAACTCGATCACGGTTATATAATCTCCGTTCTCCTCGTCTTCGTATATCGTCGCGCTTTCTACAAGATCTTCAAATCTCATTCCGGCTCTTTCGAAAATATCGCCGTACATCGCTTGGATGCTGTCGGCTGCGTCAAGCTCGTCTATAAATTCCGCGTCGAAAGCATATGTATCTTCAGAATCGATCTGTATATTGAGTATAGTTCCGGACACTGTTCTATCCCACACGTTTTCAATCGCTCCGATAAAGCCCTCGCCGTCGTCTTTCATCATGTCGTATATATCGTCGCTGTTCTCAAACACATATGCCGGCATGTTATGTTGCTCAAAGTTATTACGAATATTCTCGGAATTCTCCAACAATAGCTCGAAATCCGAATCCGAAAGCTCGGTCGCCGGGATCCCGTCCTCTGAATCTCCGCTCGTACTCGGCGTCGCGGTCGGCGTGCTTACCGGAGCCGGAGTCGCCGTAGGCGCTGGCGTCGCCGTTGCTTCCGGCGCGGTCGTTATTATCACCTGCTGAGCCTCTTCATTCCATTCGACCAGCGCGTCGAAACTCTCGGATATGGCGCGGACCGGAACTAACGTCCTGTCTCCGACCATTCTCGCCGGAACGTCCAGTTCTACCGCAGTTCCGTTTTTATAGAGTATGTTGCTGTCTATCGTCACATTCATCACGTCGCCGCCCCTCACCGCGGTCGCAGTCCAGGTAGCGTCGTCCCATGTCACTTCGGCGCCAAGAGCCTCGAAGATAGCGCGCATAGGCACAAGCGTTCTGTCGTTTTCGGTTATGGGATCGACGTCGAATTCAATTTGAACGCCGTCTACAAACACCGTTATAACGTTCGGCTCGTCCGCGAAAGCGACGCTCGTTACAGACGAGAGCATGAAGCAAAATATCAGCGCTCCCGCGATCAGCTTTTTTAAATTTTTCATAACATTCCCTTCCTTTTCATTTTTATTAGGATTTTTAATGGTTTAAAACGTACAAATCCTTAGTTTTTGAATGTTTTTTAATTATATCATACTATACGATAATAGTCAATATTTAGGAAAACTTTTTCATTTTATCTTAATATGTTACATTTTATATCTGCCGACAAAAGCGCGCCATCCTGGACGCGCTTTAATATCATATTATTACGGCTTTTGAAAATGCTGGTAGTCCAACTCGCCTTCCCAGTCGCCGCCCCATTCCCAGCCGCGGGATATGAACGCGTTATACACGGCGTCGCCGCGGCGGATTATTCCGGGCCAGTCCTGGGTTCTGTCCGCGTATTCGTACGCGTTGGCGGGGCTTACATAGCCGCTCGCCGGGATATAGTACGGATTTATCTTTGGGTTTATATCGATAGCTCGTCCGCGAGCGTGATACGACATTGTGTTAGTTCCGTTTATAAGTCTGTAGCAAAATGCGGACGTGTTATTCATACTCATCGAGGCGCGGTCTAAATTATTGAACGTCTCGTCTATGTAAGGCTCGAAACGGTCGATTATTTCCATCCTCTCGATAGGGAACTGCATCAGAAACAGTTCCTGAAATATATCCAACACCTCGTCGGCGAGCGTCGCGTCTACGATTATATGACCCTCGGCTATATTGCCGTCGTAATCATAGTGCGGAATCGTAAGATAGCTCAGCTCGTCGTACGTTATTTGGGCTCCTTCCGGCATGGAAACGCCCGCCATCTCGGCTCTTATATCCTCGGGTATCGGCTGTTTCGTCCCCCGAGACTCCGGCTGAGACTCTTCATGAGTCTGAGACCCCTCGGGAGTCTGAGACTCTGAGGGCGCCTGAGCCGCGCCGGCTTCTTCTCCGGAATTTAACATCTCTTCCGTCACATCCGCGACCGACGCGTCCGAACCCGCTCCTATATCCGTATTTTCCGCTTCCCCGCAGGCGCAGAGCGCAAACGCCAGGCATAAGACGGCCGCCGCCAAGAACGCGAGTTTTATCTTTTTAAAGCGTCTCTCGGTTTTCATGTTCTATCCCCCGAACCGTATCCGATACTCGTCGCTTCCGAGCAGGATCAGATCGCCGCTTTGGAGCTCGGTCCTGCCGCCGATCTTTATACCGTTTACTATCGTTCCGTTAGTGGAACCGTTATCCTCGATAAACACCTTGCCGCTCTCCTCGTAGAGGGTGCAGTGCTTACCGGACACCATCGAATCGTCCAGTACAAGTCCGCAGTCGGAGCCGCGTCCGACGGTAAGGCTTTTATCGATATTTGCCCTTATCAGTCTGCCGCCGCCCAGCTTAGTAAACTCGACCTTTAAACCCGAGTCGCTCTTGATCTTTTTGATCTTCTCTACCGGCTGCGCAACCGGCGACGGCGGCTCCGGCTTTGGTATATTCGCCATCTCGGGCGTTATGTATCCCGGCTGGCCTATGATCTGCTTAGGCTCCGGTTTTTTTCGGTTTAAAACCGCAATGATTATAATAGCTATAGCGATCAAGATAATTACCGCCGCTACCAATCCTAAAATAACAATACTTGACATACCGTTCTCCCTTTCCGGTTCCGCTCCCGCCGAAGTATTCGTCATCGGGAAGCTTGAAAGACTCTCCGGCGACGGACTGACCGTAAACGACCGCGAATCGGACGCTTCAACGCTTCCTTCCCTGACGCTTATCTGTAGATTATGCACGTTCCCGTCCGCCTTGGACGCCGGGTAAGTGAAATCTATCACGAAAGCCTTCCTGAACCCTTCGTATACTGAATTATATATATCCTGAATATTTCTGCCGCTCAACTCGTACAGTTCTCCCCGCGAAGCGTCGCTCAGCGTGGTCAAAAACTCTCCGCCCGCGCCGGTCAAGCTCCCGCCGCTCAAAAGGCTGTAAAACGGGATAACGTTGACGTTTACCAGCGCCATAGCCTCGTCTCTGGATATTCCGCCGCTGTAATCGTTAAGCCCGTCGCTGAGCAATATCACCGCTTTTCGTTTCGGAAGGCCGTCGTCGTTGCGCGAGGCCAGTTTCAGCGCGGACTCCACGCCGCCGTAGAGCCGGGTGTAGTTATCGTTGTTTGTAAGTCCCGAAACCGCGTTCCTGACGGCTTCCACGTCTCCGCTGTAGTCCAGTACGGTCTTGACCTCCGAACCGAACGTTATAATAGCGATCCTGTCGTTTTCGCCCATATTTTCAGCCCATTTGATCGTCGCGTCCTTCATCTGCTCAAACTGCGAGCCGCTGAGCGAACCGGATATATCGAATAAAAAGATATACGCCATCGCCTCGCCAGAGTCCGCGAAGGTCGTTATCCTGCTCGTACCGAGTTTGTCGTCGTCCAAATACGCCAATACTTTATTTGTCTCGGGCTGCGCGATAGGCGCGCCGTCCGCGTCGGTCATATCGACGTACGCGTGCATGGCGTTCGAGTACATATACGCCTGTCGGATCGTCACAGTTTGCAAGGCTCCGGCATAAGCGGGATAAGAAAATACGCTCATGAAAAGCGCCGTCGCAAGAATACAGAGCGCAAGCGCCCTCGCGGCTAAATTCGTTCCTCTTTTTAATATTACCATTTAAAACTCTCCCCGCAAAACGGAACAAACATCAGCTTTGTTTTTCCGATCTCAACAATATCCCCGCGTTTCAGCTCCATGGGGGTCAAAACCTCGTCGTCGTTTAAATATGTAAGCCCGTGTCCGTCGCCCGGCAAGATTTTAAAACTGTTATTCTTTGGATTATAGCTGACGATCGCGTGATTATCTCTCGATATGCCGTTATCGTCCGTGATCGCAACGTCCATCCTGTTTGAACGGCCGATAAAGTTCTTCTCGCTTCTGAGCCTGTAATCCTTGCCCTTACCCGGACCGTCGACGCACACCAGCCAGCCGACGACCGGATCGAAACCTATCGTTTGAGAAAGTATCCCGACCGTTTTTCCCTCGTTCGCGGCGGAGCTTGACTTCGCCACAGTCTTCTCGGGTCTGGCCGCCGTCTTTTCCGCGCTTTCAACAGGCCGCGGCTGCGGAGTCGGGGTCGGCGCCGGCTGAGGCTGCGGATTCCTGATCGGCCTCGTCACCGAAAGATCCAGATTCGCCACGCTGCAATACGGGCACTGCGTATGCTTAGTTTCATCGTAAAAGTGACCTTTTGGACACTGTTTCATCATTATCACCTCGTTGAATAAATTACATATTTGCTTTGATCAATATCATATTTTAAATCATAACGGTTATCGCGCTGTAGTTGTCGTATTCGCCGTCGGGCGCGTTTTTCTTGAGCTGACGAACCATTTTTGCTATCCACCTCGACGCTGTTTTGGATTTTTTTAAGGTTTTTTCCATCTCGTTCTCGTCGATAAGTTCCCAGAATCCGTCGCTGCAAAGCAGAAACGCGTCTCCCCGCTCAACTTCCGCTTCGCCAAACTCGGCGCGGGGCTCGGTCTCGGCTCCTAATGAACGCAACAATCTATTCTGATCCGGGCTCTTACGTATCTCGTCGTAGCTGATCTCTTCGTTTTTATAAGCTAAGTACGCGACCGAATGATCCGCCGTGACGCTTTCTATTTTACCGTCCTTAAAGCGGTATATCCTGCTGTCGCCTATATGCGCCCAAACCGCCTTTTTCCCGTCCGTGACCAAAACGGCCAGCGTGGTCCTCATCCGTTTATGAGCGGCGTCCGCCTCGGCTTTTTCGGTCAAAACTCCATGCGCGGATTCGATAAGACTTTTCAGCCGCGCCTCGCCGATCTCGGGCGAAGCTCTAAACCCGCGTTCTATCTCGCCAAGTACGATCTCCGCGGCCAGGTCGCCGCCGCTGTGTCCGCCGAGCCCGTCCGCCACCGCGAAACAGCCGAGCGAACCCGACGTCTCTACGGAAAGTATCCTGTCCTCGTTGACTTTGCGCCCTCCGGCGTCGCAAACTTTTCCTATATCCATATTATCCCTCTGTTCCTACGCTGAACATATTCTCTTTATCGCCCAAGTAGAACTTACTTCCCGGCGCGAGCGCTACCGGTACTTTCGGTTCGAGCTTCGTTCCGTTAGCCAGGAACGTGCCGTTGGACGACGTCAGATCGACCAGTAAAAACGTTCGGTCGGCGGGGTTATATTTTATGTTACAATGGCAGCGGCTGACGCTCACGCTGTCGCTCGGGAATATTATCTGGCAGAGCGAAGCGTCTCTGCCTATATTGACTCCGTCTTCGCTGAGATAGAATCTCTGGCCGCTATACTCCCCGGACAATCCGTATAGAACTCCCTTAGGTACTTTTTTCTTTTTCACCAGAACCACGATCAACAGAACTATCGCCGCAGCCAGGATAACGCCCGCGGCTATGACCGCTATCTGAACGATAAGCATATTCCCGGCTTCTATGTACGGTATCCCATTCTGATCCAAGACGGCGGTCAGCTCCCGCGCCTGTATCGCCGCGTTGATACCCTCGGCGTCGCTGACTCCCCAAGAATTGATACCTATTACCTGACCCGAATCGTTTACAAACGGACCTCCCGAGTTGCCCGGATTGATCGCCGCGTTGATCTGGTAAGCGTTTACCGGCTGCATACCGCTGACCCGCGTCACCGAGACAAGAGAGCTTATTATCCCGTCGGTGATCGTTATATCCTCTTTATTACCGGTTATCGTAGACGACAGTATGTCTGCGGCTCCCGGATATCCGAGCGCGTAGCCTTTCGTTCCCTCGCTCGCTACAGAATCGTTGATGGTCGCGGGTTTTACGTCGTAGAGCGGCGCGGATAATCTCAGTACGGCCAGATCCGAACCGGGCAGAGATATATGTACCTGCGCGTCGATCATATAATCTCGTTCGAGTAAGAGGTACACCCTCTCCGCGCCCTCTACTACGTGATAGTTTGTGACTACGTACTCGACCGGTTGCTTATCGCCTATTGCAAAACCGGTGCCGGTTCCGACTCCGAACGCGCTTTCCGCTACGACGCGCACAACGCTGTCTCTTACGTCGACTACGGCCTGCGGCGCCCCGCTTGCAAATACGGAGAACTGGCACATGACCATCAAAATACAACATATTCCCGCAGCTAATCGTTTCATATTAAAATCCCCCTTATCTTCCGCCTATAATTTGGCTAAGCGCGTCTTTATCTTAGACGGACTGCGGCTAAATCCAGCAGAAACAACATTCAGCTCCATTATGCGCAGTCTAATAACGCTTCGCCGGGCGGCGATTTATATTAAATTTTATTATTTTCCTATATATTATCAAATCATTTTAAGCGCTAAGACCGTCACGTTATCCTGATTTTCCAGCTTTTTCTCAATAACCCTATCTACGAGGCTCTGCGCTATATCGTTTTTATGTTTCGCCGCCGCCGTAGTTATTTCGGCTATTTCAGCGTCGCTCAGACCGCGATAGAGGCCGTCGCTGCAAAGGAGAATCACGTCGTCCTTAAGCAGCGGGAACTCGCCGCTGTTACGGCTGACGCGCTCGATATTCGGGAGTCCGAGATACGAAGTCAGCGCCTTGCGCTCCGGGTGTTCCATCGCCTGCTCGTAAGTGATCTCGCCGTCTTTATACATCCTGTCCAGTTCCTCGGCGAAAACATGATCCTCGTTGAGCCGTCTCGCCACGCCCTTGCGCACGAGGTAGATATGACTGTCTCCGACCGATATCCAATGCAGCCGGTTCTTCTTAACGACGGCCGCGACGAGCGTCGCCCCCGCGCCGCTGAGACCGCACACCTCCGCGTTCGCGGCGTATAGAGCGTCTAACATTCCGCTCTCAAGCTCCGCGTCGCTCGACGCGTCGCAAGCGAGGTAGGCGCTCAAAAACGCGTTCACGCCGTATATCGCGGCCGTCTGACCGTCTTTCATTCCGCCCATGCCGTCGGCGAGCGCCGCGACGTTTCCGCTTCGCGATACCTCAACCGGGTCCAATAGATTTGAATACGCGAAATAGTCCTGCTGCTCCTCTCTGTCTCCTATATGTTGCGCGTTATACGGCATGATATAGAGGAGCTCGTTATACTCGCGCATTGTCTGCGTAATCACTTTATCATCATTCATCATATAATCACCTTTAAATAATAATTAGAGACCGCCGCCCGCACAGGCGCCGCTTTATAAGGCTTTCGCCGCAAAAGATCGAGCTCGGGCGAACTTTATCCGAACTCGTCTTTCCTCGCGCCGCGCGGCCTGATTTACTAATACGGCTGAAGCTCTGAAATACACATATCGTTCCATCTGTTGCCGGCGTAGACGCTGTTTACGGTAAGTCTGACCCAGGTCACCGTTTTGGTCTCTCCGAAATCTATCTCCTGATATATATAGTTGTCGTTATCGAACGTATCCGCAAGCGTATACGGCATCGTAGTTCCGTCCGAAAAGGACAGCGTTATATCCTTAGGTCGGCTGTTGGCGTAGTATATCCACATACCGTAATCCGGACTGTACTTAGTATACCCGTTTAGCACGCGTATACCCTTCATCTGCTGCGGAGTATCCGCGCTGAGCATCACCCATTCGCCCTGTCCGCCCGGAACGTTCCAAGCGGTGTCGGGGCGACCGTCCATAACAAGACTGCCGTCGTAGTTGCGTCTGGAACTCGATTCGCTCGTAGTCCCGGATACCTCGACGTTCGTAAATACCGGCGGTATATACGGTTCGGGAGTCGGCGCCAAGGTAGGCGCCGGCGTGGCTAATACCGCCGCGCTGTTCGACGCCGTCGGCGCGCTTTCCGTTCCTCGGTTACTAAAAACTAATATAAATATTACCGCCACGGCGGCTACGCACGCGAGCGCCGTGCCCAGTATAGCTATGATCGACGCGGTCTTTTTTCCTGAGTTTCCGGTCGGAACAGCCGCGCCTCCAGAAGCGCCTTGCTTACCGGCTCCGGCGTTATAATATCCCGGATCGCTTCCGGTTTGCTCCGCCGCGGCGTAACCTGCGCCGGCGTTTCCCGCACCGTTATAGGCGCCTCTCGCGCCGGGCGCTCCGCTTCCAACGGTTCTTTCGTACGAACCATTCGAGCCGCTCGCAACAGTTTTGTCGGACGCTCCGCCGTAACCGCTCGCATTATTCGGCGGAACATAACCTTTTCCGCTCAGCGCATTCTGAAACTGCTCCACGCTCGCGTACCTCTCCGGCGCGCGCACCGCAAGCCCTATCTGCAAGGCCGTCCTCATATTCTCAGGAAGGTCCCCCGGTATCTGGAGCGTGTCGTACGACATCCTCTCCATCGCCTCAGGCGGTACCTGTCCGGTCACCATCCGGTACAATGTCGCCGCAAGCGCGTATACGTCCGTCCACGGTCCTTGATTCCCGTGCGTCCGATACTGCTCCTCCGGCGCGTATCCCGGCTTTAGCTGTATCGACAGACTCTTTCCCCCGCCCAGCGACTGTCTCGCCGCTCCGAAGTCTATCAGTTTTATTTGGCCTTCGGTCGTTATGAATATATTATCCGGGCTTATATCCCTGTGGATTATACCCGCTCTATGTATCTCTTTCAGCGCGTCCATTACCGGCGTCAGGATCGACACGGCTTCTTCGGGGCTTATCTTACCGCCTTTGCGCTTTAGATATTCCTTTAGGTCTATTCCCTCCAAGAACTGCATCACCATATACGCGGTGTTGTCTTCCTCGAAGCAGTCCTTTACGCTGACTATCCCGGGAAAGTCCGAGAACCTTGCAAGCGTCCTCGCCTCTTCTATGAACCTTTTCTTTCCGTGCTCATAGTCGGCGCTCGCCTGAGTGTACGGCGTCACCGTCTTATCCCCCGGCGTTCTCTGCGCTATATCTCCCGGGTAGTATTCCTTTATCGCGACCCTCGCGTCCAGGGTGTTGTCGTAACCGATATATGTTATACCGAAGCCGCCCTGACCCAATACCCTGCCGAGCAGATAGCGGTTTTGCAATACCGTCCCCTCCGGAAGGTACGCCGCGTTTTCCTGTTCCTTTGGAGATACGTAGCCGCAGTGCGGACACGCTTCACTCTCGCCTTTCTCCTTCATACAGCCCATGCATTTGCTCATTATTCTCACTCCCATCTCATTAATAACGACATATTCAGATAGGTTCAAAATTTATATTATGCTCCGCCGCATAGTATTCGGCGTAAGAATCTTGCTTTCCGTATATAGTAAGATCGCCGCAGCCGCTGAAAACATATTCGCCTATGTATACGACGCTGTCCGGTATAGTTACGCTCTGTAGATTTTTACATCCAAAAAACGCTTGCTCGCATACGATCGCGATCCCGTCCGGCAAAACCGCCTCCGTCAAATTCGGCATATCTCTAAAAACTCCGCTCGGTATAACGCCGTCCCAGCCGAACTCTACGTCCGCGCCCGAACCCGCGCCGCCGACGCTCGTAAGGTTCTCGCAGAGCGCGAACGCCTCTATGCCGACGTCCGTCGCGCTTTTCGGAATAATTACCTTTTTCAGGTTCTTGCATGCGCGAAAAGCTCCCGTCCCTATACTTTCAACGCCATCGGCGATCGTCGCTTCTTCCAAGTCTTCGCAGAGCGAAAAACTCCCGTAGCCAATGCTTTTAATATTACCCGGAACTGTAAGCGTTTCTATACCGGCGGATAAAAACGCCGCCGCTCCTATCTTGGAAACGCCTGCGGGTATGTCGATCTTTTTTAAAGCCGTACACCTCTCAAACGCGTTTTCTTCTATAGTTAAAATACTGTCGGGCAGTATCAGCTCTTCCAAACTTCTGCAATCTCGGAACGCGCGTTCTCCGATCCCGGTCACGGCTTTTCCGCCTACCCGAGACGGTATCTCCACTTCATCGGCGTACCTGCTGCAATATTTTACGTTCAGCGTTCCGTCTCCCGTCTCCTCAAACCTAAGATACCTAAATCCCGGATATGTGAACAACGGTCTCAGACCCGGAACCGTATAGATTACGATTATCAAACACAAGATTATCGCCAAAGCCGACGCAACCGCAAATAGCGTTCCGGAAAGTCTATTCGCTTTCATTACGTTCACCGCCGATCCCACGTTTTAAAATTTGTAACTTAACCTTAGCTTAAAATCCTTAAGTATACATCTTGCTATATACAAACGAATCGCCCGAACGCTTCATGAGATACGTATATGTTTCCTCAACGTCCCTAGATGTTCCGTCCGTATAATAACAGGTGATTATCGTGTGCTGGGTCATGTTGCAACTGTCGTCGTCCAGCCACTCTATACTAACTACGCCGCAGGTCACAAGTTCCTCCTTGACGCCGCGACCGTGTATTGAAGCGACGGCCTTACTCTGATCCGAATAATACGACGAGTTCGGGTCTACATACGGCGCAAGATAAGAAAAATCGCCTGTGTTTACCGAATTTATAAACGCGCGGGTGGAATCGTTTACGACGCGCGCTAAAACAGCCTCGTCGTCCGCATGGTTATACGGCGTCGGCTGCGGTCTGGCCGTCGGCGCGGCCGTGGGCGCTTGCGTCGGAACGACATCCGCCGCCGTCCGACGCTGTTCGGCGGAGGCTCCGTCAACCGACGCGGGGACCGAAGTCGGCTGCAAAGCCGCATAGTCGGTTCTATCGTCGTCTCTCAACACGATCGTCATGACAAGAGCTATCAAGACGACGCACGCTACGGCCGTTGCTCCGATAAGGGCGCCCTGCAGCACGCCGCTCTTTTTCTTTGGCTGCGGATAGTTGTTTCTGTCCGGTTCGTATCTATTATTGCTTTCGTTTTTAAAGCTACGGTTCGAGACGGTTACCGGCGATTCTCCGCTGAGCGCGCTCTGGAATTGTCCGACATTCGCGTACCTTTCCGGCGCGCGCACCGCAAGTCCTATCTGCAAGGCCGTCCTTATGTTCTCCGGCAACTCCTGCGGTATCTCTAACGTATCGTACGACATCCTCTCCATCGCCTCAGGCGGTACCTGTCCCGTAACCATCCGGTACAATGTCGCCGCAAGCGCGTACACGTCCGTCCACGGTCCTTGATTCCCGTGCGTCCGATACTGCTCCTCCGGCGCGTATCCCGGCTTTAGCTGTATCGACAGACTCTTTCCCCCGCCCAGCGACTGTCTCGCCGCTCCGAAGTCTATCAGTTTTATTTGGCCTTCGGTCGTTATGAATATATTATCCGGGCTTATATCCCTGTGGATTATACCCGCTCTATGTATCTCTTTCAGCGCGTCCATTACCGGCGTCAGGATCGACACGGCTTCTTCGGGGCTTATCTTACCGCCTTTGCGCTTTAGATATTCCTTTAGGTCTATTCCCTCCAAGAACTGCATCACCATATACGCGGTGTTGTCTTCCTCGAAGCAGTCCTTTACGCTGACTATCCCGGGAAAGTCCGAGAACCTTGCAAGCGTCCTCGCCTCTTCTATGAACCTTTTCTTTCCGTGCTCATAGTCGGCGCTCGCCTGAGTGTACGGCGTCACCGTCTTATCCCCCGGCGTTCTCTGCGCTATGTCTCCCGGGTAGTACTCCTTTATTGCCACCCTCGCGTCCAGGGTATTGTCGTAGCCGATATATGTTATACCGAATCCGCCCTGACCTAATACCCTGCCGAGCAGATAGCGGTTTTGCAATACCGTTCCCTCAGGAAGGTACGCCGCGTTTTCCTGTTCCTTTGGAGATACGTAGCCGCAGTGGGGACAGACTTCGCTCTCGCCCTTCTCCTTCATACAGCCCATGCATTTGCTCATTTATCTACACCTCTAAGCTATCCAATATTCCGCGCTCCTGTTTAAGCGAAAGTATCCGTCTGACGCTCTCGTCTATCCTGTCCTCGGAAATCTCGCCCGATTCCACCTTGGCTATAATAGTCTCCGCGGACCCAACCGCGTCCGGAGACATCAGCAATAGATCGACGCCGGCCTCGACCGCCGCCACGGCGGCTTCTTCAGGCTCGTACACGGACGTGATCGCGCCCATGTTCAGAGCGTCGGATATAACTACTTTGGAAAATCCGAGCTCGCCCCTTAATAGATCCGTAACTATCGTCTTGGAAAGGGTGGACGGGGTCTCGTCTCCGGTCACGTTAACAGCCGCCATATGCGCTACCATAACGACGTCGGCGCCGGCTTCGATCCCGGCCTTGAACGGAATGAACTCGCAGCTTCTCATCTCCTCCAAAGTTCTGGTGCAAACTCCGGTCTCGTTATGCGTATTCGACTCGGTGCTACCGTTGCTCGGGAAATGCTTAAGCGTAGCCGATATATTTTGGCTCTGCATTCCTTCTACCTCGGCGGCTACCATGTCCGCGACCAATTCGGGATCCGAACCGAAAGATCTATCTCCTATATCCTCGTTATTTTCTACCGTGATCACGTCGGCCACCGGAGCGAAATCCATGTTGAAGCCGAGCTCCTTTAAATCTCTGCCGAGCGTCTCCCCGACCTCTCCAGCCCTTCTCGGATCGCCCGACGCGCCTATTTCGGCCATCGGCGGATGCGTTGTAACTCCTATGCCCGCGTCGCCAAGGCGCGCTACACGGCCGCCCTCTTCGTCGACCGAAATAAACAGCGGTATTTTGCTGTAACTTTGAACGTTCGCTATCATCTCCGTAAGCTGTTCGCGGCTCTCTATATTCTGACTAAAATATATGAACCCTCCTACCGGATAATTCTCAAGCGCGGTCTTTGTGGTCTCTCCGGCCTGTACCACAGTTCCCATCCCGGTTATATCCTCCGGCCTTACAAAGAACATCTGCCAAACCTTTTCCTCGAGCGTCATGCTCTGCATCAGTTCCTCGACTTTAGCCTCGCCATCGTTTACGGCCGCCGTCGCCTCGGCCGTCGCCGCTTCGTTCGCCGCCTGCTCTGGCGCTTCTTCGCTGCAGCCGCTCAGGCAAAAAGCCGCGGTCGCCAATAAACATAACGCGGCGAGCGTCGCTATTATACGTTTCATTCCTATTCGCTTCATCGCTTCATTCCTCCAAATCCTATATTTATGCCGCTCTCAAATCTGCGGCGCGTCCGTTTTAAGATATATATGACGAACTAAAACGCCTTATTCTCAAGCGCTCTCAAAGCGCTCATCCCTCGAACTCTATTATGTAACCCAACCTGCCGCTCCTATACGTAGACAGATCGGCGCCCGCGTCGTTGAAGCTCCATACTCCTCCGTCGGCGGCCGGGCGGAAGAGCTGCAAGTAACATTCGTACTCGCCGAGATTAGCGTCGTAGCCGCTCGGCTCTCCCGATCTCCAATTCGTATACGTAAACGGTTCTCCGGTTATCCAAGTCATGCTCGGCGAGTTCCACGCGTCTATTATCGACTGCGATCCGGAGAAACTTCCGCTCACATACGCGCCGATCCAAACGTTTCTGAGGTTGCCGTAGCTCGACTGAGATAGAAGAGTCACTATCTTGTTGTATTCCTCGGCGTCGTTTATCGTCGCAAGATAACCGCCCGCGCTCCTCGCCGCCTGTTCGGCCTGAGTCCAGGTAACATGCCCGGTCACAACTCTGTAAGTGTGTTCCGGCTCGGGAGTCGGGACCGGCGTCGGCGCCGGAGTCGGCAGGGGCGTCGGATCGGGCGATATCGTATCGGTTATCGAATTTACAACGTCGTTTACGGGCGAGT
The DNA here is from genome assembly GCA_019419865.1 of Clostridiales bacterium. Taxonomy (GTDB): domain Bacteria; phylum Bacillota; class Clostridia; order Monoglobales; family Monoglobaceae; genus Roslinia. The sequence continues at coordinate 42,312 of JAHZIG010000006.1, read as the reverse complement.
TCCCGCCGTTTAAAGCGAACGCGGCCGCGACCGCTATAAGAACTACGCATATCAGAGCCGTTCCCGATATAATAAGCGCCGAGATCAGCTTTTTATTCCCGTCCTGCTTTGGCGGCGGTGGCGGCGGATTTCCTCCGCCCGGTCCGATTGGATTTTCGGGCTTCTCGGTAGGCGTAACGGGCGCCGTGTACGCGACTCCGCTGAGCGCGTTCTGAAACTGCTCCGCGCTTGAATACCTCTCCGGCGCGCGCACCGCGAGCCCTATCTGCAAAGCCGTCATTATATTCTCAGGCAACCCCTGCGGTATCTCTAACGTATCGTACGACATCCTCTCCATCGCCTCAGGCGGTACCTGTCCCGTAACCATCCGGTACAATGTCGCCGCAAGCGCGTACACGTCCGTCCACGGTCCTTGATTCCCGTGCGTCCGATACTGCTCCTCCGGCGCGTATCCCGGCTTTAGCTGTATCGACAGACTCTTTCCCCCGCCCAGCGACTGTCTCGCCGCTCCGAAGTCTATCAGTTTTATTTGGCCTTCGGTCGTTATGAATATATTATCCGGGCTTATATCCCTGTGGATTATACCCGCTCTATGTATCTCTTTCAGCGCGTCCATTACCGGCGTCAGGATCGACACGGCTTCTTCGGGGCTTATCTTACCGCCTTTGCGCTTTAGATATTCCTTTAGGTCTATTCCCTCCAAGAACTGCATCACCATATACGCGGTGTTGTCTTCCTCGAAGCAGTCCTTTACGCTGACTATCCCGGGAAAGTCCGAGAACCTTGCAAGCGTCCTCGCCTCTTCTATGAACCTTTTCTTTCCGTGCTCATAGTCGGCGCTCGCCTGAGTGTACGGCGTCACCGTCTTATCCCCCGGCGTTCTCTGCGCTATGTCTCCCGGGTAGTATTCCTTTATCGCCACCCTCGCGTCCAGGGTATTGTCGTAGCCGATATATGTTATACCAAAGCCGCCCTGACCCAATACCCTGCCGAGCAGGTAACGATCTTGCAATATCGTTCCCTCCGGAAGGTACGCCGCGTTCTCCTGTTCCTTTGGAGATACGTAGCCGCAGTGGGGACACGCTTCGCTCTCGCCCTTCTCTTTCATACAGCCCATGCATTTGCTCATTTATCTACACCTCTCAGTAGCATGATTATATGCGTCAATAATAAAAATCTGTTTTTACAGGCGCTTTTCAAAATGCTGATAGTCCTTTACGCTGTTCCAGTCCCCGCCCCAGGTCCAGCCGTATTTCTTGAATATTCTCACGCATTCGCCGTCGTAAAATATCATGCCTTTAGCCGATAGGCCGCGGTCTAAATAGGGTTCCCCAGCCGCCGGCTGTACGTCCAGAGTAGATAGATTTATATACGGATTATATAGCGGATTTATATCTATCGCCGTTCCAAGCTGATGATAGCTTAGCGCTCCGGACTCGTTTAGCGGGCGGTCGTTGAACGCGCTCGTGTTATTATCGGTCATCGAGTCCTCGTCTACGCCCCCGTATTCGCACGGAAGAACCATCTTCTCAATCGGAAAACCTACTTGATATAACTCTCTGAAAATATTCAATACCTCTTCGGCTAAAGAAGCCGCCACTACCATATTACCCACATGGGTCTCTCCGTCGTAACCGATAAAGCTTATGGTCAAGTAACTTAAATCGTCGAACGTAACCGGCGACTCGTCGCTTATCGTAACATTCCACATACGCGCCCTTACGTCCTCCGGTATGGGTTCGGCGCTGAACGTAAGCTCTTCCTGCGTCTCAGTCGGCGTCGGAACGCTTACAGTCTCGTTTTCGTTTACGCCGGATTCCTGTTCTACTTCGCCTTCAACTCCGGCTATCGCTATGGCTACGGCGATCAAACCGACGGCTACGATAAGCATAACTACTGCGGTTACAACTAATTTTCTTGTTCTGCTCATACTTTCATCCCTATCGTCTATCCGGATCCGAGATATAGTCGGTCACCAAGTACCCGTCTCCGCTCGCCTCCAAGCGATAGACCCAGTACGCTTGATTGGAGACGGCTACGCCGTTTTTGATCTCTTCCTGCTGTTCGTATACCCATGCGAAAACTGCGTCGCCGTTCTTGCTGGCGCTGTCGATCGTCACCTCGTTCAAAGTATACGACGCTATGTCCCATTTGTTATAGTAGTTCCACTGGTTGGTATACGCTCTTGAATCGATCTTAACATACGGCGACATATTGCTGTTATATAAATCAATCGATTTATTTCCCATATCCGCCTTTACAAAATTTGAATACCCCTCGGAAAAACCCCTTATCGTGTTGCAAATTTTATCGTATTCCTCTCTCGACGTCACAAGCGTCGCCGAACCGATACCGTTCATCCTGTTATACGTCAGACCCGGATTATACAGATCCGGCAGTTCCACTACCGCCGGGGTCGGAATAGGCGTAGGTTCCGCCGTCGGGGCCGCCGTCGATACGGCTACCGTTTCCGGCTCGACGAGTCTCGGGACGACCATAATCGCTATCGCGACGACCGCCGCGACCGCGACTACGGAGCATACGGATATGAGCGCGATCAAGGCTTTATTTACCGCGCCGCCCTCTTTTGAGCTTCCCTGTCTTTGCCCGCCTGCGTAACTTCCGTACGCTTGTCCGCCGGACGGTCGCGGCGCCGTCCCCGCGCCGCCCAAATTCCCGCCGGGGGTTTTTCCCAAGTTTACCGGCGCCGCGACGGTCTTACCTGCGAGCGCGCTCTGAAACTGTTCCACGCTCGCGTACCTCTCCGGCGCGCGCACCGCAAGCCCTATCTGCAAAGCCGTCCTTATGTTCTCCGGCAACTCCTGCGGTATCTCTAACGTATCGTACGACATCCTCTCCATCGCCTCAGGCGGTACCTGTCCCGTAACCATCCGGTACAATGTCGCCGCAAGCGCGTACACGTCCGTCCACGGTCCTTGATTCCCGTGCGTCCGATACTGCTCCTCCGGCGCGTATCCCGGCTTTAGCTGTATCGACAGACTCTTTCCCCCGCCCAGCGACTGTCTCGCCGCTCCGAAGTCTATCAGTTTTATTTGGCCTTCGGTCGTTATGAATATATTATCCGGGCTTATATCCCTGTGGATTATACCCGCTCTATGTATCTCTTTCAGCGCGTCCATTACCGGCGTCAGGATCGACACGGCTTCTTCGGGGCTTATCTTACCGCCTTTGCGCTTTAGATATTCCTTTAGGTCTATTCCCTCCAAGAACTGCATCACCATATACGCGGTGTTGTCTTCCTCGAAGCAGTCCTTTACGCTGACTATCCCGGGAAAGTCCGAGAACCTTGCAAGCGTCCTCGCCTCTTCTATGAACCTTTTCTTTCCGTGCTCATAGTCGGCGCTCGCCTGAGTGTACGGCGTCACCGTCTTATCCCCCGGCGTTCTCTGCGCTATATCTCCCGGGTAGTATTCCTTTATCGCGACCCTCGCGTCCAGGGTGTTGTCGTAACCGATATATGTTATACCGAAGCCGCCCTGACCCAATACCCTGCCGAGCAGATAGCGGTTTTGCAACACCGTTCCCTCAGGAAGGTACGCCGCGTTCTCCTGTTCCTTTGGAGATATGTAACCGCAATGCGGACACGCTTCGCTCTCGCCCTTCTCCTTCATACAGCCCATGCATTTGCTCATTATTTTCACTTCCTATCGCGACGATACGATCTTAAGCCGTACATTTATATTATCATGAATTTTAATTAAGTATAATAAGAAGACGTATAATTAAACTATTTTACAGATCGTGGTATTTATTTATAACTTCACTATACAAAACAGAACAATTTAACTTCTCCCTATTTCCCGTTAAACAAAATATATGGAATCACTTTATCATATCTAATATACATTATACAACAAAATATGTCAATGATGTACATACTTTATTAAATATACTTGTGTAAAATGTATAAATATAATAAAGTTATATTGTGTGATATTACTATTCTAACAAATACAAAAATTACATTTGTTTCAAATTTATCAAAAAACAAACGTTAAAAAATATCAATCCGATCTATTACGTAAATATCCCGGCCTAACTTCAACGATCGCAAGCTCCGGCGGATTGAATATCCGCGGAAGCCTATTTACGCAAAGACCGCGGCTTACGACCATAACGGTCTCGCCAAGCTCGTACGCGCCTCCGGCGTATTTGGGAAACAAGCCCTGCCCCGGGGCCAACAAACCGTTTATAAGCCCCGGGATCCTGACCTGACCTCCGTGCGCGTGACCCGCGACTACCAAATCGAAGCCGCTGTTTCTGTAGTATTTAAAAAGCTCGGGTCTGTGGGAGACCAAAATACTGTAGCGTTCTCTATCGCGGAATTTTTCTTTTAATAATCTATTCTTCGCCTTACAGCTTTCAAATTGATCTATCCAACCCTTAGGCGCTTTTCTCCTAATATTTTCCATGCCGAAAAGCATCGGGTCGTCTACTCCAAAAACCGCGATCTTCCGCCCGCTAAGTTCGATTTCAGAAAACGTCCCCTCAAGCGCCTCCGCGCCGTAAGCTCTTATCATGCTTTTGATCTCGTCTATCCTCCCCGACTTATATTCGTTGTTTCCGCTGACGTAATAGCATGGATATTTTCCGGCCAGCCCTTTAAACAGCGCTTCCGCGCCGGCTAAAGGCGTTTTATCGTCGGCTATGTCCCCCGGCAGCAATACCGCGTCGACGTTATGCGCGTCTATCGCCGCGATGAGTTCGGCCTGTTCTTCGCCGTAGAATACGCTGTGCAGGTCCGCGACGACCGCCAGTCTAATCGGAGCGGTAAGCTTGTCCGATCTTATATCGTACTTAACCGAAGTAAGTTTTTTTGAAAATATCTCCGATATAATATTTTTTATGTTAAGCGTAGGCATACATACCGCTCCTTTGTTCGATCTATAATAAGTCGTTCTTTTATTTAATCCTTTTATTAATATACATTAACGCCTTCCTTATTGCAAGCGCCCATAGATTTAATCGGTATCCGTCGAATACAATATCGGTTTCGATATAATTTTCGAGTTATTTTTATTGAAATTTCTTTTAAAATGTAATATAATACAATGCGTAAGAAGTAGAATGATGAAAGGTTTGCAACAATCATTATTCTCAAAAATTTTTGTTCTTATCTTAATCGATTAAGATACTCTTAATTAAATCTAATTTTTAATAATACAACCTCTGCGTCCGCGCGTATACCGTTTGGGAATACGTATTTTTTTGATACGACAAAACGCCCGCGCTAAGGCGGACGTTTTGCGTTTAATTGGGAATAAATCTATAATAATTTTAAATTATTGACCGAAAATCGCGGCGGACGGACGACCCGCATATTTCGGATCTCCGCTCGCAGCGTAACCGCTCGATCTTACATTCAAGCGCCAGGCGGCGGTTACTATTTTTTATATTTTAACCGCCGCTTACTGCGCCGTGAAAACGTTTAAGCTTTTATTCAAACACCGCGTATTCGATAGATATATCTTTAACGGTAAAGGTATTAGAGCCCGCGTTACCGGGATAAACGGCCACGTATATGTCTTCTTTATCCGCGCCCGCAGGGAACCCTGTAAACGCGTCGTACGAGTTCCACTCGGTCGCCGAATCCGTCTTAGCCTCGCCTATGATCCTACCGTTCTTATAATCTATCGTAACCCTTACATTCTGAACCGGGTTATTATTAAAGTTCGAGTTTGCGCAATTCAGCCACTGATGTTCCGTGTTGGAAGAACCGCTCGTCGCGCCCGCGCCTATATCGAACATATTCAGCTGCGTCCAACGTCCGGCGTTCGTTCTTGCGTATCTGTCGTCGTTCGCGTTAGTGTTGAACTCGCCCGGTCTGCCGTTCGTGATATCGACCGCCGCTCCGTTGTTGCTTGACTGATAGCTCGCGCTCATGTCGAACGTATAGCATACCGTCACCGTATCGGACTCCGCTATATTGGCGATCATATCCGAAATATTCCAGTATGCGCCGCCGTTTCCGTTTCCTGTTATCGTAAAGCTGCCGTCGCCGTTATTGGCAACGCTCGCTCCCGAACCAAACGTCGTCGGATCCGAAGTAATATCGTAAGACATATTTACAAGGCGCGCGATCGTCGCGTCTATGTTTTGGGTCTGTCCTACTCCGCCCGATACGGTCGTAGCGCCGTCCGTAGGAGTCAAGATCTTATACTCGCTATTCTGCGAATCAAAAACAACGTCGTAATCGCCAACCGGGATACCCTCGGCCGTATACTCGGCTTGCGTCTGACCCGCTTCTATCGTCGCCGCCGCCTGCTTTATCAAGGCCGCGCCTTTATAGAACTTAACGCTTACGGTCACGTCGCTCTCGGGAGCGTTTCCGCTAACGCTTATCGTTCCGCTTGTCGTAAAGACGTTAGTCGTGTCGGTCGTAGCGCTGATCGAAACGGGGATCGTAGACTGCGCCCCGACGCCTTTGTTGTTAGCGTCTCTCACATACAGTGTTATAGAACTCTCTATGGGCTGTTCGCCGCTCGCCGGTCTTATTACCGCGATCTGCGTACCGTCTTCGCTCACTATAGCGTACTCGGAATTTGATTCCCATTTATATTCGTAGCCCTCCGGAGCCGTCGGAAGATCAACCGTATTGCTGTCGCCTTCGGGTATCGTGACCGTCGCCGTCGAGATTATCTCGTTGACGCCCGCGTATGACTCGGCTACTCCGGCCGGATCCCAGCCGTCCGAACCCGCCGTATATGTATACGGATTGAATCTGAGAACCTGCCATTCATCGAGCAAACCTTTGGAAATATTGTCGCTGAGCTCGCTGCCTCTTCTCTTTGAAGTGTCAAGAGCCTCGCCTCTTGTATTCACGGTTCCATATTCATAAAAACGCGCGTCCTCCGGTTTATTAGCGCTCATATCCGACCAACCGGTTCCCGAAATCAAATACTTGTCGTTTCCGGAGCTTACGCCAGCCGCGCTAACAGTCGTATTAATGTAAGCCGCCGCCGGACCGCCGCCCGAGCCCCACGGTCTTCCCATTGAACCCGGTGTCGCGGTATCAGAACCTGTTACGCGGCAGTTCCAGAACAGATAGCCTTCTGACTCGACAGCATTGCTGGGCGCTGTTATTGTAGCGCTCTCAGCCTGGAGCGGTCCCGCGTTAGTGTATAATTCGCAGTTATCGAATACCGCCGTCGCGCTGCCGCAAATATAGTCTGTCGTTCCGCCCAGCTTGCAGTCTTTAAAATACATTCTGCCCGTGTTTATTCCGATAGTATCCTGCGTCGACATAATCTCGCAGTTTATAAACGAAGCCTTGTCGGCTGAGCAGTGCAGCGCCGCGCAGCGTTCTCTCGGACTTCCCGTAACGCCGTCGAAGGTTATATCTCTTCTTGATTGTAAATAGCTGTTTATCTCGTCGTCGCTGACGCCGTCGCTCTTCTGAGCCTGTATCCACTCTTTACGTCTAAAATCGCTGTTGTTAGGATCGGGATCGTAGTCGGTTATATCCGCCAGTTCTTCTTCTGTGTAATACTTATTATATGAATTTTCAATAATAAGATTTTCCGCCGTGAATCCGGTCGCGTTTCTGTCGACTTTGAGCGCTGGCCCCCAGTCGCTCGGACCGTAAGATTCGCCGTCGCCTATAACGGACGGATCGTAATAGCCGTCCTCGTTACAGCTGTCGTAGAGCGAACCTAAACCGTAATACCATGTCAGCGTAACCGCACCCTCGGTCTCCGGCGCCCGTCTCATTGTGACGTACGGCGTGTTTACGACTACCTGTTCGCGGTAGGCGCCGGGCATAATATCGATATATACCCGATCTTCTTCTCTCTGCGGATTGATTTTCGCCGCGGCCGCTACCGCTTCTCTTACCGTGTTATATTTGACGTTATTCACATACGCTCCAAGCGTAGTAGGATCCTGAGTCGGTCCCGGCGTCGCGGTCGGCGTCGCGGTCGGCTGCGGAGCCGCGGTCGGTCTCGCTATATCGTCGGTATAAAACGCTACGGCGAGCAGAGGATTGCTGTTAGATACTCCAGTGATCCTGAACACATAGTTGCCGGCCTCTAAATCGCCAAGCTCGAACTCTACGATCGCGACCTGTCTTCTGGACGCCGAACAATTATCCTCCGGATGCGCACTTGCAACGACGCTGATCCCGCTGAGAGCTACGTTATTTATCTCGTCGCCTATAGGAGTCGCTCCGTCGGCCGCATACAATCGTCCCGTATAATATCTGCCGTTATATTCCTGGCAGAGCGTATACAGCGTGTAATTAGCCGCCTCGTCCGCTCCGACCGTAAACGGCACGTCTATCGAAGCGTTGTTTCTCATGTCTATATATCTGCTTGCGTAAGTATCGCTGAAGTCTTCGCCAAATACTGTTTTATAACTCTCTTTAACGTCGCTTTTCCACTCGAAGTCGTTATCGCAAACATAATAATCCGACGCGGATCTACCGTTTATTTCGCCAAGTCTGTCGGCCGTCGTCACGTCGTTTACCGATACGTACGTAGACGGATCGAGCGTCGGGTTCGGGGTCGCGGGCGGCGTAGGCGCCGGCATTACTTCCGCTTCTTTAACCTCGCTGAGAGGAATCATACTCTCCATGCTATCCCAAATATAAACTTTAGTCGTTCCGTTTTCGGGCTGCGCGTAATCGAACGTATCAGTAATCGCGCCGCTTATATCAAAGTTAGCCATATCGGCCAATATACCGTTCTCATCATATGTAGCCGCGATCAATTTTGCCGAAGGCGCCGGATCTTCTCCGCTGTAACCGATATCAACGCTTAGGAGACCGTCTCTGTTGAAGTACGCTTCTCTTATATTATAATCAAATTCAACCGGCTGTACTGTCGGCTCCGGCGCATCCTCTACTCTGTACGTAGCCGTCAGATCGCTTGCATTTCCGATATATTTCTGATCGCTGTCGTACGGATCTGTATAATAGAGCAGATATATCTTGTGTTCCCCTGTCACGCCGTCGATATTTTTAAGTTCGATCTGATTCGGTCCCGCAGTTATAGACTGATTAGCGATCTCCGTCCCGGTCGGCGAATCCAATGTGATGGAAACCTTCGCCGCAGAACTTCTGACCTCGGCCATCTTAAGCTCAAGACTTTGCAGACCGTCAAATGAGAAATCGTCTACTGCATATCCAAGTTTAACTCCCGCGCCGCGGTCGTTATACAAATATCCTACTTCGTTGCCGTTGGCAATTTTCGGTTCAGCGCCGCCGTCGCTTGCGTAAAATTCTGTCGTATCTGCAGCCGCGTATACCGTTCTCATAATATCGGTACCAAAATTATTTATCGTATAAGTCTTTCCCGCTTCAACGTTAAATGTGAGCAGATTGCCGTCTTCGTTAACCGTCGCCGTTACTTCTGCGCCGGTTTCGTCGTATACCTTAGCCTTAGGAGCGTAGATCGTGCGGATATTCATATCTCCGCTCTCTCTTACGTGCAGCTTAGCCTCCGTCGGCCGTCCGTTCGACCAAGTAAGGTCTACCGTCGCGCCCTCGCGGGTGTTGAATCCCTTGAACGAACCGCTCTGCCACTGATCCGGAAGCGCCGGGAGCAGATTTATGGTACCGTCGTGGCTCTGAACGAGCATCTCTATGATACCCGACGTCGCGCCGTAGTTACCGTCTATCTGGAAGTTCGGGTGCTGATCGAACAGGTTCGGCGAAGTTCTTGTGGTAAACAGCTGTTCAAGCATGGTCGACGCCGCGTTGCCGTCTAAAGCTCTCGCGTTGAGGTTGATCCTCCATGCAAGACCCCAGCCCTGGCCGCTGCCGGTTCCTCTCGAAGCGACCGATTTCTGGAACGCCTGGAATATATCCTGCTCGTTTTCGTCCTCGCTGTACGCGCTAAGATGCGTTCCCGGGAACATCTCCCAAAGATGCGAACAATGTCTGTGCCCGTTGTTATTGCTTGCGCCGTGGTCGTATACTCTAACCGTTTCATTTGTAAACGGATTTGTAACCTCCCACTGTCCGCTGTCTCTCTCTCCTATATCAAAAGTAACGTCGCCTCTTACCCATTCCTGTATTAAACCGGAATCGTCTATAAGATTAGGCGCCAGTTTACCTTTCTCATCGGCTAAATACGACGAAGGCATTTGCTCGTCTATCTTCGCCAGCAGATCGGCGTTCTCGCTCGTCTTACCGAGTATCTCGGACGCCTGCCGTACCATATCGTAGAGGTTTCTCACAAGCTGAGTATCCATCGCGGGTCCCGGCTGAACGCCTCCCTGCTCGGGTGAACACGAAGCCGCGGTTATCAAATATCCGGTCTTCGGATCGACGACCAGGAACTGAGTAAAGAACTTGGCCGCGCCTACCATGTACGGATACACTTCCGCAAGATATTCGGTGTCCTTGTTATACTGATAATACTGCCATGCGTGATCGAGCAGCCAGATTCCTCCCGTCGGCCAAAGTCCCGCCGTCGCGTTATCTATCGGCTGAGTTCCTCTCCACAAGTCGTAATTGTGGTGCATTACCCACGGATCTCCGGGCTGATATGTATCGTCGCCTCTGTCGTTATAAATCGCGTACTGATTAGCCGCAGTGATACTTCCGCTCTGAGCCAGCTCGTCGAACGTGTCTATAAGCGGTTTTTCGCTGTCGCCTATGTTAAGAGGCTGCGCCGCCCAGTAATTCATTTCCGTGTTTATATTTATAGTATACTTACCGTTCCACGAAGCCGAGAACGCGGCGTTCCATTTACCGGTGAGGTTGAGAGGCTGACTCTCCTGAATCGCTATCTCGCCCTCGGACGCATCGCGGCCGTCTCTCGAACCTGAAAGTATCAAATACTTGCCGTAGTTGAACTCGAGCGTCGCCAGCTGGTTGTCGCCTTCCGAATACGTTGTGTATACGCCGTTTTTATTAGCGTCAGACGTTCTCGAACCCGCGCCTGTCAAAAAGCCGGACTCTCCGTATATATTTTTACGAACGCGCTGTTCCGTAGGCGTATCGCTATAGTCTACCCCGTTTGCATTATCAATATTGAGTTCGGTTCTGTTAAATTGTTCGCTAAAATCAGCAAGATGTCTTTCTTTTATCTGCTCGTATGTTCTGCTCTTGACGTTAGTCGCATATCTGTCGCAGTCGGCCGACGGTTTTGTATTGTCAAGAGTTAAATAATCAACGTAATTTGTAGCGCCTACTACGTATATATTAGCTTCGTTTCCGCCGTTTACCGTAACTGTCGTGTTATCGTCCGAAACCGAGAAAGTTCCGTCGCCGTCCAAGAACATGCGCGCCTCGAATTTTATAGCGTTTACAGTTCCGACTTCGTTATTGTCCCTACTGCCGTTCGTGATCGCGGCGGTCACTTTAACTTCGTTATCGCTTACCTTTTCATAGCTGTAATAACCGTCTTTTTCACTGTGATACGTATGCAGCTGAGCGCTGAAGTTTAGAGCCGAGTCGGACTCCACATGCGTAACTACTACCTGATCCGGATAGCTTGCAAACGTCTCGCGCTTAAAGTGCGAACCGTCGTAGTCATACTCTACCGTTACAACGCCGGTCTCCATATCGAGACTCTTGGTATAATTAGAAGCCTGCTCGTGATTCTGTCCAAAATCAAGATATACCTCTACAAACGACTTATACGCTCTTTGCCTGCTGGGAGAGCCGAGGAAAGTTTCCTCTACCATTCCCTCCATGCTCCATCTGTCCTGAACCGCTTCCTGCGTCTTCGAGTTATCTATATTGAGCGCCTGATTCGAGATACTCTGATCCGCAAATTCGGGGTACTCCGTCCTAAACGCCTCGTCGCCCACAAGCACGCCCGCCGAACCGATCTCAGCCGGAGTTCCGTCCGCGTTCGCGCCTCTGTAGTATCTCCACGCGCCCTCTACGCTTCCGCTCGTCGGATCTTCCGTGGTTATCTTCTGCGCCGCGTTTGTCTGCGCTATCGTCGTAAGCGTATTTCCGCCCTCATCCTTCAGGGTTCCGTAGGGGGAACCGTCCCAGCAAGTATCCTCGTTGATCTGAATGACCTCGTTGTCGATACCGCCGGCTACCATTCCGGCCATCCTGCCGTTGCCAACCGGATAATAGTTGGTCCACACAAATTCCGAATACTCCCAACCGTTATAGTTATCTCCGTTCGACGCGTAAGGATTTTGCACGTCTGTATCTTTCTTATCCGCGTTAGGATTAACGTCTTTTACCGTCTTATAGATCCCCTCTTGAGCTAAAACGTTCTCGATGGGATTATTCGTCCACATAACTGTTTCAGGATCGAACTCCGAACCGCTCTGAAGCTCGGCGCTATCCTGAGTTTGCGCCGCGTTGTCGTCTACCTGCGCCGCCTGCGCGAGCGTCGCCGGCATACATCCAATGATCATCGCCATACTCATTACCAATCCAATCACTTTTTTTAGCATTATTATACCTCCTTAAAGCCATGCCTTTTCAAGCAAAGAGACCGCTCCTTCAATCTCGGCCGGCCTAAGTCCGCCGAAACCAAACGTAAACGCCCCTTTTCGCTTATCCTTTTCCCATTTCCTCATCAACCTAAAACTTGATACGGGAACCATTTTGACCCCTATCGCTCTTGAACTTCTTAGCAGCTCGTCCTCCTCTCGTTCTCTATACTGTATTATAAAATGAGTTCCGGCGCCTTGTCCGTATATCTCAAGTTTTTCCCATAATTTACTCTTTTTGAGCGCCCCAATCGCCGCGTCGCGTTTCGCCTTGTATATATCGCGGCTCTTTCTTATTCCTTTTATCAAATAGCCCTGTCGTATATATTCGGAAACCGTCCTCTGCTCCCACTTTGAAATAAGAGGAGAATAAAATTTGAGCTTTGTTTTCCATTCGGTTATAAGCGACTTGGGCAAAACCATATAAGCCGTTTTTTCCCCGGGCGCTATGCTTCTGAAAAAGTCTCCTATGAATATAACTTTGTCGTTCTTATCGAGTCTTTTCATGGCTCCGAAATGATAATCATACTGAAATTCGCCGTCGTAATCGTCCTCTATGATATACCGCCCGTCTTTTTCAGAAGCCCACCTTAAAAACTCTTTACACTCCGGCTCCGAGAGCGTATATCCGAGAGGCAAATGATGTATCGGGTTCATATACATTATATCCACTCCGCCGATCTCGTCCGGGGTTATCCCTTTAAACGACGACTCTATCAACTTCACGTCTCGCCCCGTAAGGGTCAGCGCTCTGTAGATCTTCTCCGAGCCCGGTATCTCCATGCCGTAAGTCCCGCTTAAGATCTGGGTCAGCATACTCAGCAGATAATCCTTCCCGGCGCCTATAACTATAAGATGCGGATCGCACTCTAACCCCCGGGAAATATATAAATACTTAGCTATTTGCTTTCTAAGCTCGTATTCGCCCTGTTTCTGACCATGACCGAACAGATCCCCGTCCAAGTCGATTATATTCCGTACTATCTTTGAAAAAGCTCCGTAATTTACGCCTGAAAGATCTACTCCGTTTAAGCTTAAATTATATTTACATCCTGGATCGGTCTCTTCTTCGACGCCAAAATCCTTGCCGCCGTCCGATAAAACAAAGTATCCGCTCCTGTTCTTGACCGTCGCATACCCGTCCGACACCAAATTTTGATACGCTATGTCGACGGTATTCCGACTTACGCCCAAATACTCGGCTTGAGTTCTTATAGACGGAAGCTGCTCCCCGTCGGATATGACGCCCGACTTGATCGCGCCGACTACCCATTCGTATATCTGCTTATACATGACCCCGCCGCGATCCAATTGGATATCGAATACTTCCATAATAATCTCCGTTCCGCCGCCCTGCGTCGGCGCTAATAGAAATAAAAGCTCTCTTATCCGCAGGGCAAGGAACAATAAGAGATTATTACGACTATACGCGTCTTAGAGCGCCGCTATGTGAAGAAAATCTCGCACTGACGCTTTAATTCTGCCGGAGGCTGACGCGAAATGAATTTTCACGTCAGCGCCTTCTGATTTTAGTTATATTGTAACAACTCCATCCTATAAATTAAAGTGACAATTGTACGTTTTTTTAACGTGACAGTTGTGTGTTTTTTTGACATGACAATTTAATAACAGTTCCGTATCGCGAAGCGTCGCGGCTGTATTCGCCGCCGCGCTCGCTTTGTAATCACAAAATTTCCCCAAACAAAACGGGAATAGAAATAACTCCCCGTTCCCGTTTAACGTATGATAATTTTAATCCTCAGCCTTCCAAGCTCTTCTTGCAGGCCATCGCCGCGCCTATTATGCCGGCGTCGTTGTTAAGCGTCGCGATCTTTATCTCCGTCTGTCTGATATTCTTGCAGAACACGTTCTCGGCGCAGAATTTTTTTACCGGCTCGAGCAAATAATCGCCCTCTTTGCTTATGCCGCCGCCTATCATAAGCGCCTCGGGCGCGAAGATGTTTATCATACTGACGATACCGTCGGCCACGTATTCGATGTATTTATCGACCACTTTTTTCCCGGCTTCGTCCCCGGCCTTCGCCGCGTCGAACGCAGTCCGCCCGTTTACCACTCCGGTATCTTTATACGTCTTCGCCATCAGCGAATCCGGGTTCTCGGCTATGGCCTCGCGCGTCTGCCTGATCAGCGCGGTCACCGAACCGTACGCCTCCCAGCAGCCCTTCTTGCCGCAGGTGCACCTTACGCCGTCGTGGACGAGGGTCGTATGTCCAAGCTCCGCGCCCGCGCCGTTAAAGCCTCTGTATATCTTGCCGTCGATTATTATTCCGCCTCCGACTCCGGTCCCGAGCGTCACGAATACAAAATCCTTTATTTTGTCGGCGTACAGCGAATACTCGCCAAACGCCGCCGCGTTCGCGTCGTTTTCAATATTCACGGGTACGTCGAAATACTTATTCAGTTCCTCCCTGACGTTGGCGTTCTCCCATCCAAGATTATTTGAATAGAGAATGATCCCGTTTTCGTTATCGACCGTACCGGGATTCCCTATCCCTATCCCGTCGATATCGTCTATGGTATGTCCGGTTATACTGAGTATGCCCCTGACAAGTTTTGCCATATCGTTTACTATCTCGGTATAGTCGCGCTCGCTGAGCGTCGGCGTGGAGACCGACTTCAATAGTTTTCCGTCGTCGCCAACCAATCCGACCGCTATATTTGTTCCGCCTAAATCAATACCTATATACATGAGAAAACCTCCCTTGAAATATGTGTGTATTTTATCCAAAAAATGTGGTTATATTATATCAAAGCCCCTATTATTTGTAAATAGAGTTTACGCTTTTAATTTAATATTAATTTAATAATTTATGCGGAAGCTCTGCCGCGCCGCCCGTTTGATTACATATTCAATCCAAAACAAAGAGGTCGCGCAAACTATGGTAATCACTATATTCAGAACAATAATAATGTATATATTCGTGGTCGTGAACCTAAGACTTATGGGAAAACGTCAGATATGCGAGCTGGAGCCGTCCGAGCTGGTGGTCACGATAATCATATCCGAGCTGGCCGCCATGCCGATCACCGACAACGGAAAACCTCTGCTTACGAGCGTAGTCGCCATATTCGTGCTCGTCATATTGGAAATAGGCGTCTCGTATCTGGCGTATAAACATCTGCGCTTTAGGACCGCGCTCTACGGCCGGCCGAGCACGTTTTATGCGAAGGGCGAACTCAACCAGCGCGAAATGGAGAATCAGCGTTTTAACGTGGGCGATCTGCTCGAGGAGATACGCAACAGCGGCGCTTCGTCCCTGTCCGAGGTAGACTATGTGATAATGGAGACCAACGGTAATATAAGCGTTATCCAGACCCCGGAGAATAACCCGGTAACTCCTAAACTGCTCGGCATAACGCCGCCGGATTCCTCGATAAGCTATATCGTCATAGACAACGGCTCGCTGATAAAAAGTAATCTGAAAAGGCTGGGGCGCGACCTAAAATGGCTGTACGAACAGTTAAATAGGAAAAAGATCAAAAAGATCTCCAACGTCTTCTACATGGGCGCCGACGAACAGGGCGAGGTCGTGATCATAGAAAAGGAAAAACGGCGTTTTAGGAAAAGGAGCTGACTCTATGAAAAGAACGTCTTCGATGGTAGTTCTTCTGATCGTTGTGGTCGCCGTGGTATGGCTGCACTTAAGCGTTATAAATAAATTCATAACCAAAGTATACGAGACCGCGGATTCGGTTTCGGAAATCCTAAACTCAGACGCCGCGGACAGAGAGCTTCTGCTGAGCTACATGTACAAAATAGACGAACTGCTTGAAAAAAACAAAGTCTGGCTCGGGATGAGTATCGATTCAAAGATCTCCGACGACATAGATATATCTTGGACAAAATGCGTCGGCTACTTGGAAAACGACGATATAAACGAATTCAAAATAGAGTTCTACGCGCTAAAAGATCTATTTAAGCAGCTGTCCGGCAATGAAAAGCTGAGCCTCGACGAACTGCTCTAAACCGCGCGGCGCCAAAAAAAGAGGGCGCGATAAACGCCCTCCGATTTCGTCTGAACATATTCTAAATCTTCTTCCTACTGTCTCGCAAGATAGATCGTAACGCCCTGCTCGCTAAGCTCCATCTCGTCGCCGTCGATGTTACAATCTATGGACATTTCGGTCGGGAGCAAGCTCGAGCTTATCGTAAGCCTGCCGCCGCTTAAGGTATAATCCGCGCTGAGTATCGAAAAGCTGACGGTTCCGTCGTCGCTGAAGCTTACCGCTCCATTCTCCAGCACGGTAGAGAGGATGTCGGCGTAATCCTCCAGCGGAGTTCCGGTAAGATCCACCTGGCTCAGCGAAGTATACTCGCCCGCGGGGGTTACGACTCGTTCAAAGCCCCACTCGCCTATTATAAGTTCCCCCTGCGTAAGCTGAGCCGCGGCGCTCGCGCTCGGGCTCGGTTCGGACGCCGTATCGGCGTTCGAGCCGCCTAAGCCGAACCTCTCGAGTATGCCGCACGACGAGAGCGAAATAACCATCGCGGAGATCAGGCCGAGACAAATCAATTTTTTACCCAATATAAACTTATGCTTCATAAAATCACATCCCTGTACAAATTTGACTTCATTATATCATGCGCCCGCCGCTAAATCAAGGTTAATGCGATTTGTTTATAAAACGTTTACAAATCTATACCTAAATCGTAACATCGGCGCGACGCATCCCGCCGCGCGCCTGTTAAACGCATATAAAAACCGCCGATAAAAACCGGCGGCTACGTCTTTGCAATTTTCAAGCGTTATTCACAAACGTTATTCATATGAAACGATTTATACCAAAACCGCTCCGTTCTAAATATCCGAACCCCACAGCTCGATCTGGTTGAGCGCCGCAAAGTTCGCGCTCGTCTCAAGCTGAAGCGGGTCGAGTCGGGACAGCTTAAGCCACTCGGTCTTATGCTCGCCCAGTTCAAACTCCTGATCCTCGGCCGACTTTTTAGGATTTATCTCGGTCTTAAAGCCGTCCGAAAGCTCGATAAGCGCCGTATGCCAATAGGTGTCGTGCTCCTTGCCCTCCTCGGTCAGATTATAGTCGCTCCTCAGATTCAGAACGAGCTTGTCGGCTCTTACCTCTCTGCCGAAGTAGACCGCGAGGGTCAGATCCTCATGGACGGCTCCGCCCCAGGAATGATACGGATAGTCGCCGTGTCCACCCGGGGTACTGATCCCGTCTATCGCGTTTCTCGCGTAGAAACAGCCCTCGTTGCGCGTGACCCTGTTGGCGTAGGCGTGCGGATACGCCTTGACCTCTCCGAGTTCGATCGCCTTGGAATCGGTCGGATTGCTCCACTCGGGCGCGTCCGGGTCTACGACCTCGCAGGCGAGCCTGTAGTCGAACGGGTTAAGGCACAGGTTTCTGTACTCCTTGAGCTCGCTCTCCGCCGCGGTCTTCATAACTACCGTCTGCTCTCCGTCGAACGTTCCCGGAGCGAAGCCTCTGAGCGCCTCGCCCTCGGGTATCTTAAATTCAAACCTGCCTTCGGGTATGTATACTATCGACTCTTTCACCCCGTCGGCGAGGTTTATTTTTACGTATTTCTCGTCCGTTTCAAATACGAGCGTATCGCCGCTCTTATACCCTGAAACGTTTAAGACCGCCTCGTCTTTTCCCGAGGCCATCGCGGAGGTCGTTCCGTCCGCGCCTGATAATGTAATCGTTAAGCCCATCTTAAGTTCTCCTCATTTTTATATGCGCGTGTGATATGTGCGTTAAAATCAAATAATCTCTTTCTTATCTGAGGTCCTTCATCGCTACGTTGTCCATATCGTCGAAGGTCTGGTTTTCGCCGACCATTCCCCAGATAAAAGTGTAGTTCTTGGTAGCCACGCCCGAATGGATCGACCAGCTCGGGGAGATGACCGCCTCTTCGTTTCTCATAACGATATGTCTCGTCTCCTGCGGCTCGCCCATCATGTGGAATACCACGTCGTCCTCGCCCAGTTCGAAATAGAGATAAACTTCCATTCTTCTCTCGTGGGTGTGGCAGGGCATGGTGTTCCAGTTGCTGCCTACGTCCAGAGAGGTCATGCCCATTACGAGCTGACAGCTCTGACATACCGCCGGGTGTATGTACTGGTTTATAACTCTCTTGTTACATTCCTCGACGCTTCCCAGGGGTCTCTTGTTCGCCATCTCCATGGTTATTTTGAGAGTCGGATACGTCTTGTGCGCCGGCGCCGAATTTAAATAGAACTTAGCGGGGTTGGACGCGTCCTTGCTCTTAAACGAAACCTCTTTTATACCCATACCGGCGTAGAGACCGTCCTTGTAGTCCAAGTCGTATTCCTCGCCGTCGAGTATGACCGTACCCGCTCCGCCGATGTTGATAACGCCCAGTTCGCGGCGCTCGAGAAAATAATCGACGCCCAGCTCGTGTCCCGCCTCCAGAGAAAGCGTCTCTTTCGCAGGGCAAACTCCGCCGACGATTATCCTGTCAACGTGGCTGTATACGAGCCTTACCTTGTCCGGAGTGAACAGATCCTGTATCAAAAAGTCGTTTCTCATTCTCTCGGTAGTGTAATGCTTAGCGTCCTCCGGATGCCACGGATTTCTGATTTCAATGTCCATTTTAAACTCCTCCTGTTTTTCATTTTCCTTAATTTTCGAGGCCAAATCGCGCCTGAACTGCGTCAAGCCATAAAGCCCCGATATAACTATATTGATTTTAACACATAGGCCGAGAATATGCAAGAGAAACAACATAGAAATTAACGTAGAGATTAGGGATTAGCGAATAGCGAATAGGGGGTGAAATTTGCCGCTTTAACGCCTGACGAAAACGTATGCGGAATGGAATACTTTGTTTTTCTATCACGCTACAGAAGCCGTTTTCACGGCTTCAAAAACAATTCACGTTCCTAATCGCTAATCCCTAATCTCTACGTTGTTGACAATACTAAAAATTTGGTGTATAATAAAAGCAGAAAAGAGGTAAACCGTAAAACGGTTAGCCGAATATAGTCGCTGTAATATAATCGCCTATTTGGCTATGGGGCGGTTATATTACTTTTTGTGAAACTATTACCAAAAATATGATAATAGAAACCAATATTTTCAAAAATAAAGGATTCCACATAAGTATCACCCCCTTTCTGTCGCACTTACGACAATAGGAGATGGCTAACCGCTCATTAATTACCTCTTATCTGCTAACGATAATTATACATCATTCGACGTAATCCGTCAATTTACAATTCCTTTACAGAGTATTCCATTTCTGCAAACAAAACCGCCAGGCGTTAAAGAAGCAAACTTCACCTTCCTAATCTCTACGTTTCGGTATCTTTATCGTATACTCTATGTACCTGTCGGTCTCGTTCTTGTCCGCGACCGCGTCCACTCCGCTGCGCCGCATCATCTCGACCGCCTGCTTAAGCGTGTTGGCGAATATCCTGACGTCCTTGAACGTCCTCTTTACGGCCGTATTCTCCCGGCTCTCCGGCTTCTTTTTGTTTTTCTTGATCAGCCTCTCGACGAGCTCCTCGGTCTTCGCAACGTTCAGCTTTTTGGAAACGATCATCTCCAACGCGGCGACCCTTTCTTTTTCATTATGCAGTTTAAGTAAAGCTCTGGCGTGCCGCTCCGTCAAGTTGTTATCCGCGAGTATCTTCCTGACCTTTGGGCTCAGCTTTAAGAGCCTGATCTTATTGGCTATCGTCGACTGCGTCTTGCCGAGTTCTTTCGCGAGCTGTTCCTGAGTTATCCCCTGCTCCGAAATAAGCGCGGCGTACGCCTCCGCCTCCTCCATATAACCGAGGTTCTCCCGCTGTATGTTCTCGACCAGCGCCATGACCGCGCTCTCTTTATCCTCCGCCTCTATTACGACGGCTTGTATATAAGCCTCTCCAAGCCTCTTGACCGCCTCGAGCCTCCTATGACCCGCGATAAGCTCGTACTCGAACGGCTTGACCTGCCTGACCGTTATCGGCTGCATAAGCCCGTGGCGCTTGATCGAACTTATCAATTCCGCAAGCCCCTCCTCGTCGATCTTCTTACGCGGCTGATTCGGATTCGGAACAATCGAGTTTACCGGGATCGGACTCGAGTTCGGCGTCTGTTTTACCTCTCCCTCCTTATCCGCGCCCGACGCGCTCCTGAGCAGCGCGTCCCTGCTGATCTCGGTAACCGTCGGCGCTTTCCTCGACGTCTCGTTTAAAGAATCAAAAAACATCTTATCACCTTCTCTTTCTATATCATATCTATTTGACCTTTACTTACATTTTTTACATATATTGTAATATATTTTTAATTATAGCATAACAATATAGTAATATACAAATAGATTTTTCACAAAAATTACGACTGTACTCTACAACTTATTCGCAAAATTTTGACAACTCGTTAAATATTCCGTCGACAAAACCCGAACGCTTAAATTCGATATGAACGCGGCGCCCCCCGCCAGAGCGCATTTAGTAAAATCATACCAAAACAATATTGTATATTCTTAAAAAAACTCTTGACATTTAAGTCCTGCGCTGTTATAATAACAACAAAGTTAGCAAAAGCTAACTCATTTGGTCAATTTGAATTTGAATATATTTTATATAATCAGTCAACCTAAATCTAAGCGGTTGACTAAATTATTAAGGCTTGGTTAGCTGTCGCTAACTAAACTACAGGAAAGGATCGGACTTAAGATATGAGTATAGTTATAATCGGAGGAAACGACTGTATGGTCTGTAAGTACAAGAGTTTGTGCAAGCAGTATAGACATAAGGCAAAAGTCTTCACGCAAATGAAGGGAACGCTCAGGAACAAGATAGGCTCTCCCGATCTTCTGATACTTTTCACGCACACCGTCTCGCATAAGATGGTGACTTGCGCGCTAAACGAGATCGACAAGGAAAAGACCAAGGTAGAGCGTATCCATTCAAGTTCCATGAACGCGCTCAAGTCTATCTTAGAGGAATACGAGAATCAGACCGCATAGAAAACGGGAAAATAGAAAAACAGAAAGGAGAGGCGCGAATATGTCCGAGGAACAATTGATCGTACACTGTTCTCCCACGCTTGCCGGGATCAAGACCGGCAACATCTTTAACTGCCCTTACGAGGATATAACGAGATTAAATTCATTTATTCAAAAATGGAACGGTATATTAAATCCCAAAGGCGTATATATAAGGCTGCTGCGTGCATGCGGCGGAATAGGTCTTATATACGTCTACCGTCCTTCTTTCCTGATGTCCGACATCGACGGCGACGCCGCCGAGTTGCTGAAAAGCTGCGGATACGCCGAGCTTGAGCTTAGCGCCCTGCTTGAAAACCTGAGCAGAAGGCTTAATAAGTTCGCCGAGTTCCCCCACGAGATAGGACTGTTTTTAGGTTATCCTTTAGCGGACGTTAAGGGCTTTATCGAGAATAAGGGAGCGGGCTGTAAGCTGGTCGGTTTCTGGAAGGTATACGGGGACGTGAGCGCGGCTGAAAAGAAATTTTCGCAGTTCAAAAAATGCAGCGCGCTCTATTATTCAAGCTATAAAAAAGGACGGTCGATAAGCAAACTCACCGTCGCTAAATAGTTTTCCAAGGCGTTAAAAGACCTCGCGATAAAACTGACGATCGAAAAATAATTAATCCTAACGGATACATATATAATCTTATAAATAAGGAAGTGATACAAATGGGTAAAGTAGCGGTAGTATATTGGAGCGGTACCGGCAATACCGAAATGATGGCGAACGCGGTCGCGGAAGGCGCGCGGAGCGCCGGATATGAAGCCGATATGTATACGCCGTCCGACTTCGCGCCGGACGTGATGAGCGGATACGAAAAGATCGCTTTCGGCTGCCCGTCGATGGGCGCGGAACAACTCGAGGAAGGCGAGTTCGAACCGATGTTCTCGGCGCTGGAGCCGGAGCTTGGCGGAAAGAAACTGGCGCTCTTCGGCTCCTACGGCTGGGGAGACGGCGAATGGATGCGCAACTGGGAAGACGCCTGCAGATCCGACGGCGCGGAGTTGATCGCCGAAGGTCTTATAGTCAACGAGACTCCGGACGACGACGCTCTCGAAAGCTGCAAAGGCCTGGGCGCCTCGCTCGCGCAAAGCTAAAGACGCTAAGCCCCGGCGCGGCTTATATAGATATATAATGGATCAACGTTATATAAAGCCGAGGGAGAAATCCCTACTCGACACGAAGGAATTGGATTACGCATATTTACCGGAAGCGTTTGAATACCCAGATTAATACATACATTAGAGCGGTTGTTATACCGCTCTTTAATATTATATAATTCAATTGTCACAATTTTGCGTTCCGAATACTATCTAAAAATAAAAGTCCCTAGAAAAACAACGTTTTCACGGGCTTCCCGGAATTTTAGGGAGTTTTCAAAATTTTTCCAGTATTACAATCGCATTAAACGTCGCATATGTCAGTGACGTCTCTTTTTGTCTAGGGAGATTTCAGACGGTTTTAGGGAAGTTTTAGGGAGTGTTTTTTGGCAAAAGTCCCTAGCGAAAACATCGTTTTCACGGTAGTTTGCAAGCTCCGTAGGGAGAAAAGAGATATTTTTTTTAATACTGTAAAATAAAAATAAAAAAATAATAAATATATATAATAAAAAAATATATAAAAGAATAGACAAAAACGTCCCTAAACTTGACTTAACGGAGTTTTTAAGATAATAGGCGTTAACGAATAGGGGGTAAAATTTGCTTGTATAACGCCGAACGGTTTGTTTGAGGAAGTGAAATACTCTGTAAAGGAATTGTAAATTGACTAAGTATGTCGAATATTATATAATTATCGTTAGCAGAAATCGGAACTTAGCGGTTATCCTCTCTACTCTCTTAAAGAAGGGAGGTGTTATCCCATTCACGACATATGTCGAAGAAAGGGGTGATAATTGCTTATGAAATATATAATTAGAGTACTTGTACTCATCGTTATATTTCTCATAGTTTTTTCTATGAAAGCAATATAGCCGCCGGAAAATTCGAGAAGCGACGGCTATATTAAATAGTCAGTTTCCAGGATAACCGTAAACAGTTCCCTTTCTGCTTTTATTATACATCAAAATTTTCGTATTGTCAACGCAAACATAGTAATTAAGATAATAGATATTAGAGGCTGAGATTCGCCCGTATAACGCCAAACAGCTTTGTTTGCGGAAACCGATACCTTGTTTTCCAATCGCGCTACAGAAGCCGTTTTTCACGTTACAAAAGCGTTTTCATCCTCCTATTCGCTATTCTCTAATCCCTAATCGCTACGTTGGTATAACCCTGCTCTTGAGTTGATCACCAGCAGTCTCAGCATATCCTCGCTGAGGCCGAAGCCGTCCGCGTCGCCTTTGAGGTAGCCGCTGTCGACTATATTCTTAATATCGTCTCTCGCCCACTCGGGCACTTCCTCAAGCGTGTTGTAGACGGTCGGATGTTTCAGCGCGTCTATTTCGGCTCCCATGATATTGATTATCTCGTCCTGTTTTTCGTCTTTCTTGACCAGTTCTTCATACTGACTCATACTTAACCCTCCGTTTTCTTCATTTTTATCTTTAAAATCGATCCCTAAATATTCGCACGTTCCTTTAGCTATACCTACGGCGAGCTTTTCTTGCCCCTCCTCCGAGCCTAAGAACTTATTGTCCTCATAGTTATCGATAAACGCCGTCTCGACCAGTATCGCGGGCATATTCGTGTTTCTCAGCACGGCGAAACTTGCGGTTTTTACGCCTCGGTTAACCCTTCCCGTCTCCTCTACCACGCGTTTTTGCACGCACTCCGCGAGTCTATAGGCCTTCGTCCCATTCTCATACGCGTACGTCTCGGCGCCGTACGCCTTGGAGTTGGCCGCGTTGCAGTGGACGCTTATAAAGAGATCGGCGCCCCATTGATTCGCCTGACTCGCTCGGCTCGACAGACTTGAATTCAGGCTTCCGTCGCCCACGTTATCGTACAGCGATACGCGGCTCGACTTTACCTCCATCCCGTTTATCTCGAGCAGGACCCTGAGCTTGTTTCCGACCTTTACGCTTATATCCTGTTCCTTAAGACCGTAGCCGACAGCTCCGGTATCGCCTCCCGAATAGTTGTGACCGGGATCAATAAAAACCTTTGTCAATCTCAAATCCTCCCCTTTAAACCGACGTCGTCTTTTCGCCGTCTTTGTTTTTCAGTTCTTTAAGATAGTTGTCGGCCTCGATTGCGCTTTGGGTCACGCTGTTGTTCTTCCACCACGCCCAGACCGCGCTCGCCGCCGTGGCGAGCAGGCTCGCGACCTGATATACGGTATCGTCGGCGATCGGGATCTTATCTCTTCCGAATATAACCAATCCCTGATTTACCAGCGCGATCAATAATATGATCGTTCTTGCGATAGTATCAGCTTTCAAGTTTATCAATCCTTTCATTCATCTCGTCCAATCTATGATGGGCGGATCTTACGGACTGCTCCGCCGCCGTTAAACGCTCCGTCAGACCGCCGACGCTTTCGGCCTTTTCCTCAAGCCGGCTGAGCCGGTATTTTATCAGTCTGTTGGCGGTCAACACTCCAAGTACGGAGCCGAGCAAAGTTCCCGCAAGAGACAGTAGTCCTACGACTATTTCAGGGTCAATACAAGAAATCATCTTCTCTCCCCCATTTCGATAAAATAAGAGCTTGTTCAACCTATCTCCCGTATTTTACCATACGTTTAGAGCTCTATAGGGATTTATCTCCCCTCGTCTCCTATTTGTCCTTTCGCTTCAATAAAATTTGAAACCCCGCTCTTGATTATTATATTCAGACGCTCGGAAATATTTACAAATATTTGAGTTTAGCCGCCGCTCGCGCCGCTAAGTTTAAATCAATTTTAATCAACCGATTTTTTTGATAAAAAAACGCCGGTTAAGGCGGTTATAAATCGACTAAGATCCTAAAAAATAACATTAAAAATAACATTTATAACAGCTGTTTAATATACGCATAAAAATACTTTGATTTAATTTAAAATTAATTCTTCCGGCGCAATATATTTTGAAAGCCTTAATTTCTCGCCCGCATCGCATACGCGTTCCGATTTGCGCCGCCGCGCCGTCGCCGCGTTCGCTTCCGTCAAGCATTCCCGTTCTCCGTCAGCGCCTTCCATCTGCTCGTGATCTCCGCCGTGACGCAGGCGCATTCCTGTTCGTAATTGTCTAATTTGTAATTGATTATCTCCAGACTTTCTCTGATCTCCGTCTGTTTAGCTTCAAGTTCTTTTTTCGCTTCGATCAAAATTTCTTTTCTTTGCTGTTTTGTAGAATCGCCCTCGATAGCGAGTTTAAGATAGTCTCGTATGGATTCCAGCTTCATGCCGCTGCGTTTAAACCTCATGACAAATTCTATCCAGCTCAGTATGGCGTCGTCATATTCCCTTATACCCGAACTATTTCTCGGAACCTCCGGTATCAGCCCTATCCTCTCGTAATAGCGCAGAGTGTCTATGGAAAGACCCGTTATCTCCGAGGCCTGCTTTATCGTCATTACCATACCTCCGTGTTTGATTTCCTCTAATTGTAAATGCTTAAGTAGACTTAATGTCAAGACTATAAAAAACTTTTTGTAGATATGCACAAATTAATCTCTGAAATTAATGTAAAATGCACAAAGTTTAGACTTAAAACGACTCTTTCAAACTTATATTTTACTAAAACTCTAAGCGATAGTAGAGGTATTTTATCTCTGATAAAGCATAGTTTTTCACACAAAAACACATCAAAAAAACGCGTCCGGCTCTCTCTGCGCCGGCGCGCCGTAACCATTAAATCGGGGAATGTTAAATAGAATTTTGGGATATAAATCACTTTTCCGCGGGATACAAAGATACTTAAACAAATTCGGTCTACTTCTGAAACGCGGCGTAAAAACCGCTCAGGGTCTCCGCCAGTTCCTCCGGCGCGTCAGTGTTGACCGCGTGTCCCGCTCCGTCTATAAATTCGAGTCTTGAATTTTTAAGCTTCGATCCTAATTCTTCCGCCGCCGTTTTATTAGCCTTATCGTTCTCGCCGCAGACTATCAAAGTCGGAGCGGAGATATTCTCAAGCTTATCGGTCAAGTCCAGCCCTATCATCGAACCCATCAGCCGGATCGCCTCTTTTTTCTCAAACCCCATCCCAACGTAGGAGTTAGGTTATTAGGCATTAGGGAGTAGGCAGTAAAATTTGTTCGCGTAACGCCGAACGCAAGCGTATGCGGAAAAAGGATACTCCGTTTTCCAATCACGTTACAGAAGCCGTTTCCACGCTACAGAAGCGTTCACACCGCCTAATCCCTAATCTCTAATCCCTAATCTCTACGTTATTAGTCTCCGCTTCCCGTATTCGCCGCCGCGACGCTCGAAGCCGCCACCGCCGCGCATATAGCGATCTGCTGGGCAATTATAAGCGCTATCGCGCCGCTGATCGCCGCCGAACTCATAGCCTTATCGTCTCCGCCGCCTATGTAGTCGCTTCCGACCAGCATTCCCGCGTGCATGAGCCTGTGCTTCTTGCCCGGCCCCAAAATACCGTAGCCCTTCTGCCCGGACAGGAACTTATCGACCTCTAATATATCCTCGACTATCGTCTCCGCGCTCTCGGGCAGCAGCGCCAGCGCGCCGAGTGTCGCGAGTTCGTAGCCGGTCCCGTACCTGCGTCCCCGCTCTTTAAGCCCGTCGTATATCTTCATCGTCTTGCGGCATTTCTCCTCCGCGCTCCCCTCGCCCAGCGCCAGCACATTGCTCAGCGACTGAACGTTGTTATGGAAGAAGAACTTCTCTTTCATTATATCATAACACGCTTCGGTCTCGGAAACGGCCTGCTCCTCAGTAAGATCCGAGAGCGCGAGCAGCGCCGCGAAAACGCTGTCCTCGTCCGAGGTCAAAAACGGATGTTCCGACTTCATCAGCTTATAGATACGCTTAGTCTTATCCGCGACGGCTCCGTACTCGCCCGGCGCTACCATATCCGCGATCGTCATCGACACGACCGGCAGATACGGCGAACGCCAAAACCGCTCCTTAAGCTCCGAATATACGTTCAGAGCGTTATTAAGCTTTCGCTCCGGGTCGCTGTCGACCGCCATCATGGAGATAACTATCAGCTTTATCATTCCTCTGAAGTTTGAGAATATACCCGTCTTTTCCTTGAGCAGAGCCCAACATTCCTTCATGCGCTCAACGCTTACTTCCTGACGCTTATCGGCGAATATCTCGGCGCATACCGGGTAAATATACGAATACTCCCAGCCGAATCCGGATTTAATTCTGTCTCTGTTTTCAATAAACCTCCCGCACAGCGCGGTCAAAGAACTCCTCATATTAAAGCTCCCCCTATGTTTAATGTGTTATACTCGCTTTTAGACGATTATAACATACCGGCCTCAGAATATCAATACGGGTTTGTATCGGATATACTGCAAAAAGACCGCGGCCGGTTGAGCCGCGATCTGATTTAGATATTTTTCATGTTTAGATGAAACGCTCGTATTTTAGGAATTTACGGAGAGACGCTGATAAGCGCGGAAACGGACTCGACAGCTAAATACGCTTTTCACAACAGGTCGGAATAATTGCGTCTACAATATACGACCCGTAAGATATATACGATTTTATTCTCGCGATCCGCCCGATAAAATAAAATATAATTTTTCACAGGCAGTTTTCTGTATCCCCGCTCGCGCAGGCGCCGATCGCGGCAATATGCAAACGCTTCCGGATTCCGAGCTATTACGTTAAAGCTTTTCTCTATCTTTGATAAAAAATTATCGGCGGCGATAGGATTTTTCAGCGCGTCGATCATATATCCCACGATCTCCTCTATATCCGCATACGCGTCCTTGGTCAATTTAATATCATAATCCATGTTTTTTACGCATATCCTCTATCGCTTTATATCCGTCCGATACGTCGCCGCTATCTATGGAGCGCTCCGCGGCTTGGAGCTTTTCATACAGATCGTTCATATACATAGTCTTCTCGTATACGTCCATACTCATGACGACCATGTCGCCGTAGCCGTTTTTGGTCACAAATATAGGCTCGTCTGAATTGTGACACATTTCAGATATTTCGCTTGTTTTCTTAAGGTCGCGAATAGGTATGATCTGCGGCATAAAATCATCTCCCTTTAATAATATGGCTTTATTATACCATAATTGTATCCTCATTGTCAATAAATTATGCAAGACGTTTTATTCCATATCTCCCATACCAAAAAAGACCGCGGCCGGTTCAGCCGCGATCTGACTTAGGCGGTTTTAACGTTTAGACCGATCTCCTTACAGGGAGCCAGTACTCGAACTTCGCGTTTTTGGGGTCGCGGGTCAAATACCTTTCAAACTCCGCCCTCGGCGCGTATTCGTAGCCGGACGCGGGCAGCCATTCGGTAAGCGCCCTTTTCACAACCTCTTGGATCGCGCCCGGCGCCTCGCCCTCGCCTTCAAATACGGCCCAGATCCCGCCTTCTACCTGCAGTTCTTCAAAGCCGTCTCCCGCCGCCTTTTCGGTAGGTACGGCGATATAATAGCTCCACGGCTCTTGAGTCAACGACTCTTCGAGGCAAACGGATATACCCAGAACGTCGCCATCCGTCAAAGCTATAAGTTTTTCCAGCCTGCCGTCTTCTGCCGCTTGGTTCCAGAGCTTGGGTATTTCTCCGAAATTCTCCGACATATCCCGTTTAAGCTCCGTTTTCAAACCGACGGCGCGGAAGCCCTTCTTTTCCTCGATCCTAAACTCCATTTCTTCCACTCCTTTTATGGTTATTTTGAAAGAGAGCGGCCCCTGAAGCTTTAGCTTGGTCCCGGCTCGTTTGGCCTCGGACGGCGATACTCCGTGCACGCTCCTGAAGGCTCTGTTAAACGCGGTGGGCGAATTATACCCATACTTCAAAGCGACGTCCAAGATCTTTCCGCCCTCTATCAGCTCCATAGCCGCCTTCGTCATCCGCCGTCTGCGCGTATACTCGCCGATCGTCAGTCCGGTCGTATACGGAAACATTCTCTGCAGATGGAACTGAGAACAGCATGCTATTTCCGCCAGCTTTTTGTAATCGACGCCGTTTTCGAGATTCTCTTCGATATATTTCACAACCAAGTTCAGCCGCTCAAGCGCTTGCATATTTACCGCTCCTTCCAAAGACATTATAAGCCGGTTTAAATTTATTTTCCTCTCATACTCTGCCTTTTTGGGATAGTTTATCATACTCGGGCGCCAAAGCGCAACAAGACCGCCGCAAAAACTGCGGCGGCGCCAAAAAATTTTAATTAACTTTATTTATTCCGGATCCCCGGCTTCCCGTCTTCTTCTCAGCTCGGCGACGTTGGCCTCTACCCTCCGCTTGCCGAGCGGGTATACGAACGCGAGTATCGCCGCTACAATCAGAAAGCAGACGCCCGGAACAAGGGTCGCGGTGGTATAGAGACCGTTTAAAACGTAATCCGTCTGAGACGCCGCCAGATTATCGTAGCCGATTATCGTCAGAGCCCAGCCTCCGGCGCCGCCGGCGAGCGCCTGCCCCAGCTTTCTGGCGAACGAATATACCGCGTATATCGTGCCGTCCTCCCGCCTGCGCGTCTTTATCTCCTGATAGTCTATAACGTCGGTTATATTAGCCCATATCACCGCGTTAAAAAATCCCAGACCCAAATAACCCACGCAGGAGATTATCAAAAACGCCCAAACGCTCGCCGGTCTCGCAAAATAGAGCAGGATATATACCGCTCCCGAAAAAAACATCGCGGCGGCGGCCGATTCTTTTTTCCCGAACCTCTTGCTTATTCTAACGCTGAGCGGAGATACGATCAGTATTATCGATAGGTTGGCTATGAGAGTGAACGCCGATATCGCCGCCGCGTTTGAGTAGTAGTCGGTATAGAGGTAGTTGTTCATCGACGTTATCAGAAGCTGACTGAGCAGAAGGAAGACGGCGGCCGCGATTATCCCCCAAAGCGCGCGGTTGGCCGCCAGGCTCGCAAGCGACCCGATAACGGACGTCCGGTTCTTATTCTTGGGTTTTTCGATCTTTACCCGCTCCGTACACAGCTTATAGCAAATTACATAACATACTACCGCGCATACTGAGAATACTCCGGCGATCGCCGTAAACGCCCCGCCGCCGCGCACGACCTGATTTCCCATATCGTCGGTCGTATAAATTACGAGAGGGGTTATTACTCCTATCGCAAGGCTCGCGAGAGCGGCGCCCGCGTTTCTGAATGCAGACAGCGACGTCCGCTCCGCCGGATCAGCGGTTATGGCCGACGCCATCGAACCGTACGGGATATTGATCGAGGTATAGAACACGCTGCCCCAGAGCAGATACGTAACGTACATATATACCGTTCGCCAAACCATCGGCGCGTCCGCCATCGCGCTCTGATACATCAAAAAACTGGCGAGCGCCACGGGCCCGCACATACGGCGTATCCAACATCTGAATCTGCCGTCCTTTCCGGGCTTCATAACGTCGACTATTCTGCCCATTGTGACGTCGGTCGCGGCGTCTACAAATCTTGCGATAAAAAACAGCGTTCCGACCGCCGCTCCGCTTATATTCAAAACCTTGGTATAGAACACCATAAGGAAAGAACTCGCAAATATAAATGTAAAGTCGTTCCCAAAATCGCCGAACATGTAGCCGATCTTGTCTCTTATCCCAAACGGTCTTATCTCGCTTTTCATTACAGCCTATCTCCTTTATATCTATCGTTTAATCGCCGCTTAGTCGGCCGCCTTTCGCCGGTCGCTCTTGTAGTCCGTCGGAAGACTCTTCCATCTGTCTTTAAGCAGATACGCCGCGCGCTTGGGCTGTCTTGACCGGGTGAATATCCCCTTTTTGTTGCCGTCCGCCCTCATCACTCCCTCGGTCGTCTGAAAATCCGCAAAATTCCAGACCTGCTCGCCCTTTACGGAGTCGAACATATCGAATACCTCGAACTGCGTTTTCAAGTATTCCTCCTGGTATTCCTCGCTCCACATAACGCTCGGCAGCTTGTGAATACCGGCGATCGTATCCGCGCCGAATTCGGTGAATATTATCGGCTTATCCGGCTCGATCTCCTCCCACTTTTTCAGCTCTTCGATAAACGTATCTTTTGCGTCGCTAAGCTCGTAGCCGCCGCTTAAATACCAGCCGAAATATCTGTTGAGCGCTATGATGTCCGTAAATTTATGACACTTGCACTTATTCGGCGTTGAGTTCATGATCAGCGCGAACGTCCTCGGCCGCTTTTGCGGATCCAGTCTGCGCGCCGCCTTAAAAATATCGTCGAAATACTCGACCGCCGAATCAGAAGTCGTCTCCGGCTCGTTGAACAGGCTCCACGCGATCGCGCAGGCATGATTTTTATCCCGCGCGATCAGTTCGGCAAGCGCCCTAAGATGGTTCTCCTTAGTCTCGGTCTGAACGATCTCCCTCGCGAAGAAATCCGTCTGCTTGCCGGACGACGCCTCCAAAAAGTTGGTCAGGCTCTCGAACATTCCGACGGCCGCTACCTCGTCGATTACCAGAAACCCCGCTCTGTCCGCCATCTGCATTATCTCCTCGCTGTACGGATAATGCGACGTTCTGAAAGAATTCGCGCCGATCCACCTCATCAGCTCAAAATCCCGCTTGGCGACCGCAAGACTGAACCCGCGGCCTATGACGTCCGAATCCTCGTGCTTGCCGAACCCTTTTAAATAGACCGGCTCTCCGTTTATAAGTATCTCGCGTTTTTTCACCTCGACCGTGCGTATACCTATATCCTCGTAATATTCGTCTATCAGCTCTCCGTCGCCGCTCTCTATGCTTATCCTGAATATATACAAATACCCGTCTCCTACCCGCCACAGCTTAGTATTTTGTATTTTTATCGTTCCCCGCTTGCCCTCGGACTCGGCGACTATTTCTCCGGCGCGGTCGTAGACCGTGACCCTTACTCTGTTCTCGCCGCTTGTTAGGACTTCGTAATACGTCTGCGTGTCCGCGCCGATTATCCGGTGACTGACTGCAAGATCCAGCACGCTCTCCTTGGGAACCGCTATCAGCCTGACCGCTCTGTTAAGACCGGAATAGTTGTAAAAGTCAAAAAAAGGCTTCGTTATTTTCGTTCCGTTTTTCAGCGTTTTGGTCGCGCCCGCCGGGAGCGAGGTAAAGCTCAGTTCGTTGTTCAGCTTTACGACCACCTTGTTTACCTCGTTAAACCTTACTACGTCGCCTATGCGCGCCAAAAACGGCAGAAACCCTCCTTCGTGAGAGGTTATCTCCTTCCCGTTCACATATACCGTCGCTCTGTGGGTCGCGCATTCAAACCGCAGCGCGATCTCCATACCTTCCCACTCTCCGGGTACGAGAAACTCCTTTTCATACCAGAAATCGCCCGTGTATTCCCTCGATCCCTTATCCGTAAAAAAGTCGTTAAAGCTCGCCGGGACCGGCATGGCTATCGTATCTTCCAGACCGTTTGTCCAATTATCCTTTATCCCTATCCCGTCCGGGTCGAACTTGAATTTCCAAAGCCCGTTTAGATCCATTATCCTGCGCGTTTTAGTTATTCTCGGGTATTGCATTGCCTGAGCGTCTATCATAAATTACCTCCTTATCCGCCGCCCAACGCGTCTTAAAAGCCCGTCCTGCGTCAAAGCGGCGACCGTATTGATTTGGCTCCCGCTTTGTGTTATTATCGACTCAGGACAAACGCTCCGCTTTGCGGCGCTGAATATAGATATATATAATTGTTGTTTAAAAAGGTATAATTTATGCAGAAAAATTATTATAAAAACGAGGGATGAAAAATGTATATCAAGGCGAACGGAATAAATATGCACTACCAAAAGACCGGGCGCGGCTACCCGGTCTTAACGATCCACGGCAACGGCGAGGACGGCTCGATATTCGCGCCGCTGGCCGCGCTTCTTGAGGATAGATGCGCGGTCTACGCGCCCGACAGCAGAGACCACGGCGATAGCGATAAGACCGGCGGCGAGCTTTACTATTCGGATATGGCCGAAGACATTTCCGGCTTCATCGCCGCCTTAAACATCAAAAGGCCTCTGCTCGTCGGCTCGAGCGACGGCGGTATTATAAGCCTTTTGACCGCGATAAACAGACCCGAACTGATCTCCGGCATAGTCGTCTGCGGCGCAAATACAAAACCGAGCGGAATCAAACTTTGGCCGCGGCTTATGATGGCCGCTGAATACTTGGCGAAAAAGGATAAAAAGATAAAACTGATGCTGACCCAGCCGGATATAACGCCCGAAGCCCTCGGCGGCATAACCGTCCCGTCGGCGATCTTAGCCGGAAGCGAGGACTTGATCAAACAAAGACACACCGAAAAGATCGCCGAAAGTATCCCAAACAGCAAGCTGTTTATTTTAGAGGGCGAGACTCACACGAGCTATGTTACCAACAATCCCAAAAGACTTAGCGAGATCGTCTTAGAGTTTATCGACCGGATTGAAGGTTAAACGGCGGACGCGCTTTTCGAGGTAGGATAGCTAAACCTTTAGCGCCGCCTATCTTACCTTCTATATGATCATATCGTACTTCATAGCGCCCGCGTCCGCCCGTATCCGTCGAACGAGAAAAGCCTTTGTAAAACATGGGCTCCGCGCCGATCCGGTCTGAGAAACTAAATAGGGCGATCTCTTATATCGCGCTCTATTAAAACTATTTGTACATTCTACTGCGGCGTATGAAAAAAGCCGTTATCTCAAATAAAAAGGCGAACAGCAGCGCTATCCCCAAAACCGTCGCCATACCTAAGACGCCGCCCACTCCAAAGCCAAAGATAAATCCGAGCGCGAAAACGGCTCCCAAAAAGACGGCCGCCGAGAGAATAACGAGCAGGAATTTCTGCGGCGCCGTAGCCGCGCAAAGCGCTATCGCAAAATACAGTATCCCCTCGAGCGCCAGTAACCCGCCCCAAAACGCGGGCGTAAACTCGTTTAGCCATTCCCTGAAAATAATTAGATGAACCGCAGCAGCGGCAAATAAAACGGCGACCGCTAAGCTAATATAGCGGCATGTCCGTTCCGCTTTGCTATCCCGGCCGCGCTCCATGTTAGTTTCCCTGACAAAAAAGACCGCGCGCAAAACCGCGTTTACAAGCAAGCAGCCGATCAGCGCATAAAACATCCCGTTTAACATGAACTCGAGCTCCGGCATGATCAATAAACCGGCGTCCGTCGCTAACCAAAACGCGGCCCGCGCTAATGAAAGTTTTGTGAAACGCTTGAATAATATCAACTTCATAGTCGAAACCTCCTTTATATATAAAAGATAGCGCCGCTTTCCTACCGGCAGATGAATTGGAGCCTACAGTTTTGTAGGATTGAAAAAACATTATTAATCCCGCCGCGTCGCCTCGTTTCTACCTGCGTATTCGGCGATGCGATACCTGCTTGACGCTCTCGAAAAGCCCTGATTCACCTACAATAAAAAAGCTCTATCTTTTTGCCGCGTCCGATTTTGCCCGCTATACGCATAAACCCGCGGCGGATGTAAAAGAATATATAAAAGCGCTATCAAAAAGAACGGAAAGGATGAGAAAACATGGAAATGACTCTGCGCTGGTACGGCTCGAAGTACGATACCGTAACTCTCAAACAAATACGCCAGATACCCGGAGTTACCGGCGTGATCGCGACCCTGTACGGCTCGGCGCCGGGCGAGGTATGGAGCGTAAGCGAAATACGAGAACTGAAAAACGAGGTCCGCGAAGCCGGCCTGCATATATCCGGGATCGAGAGCGTAAACGTACATGAAGCCGTCAAGGCCGGAGCGCCAGAGCGCGATAAATATATCGACAACTATATAAAAACGCTTGAAAATTTAGGCAAAGAGGGGATCCTCCTCGTCTGCTATAATTTTATGCCGGTATTCGACTGGACAAGAACCGAACTCGCAAGAAAACGCCCCGACGGCTCGAGCGTACTCGCGTATACTCAGGCGGCCGTGGACGCGACGATCCCCGAAAATATGTTCTCGTCGATCTCCTCGGACATGAACGGGATCGTAATGCCGGGCTGGGAACCTAAACGGATGGAGAGAGTAAAGGACGCGTTCGCGCTCTACAAAGACGTGGACGAAGAAAAACTGTTTGAAAATCTTAAATATTTCCTTGAGCGGATAATGCCGATCTGCGACAAATACGATATAAATATGGCTATCCATCCGGACGACCCGGCGTGGAGCGTTTTCGGACTGCCGCGGATAATCACAAACAAAGAAAATATTCTAAGGGCGCTCAAACTGGTGGACGACCCGCATAACGGCGTTACATTCTGCGCCGGCTCGCTCGGCACGAATTTAAACAACGACCTGCCGGATATGATACGCTCACTTAAAGGCCGGATACATTTCGCGCATATAAGAAACCTCAAATTCAACAGCCCGACCGACTTTGAAGAGGCCGCCCATCTCTCATCGGACGGCGACTTCGATATGTACGAGCTGATGAAAGCGCTGTACGACATAGGCTTTGACGGACCAATACGTCCCGACCACGGCAGAACGATCTGGGGCGAGAAGGCCATGCCCGGCTACGGTCTCTACGACAGAGCTTTGGGCGCGACATATCTGAACGGTCTGTGGGAGGCCATAGCGAAGAGCGATAAAAGCGAGCGGCGCGGATAAGTTCAAGTTTTAATTTAACAGGAAGGTTGTGTATACAAATGCGGCTAAACGCAGACGGGATAAAAGATATTAAGTGGAGAGAAAAGGGATATTCCATGCCCGAGTTCGATCGGGAGCGGGTTATACAAAAAACAAAGGAGCATCCGTTTTGGGTCCATTTCGGCGCGGGAAATATATTCAGAGCGTTTCAGGCGAGCGTTGTTCAGGATCTTTTGAACGCGGGCGTCCTCGACCGGGGTTTGATCGCGGTCGAAGGGTTCGACTATGAGATAATAGAAAAGATAAACCGCCCTTACGACGATCTGAGCGTCGCGGTCGCTTTTAA
The DNA here is from genome assembly GCA_019419865.1 of Clostridiales bacterium. Taxonomy (GTDB): domain Bacteria; phylum Bacillota; class Clostridia; order Monoglobales; family Monoglobaceae; genus Roslinia. Next base: position 5,968 of record JAHZIG010000006.1, on the reverse strand, counting down.
GTCGGACGGGAGTATACAAAAACGGGTGATAGGCTCCGTGGCCGAATCCCTGACCGCCGACAGCGAAAAAGAAACGGATTTTATCCGGCTGAAAGAGATATTCCGAAACGAATCGCTGCAGATCGCGAGCTTTACGGTAACGGAAAAGGGCTACGCGCTTACTGATCCCAAAGGACATACGCTCCCGGCGGTAAAAGAGGACTTTGAAAACGGACCCGAAAAGCCGAAGAGCTATATTGGCAAGGTCGCGGCGGCGCTCTATGAAAGATATGTATCCGGGCAAAAGCCGCTCGCAATGGTAAGTATGGACAACTGCTCTCATAACGGGGATAAGCTGAAAGCCGCAATAGCCGCGTTTGCAAAGGAATGGACGGTAAGCGGGCTCGTCGATCACCTATTCCTTGAATATGTCGCGGACGGAGACAGAGTCTCTTTTCCATGGACGATGATCGATAAGATCACTCCGAGACCCGACCCCTCCGTATTAGAGATCTTGAAAAACGACGGGGCGGAGGATATGGAGCCGATAATCACTTCCAAAAACACATATACCGCGCCGTTTGTAAATTCCGAAGAATTCGGCTGTCTTGTGATAGAGGACTCGTTCCCAAACGGCAGACCGGAGCTTGAAAAGGGCGGTTTTATTTTCACAGACCGCGAAACGGTCGATAAGGCGGAGAAGATGAAGGTCTGTACCTGCTTAAACCCGCTTCACACCGCGCTCTCTATATTCGGTTGTCTGCTCGGGTATACGCTCATATCGGACGAGATGAAAGACCCGGCGCTAAAAAAACTCGCCGAGGGGATAGGCCGGATAGAAGGCCTTCCTGTCGTCGCCGATCCGGGTATCATAGACCCGAACGAATTTTTAGACGCCGTGATAAACGCGCGGCTCCCAAACCCGTTTATGCCGGATACTCCGCAGCGAATAGCGACCGACACCTCTCAAAAGCTGGCGGTACGGTTCGGCGAAACGATAAAGGCGTATCTTAGAATGGACGGCGCCAAGGTAAAACGGCTCAAATTTATACCGCTGGTATTCGCGGGCTGGCTCAGATACCTTACCGGGATAGACGATAACGGAAACGAATTCAGCCTCAGCCCCGACCCCATGCTTAGCGCGCTATGCCCGATCGTAAAGAGCGTAAAACCGGGCGACCTCAATCGAACGAGACAAATATTAAAGCCGATCCTCTCAAACGCCGCGCTCTGGGGCGTAGACTTGATAGAGATCGGCATATCGGATACCGTATGCGGATATTTTGAAAGTATGCTCTCCGGCCCCGGCTCGGCGTATTCGACCTTGGCCGAAGCCGTATCCGACTAAACCAAAGCGGCGACTCGGCCGCGAAACTTAAACAGACCGCCGCGGCGGTCTTGCAGTTTAATTCTAATCTCGGAAGTGTGGAGTTTTTACTCATATACCTATAACTTCCTGCTTCACTTCAATTTCTCGATTATCGAAGCGGTCACGCTTCCATCGTTTACTAAATAGCCTTGTCCATTAACTTCGTACAGCATGAGATTTTCTGCAGTAGCATCGCTTAACGCATCCGAAGTATCAAACTCAAGTAATTTGTAAACATTTTCGATTTCATTACAAGAAAAGTTATCGGATACTTTAGATAAACTCCAGACGGCACGTAAAGCGTTATTCTCGTCAATCTTGTTCGGTTCTCCGATCCTTTGTTGCAGAAATAAATATACATCGTCAAAGCTTTCAAATGCATAAGATATATTCACAATAACTGGATCTTTTCTACTAATAATGCGAAAATGGATGATTTTCTCCACTTTTAGCCCATTGAAATCACTGTTGTCTAAAATGTGTAGGCTTGTAAATACCTCGTCCTCTTTCGGCTCAATAACCTCATACTTTATATTAGCGTTATCTAATGCCGTGCATACGTCATCTAAGCTATCTCCCCACTGTAATCCATTAAACTCATTAAGTAGCGAGAACTTTGAATCACCTCCCGAACTATCACTCCTTGTTTCATCCAGAGTGCATCCCTGAGCAAAAATCATCGTTAGTATAAATATAACAAACAAAACTCTTTTCATATCAATAAATCCTCTATTAAACCTTTATACAGAATTATATTGCATATTGCACTGCACACTTTATGTATTTTTCTTTATGAATAAACCCCAAGAATCAGCATATATAATATACTAAGCTATGCAGGTTGACCGTTAATATACTCGGCATTTTCATTCACGTAATACTGAATGTAATATGTCTGTCCGTTTGAACCAACAACACTTGCCCCGGACCAAATTGGAAACATGCGATCAGGTATTTGTACAAATCTTCCGGGTCCTGAAAGCCAATAAATTTGATCATATCCGGGGTTATACACCGTATTATAAATATGCCATCCGTAAGGAGCAGTGTCGTTATATACAGACTCCATATACAATTCTGTTGCATTACGTGATCTTGTTGCAACGCTATCAATTTGTATTTTGAGTGAAAATGGATAATTAGTCATATCTACCGTCCAATAAGTTGATTGCGCTAAATATAATCCATATTGGCTATAATCCATATGGTGTTCATATGAATCATTAGTTGCAGCAAGATACGCACTTGGAGTGACTTTCTCTTCAGTTTCTTTATCTACAAGTATTAGCCCAGTTGTTACATATGCCTTTTCAGAGGTACCGTCTGAATATTCCCTTTCAGATATCTCCTGAACAGCAACAAACTCATCAATATTGCTCAAAATGTTACTGGCATCTGCAGAAAATAAAGATAGTTCTGAAGCTCTTTCTTCATACTGTTCCAAGGCAATCTCAATTAATGACGCTTCATCCATCGAAACATCATATGTGATTTCTTTTGTACACGTTTTCTCATGTTCTATTGGATTTGCTAATACAGCTACATTCATCGCTGTTAATAACAGTATAACGAACGAGAAAACTATTAAAAATTTTTTTACCATCTCTTTGTATCCTCTCTTTACTCAATAATTTACGCATTGTAAAACCAACACATGTTAATGTTAATTTAACTCACATCTGTGTATATTATTAGTACATTGGAATCACCTCATTTAAAAACAAGTACTTATAATTGTTTTATATTAAAAATTATTTATATCATAATATACAATTGATATCATATAAATTCTTCAAAATTCAAAAATTTTAACTATTTTTTTGATAAGCAATTTTTTGTAATATTTTTTATTAAAAATTATTACAAATCTATTGATTTTTTTATAATAACATAGTATAATTTAAAAATATATTAAAAAAGATGAAACCGACAAACAATAGTGAAATATAGAACTATTATTATAATAGTTGTTGCAAAGAACTAAAGATGAAACGATTTAAATATAATAATACCCAAAACAATTCCTATAATATTGAAAAATTTAACTATATATATAAAAAATTTTACTTATATGCATATAAATTTACATTCAATATCGTGCATAACAGTTCACAAATAGATGATATAATGCAGGAAATTTTTATTAATGTCTGGAAAATACTTAATAATGTAAATGAAGATATAAATCTCAAAGCTCTAATTGCAACAATCGCGCGCAACACGGCTATCAATTTTTTAAAAAAAGATAAATATCGCACTGATAAAATGGTTGATATAGATGATGAAGCGTCGCTTTTTATTTTATCGCGTTGCGATAATGAACCCCTTAATACCATTGTAGCCGCTGAAAATATCGAATTCATTTATAAACAAATTAAATCTCTGAAGAAAATATATGCAGATATTTTACTGCTTAAATATAAATTTGATTTTACGCCTGAGATGATTTCTAAATTACTGAACATCAAATTAAAAACTGTATATACACGCTTATCGCGTGGAGAAAACATTTTAAGAGAAAAATTAAAATTAACAGAAAATATCGATATGGATGATCAATATGAAAATTAAATAGTGCATATGCTATAATAACAATTTTTATTTGAATCAAATAGCGTAGAGAGACCGACATAATCGCCGACTACCCGCTCTCGCTATAGCCTTCGGATATACTGCGGCTTTTTCTTAAATATTTAAAAATCCGATCCTGAACCATCGAGTAGGGGAGATTTTCTCTCCCATCTCACACCACCGTACGTGCCGTTCGGCATACGGCGGTTCAACATAACTTCAAGGCGTGTCGCTCATTGTAATAGTCAAGACAGCTTACAAGCCCCGCTCTATTGAATACATCCTTAGAGATTGCTCTGACTACGCATGTTTTTGTTGCCACCCAGTAATACCGGTCGCCACAGTACGCCGTCACCCTTGCAAGGTCTTTTCCGACCCCTAATTTCTGTAATCCCCATTGTCTCTTCTTTGGAACTTTCCACTGTTTCCAGATAATGATTCTGAGTCTTGTTCTTAAATGTGCGTCTATCTCTGCCATTGCTGTTTTCATTGATCCGAGGGCATAGTAGTTAATCCACCCTCTTATCGCCTGGTTGATTTTCTCGATCTTGCTCATGACTCTCCCAGGCATTTTCCTGCAGGTCAGTTCTTTCAGTCTGCCTTTGAACTTCTTCACAGATTCCTGATGCGGTCTGCTCTTCCATTCTTTTGTCTTGCTGTCCTTGTAGAATCCGAAACCAAGATATTTCAGCTTTTGCGGTCTTGTGATATGGGTCTTTGTCATATTGACCTTTAACCTGAGTTTCCTCTGTATCCAGTCCGACACCGTCCGCATAACTCTTTTAGCGCTCGATTCGCTCTTTACTGCAATAACGCAGTCATCGGCGTATCTTGTGAATCTGAGCCCTCTTGTTTCCAGTTCCTTATCCAATTCATTCAACATGATGTTTGACAGCAGCGGCGACAGATTTCCTCCTTGCGGGGTTCCGAGTTTTGTCTCCTCGTAGCCCTGCGGCGTCATAACTCCTGCTTTCAGGTACTTGCGGATTAGGGATTCTGTATCGCCGTCGTTGATAATGTCGTGGACCAGACTCATCAACCTGTCCTGCGGTACATTATCAAAGAATTTCTCCAGGTCGATATCTACTATCCATTCGTAACCTTCGTTTAAATATACAAGCAGTTGCCTGATTGCCATTTCGCAGCTTCGATTCGGTCTGAACCCATAGCTCCATTCTGAAAACAATGGTTCGCACATGGGACTTATCACTTGCACTATGCCTTGCTGTATGACCCTGTCCATCACAGTCGGGATTCCAAGCTTTCTTATTCCACCGTTAGGTTTTGGTATCTCCACCCTCCTAACCGGCTGGGGCTTGTACTCCCTGCGTCTGATTTGTTCCTTGATACTATCCCAGTTTTCTCTGATATAATCTCCGAGTTCTTCAACGCTTACATCGTCTACTCCGCCTGCGCCTTTGTTGGCGCAGACTCTTTTGTATGCCGCGTTCATGTTATCTTTGGACAGTATCTTTTCCAATAGTTTTGACATTGCCTTGTGTGCTTTCTCCTTTCCGTTCCCCTGGATTCGCCCTAAGTTACGCAGTATCTGCTCATTTACGTTTCGCCCTTCCTGCCGTCAGGTATTCCATGGAGCATACATTTGATTACACGGTTACGTTGTTCAGCCCTTCGGCAACGTCCATTTCAGAACTTTGCCTACTACGGCTTCTGCTGACTTCTCACAGTTCGTTGTTACTACGGTATATCCCCGCCTGTGAGACCTCACGGGATAAGCCTGCCAGTCTTTCCTCGTCTACCTGCCTGATTTACGCACACGGGTTACGGGCGCCTTTTGGACTTCGCTGTCTTTGGCCAGCTTATCCGCCGTGTACGCCTTGTATCAGGTTTCTGTTCGTCAGGCTACGATTTCGCTATCCCTTCTTCTCGCCTACACCTCACGATGCAAACCTTGGGAGTCGCTATGGGGTTCGTCGGCAACTACGCCCCTTATGGACTTTCACCACAGACTGACGGCATGCCCGTCATACTAAAAAAAAAGACCGATACGTAAACGTATCGGTCGTGTTCCGGCAACTACCTATGTTC
>JAHZIG010000059.1 GCA_019419865.1 Clostridiales bacterium | reverse complement strand
CAAACATCTCACCTAATTTCTTTTTGACTTCTTCAGAGATTATGATCCGCGCCTTTTTGTCGATCCGCTTCTTTGCGTTCGTCAACATGAACCGACCTTCGACCCATTGCTGTTTAAGCAACATGCCGGTCTTAGCTCCCGGAGCGTAAATAAATTCGCCGCCGTCCCAATATCCCGGAACCCAGCGCTGTTTTACGCCCGGCTTACAGGTAAGATGTCCGACCTCTACGTAAATCGCATACGGCGCGGTGTTATACACGTTGACCTCCCAGTGATTACCTTTTTTCCTTGCCGCCGACTGCCGCCAACTCTTCGCTAAGTGACCGGATCTGGGCGGCGTAAGGTTCACCACGTCGCTTACAAGCGCCTCCGCTATCTTGTTACAGATACATCTTGCCAGCGCGTCGAGCTCCCTGCCCTGAAACCTCTCAAGGTTAGCCCGGAACCTCATCACGTCGTCGTATTCGCATTTTCCGCCTTTTGACATTACGCCCACCTCTCAAACAGCTCGAGATTGATTTCCTGATGATACTTATACACTGCCGGAACGCCGCTCATAGCGTACGCGGTCTCTTTGCCGCCCCGCGTTACGGTTATCCTTGAACCCGGCTCGATCCGTATATCCGGACTGCAAAACAGCTTGACCGATTGAGTCTGTCCGGCGACTCCATCTTGATCCGAGACCGCCGGCGCTGAAGAAAACGAGACCCGGCACGGCTCGCCCTCCGCGACTACTACAGTACGGCGTAATTGTCGCCTTGTTGTTTCGTCTTTTTGGTATTTTGAAATTTCTATTTTCATTTTGTCCGTCCATAGCGTACGGAGCGCCTTAGCCCTATTCATTTTCCAAACCTCCTGAATCTGTTAAGCTGCGCCGTATATCCCTTCAAAAACTCCATGCCCGGATTCTCGGATACCGAATACGCCGAACCGTACGAGACCGAAGTGTCGCCCTCGCTCACGCTCTTAACTACTCCCGCGCCCTCTTCGTCGCCGTAGCCGGACGCGCGGTGATAGTCGGCGCACATGCCGATAAGGATATTCTCGAGCCTGTCCGGTATCTCTTTAATGTTACAGTAGTTTAGTATCATATCCTCGACCGTACTAAGTTCGTATTCGAGGATCGCGTCCTTACTGTCGTCGCTTATTCCGAGCAGTTGTTTTAGCAGTTTTAGCCTTTCCTGCATCTTTATCTACCCCTTGTCCGGTTACCGCCGTATAACCTTTTGCGATATACACGGCGGCGTTCTTATCGTCTATGTTCCTGCTTATCCCGCCTTTAGTTATCAGCATAGATTATCCGCCTCTTTTCTCTTAGCCCGTAGCGGCCGGAGCCTTATGCAGATATATGCCGCTCGCCTTGTTCTCGTACACGAACGCGTCGTGATAGAGCCTGAACTGGAACTTCCAGGTGTCCTTGTCCTGGTTCGTGTCCGGGTCGAATATCTTAGGCAGAGCGAACTGATATTGTCAATAATAGTTGGCACATTTTCCTCAAACATTCACACACTTAT
>JAHZIG010000058.1 GCA_019419865.1 Clostridiales bacterium | reverse complement strand
TAATTATGTTGTTCCTATTTAAAACCACCGCAAAAGTAACAAATTATTATGAGTTGGCTAGGTTTTGCTTACAAATAGTTTTTGGGAAAGCGTGAATAGTAATCCGATTCCCGCTTGTCGGAGTGAAAGTTTATTGTTACATTTGGGTGTTTAATAACTAGGGTCTCTATCCAAGAGAGGCCCATAATCTGAATGATAGTATGGCAGAACCTAAGAAAAGAAGTATCACCGGTAAGCTGGTGGAGAACAAGTTGACGGCGCGCACGGACGATTTCACGTTCAACGTCACTTACGTACAAAGTCGTTCGATCGGCGACTTATGCAAGCTGGCCGCCGCTCGGCTCGGTACGAAATATTCGGCCTCGGAGATTGAAGGTATTTACAGTGAGATCAAGGGTGTGGCCGAGGAGGAGCTGTACTCGGGCAGTACCGTGGAGTTCGGTTTCACGACGAACAGCTTGGGCGTGGAGGGCTCGTTCATCGGCCCGAAGGCGCAGTTCGACCCGGCGCGCAACAAGGTCGTGCTCCGTTCCACGCCCACGGCGGAGATTCGTTCGAAGCTGACGGACATCAGCGTGATCGTCAGCCACGTGGAGGAGGGGCTGCCTACGATCATCAGCGTGACGGACGTAGCGTCCGGTGCCGTGAATACGAAACTGACCCCGGGCGGAGGATTGACCGGCAGCGGGCAACGTATCAAGATCGCCGGCGAGACGGGAGATGCCGTGGGCTTCTTCTTCGTGAAGGACGGCTCCCAAACGTCGGTAGCCGTGCCGATGACCTCCGTGTTGCGCAACGATCCGTCGGCCTTCTCGCTTATCATCCCCGCCTTGGAGGATGGCACGTATTACTTGGAGGTGGCTACTCGCTCGAGTGGCAACAGTAAAGTCTTTTTGAAGGAAGTACGCCGGAATCGCTTCCCTTATCCATTAACCGTGGGCGGAGGTGATGGAGATAGCGAAAGCCCCGATGAGGTTTAACTTTTATTCCGGGTGTCGGAAGTTCTCGTTTCCGACACCCGGAAGCTTTCGTTTCCGATACCCGGAAGCTCTCGTTTCCGATACATGGAAACGTCCGTTTCCGGCACCCGGAAATGACAACTTGCTTCCTTCCCGCATCCTCTCCTCCTTTCTAAAGGTCTTTCCTGAGATTTTTCCCTACCTTTGGCCTCCATAAAACAAGATTACCATCATGGCATTGAAACTTATCCATACGGTCGACTGGCATCCGGGCCGGGCCTTTTTCGGCTCCGACCGGGAATCTCCGGACGAGATATAAGCCGGGATGGATGGATGATTGCGGGAGAGGTAGGCGCTGTTCTCGCGGGACTACGGTGATAGACGGCTTTATTTCTTCCTCCCGTGTTAACATTATTATTTATTATTAAGACTATCGTTGATTTTCATTGACTGTTTAATAAATATTCATACCTTTGGTCTCATAATTTACCGTAGTCCCGCGAGGACTTATAAATTTGAAGAATGATGAAGCACCTACTTTACATATTCTTGGTTTTGGCGGCTTTGTTCGCAGCGATCTATTTACTGCCCGAGCGCTCCCCCTTATTTGAGTATTACAGGCTGAGGCCTATTTTTGAGATCTCCTCTATCCTGCTGCTAATCGTTGTCTTATACCTGTACCGGCGGGAGAAGAGGCAAGTCAAGATGATCTTCTCCCGTTTGTCTCAAAAGAATTTCTTCTTGGATTTGGCCATACAGTGTGGAGGCATATACAT
>JAHZIG010000057.1 GCA_019419865.1 Clostridiales bacterium | reverse complement strand
GCGCGGAGCTATGCGAGGCGTACGGGATACTGAGCGAGGGGCAGACTGTAAAGCTTACCGACGACAGTTACGGAACGTACGATGAATGGCTTGCTGGAAACAGCGGGTAAAATTTAAAATAGTTATAAAAACCTCTTGACTTTTGGTCGACCTTATGTTATAATATGTATAACAGTTGAGAGACTGTTAATAACGGGGCAAGACGGGAAAGGAGGCCAAAATGGAGGTAATGACAGACAAGCAGATGAACCTGATAATCAAGATGATACTTGAAATTCTTGAGGGGTGTAAAGATCTCGAAGAAGCGAAAGCAAAAATAAAAGCCTTGCTTGAGGAATAGCAAAGCCTTAAGAGGTAAACACGGGACGGACTTGCCGCCGTCCCCTCGCTGAATATATTATACTACGGATTGCCCCAAAAAATCAAGAGTTTTTTTAGGACGTGATATTATCGGGAAGATGGGAAGGCCGACCGTCAATCCCAGAACGGAGAAGATCGGTTTCAGGATGTCCAAAAAAGAGATAGAGGACATCGAAAAATGCGCTGAAGCCATGAAAACGCAAAGGGTCAACGCGGTCGTGGAAGGAATAAGACTGCTTAAGCAGGAATTGAACCTAACGGATTAAAACTTAAAACAGCTAAGACGCTCGCACGGGCGTCTTTTTGTTTACCCAAAAAAAGAGGTGATCAATTGGCGACTGGAAGAGATTTAGTAAACGTAGCCTTAAAAGAAGTGGGATATACAGAGGGCGCGAACAACTACAATAAATACGGGGCGTCTTTCGGCGTCAATAACGAGGCATGGTGCGCATTCTTCGTTTCATGGTGTCTTGAACAGATAGGTATTGACGACTACGGCGGCGAGGGCGCGTCGTGGAATTTCGCGCTTGCCGCAAGAGACAGAGGAATCGGAACATATCACGCAAAAGGCAGCGGGTATTCTCCAAAGATGGGGGATTTATTTATTGAAGGTTTCACCGGCGGATATGCAGATCATATAGGCATAGTAAAAGAGGACGCGAGCGGCGGAACTTTTTCTTCTGTAGATGGTAATTCAGGGAACGCCGTGTCTGTTAATTATGGGCGAAGCGTTTCGGAATTTTGCTACGTCACCCCGCCGTACGACGGCGAGACGATGGAGAGTATAGCGGAGTCTTTGAACCTTGAAACTTGGGACGACGTTGTGACGGTCGAGGACTTAAACAAGGCTTTCGAGGGCGGAGGCTTAGCCGGACAGGGTCAGCTTTTTTGGGAGATATGCATAGCGTATCAGGTAAACCCGGCGTTTGCGGCCGCTATCGCTTGCCATGAGAGCGCGGACACCACTTATCAGCCCGCGATAAACGCTCATAACTATTTTGGGTACATGGTCGGATCGCAGTCTATGACGTTCAAACAGTTCGACTCTCTCGAGCAGGGGCTTACGACTTGTATCTCAAACATATCGCGCAACTACCTGCACATAGGCTTAAACTACAGGCAGATACAACAGAAATATTGCCCGGTAGGCGCGGCCAACGACCCGAACGGGCTGAACAGCGCGTGGTACGAGGGAGTGCGAACCAAGTACAGGAATATCACGGGCGACGACGTTGTAAGCGCGAATTTGGGTTCGGGCGTCGCGGACGATAACGAAGGTCAATCGAACCTGCAAAAGATCAGAGAGGGTAAATTGACCTCCGGCTCGAGCGAAACAAGCGAGTCCAAGCCGATAACCGCGACCGCGACGATGAGCTACGTCGGAGAGCA
>JAHZIG010000056.1 GCA_019419865.1 Clostridiales bacterium | reverse complement strand
ATGAAAAAAACCCTTTCATTAGACTTTTTTGTCTAACTAATTGGGTTCACTTCACAGCTTTTATGGTAACTATTATTATAAAAATAATAATAGAAATTATTACTTTAAATAATGTTTTCCACATAGCTCTCACCTCCTTTCTGTTGCAAATGCAACGCAGGAGATGGCTAACCGCTCTTCAATTACCTCTTTTCTGCTAACGATAATTATATAACATTCGACATATCATGTCAATTTACAATTCCTTTACAAAGTATTCCACTTCCGTAAACATAACCGTTCGGCGCTTTAGAAACAAATTTTACCCCCTATTCGCTATTCGCTAATCCCTAATCGCTACGTTCGCTAATCTCTATGTTAGTTTACAATTCTTTTATTTATTATAGTTACGTTTTCCTTTTCGGAATATATCTCCGTTTAAGTTCCAATACTTCCGCGCAGGCGTCAATTTGCCAAATCGTTTCCTTCTCCGCACAGCCATTCTATACTCACGTTCAGCGCCTTTGCCAAGATCATGAGTTCGGCGTCGCATACATGACGCTGATTATTTTCAATTCTGGATATAATTCGTTTCGTCATATTCTCATATCCCATAAACTGTATGTACTGCGCCAATTCTTCTTGCGTAATCGGAGGCTTCTGTAACGCGCGTCCTAAACGAACGCGCGCGCCGCATACGTTGCCTGATATTATAAAAAACGGTTTTGTCAAGCGATTTTCCTCCTAAATGAAACTCCTGATTGTATAAGCTTATTTTCTAAATTATACATATAAATACAATATAATTCATAACAAGTTGTATAATTATTATCTAACTTAGATAATCATTCAAATTTTTTTGTAACTCAACTCGCCATAACTCGCTCCGTCTCTAATATTTAAACAAAAATTTTTGTTCCATGCCTAACCAAGAGATTAAATGACTAACTTTGTCTGAATAAGACGGAAAAATAGCGTAAACTATACTAAAGCGCTAATACTTTAAATATTAAGATTAGAACGCTTTTTATGCGACTAATTTTTTTACAAAGGAGCTGGGCGCTATGTTAAAGATCAAAAATAATCGCTTCATTTACGGCGGAGTTTCTCTGCCGCTGCCCAACGGGCTGTATCTCGATATCTTCGAGCCTTGCCGCCGCAAGAGCGGAATAGAATCTAAATCCGAGAACAAAGACTTCGACATAACGATCGATTTCTTCAATTATAATATCGATATCGAAGAAAAGCTAAAGGACAGCGTGGAAAACTGCGAGCCGGACGCGGCTCCGGCGACGCCGGTCAGGTTTGAGATAAACGGACTGCGCGGGATCTACAGCGTTTTTGACTGCGAGACTCTCTCGATTCTTGAGGCGCATTTTGAATCCGCCGATAAGAGCGATATACACTTTTCGTTTTCAATAACCGTTGATAAAAATCGCGCCTCTTTAAAAGAGGTTCTTAGAAGAATTGAACTGAAGACCTTTTTGAGAAAGATCAGATTAGAAGACCGGACGGATTTTCATAATAAATACACGATAGGAAATATATCGAAAAGGGGGATCGAAACGCTAATCTTATACAGTCACTTTAAAAATTACAAAGACGCGGCGAACATGCTCGGCGTATCGTACGGACGCGCCAGACATCTGATTTGGAGCGCGCTGTCCCGCCTGTATAATTGCGGCTGCGGACGTCTTGCGCCCGAGGAGATATTCGAGCGTATCGCCGTATCCAAGACGAATAACCCCGCGTCCGCGGAAACCGTGAAGCTGGAATTCGCCCGGCTTATCTCAAACGGACTCGCCCACGGCGACGAAGTTATTAGAAAATGCTGGCAAGAGGCGTTCAATTATTACGATCCCACCCCCGAGGGATTGCTGACCTTTTTAGGCGAACGGTTCGATCTGATCAACCGCAGCCCCGGCGAGGCGACGAATCTACATTCTTTTAACGATACGCATTACATACCTAACGAGATCGTCGTAGACTGGAAGAGCAGACAACGTAGCAACGTAGGGATTAGACCAGCTATAAAAAGTCAAGGGGAATTTAAGAAAAAAATA
>JAHZIG010000055.1 GCA_019419865.1 Clostridiales bacterium | reverse complement strand
CACGGCGGCATAGCGGCGGGGTCTACATTCGATAACGTATCCATAACCGATATGCTCACCAGGATACTCTATCCGTGGGTTGCGCCGGTCGTAAGCGCGGCGGTAGCGTCTCCGTCTAACGGCGGTACTTTTGAAAAAGGCGATACCCAGAGCGTAACGTCTATCAACGTAAACGTTACAAAGAAATCGGCGAACATTACTGCGGTCGAGGTATTCGACGGGTCTTCCTCTCTCGGCTCCAAGTCCGGCGACGATCTGAGCTCGATAAACTCCGGCGGCTCCGGAACGCTGAACTTTACCGTAAGCGTTAATGTGAGCGAAAACAAGAGCTTTACCGCTAAGGTAACCGATGCGGATACAAAGGTCACGTCGGCGAATACGGGAACGTTTACGTTCGTATACCCGTATTATCAGGGCGTTATAGCCGCCGACGGTACGGCGGACGAGACTACCGTAAAGGGCCTTACCAAGATGGTTCAGGGGAAAGGAACTAAAACGATCTCTTACACGGCGAACAATCAGAAGATGGTGTTTGCTACTCCGGCGGCGAACGGCGTTATCAAGACGATAACCGACCCGAACGGGTTTAACGTTACCGACACGTTTACGCAGACCACAGTATCGATAACGGGCTTGGACGGTACGGCGCAGCAGTATTATGTATATACGTCCGCGCCGACTACGGTATCGACGTTTAATATGAAATTCGCGCACTAATACAGGAGGTAGAATATAATGTCAGCATTTGAAAAATTCACAGGAATAAACGTAGCGTCAGGCTTTAAGTTACAGGCTCAGGTTCCGCTCGACGGAAGATCGGTAGTCGATACCATCGAGGACAGAGACGCGCTGATAACCGAAAACGGCGCGTATGAGAGTATGAAGGTATATGTCAAAGCAACTAAGACCGTGTATACGCTTAAGGGAACCACAGCCGAGGACTGGGAAGCGGAGGGCGGAGACGTAGCCGCAGACCTGGGCGAACTCACTGAAAGAGTATCGACCGCGGAGACCAATATAACGAACCTCGACGGCGAGCTTGACAATAAGGTCGATAAAGAGACCGGCAAGGGTTTGTCTTCCAACGACTTCACAGACGATGAGAAATCGAAGCTTGACGGTATCGAGGAAGGCGCGAACAACTACCAGCTCCCGGTAGCCGGGGCAGAAATAGGCGGCGTTAAGTCCGGCGGAGGCATTTCGGTCGATTCGGCGGGAAACGTGACCGTAAACGACAACAGCCATAATCATACGATAGAAAACGTTACGGGTCTGCAAGACGCGCTCGACGGTAAAATATCTACGTCTCAGAAGGGAACCAGTAACGGAGTCGCGGAACTTGACGCGACGGGCAAAGTTCCGTCTTCACAGCTTCCCTCTTATGTAGACGACGTAATCGAGGGATATTTAAATTCGAGCGATAATAAATTCTATGAAGAGAATAGCTTTGCTACGGAGATAACCGGAGAGGGCGGCAAGATATACATAGATCTTGAAACCAATAAGACGTATCGCTGGTCTGGAAGCGTATACGCTCCGATAGCGGATAATCTCGCGTTAGGAGAAACTGAATCGACGGCGTACAGGGGCGATAGAGGTAAGATAGCCTATGATCATAGCCAGACGGCGCACGCTCCGTCGAACGCGGAGGAAAACGTCATAGTCGGCGTTCAGGTCAACAGCAGCGACGTAGCGCCCGACTCAAACAGAAAGATCAATATCACCGTACCGACCAAGACGAGCGATCTCGCTAACGATTCGGGATATATCACCGAGACCACGACCTACGATTTGGGCGCGAACCAAAACGCGGCGAACGGGGACGTTAAAATAACTCTTGCCGGATCGGACGCGTCGAACGACGAAGTCAAGATAAGCGGAACGGGCGCGACGACGGTCACGACCGACGGCGAAGGCAATATTATCGTAAACAGCACGGATACCACGTATACGGAAGCGACCGGATCGAGCCCCGGCCTTTTATCGGCTGACGATAAGGTAAAGATCGATAACATGCCGACCATAACGGTAAGCGCCACGGCTCCTACGACGGCCGCGCCGAACAGTTTATGGTTTGAAGTCGTAGAATAAAAACATACGTCATAGCGCCGGTAAAACGCCGGCGCTTTTTCATTATTACAGTATAGGAGGTAAAGAAAATGCCGTCAACAAAGAAGTTTAGATTTACGGACAAGAACGGTAATACAATAGAAGTAGACATAGGAGCAGAGGGTGAAAACGTCACTATAGACGGGCAAAAGCTGACCGATCTGCTTAATG
>JAHZIG010000054.1 GCA_019419865.1 Clostridiales bacterium | reverse complement strand
GAAAAAAACCCTTTCATTAGACTTTTTTGTCTAACTAATTGGGTTCACTTCATTTGCCGGCGGCTATATTGCTTTCATAGTGAAAACTATGAGAAATATAATAGTGAGTACAAGTACTCTAAGTATATATTTCATAGCAATTATCACCCGTCATTATGTGGGATAACGCCTCCCTTCTTTAAGAGAGTAGAGAGGATAACCGCTTAAGTTCCGATTTCTGCTAAAAATGATTATATAACATTCGACAAATCATGTCAATTTACAATTCTTTTACAAACGCCGCGTTTCGATTTTTACTTGACGATACAAAAAATAGCGAATAGGAAGTCAAATACGCCGTCGCAGCGTTAAAAACGGCTTCTGTAGCCGCATAGGACTACAAAGTATTCCATTTCTCATACGCTCGCGTCAGACGTTAAAGGGGCGATTTCCGCCCCTAATCGCTACGTTCGCTAATCTCTACGTTACCAGAACAGTATATCGTTTCCTCTCAGCTTATAGATCGCTTCGATGAAGTAGTAGTCTCCGTAAATGATCGGTATATGTCTGCCCTTGTCGCCGCCGCCGGGGTAGTAGGCTTCAGTCCCCATCTGAACTATGGAATCCTCGTCCATATCCCAGTTGCACCATCTCTCCTCTATCGTCTTGAGCAGGTTCATCGCCGCGTTCATATAGAGCGGCTTCTCGTATTCGTCCACCGCCTTGGCTATCTCGATGAGTCCGCACGCCGCGCAGGCCGCCGCCGTGCTGTCGTAGTATACCGGCTCCTCCGGACTCCTGAAGTCCACTCTCGGCGCCCAGTCGCCCGCCACGTTCGCGATAAAATAGTGCGCGACCTTCTTAGCGGTATCCAGATATTCCTGCTTCCCGGTATGTATATAGCTGAGTACAAAGCCGTAGAGCGCCCAGGTCTGACCTCTCGACCAGGACGAACCCTGCGCGTAGCCCTGACCGCCGAAATCCTCTATAAACTCCCCGGTCTCGGGGTCGAGACTCACGATATGCCTTACCGAGCCGTCCGGACGGATATGCGTTCTCATAACGGTATCCGCGTGATTCATCGCCATCGCCTTATATCTGTCGTCGCCGAACTCTCTCGACGCCCAGTAAAGAAGCGGGATATTGAGCATAGAATCGATTATGACCCAGCCGACGTGATCCGCGTTCCAGGAACGGATAAACTTGCCCATCGGGTTATATCTGGCCGCTAAAATATCCGCCGCGTAGATCGTCCTCAGCCTCGCCTCTCTGCTTCCGGTCAGGCGGTAATCCGCGCCGCTCGAGATGTTCCACATAAATCCGACGTCGTGGTGCAGTCCGTCGTACTGCTTAAACGCCGCGTCCAGAAGCTCCTCCGCGTGCTCGCCGACCTTCTTGTACTGCTCGTTTCCGGTACCGGCGTACATCAGCCACATCATGCCCGGCCAGAAACCGTTAGTCCACCACGCCGCGCCCCTGTCGATAAGCTCGGGCGTATCGCATTTCTCTTCGAGCTTGTTGTCGTGGACTCCGCCCAGCGTCGTGTACGGGATCTTATCGTACGAGCGCTCGCTCACGACTTGCAGCTTCTTGTCGAGTTTTTCCCAGACCTCGTCTATCCAGGCCTTGTTTTCGCTAATGATCTTTTCCATTGTCATAGAGGGTTCCTCCTAAATATAAAAGTTTGTGCGTACCAACATTATATATTGTTTTCGCGTTAAAATCAATACAAAAAAGCCAACTTATTCATCAAATTTAAGTTTGGATCTACGGCGCGGGCTTCCGTAAAAAAGACTGAATAATTTTAAATTTGGACTTGAAATTCTATAAGTTTTGGTATATAATATATTAGTCGCTTGCTTGCAGGCATAGTTTAGTGGTAAAACATCAGCTTCCCAAGCTGAGGTTGTGGGTTCGATTCCCATTGTCTGCTCCAGACCGACGCGCGGCTCCGAAGTCGGCGAACATTCTCCGGAGCCGTCGTTTTTATTAATTTTCGGTTGACAAAGCCCAAAAAGCGTGTTATACTATATAGGCGCTTGCGGGTATGGCGGAATTGGCAGACGCGCCAGATTTAGGTTCTGGTGTCAACAGACGTGAAGGTTCAAGTCCTTTTACCCGCACCACCTTATAAATCGCCGTCTTATTTCGGCGCGTTATCGGGTCTTATCATTCCGCCGCAGTTCGGCTCTCAGGTTCGGAAACCGCCGAAACGCCGGACAAACAAATCGAATATCGTGGAGGCATAGCTCAGCTGGTTAGAGCGTTTGCTTGACATGCAAGAGGTCACAGGTTCGACTCCTGTTGTCTCCACCAACATAGGGATTAGGGATTAGAGATTAGCGAATAGGGGGTAAAATTCGCCGCTGTAACGCTTGACTCTAACTTTTGCGAAATGGAATACTATGTTTTCCTAAACGGCTGCAAAAGCCGTTTTTTGTTTACAACAGTGTTTGGGCTTCCTAATCGCTATTCTCTAATCTCTAATCGCTACGTTGACTCTAACGTCTGAAAAAATGGAATACTATGTTTTCCTAAACGGCCTAAAGGCCGTTTTTTTGTTTATATAAGTTCCTAAGTTATACTATCAATATATTTGTCATGCCTTACCAGTATAATTCGGCATACAATATAAGTATTTGCTATTTCTAAAACGCTGCGCTAAAATTATATATGAAAAGAAAAAAAGATATTGACTTTAAGTTAAGTCAAGACTTTATAATGATCGTATCCATAAGATACGGAATATAAAAGAAAAAATATATTAACGTAGCAACATAGAGATTAGCGATTAGCGAATAGAGAATAGGTGGTAAAATTTATTTCTTTAACGTTTGGCTCCAACGTATGCGGAAATGGAACACGTTGTAGTCCTAAACGGCTACAGCCGCCGCTAACACGCTACAGAATCGTTTTGGACTCCTAATTTCTAATCTCTAATCCCTCGTATAATATAGTAGTGATTAATTTTCAAGAAAATCACA
>JAHZIG010000053.1 GCA_019419865.1 Clostridiales bacterium | reverse complement strand
GCGGCTTATGATAAGGCGGTTAGCATAGAGGATTATGCACAACATACGTCGACCGTCTTCGTAGCGGCTTCGGACGCGAGCGCTAAGTCCAAATCCGGAGCTGACTATATTTGTACGGGAACAAACGACGAGGAGACGATACAAGACGCCGTCGATAGCTTGCCCTCGGTCGGCGGTATAGTTCAGCTAAGCGAAGGGACGTTTGTATTTTCCAATAATATTTCTAACGCCACCGCGCCTCAAGGCGTCGAATTAAAGTCAAACGTGACTTTCAAAGGCTCGGGAGCGTCAACGATAATCGACACGTATTCCGCAAGCTCCACTAACAGTAATAGTCATATAATAGACGTTAGTTCCTGCTCGGGTATAACCGTATCCGACATGCATATAAAAAGCGGAGACCAAAAATATCTGACCTCGATTAACATTGACGAGGCCGAGAACATACGCGTCGATAATATATGCTTTTCGCTGCAGGGATCCGATTCCGGCTCTTTATCGATAGGAAGCTCCAGTAATATTAAGGTTACAAACTCTCAGTTCGAGATAACGGAATCTCAAATAAGCATAAGTATAAACAACAACTCCCAAAACATAACTCTTAAAAACAACGTATTCAACGTTTACGACTGGGAGGCCATAAACGTATACGGCGCGTCTGAGGTGATAATAGACGGCAACTTTTTCAAAGAAACTTACTCAAACACGGGAAACAGCGCGATAAACGTTAACAACGCGTTAAGCAACGTTATGATAACGAATAACGTAATAGATTTCCCGTTAGAGCCGGTGAAGGTAAACAGCGCCGCGTCGGGTAAAGTCTTCGTTTACAACAACATGGTGAAAACGCCGCCTACAGCCTCCGCGGTAGTACGGATAAATATGGACGGAAGCTCCAACAACTGGAACCAAACGTTTTAAATAGAATCATAACGGAACGGAGGCGATAACGATGATATCATATGAATTTCTGGGAATGATGGTTGTAGCCATAGTGACCCTCGCAAGTCTTATAGGCGTAGTGTTTAAATGCTACAAGCCTATAGAGAAACTGAACATAAACATAGTCCAGCTCAACTCAAACATAGAAATGTTGCTAAGAAGCTCAAACACTCATGAGAAAAGACTTAACGCGCACAGCGCGAAGATCGACGAGATCAACGATAAGCTTTGGAAGCACAAGGCGGTCATGGACACCCACGACGAGCGGATCAAGCAACTCGAACACGATAGAGAAAGGAATGATACCCAATGAAAGCGGATACGATAGCGAGAACGATAGTGTTAGTTTTGGCTCTTGTAAACCAGCTCTTGGCCATATTCGGCAAGGAACAATTGCCGATAGCTGAGGATAACATCTATCAACTTGTCAGCATACTGTTCACGATCGGCGCGGCTGTATGGAGCTGGTGGAAGAATAACAGCGTGACTAAGAACGCGGTTAAGGCGGACGAATATTTGAAAGAATTGAAAAACGGTTAGGGCGTATCTATATACGCCCCCGCATGTCAGTTTTAAAATGAGATAATATACACAAGGAGCGTGATAACATGACAAAAATATACATCGATCCCGGACATAACTACTCCGGCGGCGATACCGGAGCCGTAGGCTACGGGCTCAAAGAGCAGGATATAACCGTATACGTCGGCAATAAGCTAAAGGCTCTACTGATCCAAAACGGCATAGACGTCAAGATGAGCAGAAACACCATATACGACGTTATAGGTAACGGCAGTCTGAACTCCAGCCTGTCGACCAGAGCGGCGAACGCTAACAGTTGGGGCGCGGATCTGTTTATATCAATCCACTGTAACGCGGCCAATTCAAAGGCTTACGGCGCTGAGACATACGCGTATAGGTCCGGCACGAACGCCTACAGGTTTGCCGAGTGCGTGCAGAAACATCTTATAGCCGAGACCGGCAGGACTAACAGAGGCGTAAAGACGGCAAACTTCGCGGTGATCACAAGAACGAATATGCCGGCCATTTTGGTTGAGACGGCTTTCATAGACAACTACGGCGACAATCAATACTTAGCCTCCGAAGCTGGGCAAAACGCTTTGGCTCTGGGAATAGCGAAGGGCGTATGCGAATACTTAGGTATAGAATTAAATAATACAGAAAGCGAGGATAATTTAATGAGTAAAGAATATGACGAACTGAACGGTCGCATAACCGACATACAGAAAGAGAACAACAGACAAAACGAAGTCATCAACGCGATAGGTAAGGACGCGGCGCAGTCAATAGCACGATAGCGATCTACGACTACATAGACGATAACATGCCGGACTGGGCAAAACCTACAATCCAGAAGCTTGTAAACAAGGGCTACCTCAAAGGCGACGAAGAGGGCAAACTTGGCCTGACTACGGATCTACTGCGCGTGCTTGTGATAAACGACCGCGCGGGGATTTATGGGGAGTAAAAAATTGAATCGGTCGGCGGTTATGCCGCCCAAATGATTATTTAAGCTTAGGGGGTGTTGATAATGAGAAATTTAAACGTGGATAAATCCGAATTATCTCATTATGATAAGATATATCGCGAACTGGGATTAGATGAAGAGCAATACCCCGAGGGATATATACCGAATGACTATATGGAAAAGCTACAGGCGCTTAGATTACGGAACGAACGATTTTGGCAGAGGCCGGGGTGGTTTATAAGATGTTGTACAGAGGAGAATAATTACAGGCGAGGTTTATGATGAGCAAATAAAGTTTGTCAGTCAAAAAACAGTCAATTTCTATAAAACTCTAATAAAAACGTTGTTTGTTACAGGTTCAAATCCTGTCACCTCGACCAAATCGGAGCAGTAATTTTGATAAAAAATTACTGCTCTTTTTTTCTCCTGAAAGCCCTTAATACAAACGATTTTAAAATTTTATAAATTAGTGATTGCTGTTATGGGTACGATTTTTTGCGTTTCTTTATGCTTTTTGTAAGTGTTTTTATTTTGAGTAATTGTTAAATCGCGGTGCAATCGTTTCTTTATGCCGCCAATCGTTAAATTTGTAAATAGACACGGTTTCAACGGATTCGGTTGCTTGGTGTATTTGGACAAAATAATATTAGGACTTGAATATAGATAAATTTTATGATATAATAATTATTAATTATATATCTATATAATAAGCGAACGGAGATTGAAAAGCAGACACACATGGATTCAAGCCAGGTGTTCATCCCTTTTATCGGGTACATTGGGCGGCGAAACGGAATAAATTTCATACAGCAATACTGCCCAGACACAGGCGGTATCGGTGCAGTAAGAAGGGTCTCTGTCGCAGAAGAATATCTCTGCAACATGGAGGCCGTTTTCTGTTTTTCGGAAAATGGCAAACCATTAGAATACATAGAAAGGCATAAACGAGATGATAGATGAACTGCGAAAACTGACGACAATAAGCGCCATTCTTTTAATTGGCGTGTTTACCTTTATTTTTTTAGGTGCTGAATACCTATATGTGAATATGATTGCGCTGACCGCGGAGGCGAGAAAGGCCGTAAACGCGCAAAACTATG
>JAHZIG010000052.1 GCA_019419865.1 Clostridiales bacterium | reverse complement strand
TTTTATTTTTTTCTTAAATTCCCCTTGACTTTTTATAGCTGGTCTAATCTCTACGAACATAGCGATTAGTAATTAGAGATTAGAGAATAGGTGGTAAAATATGACGCTTTAACGTCTGACGCCTTCGTTTGCGCAAATGGGTACTTTGTTTTCCCATACGGTTACAGAAGCCGTTTTTACGCTACATAAACCTTCTGGGCTCCTATTCGCTATTCGCTAATCCCTAATCTCTACGTTGTCACATTCCTTTTTTTAGCTCTTCGCTCATTTTAAGTATAATAGGCGCCAGCTTTTCGCGCCGCCGCTTGGTTATCTTTACAAACAGCGGATACGCGGCTATTATCAGCGCTATCCCGATCGCGCCGATTACGACGCCCGCCGCGAATAGATCCGTCCACTCCATCGTACAGCACATCCCAAGCCCGAGCGCCAGCGTTCCTATAACTCCGGAAGTAATCGAAACGATCATGCCGGGACGTTCCGCGCTCTTATCAAGCCTACGGAGTTTTTCCATGCCGTCTTCCTCTTTCGGCGCGTATTTCTCGACTATGCCGTCTATCTCCCTTTGGCGCTCGGCCGAATAGCTGTAGCTGAAAGCGCCGCCTCTATCTTTATTAAGATCCTCCATCATATCACCGCCTCTTTTTCAATTCTATATTTTACCGCCGAACTTTTTCGCCAAAAAGCGGCCGCGCGGGATCGGCTTCGGGCTTTCCGGAGAGTCCGTTTACACCCGACCTTATTACTTTATGCCCTTGCAGAGCGGTATCAGGCAGAGCGCCAGGATTATTCCTACGATACCTATCAATATGCCCGGTATCATATTTCCCCAGACCATAACGAAGCACATTCCGACGCCCAGGACCACCGCTCCGACTACGCCGAGCAAGACCGTGGCTACCGCTTTCCCGCTTATTTTTATAGGCGCCTTATGCTCGAGCTTTCTCCACACGAAGACCGTGATAAGTCCGAGTAAAATCCCCAAACAACCGAAAACTATACCCGGCTCGAACGCGTTCCACTCGGGCAGCATGGCCATGCACATCCCCAGCGCGAACAGCATAACGCTGACCGTTCCCATTACAACTGCGATAAAACTGCTTTTCTTCATTTTAAAGACCTCCGTAAAAAGTATTATTGTTTATCTTCGAGTACTATTCTACGGAGCCCCTATTTGTATTTTGTTTTTAAGATGTTAAAGAAATATTAAAGTTTAAGTCTTACGCTGAACGTACTTCCCGCGTTCGGCGCGCTGTTTACCGTGATCTCTCCGCCGACGATATCGATGACCCGCTTCACGAGCGCGAGACCCAGACCGTTCCCCTGCGCGGCGTGCGAGGTATCCCCCTGGTAAAACTTCTCAAAGATATGCGCGCCCACGTCCGGGCTTATCCCGCAGCCGGTATCTGCAACCTCCGCGACCGCGTATTCGCCGTCCCGCCTCAACCGAACGGTTATTTTACCTCTCTCGCGGTTAAACTTTACAGCGTTGGAGAACAGGTTGTTCCAGACCAGACTCAAAAGCTCCTCGTCGGCGTTTATAACTATATCCTCGTCGATATCGGTCTCTACCTCGAGTTCTTTCTTCTCCCACTCGTCCTCGAAGCCGAGCAGACATTCGCAGAGCTGACCGGCGAGGTTATATTCCCTGGTCTCTGGGAATATCTGCTGATTCTCCAGCCGGTTCAACTTTAATATATTGGTTATCAAATTCGCCAAACGCCTCGAGGCGTCGGTGATCGCTTTCGCGTATTCGATCCGCTTTTTCTCGTCGAGCCCCGGCTCCCTAAGCATGACGCCGTAGTTTTGGATCGCGGCCAGCGGCGTTTTGAGCTCATGCGAGACGTTGGCGATAAAGTCCGAGCGCAGAGTCTCCACGCTCGATAGCTCCTTCGCCATCTTATTAAATCCGTCTATGATGGCGTCGAACTCGTTCACGTCGCCGTGTTCGCGCAGTTTTTTTATCCGGACGCTGAAATCGCCTTTCATTATATCGTCTATGCCCTTTAATATTCTTTTCACCGGCCGGTCTACCGCAATACGTCTGTACACCTCGTAAACGACCGTAAATATCAGGCTAAGGAATATTATGTTTACGAACGTGATCGGCGCGCTCCGTCTGACCGCGGCCTCTTCCAGCTCTGCGTACTGAAAAAACAGCAGGAAACTGCAGGTCACGACCCCCGCCGACAGAGCGAAGAACAGTATAAACTTCGCGGCCGCGAGTATCCTCCTCCGCGTCGTTTTGCCTATCTTCATTTTATCACCGCCTTATAGCCCAGACCGTGGACCGTGACTATCTCAAAGTCCTTGCAATCGGCGAGCTTACTGCGCAGTTTGGTCATATATACGTCCACCGTTCTCGGCCCCGAGGCGCTGTCCGCGTCCCAGAACTCGTCCATGAGCTGGAAACGGGTAAACGTTTTCTTAGGATAGGACAACAGCTTATAGAGCAGGTCGAACTCCCTCTTTGACAGAGGTATCTCCTCCTCGCCTAAATACGCGGTACGCTCTTCAGCGTCCATCATAAAGTTCCCGACGCTGAGCTTTTTATTCGACGCGATCTTAGCCCGGCGCAGCAGCGCGCCTATACGCAGCAGCAGCTCGTCGAGGTCTATCGGCTTTACCATATAGTCGTCTATCCCTATCCTGAATCCGCGTTGTTTGGCGGTAAAGTCGTCTCTTGCGGTCATAAACAAAATAGGTATCTCCTGATTTATGCCGCGCACGGTCTCGGCGAATTGAAAGCCGTCGATCCCGGGCATCATTATATCCGATATTATAAGGTCGAACACCTTGTCGTACATAGCGTCGTACGCCTCGTTCGCGTCCCGGCAGCCGGTCGCCTCGTAGCCGTTCCGGTTCAAAAACGAACATACGGTACGATTGAGCTCAGCATCGTCTTCCACAAGCAATATATTAAACATAACAGTCGTTGTTCGACGTGTTTAGAACACGCCGACGCTCTCCTTTCCGCAAGTTTTTCTAATTATAACATATAGATGTTAAGGAATTGTTAACGTAGCAACGTAGAGATTAGAGATTAGCGAATAGCGAATAGGGAGCGTAATCGGCGGCTGTAACTTAAAAACGGTTTCTGTAGCCGATTAGGAAAACAACGTATTCCCTTTCGCAAACGAAGGCGTTGGGCGTTAAAGCGGCGCATTTTACCTCCTATTCTCTAATTTCTAATTACTAATCGCTATGTTCGTAGCGATTAGAGATTAGCGAATAGCGAATAGGGGGCGTGAGCGGCGGCTGTAACACCTAACGAAAACTTATGCTGTTTAGAGAACCGCGCGTTCATAATCAATGATACGTGTTTGTAAATGAATTGTAAATTGACATGATTTGTCGAATGTTATATAATTATTTGAGCAGATAAGAGGTAATTGAAGGACGGGCAGGCGCCGCCTGCTTTTTGTTTTGGGTTTCTTTAGCGATCATATCATAAACCCGCTTAAAAATAGAGACGCGGCGTTTGTTTTCAGGCCTAATCCCTAATAACTAATCGCTAATCGCTACGTTGGTGTTCATCTCCATTATGTTACATAAGGAGGTGATTGCTGATGAAATTATTTTTGCGAGTAGTGTTACTCGTCATAATATTTCTGGTGATTTTCACTATAAAAGCAATATAGCCGCCCCTCTTGTACTGACCCCCAAAAGTTAGACACAAGATCAATCAGGCAACCAGTGAGGATT
>JAHZIG010000051.1 GCA_019419865.1 Clostridiales bacterium | reverse complement strand
TTATATCACAAAATCCTTGAGGTTGGAATGCCAACTTTTATTATACAGGATCAAAATCAATTATATATCCACTGAGGAATTGGCGGAAGCGATGTACATGGTTCTGAGCAAAAGAGTTGGGTTAACAAAGGAGTTTCTTTGTACCGAAACTGCACGTGCGTATAATTTCCACCGAATGACTCAAAATATTACTTCGGCAATAAACGAAGCCTTTGAGCTGCTGGTGAAACAAGAACGAATTGAGATTATCGAAGGAAAAGTAAGTATCTCCAAATATGTGAAAACGGACATTCGCTTCCGGATACGGCGCTCCTCTCAATGATCGCCGGGGCGCTCGACTGCACCATAGACAGCCTGTTCGGCATGAGCGACCTTGTGATCCTCGACGCATGGTTCGGCGACGGACTTGAAAAGCGCAGCGTCGCTACTCGGCTTACTCGGTACATAGAGAACGACAGCATTAATATAGTAGTAAGTCCGAACGTTTTTGGAGAGACGCTGAGCGGCGATCGCGTGTTTTATCTCACGGTAAAGTACAGAGTTCCATCGGGCGTGTATTACGCGTGCGCGCGACAGAATGACAGCCTTTATATCTGCGCGCAGGGCGGCGGCTACAGCCTGGACGGCGAAAAGCTGAAAATCATCGCCGCGAGCTACGGGAACGCGAACATGTACGGCGACGTAATGAGGAAGGTGAAGCGCTACAGCGTGTTCAACTGGAACGGCTATCCCGCGAACGACGCTCTCTTTCCGAGCGATCCGATGAACGACGGGGAAGAATATCTGACCTTAGTCTATATCAATCATGAGGGGATAAATATGACGGCCTGCAAGGAAGGCGAGAGTATAGACTACAGCCGCGACGGTACCGCGTTATTTAGAAAGAAAAGACTCGACGCCGCGGAGCGATTTATTCCGAACGTCGAAGAACTGCCCCGTATAGGAAGGCGCGGGAGACGAATTATTCCCGCGCCTTGTAATATCCGGAATCTTGCGTAAACTTAAAGATGGCGATAATCTAAATTTATTTTGAGAGAACATATCCATTATTGGAGCCGATCCCTTAAAAATCCTCGGATATCGATATATCCCCAAAAAAGAGAAAACGCCTCGACGCGTATCATGCTTGCGTCAAGGCGGTCTCTCAGCCCTAAAAATATTAAATCAAATATATTAAATCAATTAATTTTTTAATTGATTAATAGAATAAGCGACAATTAAATCAGTTTTTTATTCTTATAAGTCTTACGCTGTCCTCAAGAGGCGGCAGATCGCTGTTTTTGACGGGTAGACCGTCGCCGGATTCTTCGTAATCGGTCATCTCGTCGCTCAGCGACGATATTATTTCGACCGTTCTGTAGCTATGCCTTAAACCGTCTTCGTCGATCCCAGCGCCGTTGTTTTCGATACGATCGATCGGAATCTCAATATCCGCTGAGGAAGGTTCATGCGTATCCGAAACGTCTATCGCGTCCGCCGCGCCGCCAAATGCGATACCGGACGAGCGCTCTGAATCGGCGATCATTTCTGAAAGATCTTTTTCGATCCTGTCCATCATTATCAATGTGATCGAACGAATTTTATCCGATTCGGCTTCGACTTGCTCAGCGTTTAAGTTTTCGCTCTCAGATTCGGATATTGTTTTTTCTAAAAGATCGTCTAATTTCTCTAAATTTTCCATCGGACTCGCCTTCTTTGTAATGGTTTTGAAATGTTTTGTAACATTTCTGTAACATTATAACAAAAACAGAGAGCGTTGTCAACCCTTGAAATGCAAATTTATAAAAATGATAGAATTGACCGGCTCTAAGACGCGCGATTTAAAATACGGTTGACAAAAATCGGCGTTTCGTGATATTTTAAATAGGCCTTGCTTGCAGTTTGAGTTTGGATCGAATAAGCAAGGCGACAGATCGCAGGAATAAATATGGGACGGAGGAATAAGATATGAACGATTATTTAATAAAGCGGCCGGTTTCAAAGGTGTTTTTTCATTATTTAATCCCGGCTATCTGCGCGACAATGGTAACGTCGATCTATGTGCTTGCGGATACGATAATAATAGGTAAATTTCTTGGGAGTACGGCTATGGCCGCGCTCAATATCGTTCTGCCGGTATTTAACGTATTCTTTGGCATGGGGCTTTTATTCGGCGTCGGCGGCTCGGTTTTGATGTCCGTTTTCAGGGGCGGAGGCGACTTCGAAAACGCTAACAGGTATTTTACGGCGGCTCTTATTCTAAATATAGCGGTCTGTATACTACTATTGGTATTCTCGGTCGTATTTATGGAAGATATAGCCGTATTCTTAGGAGCTACAGAGGAGACGGAGCCGTATATTATGGATTATCTGCCGTACATTGTGTGGGGGATAGGCGCGTTTTTTATGTCCTCGTTTTTGCAGACGTTCGTGCGTAACGACGGAGCGCCGAGACTGGCTATGGCGGCCGTGATAGCGGGCGGAGTGACTAATATAATACTCGACATAGTTTTTGTGTCTCCGCTTGGAATGGGTATGTCCGGAGCCGCGTTGGCTACGGTCATTGGCACGAGTCTTACCGTCTTGATACTTATCGCGCATTTTTTTACTAAGAAAAACGGATTGAGGCTAAATTTTAAAGGGATAAAGCCGGCGCATCTTAAGAATATAACGGTAAGCGGATTTGCGAGCTTTTTGATAGAGATAACCGAAGGAATAGTGATATTAATATTCAACGCCCAGCTTCTAAAATATATCGGCAACGCGGGCGTTACAGTATACGGCATAATCTCTAACACGGTGATCGTCGTCATGTGTCTTACTAAAGGAGTAAGTCAGGCGGCCCAGCCGGTTATTTCCAATAATTACGGAGCCGGACTTATCGGCCGCGCCAAAAAGGCGCAGAGTTTAGCCGTAAAGACCGCGGCGATCGTCTGCGGCGCGGTCTCGCTGATAGGATTGATAGCGCCGAATTTGTTTACATATATCTTCTTAAATCCGGACGAACAGATATTGGCTATAGCGCCGACCGCGATACGGATATACTTTGTAAGCATGATCTTTCTTGGAATAAACATGGTTTATATCAGCTATTTCCAGTCGGTTATAAGTCCTGGGAAGTCGCTGCTGATATGTATGACGAGGGGATTTATTTTAAGCGTGCTTTTCGTTGAAATACTGCCGCTGTTTATGGGCGAGTTGGGCATATGGCTCGCTATGCCGCTTACGGAAATTATCACTTCGGTTATAATAGTGTTTCTGGTTCGCGGGGAAAAGCTTTCATACGCGGAGCCGAAAGAGCGTTTGGAAGACGATTAGCGCTATCTTTTCGGTTAAAACGCTGAATATGTAAAAGTAAGACGTTTGTAAAATTTTGGCGTGGAATTTATAGTTTTGATTAAATACAAACGGCGTATAATAGAATTTTGTAGTATTTTGTTAAGAATGATCAAAGCTGCGTAAAATTCTTTTGTGAATTTTCTTTGATTTCCACCAAACAAAATACTTGTATAAAAATAATTGTAATGATATACTTGTATTATGTCAAACAGCGGCTGTTTTTAAAGGAAAACGAAAGATTTAATAAGCTAAACAGTCAAATTTTATCCGACCGGAGAAGAGAGAATATAACCTGAAAGTACCTTTCACGTTAGCCTCCGGCAGGATTAGAGCGCCAGCGCGAAATTTTCCTCGCATAATATGCTCGGAAACGCGCATGGGCGTATAATAATCTCTTATCATTCCTTGCCCTGC
>JAHZIG010000050.1 GCA_019419865.1 Clostridiales bacterium | reverse complement strand
ATAATACAACTTCAAACGCCAATGTAACGGCTGGTATAGCGGCGACTCCGGCGGCTGTCAAAGCGGCTTATGATTTAGCCAACAGCAAAGCTCCAACTTCTCACGCGAGCACGGCGACTACTTACGGAGTAGGTAATAGCTCCAGTTATGGGCATCTAAAGCTCAGCTCCAGCACGAGTTCTACAAGCGGAACGACCAGCGGGATCGCGGCTACTCCATCCGCCGTTAAGGCGGCTTATGATAAGGCGAACATCAGGAAGAACACCTCCTCGACTACGGGAGACATTATAACCACTCATTTAACCGTAGGCTCGCGTTTAGCTGATTCGTCTTTCGGGGGAAGTTCTCTGGTGACGGGACAAAATAATATTGCGAGCGGAGATAAAACAGCTTCCATCGGAGGCGACTACAACACTGCGAGCGGCTACTGCGCCGCTACCATAGGCGGAAGCAACGTTTCCGTATCGAGTAATTACAGCGGTTCTATCGGAGGTTTCTCCACAACGGTAACCGGAGCTTATTCATCAATAGTCGGCGGCTCGAACAACAGCGTAAATGGCGATAACGCCGCGGTAGTCGGCGGCGACGAGAATACGGCGAGTGGAGATCGCTCTGTCGTCATAGGCGGTAACGACAATACGGCGAGCGGGAACAATAATTCAGTAGTAGTTGGCGGATACAATAACACAGCGAGCGGCGAAAGCTCAATAACTCTCGGCGGCAATAATAATACGGCGTCGGCGTATCAAACAAAGGTCGGGCACTACAGCAAAACGGGAAATGCGGGGCTAGGCTCTGGAACCTCCGGCGATGCGTTCATTGTCGGCAACGGTTCTTCCATCACGCGCTCAAACGCGTTTCGAGTCGCATATAGCGGTTCCGTATACGCGCTCTCGGCGTTTAACAGTACCGGCGCGGATTATGCAGAATTGCTTGAATGGGAAGACGGCAATACGGATAATGAAGACAGACGCGGGTTATTCGTTACTTGGGGCGCTAACGATAAGATAAAGATAGCAAACGCCGGAGACGAAATCGTTGGGATAGTCTCGGCAACGTCTTCGGTTATCGGCAACGCATACGAGGACTCATGGCAGGGTATGTATTTGACCGACGCTTTCGGTCAACCTATTACCCAGATCGTACATCACGACGCCGAATATGCAGACGTAGAAGTTCCCGATATAGACGAACACGGCAATATACTTGACACTACGCACACGGAACAACAGCTCCTACGCGAAGCGTACGACGCTGAAGAGTACGCGGTCAATCCCGACTATGACCCTGCTCAGGAATACATACCGCGTTCTCAACGCAGAGAATGGGCAACGGTAGGTATGCTTGGACAGCTGATAGTGATAGACGACGGAACTTGTACGGTCGGCGGCCGTTGCGCTGTCGGCGATAACGGGAAAGCTACCGCCTTCGAAAGCGGATACAAGGTCTTAAAGCGTATAGACGATACGCATATTAAGATATTTTTCAAGTAGGTATAAAGTCGTAAGACTAAAATATACGCCGGATATACGGCTAAACAAAACGGAGGCGATAACGATGATATCATATGAATTTCTGGGAATGATGGTTGTGGCTATAGTAACCCTCGCAAGTCTGATAGGCGTGGTGTTCAAATGCTACAAGCCTATAGAGAAGCTGAACATAAACATAGTCCAGCTCAACTCAAACATTGAAATGCTGCTAAGAAGCTCGAACACGCATGAAAAAAGACTGAACGCGCACAGCGCGAAGATCGATGAGATAAACGATAAGCTTTGGAAGCACAAGGCGGTCATGGACACCCACGACGAGCGAATCAAGCAACTCGAACACGAAAGAGAAAGGAATGATACCTAATGAAAGCGGATACGATAGCGAGAACGATAGTATTAGTTTTGGCTCTTTTGAACCAACTCTTGGCCATATTCGGCAAGGAACAATTGCCGATAGCTGAGGATAACATATATCAGCTGGTCAGCATACTGTTCACGATCGGCGCGGCCGTGTGGAGCTGGTGGAAGAACAACAGCGTGACTAAGAACGCGGTCAAGGCTGACGAATATTTGAAAGAATTGAAAAACGGTTAGGGCGTATCTATATACGCCCCCGCATGTCAGTTTTAAAATGAGATAATATATTCGAGGAGCGTGATAACATGACAAAGATATATATCGATCCCGGACATAACTATTCCGGCGGCGATACCGGAGCCGTAGGCTACGGGCTCAAAGAGCAGGATATAACCGTATACGTCGGCAATAAGCTAAAGGCTCTACTGATCCAAAACGGCATAGACGTCAAGATGAGCAGAAACACCATATACGACGTTATAGGTAACGGCAGTCTGAACTCCAGCCTGTCGACCAGAGCGGCGAACGCTAACAGTTGGGGCGCGGATCTGTTTATATCAATCCACTGTAACGCGGCCAATTCAAAGGCTTACGGCGCTGAGACATACGCGTATAGGTCCGGCACGAACGCCTACAGGTTTGCCGAGTGCGTGCAGAAACATCTTATAGCCGAGACCGGCAGGACTAACAGAGGCGTAAAGACGGCAAACTTCGCGGTGATCACAAGAACGAATATGCCGGCCATTTTGGTTGAGACGGCTTTCATAGACAACTACGGCGACAATCAATACTTAGCCTCCGAAGCTGGGCAAAACGCTTTGGCTCTGGGAATAGCGAAGGGCGTATGCGAATACTTAGGTATAGAATTAAATAATACAGAAAGCGAGGATAATTTAATGAGTAAAGAATATGACGAGCTGAACGGTCGCATAACCGACATACAGAAAGAGGACAATAGACAAAACGAAGTCATCAACGCGATAGGCAAGGACATACAATATCTCGGCGGCGCAGTCAACACAGCCGTTTATAACTACATAGATGAGAATAT
Organism: Clostridiales bacterium; assembly: GCA_019419865.1. Lineage (GTDB taxonomy): Bacteria > Bacillota > Clostridia > Monoglobales > Monoglobaceae > Roslinia. The sequence continues at coordinate 981 of JAHZIG010000050.1, read as the reverse complement.
GCCGGACTGGGCGAAGCCTACGATCCAGAAGCTTGTAAACAAGGGTTACCTCAAAGGCGACGAAGAGGGCAATCTTGGACTTACAGAAGATCTACTGCGCGTACTTGTGATAAACGACCGCGCGGGGATCTACGGGGAATAAATAAATTGAATCGGGCGGCGGTTATGTCGCCCGAATGATTATTTAAGCTTAGGGGGTGTTGATAATGGGTAATAAATATCCCAGTCCATATTTTAGAGGATTACCCGAGCACGGCGATCTCGAACTACAATTCGTGTTTGTCGAGCTTGAATGTCCTATTGTATTCACATGTATAAATGCCGATAATGAAATATTCCTATGCTTCTGCTGCGATATAACAGAAGAACAACGTTGGATCGTAGCCCCGGTATGTCTTCATGATTTGTTTAAAATGGTCGCTAATAAATTATCATTCTATGATTTTTATAAAGGCGCTAAACAGATTTTTAAGATCGTATGGAAGAATGGTTATGATGGTGAAAAGATATATGAAACATCATTCCCTGAGTGCTTAAAAGACATCCCGCCCGAGGGGGTATATCTTGATTACAATCCTGAGGAGTTTAACGATATGGGAAATTTAAACGTGGATGAATTCGAATTATCTCATTATGATAAGATATATCGCGAGCTGGGATTAGACGAAAAGCAATACCCCGAAGGATATATACCGAATGACTATATGGAAAAGCTTCAAGAACTAAGAATACGGAACGAACGATTTTGGCAGAGGCCGGGGTGGACGATAAGCGATCAGACTGGGATCTATGTGGAGTAAGAATCTGAATATCACAGCAATATAAAAATAAATGCTGTGATAGTCAAAGTATAGTCAAAACGCTTAAATGAACAAATCTCAAATAAAACGAAAACCCCGTGAACTAACGTTCTCACGGGGCTAAAACTGGTGACCCATCGGAGATTCGAACTCCGGACACCTTGATTAAAAGTCAAGTGCT